>CAZXCP010000006.1:0-67234 GCA_964639355.1 uncultured Ignavibacteriaceae bacterium
TCTATTAATCTCTTATTTATTTGCGAGAGATCAACATCCACAATTCCTAATCGGCTTATTAAAAGTAATCGGTTCAATATTTTATAGTCCTTTTATAAAAGCCAGCAAGGTAGTTTCAAAGTTATCCGAATTCGGCTCAAGGGGTGAAGAACTTCACTCACATACCTCCCAGTATCTATTAACTAAAATTATCTTAATACTGGAGGCAGCGCTTATCATCATATCTATTTCAATATTAAGTTCAGGTCTGATATCAGGGTGGAACTCCTTTCTACCACCAAAATATTTGAGGGAAAGGGTATCTAATTTGGAGGATTTGATTGATGAGTCAAAAAGTAGCTTGTCAGATATAAAATCACAAGTAGAGGAACTAGATGAAGATTGGGAGGAAAATAAAACTTCTATCATCGAAGATGCTAAAAAGGTTAAAAAAAATAATATAGATATTTTAAAATCGACAAATTCAAAACTTGAATCACAGATACCGGTCGATGAAAGTTCTCGCGAAGCTCTTAAAAACTTAAAACAATATTTAGATGCAAATTCAGAAATCAGTGATGAATATGAAATTAACAATGTGAAGAGAAACTCTTTAAACTACGTTAATAGTAATTATTCACTAAATGAAGATTCACGGGGATATCTTAGAACCTATATCAATGACTGGGCAGATATTAAAATCAAAACCAATGAATTAAATAATCTTACTGAAGATAAAATACGTTCCGAACACCAGCCAAATTACTTAAGTCTAAAATCCGAACTGGAAGGATACCAATCTTCAATCGCAAATTATACCCGTGAATTACAAAACGTAAACTCAAATATTCACTACGATTTTGGAGCTCTAATTAAAACAATCTTAATTTCATTATTGACAGTAATTGTATTAATATGGTTACTAGGGACAGCAATAGAATTATTAAATCTTAGTGTCGATCTTGCAACGAATGTGAATCACCTTAAAATTCTCAAAGAAAAAGAACTCGACAAATCTTAAGGACGGTTAAAATGAATACAAAAATAGTTGTGGGTGTTACCATTATAATATTAGTTTTTGCCAAAATAATTTCATACGCTCAAACATCTAATGAAGACATACAAAACTTTGTCCGCGATTATCTAAACAGAAACAGCCAGAATTCAGTTGATTATATACTTAAAATTTATGCTGATCAGGTTGATTTCTATAATGAAGGTTTGAAGGGAAAAGATTTTATTATTAGAGATAAAACTAATTACTTTAAGAAATGGACTTATCGCAAGTATCAATTGACATCAGATATAAAAATAAGCAAGTCAAATAGCCCAAGAGAATGGCTGGCTGAATTTAATTATCAATATAACGTATCAAATGATTCTAAAAGCTTAATAGGTGAGGCGTGGTGTAAATTGACTATCATAGAAAATAATGGACTTAAAATCGCAGGTGAAAAAGGTGGTCTAGTAAAAAAAACTGACACCAAGGATTCAGAACTAAAAATTGTACAGGAATCAAATGGAATTAAATTAGTAGTCCAAAACATAGAAGATCCAACAGAGGCTTCAGTATTTTATCAGCCTAATTATTATTACAGGCTTGTAGGCATTGAGGTCACATTACAAAATAATTCTAATAAGTCAATTGAACTTAATGTCAGTAACTTTAGTCTGGAAGATACCTTTGGTCGAATTTTTGAACCTGCACTTGGATCTGCTTCAAGACAAATCAAAATTGGAGAGATCAAACCAAAGCAAAAGATTTCGGGATTAGTTCCATTTAAAATCAGAGCGGATTCTGAATTAAAATTTATAGTGTATGATTTTAAGAACTCAGTACGATCTTTAAAACTAGAATTAAAATAACGATACTAATTGGTATTCAAGAAGCCTCAATTTTTTGAGGCTTTCTTTCTTGCTTTCTTTTTTTTATTTGGGAGTGAGACTGAAGTTTTACTCGGAGCCATTCTGTCTTTAACTGCTTTCCTGAATTCACGTCTTATTTTCACAATTGTGTTGTAGCATACCTGATTCTCCTCAGCCAGCTCTGGAATAGTTTTAGTTGATCGTGCTATAGCCTTCTTTTTTTTTGTGGATAATTTCACTCTTTTCTTATTAACTCGACCCCGTTCTACCATATCGAGAGAATTGTCCTTTGCTGTCCCAACCTGTAGGTGATCAGGATTACAACATCCAGGATTATCACACTTGTGACGAACTAGCTCATTAACTGTGACGTGTCCAATAAATACTTTATATACAACACGATGTAATCTGGTATTAATTTTTCCATAATGGATATAAACATATCCATCATGATCTTTTGACAAAGTAGTACATAGCCAGCATCCATTTGAATTAATATATCCTAAAATTTTATGAGAGTTCTTTCCCCTGTTGGGTAGGATAATTTCAAAATATCTACACATTAGCAATCCTATTGAGATTATCTGTCGCAATCATAGCGTCGGTTTCATAGTAATTAGGCTGCTTAGCATTGATATGTTTCCAAGTCCTGCCTGAAGAAATGTTTTTAGCAGTGTCAAAAGACATATGGTATTTTATACATAATTGTCTATGAGTGTAAAATGGATTTTGTTTGTCTTTTTTAAATTTCCTTACAGTTTCTTCAGTTACAGTAGAGCGATGATTTTTTTCTCCAAGTTTCGCATTACTCATTTTTTTACGTGACTCTTCCGAAAAAGTTCTTCCCTTAAGTGCTATACTGATTTTATTCCGAGTTTCAATTGATAGAGTTCTTGTGTTCAATTTATTTTTTCCTTTGTTGCTTTTTTTATTAGTTAATGTTATCTGATATGATGATCAATAATTAATTAAATAATTTGTCAAGGACTTTCACTTGATGATGTCTGTGATCAGTTTTGTTGTGTGCATAAATCATAGTCTCCGTAATGGAACTGTGGCCAACTAATTTGGAGATAGTTTCAATTGGAACATCTTCGTGGACTAACATGGTACAATAAGTATGCCTCCACTTATGTATAAAGGCACGTGACTTTATGCCTGCATTCTTCGCTATGCGTTTGCAGACTGCAAGCATCGACCTCTCTCTGAGTCGATTGCCTTTTGGTCCAACGAATAAGAAATCACCCTCTTCCCTATCCCGAAGTAGTTGTGTTACTACACTATAAAGTTCTTCACTCATCGGAATTTCCCTTATGGCATTCTCAGTCTTTACTGAAAAATTTTCATTATTACGGACATATATGAGTTTCTCCCGCAGGTTTACATCACAAGTTCTGCGACTTGCGAGCTCTTCAAATCTCATCCCAGTTAGAAGGAAAGCTTTGAAAGCGTTATAATATTCAGGTTCCATTGGTTGGGCAAAGAACGAAGTTATTTCTTCCCTGGTATAATATTCAGGTGGTGCTTTTTCAACCTTTAAGTTATTGATATGATTGAAAGGACTCTTCAAAATATGATCTTTTAATATTTCCCTCTTGAAGAACTCTCTTATTGTAGCCAGGTAGAAGTTCACAGTCTTTGGCTTAGCTTTAAGAGTTTTTTTGTGGTTGCCCAAATCCACTACACGTTCAGCAATGAGTATCCGGTAGAATTTATCGGCTTTAGCAGGTGTAAACTCATCTATGTAGTTAATATTATTGGACTGGATAAAATCCCTGATAAATGAAATCACTGCTGCATATTTTTTAATGCTTGCTGGTTTCAGGCTTTTTTTTGTAAGTTCAAAGTCATCCAGGGCTGTTAGTATCGAATACCTTGCAGTGAGAAGCTGGTTATTCACCAGCTTCCGTTCATACTTCTTTCGGGTAAGTGCTGAACTAAAGGCTTCAGCTTCTGTTTTCTTCTGGAATGTACGTTGGATACGCTTATTTCTTTCATCAAGCATATCAACAACGTATTTACCATTTTGTTTTTTGATAACGGACATGTTATGCTCCTTTGTAGATTAATTTTGCTAATTCGTTAATTGAAATCATTTTCCTGTCTCCCATAGAGACTGGATTAATTTTTCTCTCCGCAATTTTCTTACGGATGAATTCCACGGATACACTCAATGCATCTGCTGTTTCTTTTACACTGAAGAGTAGTTTTTCAGGGAATTGTTTTATAGTAGAATTCAAGATGTCTGTATATGTTAAAAGTGTATCAGAATCTTCCTCATCTGGATTTTCATTTGTAGTATTAGTAAGAGATTCATCTGAAATCATTGAATCGTCATTATCGATCGAATGATCTAAAAATATTTTTCTGTGCATTGTGATAAGTTTTTATTCTATTTTATTGAATTGTATTTGTTTGAAAATGATTAGTGCAGAGTGTAAGTTTGAGTATAGAATATAGGATTTATTGGAACGATACTAATTTTAATGTTGCTGGGGAGGTATCGATTATCTTATAAGGACCTGCTTTTATTAATACTACCTACCAAGCCATTAAAATGAAACCGATATTCTGATTATACGCGGTCGGTTATATATTGAAACTATAGTTTCATAATATTTCTCCTTTGATAAATGGGTAATGTATTTACTATATGATTTTAACTTTTCCTTCTGAAGGAAATTATTAAACAAAAAAACCTTTTTAAAGTAATCTTTCCTAGCCAACAGGGGTCTCAATGACATCAGGTACTTTTTTGATCAGAAAAAATCTCTTAGTCAAAGCAAAACAAATAAAATACGCAGATGAGTTTATTCCCAGAAATGAGCAAACCGCAGAGATATTAAATGACCAAAATGATTACCTTCTTATCGCCAAGCCTGGTTCTGGTAAGACACGATTTTGTATTGATATGGCAAAAACGATGGGATTAAAAATGGTGATTGCTGTACCCCTGGTCGTTATGACGGAACAGTTTTCAAAAAAGTATGGTTTAAAGCCGCTTTCAAGATTCACCACAGATAAGGAATTAAAAGGACTAATTGATGAACAGATAATCACCAGCACCTACAATTCCATTTCCCGGCTTATCTATGCAGGATTAAAAGCCAAATCATATATACTCGTTATTGATGAATACCATAATCTAATTGCAAGCTACGATTTCCGGGACGACACTTTAATTCGTCTATATAATCTTAAACATCGATTCAAAAAAACTGTATCGCTAACCGGAACCCCGGAAGGTTGTGTTTTGACCGGAAAGCAAAAAATCATCCGCTTTAAAGGTCCCTCAACGAAACCATCTTTAACAATTAATATTATTCATTCGAAAAATCGGAACTTAGAAAATCTTATCAGCCATGTACTCTTGAACTGTACTCATGGAAAAACAGTTATTTACATTGAAAATAAAGATGACCTGAAACTAATTCGTGAAAAACTGCTGGCATCAAGTTATAAAGAAAGGCAAGTAGCAATTATCGACAGCGATAGAAAACTTGAGCGTGATTACCGGCATATAAGCAAACATGGAATATTTAGACGTGGAGTGAGAATTGTACTAACAACTTCTGTCTTTGCTGAAGGAGTTGATATTGAAAATTCAGAAATAAAACATTTTTACTGTTTTTATTGCTCAAATTTAATCAGAATCAGACAGTTCATTAGCAGATTCAGAAGGGCAAATCCGATAATTTACGATTTCGTACCAGCTAATAAACGAAATCAATTAATATTTGATTTAGAAAGTCAAATACGACTAGATTTAAGGCATTATAAAATTGATTTGAATAATTTTCAATACTATCTGACACGAATAAAACAATCGCAAATTTCACTTAAAGACACATCCCATCCGAAGAACATTAATAATCAATTGAAGAGCAATATCTTTTATTTTGATGATCTTGAACATAAGTATGTGTTAAATGAGCTAAAGGTTCGAAGTGACCGACTATTTGAATTTCACAACCTACTCTTCGGTGATTCTATCTTACGTAAAGAATATTACGAAGAATTTGAAAATTGTCAGGTTGAAATAAGTTACTATTCTGCTAACGGAATCAGTTTAACTACCGAGCGCGAAACCTTAATTGCAAAGAAAAAATCATCAAGAGAAAAATTATTAGCTCTGTATGAAGAATACCCATCTGAAGTTGTGGATGCTTTTAAATATAAAGTACTGAATAAGCCTCTAGATGAGAATCAAATAGATAATTCCGGTGAATTCTATAAGGAAAATATAGAAGAATTCCGGAGTCATAATAAATTGCTGTTACAAACGATATCAGAATTAACAGAACTGTCAATACATCCACTTTTGATCAGCAAACTGATACATCTAGATAATCGAAAGTTAAACTATTTCAAAAGATGTTTCATAAACAGAATATTTACGAGAGCAAAGGAAGAACTTGTTTCACTGAATGAGAAAAAATTCTCCAAGCAATATGTTAAGGCAATTAACTGGATAATTAGTTTAGTGGAACGGGAAAAATTCTTCCCAGACGAATTATTCAAAGAATATAAACAATTACCAGAGAATAAATATTCTCAGCAAATCAGTCAAGAACAAATGGTCAAATCCATTGGCGAGGTTCTTGACCTTGAGCGAAGATCCGTCCGTATAAACAAGAATGTAGTGAAGTACCGCCTTATTAAGGGATTTCTTACAGAAGAACAGATACTCTCAAAAATCAGAAATTCATTCAGCAACTCATTCAGCAAAGAAGATGTTCAGCTTCTTAAAGATGCCGTAAACTATAAGATTATTGCATGGTCAGTTCCTAACGTGGAGGAGGAATATGCTGATGATATGGATTTCTAATTTCTGATCAGTCTACACCGTTTGAAATGATATTGTCTGCCGGTTGCAAAATATAACCTCATCCAGCTAACTGTCATACTGAAGCTGTTGGACAAAAGCACTGACTGAAGAAATCAACCGCTTGCAGAAGCTGAAATCGTTTACAGATCCGAATAATTAATCTGTGCCGCAATACTTTTATTCATATATATAACAGTATACAGAGTTTCGTGGTACAGATGTTTTTATTCAAAAATCGGCATTTTCCCAGCAGATGAGCGATTACCGAATCTAAAATTTAGTGAGATTATTCTCGCCGATCATATAATAGTTCACTTCATCTAATACTTGATTCTGAGAGCTAATTGGTTTGCCGTATACAGCTATTATTCTCACCCCTGTATAATAAAACAGCACATTCCTATACATTGAGCCGTAAAAATAATCCAGATCGAGGTGGGTCACTCTTACTGTTATCATCAATTTGCTGAATAGGCAGTGGATACTTGCGATACAGCATCAGACTAAAGGATATCTGCCTCCAGAAAAAAGTAATATTCGATTACGGTATGAATACCAGGCCTAACATATATATCAGATACCTGTTTCCTCAACTCTCAATTAGTAACTGATTTCGTGAGCTTGCTGAATAATAATAATATTACTGTAACGCCGATTCCCTGCAAATTATGAGTCTGCATCCTTAAGAGTATGAGGATTAAGCACTTACAGTAAGATATCTTTTATAATTGACAAGAATTACTGACTGTATAAGACTCGCTTAAAGATCTGCTTGCTGATAATCATTAGTCTATTCAGCCATAACTGAAAAGTGATGAGGCAGCATTTAGTTCTGCTGCCTCATTGATCGGTTGTCGCCTCAATTGGTATAATTTATTCGACTGCGTGCAATAAACAGCGTTACACCTATCTTCATTATATCCAGACTAGGTCCTAATTCTTCTTGTATCCGGATGGCAGCCTGCAAACTTTCAAGCATAAGTGCTTCATAGTTATCGGAAAAGGTTGGATCTTTTGTATTAGTTCCATCATCCAGATCAACTGATTTTTCAACTTCTTCTGATTGTTGATTATTCACTGGCTTGCACACTACATCATAAGTTGTAACCAGCTTAGATCCTCTTTGAGCTGCTAGTTTCGTGATCGTTGCTGTATCGCCCTTCTTTAGATTCTTTAGCTCGTTGTGGATCTCAAGTGGAGCAAAAAATGCATATTCTGTATCTTCATTTTTAAGGGCATATAAATAATATTCGCCGTAAGTATTATTATTCACCACAGGCGAATCATATAATAGTTCTACCTCTATCGGTTTATTCAGAGGCAACTCTAATTTATTCCGTGTTACCATTTTTATTTTCTTCCTTCCCATTTTTTAGTTTATATGTGAATGATTCTTTGCCTTCAATTAATGTTATGCCTGCAGGAATTTTTCTACAGGTCTTAATGAAGGATTTGATTTTGTTCAGGTCAGGTCGGATAGTTTCTGGTACAACGCTGACGATCTCTGATGTGGCAGACTTTAGAAAAGTTTCCATATCTGTGATTTCAACTTTGTCCTGCTTCTTGTACATCTTTAGCACACCGTGAGGCAGATCGATTGTTTTTAACCCTTCTTCACGAATGTATGCTTCCAGCTTTCGTTCAAGATATTCTATCTTCTCTTGTAGTTTACTATTTTTTACAAGCGCCCAGGATTTTATTATTTCTATTTCTTTATCTGCTTCATCAAAGTTTTTCTTTATTTCTCCATTTAGCTTGCCTATCTCCACAAGAAGAAGATCATAGTTTGCCTGGGTAAGTTTCTTCTCTTTTTCTTCGGCATCTCGCAAAAGCTGTTCTATGAATTCTAATGCTTCACTCATTTTTCTGTTTCCTTTCTTTGGTTTTCAGATATTCATTTACAGCTTCGTTTACCATCTTAGTCATGGCGACTTTTTTCTCCATTGAATGTTTGAGAATGTAGAGCTGTCTCACAAGTTGGGGATCTATTTTAGGACTATATGACATAGAGATCCTCTTCGTTTATTGACATTCCACAGGCTTCACATTTATTGAAGAGTCTTCCTTCATAATAACTTGTTTTCTGGAAGCACCAAGGACAATCAATCATTATTTCTTCGTTATAATAATGATAGTTTCTTTCGAACCATCTGTCTCTTACCGGATGGTATCTCTGATAGGATTCTACACCGTCACTATTAATTAATAGACAATGATTGTTCTGCATCTCGTAAGAATGATAACTTCCTTCGCCGAGATTAAAACCGCGGGCGGAGGTACTTTGTATCTTCAGAGCTTCTTTAATGATTGCTTTCTCTGAACAGAAGTAAAGTATGTCGTCTTCTGAGCTGTAATAGAGATCTATTGGGTTATCTTTCTTTATTAATGTCAGTTTATCCGCTTCATTTTTATCTATAACTGCAACTGCAAAACTTCCTTCAATTTTGTCAAAGAGTCGTTTAACTTTATCGCCTTTCAGTTTAAGAGATAGAAGGTGGAGAATACTTTCTGAATCTACTTCTGCATCTCTTTCCTTCTTACCGAATATCTCCTTGTCATTATAGATGACGCCATTATGAACTATTGCTATTCCATTCTTGGAGAATATAGGATGGTTGTTTGCGTTGTTGAGCTCACTTCCCTGCGTTTTCATTCTGCAATGGAGGATCATAATTTTTGGCAGATCAAGCTTCTTCCATTCATTTGTTTTAACCATTTCTGATGATTTAATTGGAGCTTTGTGAACAATGAGTTCGTTTTTTTCTACGAATGCATAACCTGAAGCATCTTTACCACGTGATTCAAGCAGAGAAAACATTCTCGCAATGTTATTTTTATCGGGAATCTTACTGCCAAAGCAGTAGTATCCCATAATACCGCACATAAGGTTTCCTTTCTTAATTGTCGTATTGATTAATTGTTGATTAAAGCTGGTTCTTTGATTGTGGTAACTGCCTTGATAAGCTGAACCAGTTCTGATTGGTAGGATTGTCGGAGGAGCAGGCTTATACCAAGTCTGTTGCATCCAACGGATTGGATTATTTTAACGGGGAGATTTAGTTCTTTTACTGTCTTCTGTATTTGATCAAACAGATCACTGCTTGCACATATCTGGTAATCGTCTCTGTCTATAAGACCGAACACATAGATAGGATTATCAATTAAGCCTACTTTTGTTTTTATAGTCTGCAAGTAATGATCTTTATCATTAATACTAATCAGTCTTCTGTTATCAACTTTTCCCTGGAGCCAGTTACGTGAAAGACGAATAATGAATTCCCTGTCCCCTTCATCTACTCCTGGGTTTTCAGGACTGTCGTCATCGTAGTCATTCTCATAACATTCGCTGCAGAATGGATCTTCTCCCTCTTCAGTATAATGGGCTTCACTTCTATAGATAAGAGCATCGCATCTTGAACAGTATGTAAAGAGATCGGTGTGGCAGTCTTCGCAATATGGAAGTTCAAATGCCCAGTGGACCTGGATGTCCTCCAGAGTCACATTACAATTATTACAGTTCATTTATGCTGCCCTCCTTAATCCCCAATTCGGCAAGATATCCTGATTCCAGTTTAATCTTCTCCTTAATAAAGTATCTAATTCTTTTAAGCCTTCTCGACAGTCGTCAGGAATTGTTTTCAGCAGGTGCTTTAGTCCTTTGAGGAAAGTGCAGCTGTGTTGTCTGTTCTTAAGTTCCGGGAAGTTCAGGTTATCTTCCTTAACACCAATTACAGCAAGCTTGGCAAGTGTAAGATGAACCAGTGTTATGGATGGTGATAATAGAAATGAGCCGGGTGTTCTGTACTCAAAACCATAACTCTTCCTTCTGTATGCTCCACGTTTACCATAACCGGATCTTTCTCTTTTCTGTCTCTGGATTTTGTCATCAATACAGTTAGACAGACTACCGAGCACCGTATCAAGAGCTTCGATCATCTTTGTATCTGGTTCAACTGAGAAATGAGTATGACCGCCAATGGAATATTCATCTACATAATGACCAGAATAGAACTCAAGATCAGGAACTTTTTCGTGGCCGTATTCAAGTATCTGATAGATCTTGCTTGTCAGATCAACAGGACTTTCTGAATATCCTGGTCTTAGCTCGGCAGTTGACTCACAGCCGTCAAGACCGAATGATGATGCAGGTTTAAAGAATCTGTGTGCGGGAACAAAGCTACCGTTTCTTCGGCATATCAGTTCCGGATCGCAGCCTAATGTTAGTGACATATTGTGTTTCCTTTATTTGTTATTGTGATTTGTGTGTTTAGAGCCTAAGCCGGGCCCGGGTCTTAGTTTGTGTTTAATCTTTAGTATGTAGCGCTTAAGAGGAGTGTGTCCTTGTTTTTAGTCTTAATATTTATTTCAAGACTTTGCGGAAGCATTCAAGCCACGAAACGGAGTGAGTGGCGGAGTGAAAAGGCATTAATAATTTTTGTGTGTGCCGATAATTCTTTGTGTAGAAATTTAAGAGCTTCCCGATAAAGGATGAAGTTTACGATAGGTAAATGGTGAGACTATTTTTTAACGGGGAATTATTTTTCTTACTTCTTGACTGGACAATAGATTTTATTTTATAGAGTCCATCTTCTATTTCATACTCGTCACCTAGATTTAATAGCTTATCACCTAGCATAACTTCCTTTTTGATTACTAACAGTTCTGTTGCTTGTTCAAAATCACCAGCACTGACAGCTGCTTTACTCCAAACTCTTACCTGAGATAGCAGACTTTTAATTTCTGATTTTTTAATTGCGCGCATTTTCTCTTCATTTTTAATCTCTATTGTATGAGCTATGCCTAAAGCTGCAAGCATATTAATTGTATCCATTGCAGTCCCAGGCAAATCTTCTTTATCTCCAATCCATAATATAGAGTCGTGTGGTGATCGCTCTGACCTGTAGATGTTATAAGCCCAGTGCCGGACTAATAGTTTTCTGTCATCAGAAGAATATTTCACTAACGATTGCAGAAGCTCTGTCTGGATTCTTTCAATACCTTCCTGTCGTAGTAATTCTCTTTCTGTAATATCTTTTTCATTTGTGCTCTCCAAGAAAATAGCAATCTTTCTGTTGTAGTCCTTCAGCATTGTTATTGCCAGATCACCAAGTGGATTATCAATATTAGCCATACCTATTTCTATGAGTGGCACCTCCAGGTGATCTATTATTCCCTGAATCCTGTTCCCTCTTGACGCTGACCCTTTACCCAGTATCTCAATGTCTACTTCATCAAGGAAGTAATTAATTGCATCCAGAAGATTATCAAGCGGATGGTTTTCCTGATATTGAATCTGCACCCGCATTTTTTCTGAAAATCTGTATTTAAGTGAATGAGGAACTGGTATCTGTTTTTCTACTATGTAAATAAGTAATCCGTTTACTGCCTTCATATCTTCTTCAGCATCAGTTCCCTCTTTTACAGTTGAGTCTATAATCCTTTCCAGGTTCCAGCTGAATTCTTGGTTTAAGTCTTCGAATAGTTCTTTACTTGTTATTCCTATTGCTGATCTTATCATTTCAGCATTTGCAGCCAGACCAATTGATGCCGAACTTTCACTGATCTTAATCATTGTTCTCAGAAGATTTTGTTTGTTGTATTCTTTGTGATGTATCGCTTTCTCTGGCAATCTTTCCAGAAATGTTTTAAGCAATGGGTTTGTAATTTTATTTTCGGCCGAAATAAACTTTTTCTTCTCTGTTTTCTTTAATGGTATTTCACCAACAAGCTTATTAATCTTTTCTACTTCTATATTGTCATAAACTATTTTATGGATACCGTATTCGTAGTACTGGTTAGGGTTTCTGTAAATAACTGCCTCACTATTCTCTATCGGAATTATAGCAACCGAGTCATCCTGATCAGCGCCACCTTTAACTTCCATAAACTCTTCAATTGCTTCTGGATGAACCCAGAGGTTTCCGTATCTGTCAAGGTGAACTGTGTTTAAATCTTTAGTTGAACTGAAATTTCCATCTTCGTCGTGATCTCTTAAGTCAACTCTTATATATCCCCTTAAACCTCCCGGAACCGGGATTCTGAATGCTGGTTCACCTTTACCTGACAATGCGAACTGCCTCATTGAACTTCTAAACATTGTCCATCCCTGTCTTAAAAGTCCGGGGAATTTTGTGTAGTCCAGTTTATGTCTGATTGCCTGTCTCAGTGTCCAGGTTTCATTTTCTAATTCATCTGAATCTATCTCATCAAAATCATCCAGCCAATTGTTTAATTTTCCCGACAGAAGATCTTCCTTAAACTCTTGAATTCCACTATATGCCCACTCTAAATACTGTTCACCTCCGAAAAGATTCCAGAGATTAAGCAAAGACTGTATGTCCATACGTAATTTCTTTGAGAGCTTTACTGGTTCTAAGGAGATATATTGCCTGTCGGTCAGTGATATTTCTTTCTTGATATTTTCGTCGCCGTAAATAATTACATCGTGTTTTATTTTGTCGGATACAATACAGTGCCCTTTAACTAAACCCTTATCAAAGAATAGAGTAAACTGAGCAGACATTCCTGCTTTAACATTTTCCCATCCTAAAACTTTTGCAAGGGATAGAGAAATTAAACTTATACCGTCTGTGACTTTACCTTTAAGCTTTGGATTACTATTAATGTGAACGTTAATATTCTTGAAGTGTCCTGCGTATCTGACAGGACGGAATACCCTGCTCAAGTATTTCCCTGTCTTAAATAAGTTGTTGCTGTTGATACAGATACCGAACCTGTTGGTGAAGTCAGAGAAATTGATTTTATGATTGGAAGAATCAAAAACATCAATTGTTCTGATCTTATCTTCCCTCAGGTAGGCAAACGAATAATCAACGAGCAGTAAATCTCTTTCTGCTTCTCCTGAAGAATATTCTTTAGAGTTGTATATCACTCTTGAGAGATTGAATTCCTTTAGCTCAAAAAATCTCGGCCGGTAAGTACCCTGATTGAGATTGTTTTGAATTTTGTTTGATGGAAGGATAGCTATACACATAAGACCTCCAGTTATTTTTTGGATAAAAAAAAAGCCGCTATCAGAGTGTTATCTCCAACAGCGGCTCAGGTTATTTGCTATTATTTTAGGGGGGGTGGCTCGAATCTTTTTCAAAAAAGGAGTCTCTTTTACCTCCCGTTAAAAGTACCGGGTCTTACATGTGCCTGTTATCATCATCATTAAATGCACCCAGAATCTGTGCAATGACCCAAATTATTCCGAGAACTGGATGAATTGCAAATGCGATGACGATTAGTATTATTTGTACAATGCAGCCCATAGGGACCTCCTTTCCATTAAGTGAATAAGAATACTAGAAGATTTTTCCTTGTTGATTACTTTGCTTTGGATCTGAAATGGAGATTTATTGATGAGTAGTAAACTATGTTTACAATCGGTTGTCAGGTTAGGGAGGCAATTAACCAGTGATAATATTTTATAGAGTTAATTCATTAGATATAATCAGAATAACTATACTTAAATTTGAACTGTAATTTTTTTGAGGAATTCTGAATTTTAGAATGAGCATATCTTCTGCTGAACAACTAAGAATTGAACTGAACCAGTCCCTGACCGAAATATCTTCACCAAGGGAAAAAGTATTTGTTCTCGCCAGTCACTTTAATTCGATTCTGGGTTTAAAGTCTCAAAATCTTATCGATGCTTATATTCCTGAGCATATCGAGTTATTTATAAATAATCTTAAAAAATATGATTGCTTTGGGATTGCTCCTGAATACACATCCAATCTTCTTCAAACAATTGATGAGTTGATTGCTATAAACTTGCAGGGAGACATTTCAGATCAATTAAAGCATCAAAAATTATTAATCATTCAAAAATTAGAGTTGCTGAATAAGAGTCTTGAAGGAATTGAATCATCTGGAAGCAAGACTGGGGTTATAACATTTCCTATACTTGAAAAAGAATCTAACCGTAAATATTTCGGGAATGGATTTCTTGAATCTATAAGTGTTCACTTAAAAAGAACCAAGGAAGAACAGAAATTTATTCTGGTTCCGAGTGGTGAGGAATTAGAAGAAAGATTGCATAGACAATTAGAAGATTCCTGGCAGATTGCCGTAAATAAGTCTCAATGCTACCTACGGAAAAAGATAGAAAATTATGAAGTAATAATAGAATTCGATAAAAAATTTGGTTTCATTGAAGGGAATTCTTTGGGAACAGCATTAACAATTTCGTTCCTTAAAGAAATATTATCTTTTTATAATTCCAAAATAAGTATAACTCCTGCATCATCGATATCATTTACCGGTGGAATGGACGAACAAGGAAAAGTAACAAACTTTTCTGAAGTAATAATAAAGCAAAAAACGGAGTCTATATTTTATTCAGATATCGAACTGTTTATTGTTCCAAAGAATGATGAAGAACTTGCGAACGCAAGGTTGAATGAACTAAAGGAGGAATTTCCTAAAAGAGATTTGAGAATAATTGGAATCGAAGATATAAATGATCTGCTAAACCGGAGAAACATTGTAGAAATTAAAAAGCAATTGGTAATTGTAAGAAGCGGGAAGTTTGTAAAGAAAAATATGGTCGCTTTTTCTTTAATATTGATTATCGCAATAATGATTTACTTTGCAGGCTGGTGGGATTTGGATACCAATCCCTCAATTGTGAAAAATGAAAATGAGTGGGTATTAGTTCAAAATAAAAACGGGAAGCTGCTGTGGAAAAAGAAAATGGGTTTTGATGTTAGGGATTTAAGCTTTGCTCATATGCCATCTATCACCCACAAAATTGTAGATATTAATAGTGATGGACTAAATGAGGTAATACTTGCTAGAGAGATAAGAAATGATAATGAATTAATTTCACCTAATGGAAGAATTACCTGCTTCTCATCTGAAGGGGATATCATTTGGGAAAATTATTTCAATGATGAGATTAAAAGTAAAGATATGATTCACTCCAAGGATTATTTTTCATTTATTATTGACACAGTAAAAATAAATAAAACCAAAATATTAATGTGTTTTGCAGACAACGTATTATATCCAGGTGTGGTTTACTTTATAGATATTAAAAACGGTAATAGAGTAGGCACTACATTATGGAACTATGGTCATCTCCATTCAGGCAAAATTGGTGATTTTAATAAGGACGACAGAAAAGAATTGGTAATGTTTGGTATCAATAATGCGTTTAAGAGAGCAATCGTGTTTTCAATAGATATCGATAAAATTGAAGGGCAGCTACCGACCGATGAAAAAAAAGGTTTCATAGATATCAAACCGGCTAAATTTAATAACTATGTATTACTCCCTAAGACTGATTACACTGAAAGCCTCACTGGAAATTACAACTCGACAATGTGGGGTTATTTTTTGAGAAATCAGGATAGTACAAGAATAATTAATTTCTTAATGGAGGGTAAAGCATCCGACCCAAAAGGAATTATGATTGAACTAAACGGTAATTTGGAGGTTACTAAAATTGATCCCTCACTTGAATTTGAGATTGCGAGGGATTCATTAGTTTCAAAAGGTATCATATCCAAACCATACACTAATTCTGAAGAATACAAGAAAGTATTATGGGATCAGATTGAGTACCGGAATAGAGATGCTAAATAGATGTTAATCGGAATCATATTGACGACAGAAGTTAAAATTGTAACTGGATGCTTTTCGGCAATTCATCCCCTAAAGCACTATTAGTCCGGTTTGGTATTTTATTCGACTTCGATAGTTATTGGATAATATTTAATAACTATTGTCCCCGAACTTGAGGATAAATCACTGGCTCCATCAATATTTTCTAAGGATTTAACTTCAGGATAATCTTGTACGTTATTGTATGACATGCTTCCATCCCTATTCCAAACCCATAAGTTAAAGTAATCATAAAATGCTAACTCCCCATTAGGACTTAGTACTTTTAGATGTATAACAGTGTACGCTTTCTTCCGTATTCTTTTTCCCAGTTCTATCCAAACTTTACTAACATCATCCTGATCGAGTAGACTCCAATTAGATTCGTTTGAGGTTTCCAGATATTTTTCATCTATCGCAATTACATGTTTGTTACTATTAACTGACCCATCAAAAATATAATCATTATAATTATCAGTAAAAGAATAATAAACTTTATACCCATTTGGAGCAAATATTATGACATCCCTACTCAAATTATAGTGCAGTTTGAAGAATCTGGATGGATGCATAGTTCTTTGAACAAGTCCGCAACTGACAAATAAAATCGGGATTAAAAAAAAATATACTTTAATCATTTTACCTTCTAGCATTATTCATTATGAATTTGATTGTAACTAAGTCAAGCCTTCTGTTATTTATTTCCAGAACTTGAACAAGTCACTATCCAAGCAATTATACCTATCCCAGCTCCAACAGATACAGGAGGCCAAAATGGATCATTCGGAGTTAGTAGTGCTGCAACTGTTCCTAATAATGCTCCAGCTAAGGTCCAATAAACAACAGATACTCCACAACCTTTATTGTCCGGAGTAAAACTTAACATCTGAATTTGTTTATTTGAATTAAAGATTTCAATTTTAATCTGTTCTTTAAGTTTATAAAATTCATAAGTACTCAATTGAGCTTTAGATATTAAAATGTTCTCTGAAGAACTAAAATATGATTGTGATTGGGTTAAATTATGTGCATAATTTATTGCTGAAAAAAATGTAATCAAGAGAAAAAATGAGAAATATACTTTCATTTTACTAACTTTCTTATTTAGGTTAATTATTGGATTTCAATTGTAACAGTTCCATTGTTATCTGAAATAGTCCCCCAATCCACAAGAAGTGGGGCTAGCTGTCTACCTGAACTAAAAGGACTAAAGGTGAATGATTCCCCATTATCGATATATCTATACGATACAGAGCCATCAGAATTTGAATAGATAAAAAAAGCCCCTTTCATCCAGGTACCACTCACATTGCTACTCACGCTTACTGTATAGTTTTGACCTCCTTGCAGATCAGAAATGATCGTTGTCACATTATCAAGTAAAATATTGCAATCATTTTTGGCATCTAATGTTATAATTTTACTGGTTGGTCCTGTGATGTTAATTGTAACAATCCCGCTATTATCAGAGATGTTATCCCAATCAACCAGAAATGGAGCTAATTGTCTACCTGAAATGTATGGTTTGAAAGAAAAAGAACCACCATTGTCGACGTACCTGTACGAAACTGATCCGTCAGAATTTGAATAAACAAAAAATGCTCCTTTCATCCAGGTACCACTAACATTACTACTCACGCTTACAGTATAGTTTTGACCACCTTGCAGATCTGATATTATAGTTGTGAGATTATCCAATAAAACATTACAATCATTATTGGCATCAAGTGTAATTGTTCTCCCATTTTCCAGTGGTTCAATTGGATTATTACTTTCCTCAGCGCAGGCGACTGCAATTACTAATAGAATTGAGGAAAGAGTTAATAGCAATTTATTCATTTTAGACTCCACTTATTATTAGTAAAAACTGCTTATTTCAAAAAATCATATAGTAGAAAAAAAACATTTCTCGGAAAGCTTCACCCCTCAAATGCAAATTTTTTCTTAATTTTCTTTTGTAAATGGAAAAGATGTCTCAAATCTTGCAATTATTCTCGACTTTAGATTCTCAGCAATCCATCAATAAACTTGTAGAAGTCTGCTATAAAATTGCTTCAGGCTATCTTCACTTCAGATATAAAAAAATTCATAGAATAATTTTGAGAGATGAAATCTCAGTGGAAGACATTGCGATTGATTCTATCGCTTCACTTTTTGAGAAGGATAATTCAGGATATTTTCATAACATTCTTAAACCTTTCAAATCCTGGCAGCCACAGATTATAACAGAAGAAGAAGCGTTATACTTTTTAATTAAGTTGATTCAGAAAAGAGTTGAACAGCACATTTCTTTTTTACTCAGGGAGTCAGATCCGTTTTTTTCAAAGTTGATGGATTCGGTTAATTACCTGGTTAAGAAGCACAATTTCAAAAAATTCACCTATTTCGGAACTGTCTTTATAATAAATTCAGATTGTGAAAGAATTTCAGGTAATACTATCCCTATTGAAGAGTTTGAAAAGTTGCCAGCATCATTAATCATCGGGAAAAAGAATCTGTTACAAAACATTTTTCAGTATCTGACCTCAGAGACATGTTACACTGCAGCAATTCCTTTCAATGCTCTCATTTACAAGTTAAAAGAACTTAATATTGCTCTTTACAAAATCAATGAATCGACAACTGAACAGGATGATAGTATCGAGGTTGACTCTATAGTTACCGAAGCTCTAAAAAAGACTCTTATCAAATTAAATGAATCATATCTGTCAAAAGACAAACTAACTTTTGAAGAGGGTGAAAAATTTAGAAATTCTTTGTTGGATATTGCGAATGATATGAAAGATGGTGGCATTCAGCCGGGATTGTATAGATATTTGATGGCTCATTTCGATGGGCTTGACGAGGAAACTTATAAGCATAAATATCATAATATCCTTGAATATTTGGTGAAAGTTCTGAAACAGAACATTGCAGATGAATTAGTGCAATAATATTTGCACGGAGTTAAGTTTCCGAAAATAATAGGTTTTTAAATATTAAATACCGAAGAGAACATTTAATAAATAATGAAAAATGATATAACTGAAAAAGATATTTTCGATTTTGTTTTTTATCCTGAATTGCTTTCAGATGATAAAAGAATATTTTTGGAAACCTCAATGGATTTTAAGGAGGAAATAGAATTTTATTCTGCAATTAAAAAATCTTTGAGTGAAGAACTGCACCTTGATATAAAGAAAAAAATAGCATCAAAGATTAAAGCATATCAGGTTACCAATATTATTTATCTTCATGCGGTCGAAGAGCTAAAAAAGCAAAAGCATTCAAATGGTCTTGTCCTTGCTGCAGCATACCCTGAAGATAAACCGAAAGTATCCACAAGAACTTTTTATGACGATGATAAGACTTACATCATCAAGGTGATAAACTATGAAAAAAGCTCGAGGATATTTGTTTTTTCAACTCAAATTGAGCTGATGAAAGATTTTTATCTGATAATAAATCCGCAGAATCTCAAATATCACATATCAGATAACACAGGACCTCTGGAACTGGATTTTAATATCGATCCGGATTCAATTCAGATTGAGTTCGTGCTTGAGAAAAGAGAGTGATTCGATTGGATTGTATACAGGCATGCTTAAAAAGAAATCCCACCCGGCAAAAACCGAGTGGGATGAAATAATTTGGGCAATGAAAATTTTATTTTAACAACACCATCTTCTTAACTGAAATAAAGTCATTTGCCCTCAACTCGTAGATATACATACCGGTAGTTACATTAGTGCCATTCCATTGGTATTTGTAATTACCTGCTGTCAGAGATGTATTTACCAGCTCTGCTACGTTTTCTCCCAATGTGTTATATATCGAAAGTTTTACATTACTTACATCTTCTGGCAATGAGAACTCTATTGTTGTACTTGGATTGAATGGATTTGGATAGTTCTGATGCAAAACATATTCTGATGGGATAGTTTCTAAATTACTTTCAACATCAGTCGTTGAAGATTTACTTCGGAATACTCCTGCCCCAGCAGTTCCAGCATACAAGTAACCATCGGAATCAATAACAAATGCTTTGGTAATCTGATTTATTATCCCATCATTTAATTCTTGCCAGGAATTACCATCATCTATAGTACGATATATTCCTGTTCCATTAGTACCTGCAAAGACGTAGCCAAGAGAATTATTACCTAAGGCTATTACATCATTTTCAAATGATAACCCACTGCTAACTTCACTCCAGGTGTCACCATTATCTGTTGATATAAATACACCAGCATTTCCCATCCACCAGTATCCTGTTCCTGCATAAAGATGATTATTTGAAGTGATCGTCAAACACTGGACGTGGGTATTTACTAATCCACTATTACACTCAACCCAATTTTCTCCGTTATCTGTGGATCTGAAAATTCCGCGTTCAAAATCACTACCTGCGAAAACATCATCATTAGAATTGACAGCTAATGCTATTACATAATTATGAGTGAGACCATTATTCTTAATCTCCCAGTTATTACCATTGTCTGTTGAACGGAACAGACCACCCAGTCCATAATAGGTACCGGCAAAAATGTGATCAAGAGAATTTACTGCAAGGGCTCGCACATCTATATCTGATGTTAATCCGTTACTTACTTCTGTCCAGTTCTCTCCGTTATCAGTAGATTTGAAAATTACACCACCAGTTCCATATACAAAATCAGTTCCTGCAAAGATATCGCCTGTTGAATTTATTGTCAGAGATCTTACAAACTTTCCTGTTAATCCATTATTATTAATTGTCCAGTTAACACCATTGTCTGTTGTTTTAAAAATTCCCGCACCATACACTCCGGCAAATATGTGTCCATCAGAATTTATAGCCAGAGAAGTTACATTCGCTGCACTGAATCCATTTACTTTTTTCGTCCAGTTCTCTCCAACATCTGATGAACGGAATATACCTCCGTTAAAATATAAACCTGTAAACAGATAACCACTGACGCCTGCATAAACTGAAATTGAAAAATCATTTTCTAAACCAGTATTTACCTGGCTCCAGCTATCACCATAATTCGTTGATTTGAATATTCCTGCGCCATAAGTAGATGCAAAAACATTATCGAATTCATCAACACCAAGGTCTTCGAACGTGTTATTCGTAATAAGACCGTTATTGACGGACATCCAAGTCTCTCCGTTGTCAGTAGATCGATAAACTCCAACATCAGATAACGGATCACAGCCAACAAAAATATAATTGAGTGAATTGATAGTTAAAGAATTGGCGAGAGGATTTATCATACCATTATTTTTTTCTTCCCAGGTTTCTCCATTATCAGTTGATCTGAATACACGGGCTTCCTGTGTCATCCAATCGGAAGCTCCTGCAAACAGGTGACCGCTGGAATTAATTGCCAGACACTGTACATAATTTTTTCCGTCGAGTCCATTATTAATCTGCGTCCACGTTTCTCCTGAATCTGTGGATCGGAAAACTCCTCCATCAAAAGTACCAGCAAAGATATGATCATCTGAATTTATAGCTATTGCTCTTATCGAAGTAGATGACAGTCCATTGTTCATCTGTATCCAATTATCGCCATTATCTGTAGATCTGAATACACCCTGAGAAGAAGCCCCTGCATATATCCGATCATTGGAGTCAATTGCTAATCCCCAGATATCATCAGCCGTCAATCCATTATTTACAGGAAACCAGGTTTCTCCCAAATCACCGGATTTAAAAATACCACCACCCTGTGTTCCTGTGAATAACTCTCCCAAAGAATTGACTGCGAAATTTCTTGCATCCCCTCCGAATGGACCATTAGTTTTTTCCCAAAAATTTTGTGGTAGAATCAATTCGGTTATGAAGAGAGCAAAGATCATAACGAAACAAGAAAAAATGTTTTTCATAAATACTCCAATAATTAAGTTAAAATGCTTACACTTTAGTTCTGCTTCTTAAGTTTAGATATTGGTCGACTATCATTGAACTGTTCCAATAAAATTCGAATAGTTTTATTAGCGCTGCAGTCAGATCCGTGTGATCAACGACCATTGATGATACACTAAAGCTTGCCGTGGCTTGATTTGTTAATGATATCATTACTGTTTTGTTATCAGAAATAAGCATTTTAACAGGAAGAGACTCAGCTATCCGAATTTGCTCTCCAATGCTTTGAAAATAACTTACCCAATCAGCAAAATGTTCCGTGCTGTCATCAGCTTCATAAATAGTTTTTACCTGAACACCACTGTCAATTATTTTCTTAAACGGTGCACTTACTTTTTTAATATCATCTATGTCCGGATTTATCGCATAAGGTTTTTTTGTAAATGCCATAATAAAATCTGTTGCGTCTTCCACCAGTTCCCTAAACTTCTTTACCTGGCTTTGTTTACTTGTAAGTACCTGTATAAAATCGAACGGAGTAGTATTCTCTTTTTTTGTATTGTATTTGTCCTGTAATTTTTTCGCGATATCAACCATTCTCTGCTGTTTACTCTGGTGTTGCTCAATTAAATTTGCAATAGCCGCTTCAGGTTCAACTGCTCTGAATTTTTTTACTACTCCAGGAACCGTCAAACAGAAACCCTTATCGATTAACTGATTAATAATATCATACACTCTTCCACGAGGTACACCACCAAACTTTGTTATATCTGTTGCTGTCAACAAATCCTGATGAATCATTGCACTATAAACTTTTGCCTCATATTCAGTGAGACCAATTTCCAGGAGATCATCTACTATTTTACCCATTATATCTCTTCTGATTTTTAATATATAAATATTTTGCAACTAATAATTGCAATGAAATCTAAATAATATAAATCAATTTAGCAAGTATTTATTGCAACTGTGAATTGCTAAATATTCTTTGAGAAATGTCGAGTTAATTTAACTATTTGTTCGATCGAATTGTTCATTTTAAAGACAGATAGCCATACATTTGTATGGTATGCAGAGAAAAGATTTCTATTCGCGACTTTTTGGGAAGAGAATACTTGCTGAGGACTGAGAGTATTGGTTTAAAGTATTGGCCGAAACTCTATTTAAAATCGATTATGGTATGGAAAAGAATTGTAGTTGATTCGAGTGTAATAACGAGTTGAAAAGAATGAAATCTTTTCTCCCGAAAGTTAAAAAAGTACGTTTTTGAATCACATGAAACTTCAAAAATTATTTTAAGAACGATTATTATAAATCGCTATTAATTGAATAGAATTGATCCGGGGAGATTAATAGGTTCAAGATTTTTTTCAAGTAATTGAATCTTTTCCCAGCTTAAAGTTCCTTTTGCTCTACAAATACCAGAATCGATTTGATAAACAATACCATTCTGAATTTTTAATATAAATCCTTCAAGTTCAAAGGTTAAATTAAGATCAAATTCAATTTTGTATATGGGCTTATTTTTTAATTGTATTTCTATGTATGGCTTGTGCTCACTAGTTATATTATGTTGGTAAAGATTTAATTCGAACTTTTCTTCTGGGGATGCAACTGATTCATCAAGAATTTTTTTAATTTCATCGCTTTTCTTCCATGTTGACAAAAATATTGTGGGTATTTTGATGTCAAGTAGCTCAAAAATTTTCTCAGTGACCTCAAATTTTGATGCGGTCCAATTAATTCCTTTTACTTCCTTTGCCACTCTCTCTTTTAACTTTTGCCAGTTTTCATTCGACGTTTCTTTCCGTGTGGTTTCATTTGAGAATAAAAATAATTCATTTACTGTAGTCAAAGTTTCGCTCATTTATCTCTCCTACTATTATTAACTAATTTTTTGTTTACAGTAATAAGATAAGATTTTGAATCTTTTAAATTTTTATTTATTCTGATTGTTAAGCCTATTAGAGTATCTCTTACATTTGAAACCGCTTGCCTCCCGATATCCGTTTGCGATGTTATACTTATTTTGGGATTTATCAGATGTTTGATTATTATAGTCCCAGCAGCCAAACTTGATAAAATAATAAGTATGATAAGTAGTTGATTGTTTTCTTCAATCTGGATTCGTAGAATATGAGAATTTAGAACTATACCTTGCGAGTCAAGAAGTTTCACAGTGACATCATATTTGCCCGTTTTATTATAACTGTGTGTAGTTGTATTTTCTTTCTGGGGTTCAGTATTATAAGAATCTCCAAAATCAAAAATATATCTGAAATCGGGATTTTCGATGTTTGTAATTGCTTCAGCTTTAAAGGTAATTTCCTCATCAACACCTGCCGATGTTTCTGCAGAAAGATTCACTTCTATAAATGGATTCACTTTTACATACTTGGTTTTACTATTAATGAGCGCATAAATTGAGTCTCCATCAAATCTACCGATCGCTGCAAAAACAGCATACAATCCAGGTCTATTATACTTATAACTTGATTCGGACACTTCTAACCAGGGACTAGGTTGTAAATCTTCACCGTAATAAAAACGATATTTTAAATTTTGATATTGATTTGAAAGTTGTAACCTTAAAATCACTGCTTCATCAGCATTTACTTCCATTGGTGTGACTATAAATGAAAGAGACTCTGGTGGGATTATTAATTCCTGCACTTTAACATTTATTACATTTGATTCTGCTAACAATAAACCTTCATTTGTTGTAAGTTCTACCCTGGCTCTATAAGTTCCTGCCTTTCTATACGAATGTTCAATATTATTTTCTATTTGAAATTCTGATTTTGTATTGTCTCCAAAATCAAAATGATATTTGAAATTTTGATTTACGGCATTAGTACTTACATTGGCTATAAATCTATTAGCCTGATCCACTTGGATTGAGTGAGCACCAGACAGATAAACTCTATAAGTAGGGTTGACTACTACTTGTTTGGTTTTGCTTTCAACAAGTGAATTAATTGAGTTTACACCAAATCTTCCGATCTCAGCATGCACTGTATAGTTACCAGGATTCTCATATTTATATGTTGAAATAGCTCTACTAAGCCATGGGCTCGGCTCTATCCCGTTACCGTAATAAAACCGATATCTTATGTTTACGTATTGTTGTGGAAACTCGATTTCGAATTTAACTTCTTCGTTGGTTACTACTTCTGGTGGAGTAACCTTTAATGAAATATCTTCTTCTGATATAACAATTTCATTAACATTTATCTTTAATGTTTCGGAAGTAGCCAGCATCTCTTCTTCACTATTAAACATTTTAGCGTGTGCATAATAAATTCCCGTGGTTTTGTATGAGTATGATCGTTCTATTTGTTCATTTGCTCGGATCATTTCTTTAGTCCCATCTCCAAAATCTATTTGAATCCTTAAGTCCTGATTTGGTACATTTATAATTGGAGTTGCTACAAATTTTATTTTTTCATCTACTGTTACATAAGAACTCGCCGTTAAAGATACCTTGTAAGAAGGTTTGATTCTAACCTCCACCCTTTTCGATTCGCTTTTGATTGTTTCATAAGGCGTTGTCCCATCAAACCTGCCGATTTCAGCATATACGTTATACCTACCGTTATGTTCATATTCGTGAGTCGTTTTTGTATCACTTTTCCATTCACTTCGCGTGTTATCACCAAAATGAAATCGATATCTAACATTGTTTTCTGGTAATTTATATCCCAGCCTAAACGTAACCACATCTCCCGTAAATACACTTTGCGGATCGACAACTAAATCCACTTTTCTGACATTAATTGTGATTGAATCCGTGAGTATGAAATTTCCTACATCATCACCTGTGTTAAATCTTGCGTTTATTTTTACTAGATAGTTTCCCAGTTCCAGGAATTCATAATCTTTTAATTCACTTGTATTTATTCCCTGGATTCGTTCATTATTAATAAAGAAAGTGTAATCAACATTCGCATTATTTTGGTCGAGAGTCGCTTTAATGTTCACTTTTTCCCATTGCTGTATCTTGTACTTATCCGCAATTACTTTTACATTGTTTTGATTCTGGGGATATACATGAAATGAAAAAGTAATTGCGATTAGCATCGAAATTAATAATGAGACAGATCCATTATTATTATAACTATTGGCCGATTTCATTTAATCCCTTCTTCTCTTTCTGCTTTTTATTCCGATAATTCCTTTACAAAGTTTTGTTGCATTTTTTTGGTTTAAGGATTCATAGTATTAAGTTTTGAAAAAAGTCTTCTTAATATTCCTTCCAAATTTGCAAATCAATTTATAATAGCAATATCTATAAAATTATTAATCCATCTTATTTCTTTACTTGTATCCCAAAGAGCTAATAACTTATGATGAGACGTTGTAGCTCAAATAAAATTCAAGTCTGCACTGCTGGAGGGTACGTTAAAAATTTTTCATTAGCAGAATAGTAAGTTGCAACAAATGGCGATATAAATCTGTTACTGAGATCAGAATGAGTGATGCTATTTTAGTAACCTCCTAAAAAAAACTAGGTAATAATTTGCTAATTGTCAAGTGATGAATTGTAAAATTAATCATTGCACTTTCCATCAATACGTATTTTGATTTAGGATTTTTTCAATCATTCAACCTTTATATTCTTCAGCAACTATTATACTCTTCTTCTAATTCTTCTACTATACGACTTCTGGGATTCGAAACCCATTTCAGTAAATCCAATTTTAAAAAACAGAAACTATATTGTTTGTGCTGAATGATGAATAGTTTAACATACCATCTGATATAAAGTAGATATTTTTATCCCTGTAATTACAACTGGTTCAAAACAAATTCCGTCTGAACAACCTAATTTATTTTTATAAAATAATTATATTATGGTTATTATTTTTATTAAGGAGGCTGTAATATGAATCACTCTATATTCATAATTCTTATATTCTCATTACCATTTATATCATACGCTCAATTTGATTATCTACCTTCGACTATTCCGGGTCATCAGGTAATCGAATATACTCAATTTACTTTATCTTATAATAAAACTCATGATCAGGCCGATTGGGTAGCTTATGTCCTTACAAAAGATGAGGCTCTAATGGAAGTTCCACGTTGTAGTAATTGCTATAAAGCCGATGAAAATGTTTTGCTGGGTAGTGCAAGAGATGATGATTATACAAATACAGGATTCGACAGGGGTCACCTATCACCATCTGAGGACAATCAGAATTCGGAAGCAGTAAATAGAGAATCTTTCCTTATGTCAAATATGTCACCACAACTTCATCGTTTTAATGATGGGATTTGGAAAGAATACGAAGCCTGGGTAAGAGAAAAAGCTATCGAATTTGATACTATATATGTTGTAACTGGTCCTGTATTTATTAACACTTTAGGTTCGATTGGAACCAACTCCGTTACAATACCCGGTTATTTTTATAAATCACTGCTTCGTTTCGATGAAGAAAATAAGCCTAAGACTATCGCATTTTTAATCCCTCATATTAATGCGGTTGGCACACTTAAAGATTATGTTGTCTCTGTGAATACATTAGAGACATTGACAGAAATAGACTTTTATCCCGATTTAGACGATGAAGATGAAAACAGAGTTGAGTCGACACATTCTACTTCTCAGTGGGGTTTGTGAAAAGATTTTGAGTCTTTAAGATTACATTCATTGTTCGTATTATATTATTGTGTTTACCGTTTAAATATTTATTAACTAAGTAGATTTATAATGTTACGAATCGGAACCTGCAGCTGGAAATATGATTCCTGGAAAGGAATCATTTATCCGGATAAGAGTAAGTTCAACTACCTGGAAGAATATTCAAAACACTACAATACAGTTGAGGTAGATCAGTGGTTTTGGTCACTATTTGGTGTGAAGAAAGTTCAGTTACCAAAAGACACTGATGTTAAAGCTTATACAAAATCAGTTCCTGATAAATTCAAATTCAGCATTAAAATTCCTAATAGCATTACTCTCACACATTTTTATAATCGCGATAAGAAAGCACCTCTAAAATCTAATCCACACTTCTTCAGTGCTGAGTTATTCGATGCATTCCTTACAACACTCAAACCAATGAAAGATAAATTAGGGCCTTTAATGTTCCAGTTCGAATACCTGAACAAGCAAAAGATGTCTGGCTTATCAGAATTCATTGAACGCTTCGAAGGCTTTCTTGAAGACATTCCTTCCAAATATCTGTATGGTGTAGAGATCCGCAACCCAAATTACTTAAAGAAACCATTCTTCGAATTTCTAAAACGAAAAAAGCTTGCTATGGTTTTTCTCCAGGGATACTATATGCCTCCGATTAAAGATGTATTCGATGAGTATAAGGATTACATAAAAGGTACAGCTGTAATCCGTCTTCACGGTCCGGACAGATCAGGCATAGAGGAAAAGACTGGTGGTGATTGGAGTAAGATTGTTGCACCTAAAGATGAAGAGTTAGAGAATGTGACAGAGATTGTACATTACCTTAAGAACAAGAGAGTTGATACATATATTAATGTAAACAACCACTATGAAGGTAGTGCACCGATGACGATTGAGAAAATTAAGGAGATGTTATAATGGACGAAGCCTTTTCGTATATATTAATTAATGTATGAGACTTTTATGAGACCCTTTAGTTTTTTATTTGAATTCAAGCGGAAATCAAAACATTTTTGAATAAGAAAAGATTCCCGCCCTCTCCGCTCCCTTTGTTTCGATTTCCAAACAGTCACCTACTAAAATAAAGTGTTTATTCATTTCTAGGAAAATTAAAATTCGATATTACACTTGCTCAGAATTAATGATTGCAAACTGCTAATATTTTCTTCCCAATATATTATTGAATTATATTTTTACTTAATTAGCTCAATTGCAATTAATCGAAATAATTTTTCTAATTTAGAATGCTGTGAAACTTTTATTTATGGCTCTCCTTCTGCTATCAACTTTCTACCAGGAGTTTTCTGCACAAACTCTACGTACAATTATGTCTTACAACATATTGAATTATCCCGGAAGTACTTCAAGCCAGCGTAATCAATATTTCAGAATAACATTTGGTAGTTTAATACCAGACATTCTGGTGGTTCAGGAAATACTTTCGCAAGACGGTGTAAATGAATTTTTAAATAATGTGCTAAATGTTGCCTCATCAGGTTATTCAGCTGGAATCTTTTTAGATGGACCGGATACAGATAATGCTATCTTCTACAAAACTGATGCTTTTAGCTTTCTTGCTAATAATGTTATCTCAACATCATTAAGAGATATAAATGAATTCATACTTTTAGAAACTACTACCCAAGATACTTTAAGAATCTATTCTGTTCATCTTAAAGCAGGTACAGCTACATCTGACAAGCAACAAAGACTTGAAGAAGTTCTGGCATTAAGAGCCGCTACGGATACACTTCCGGTTGACTGTAATTTTATTGTCTGTGGTGATTTTAATATTTACAGCTCGGAAGAGCTTGCTTATCAAAAGCTACTGGACCAATCAACTTCAGGTTATTTGGTGGATATATATAATCTTCAAGGAACCTGGAACAATTCTGCTTATGCGCTGTACCATACGCAGTCCACGAGAACAAGACAGTTTAACGGTGGATCAACAGGTGGAATGGATGATAGGTTTGATATGATACTTATGTCGCAATCAGTTATTGATACCGGAGAAGTATACTTTCAACCCGGTTCATACATAACTTATGGCAATGATGGCTATCATTATAATGATTCAATCAATAAGCCACCGAACTATGTGGTTAGTCAGGAAATTGCAAATTCGTTACATTATGCTTCAGATCATTTACCAGTAATTGTATCATTAAAATTTGAGCAGAGCAATGCTATTCAAATGGCTGTTAATATTTTGGAAGGCTGGAACATTCTTTCTATTCCTCTTTTAGCTGAGGATATGAGTAGTGTATCGCTTTTCCCTACTTCATCTTCTATTTTTTATGAATATAACAATGGATATGAACAAGTTGAACTGCTTGAGAATGGTAAAGGTTATTGGGCAAAGTTCGATAATGCACAAGACATAATAATAAGCGGAGAATATGTAAGCACAGACGAAACAGCAGTAAATTCTGGTTGGAATTTGATAGGTCCTTTTGCCTACGAGGTTGAAACAAGTACAATTGTTACGGTTCCACCCAATATTCTCTCATCACCATTTTATGGTTACAATGCCGGATATCTCCCCAAATCCACCCTTCAGCCAGGCAAAGGCTATTGGATAAAAACCAACTCTGCAGGAATGTTAAAGTTGATCCCAGTCGATAGTAACTAACGAATCTAATAAATATAAAAACTGTATGGAAAACACAGCCACATCTGGAATTGAGTATTTTTAATATTTATTCTACGATGAGGCAAAAATTTTATCCATTTCTCTGATTTACATAATTTATTTTTATATTAAGGTATAAGGAGAATAAATAAATAATAACACATTAACAATTAATTATAGGAGAGAATAAATATGCTAAAAGGTACATCATATGATGGCCCAAAATCAGAGGAGACAACAATCATCAGCCGCGGGGTAAAGATTGAAGGTAAAGTTACAAGTAATGGTAATATTAGAGTTGATGGCGAAATCCAGGGAGACATTCAATCGCAGAGTAATGTTTCAGTGGGTGAAAACGGAAGTGTTAATGGACAAATTAACGCTGATATGATCACAATTGGTGGAAAAGTAACTGGGACGGTTAGAGCAAAAGAGAAACTGGTTCTTGATTCAAAAGGAAACTTGAAGGGTGATATATTCACAAAAATTCTGGTTGTTGAAGAAGGAGCTAAATTCGATGGCAACAGCAAGATGGGTGAACAACGATCCACTTCAGAAGTGAAGGAACCGCCAAAAACCCCAACGCCTCCCGCAAAATAGTAAGAGAGAAGATTTAGAACCAGAACTGAGATTAATTAAAAAAATAATTTAAATAGGGAGCCTTGCTCCCTATTTATTTTCGTTAGAATTTTCTCATAAATTCAGATAAAAATTGAGTACAAATTCTGCATCTACTAAAGAATCATATATTTCCCGCTGCATGAAATTAGCCTCGAAAGGAAGAGGAAATGTAAGTCCAAATCCTCTCGTTGGAGCAGTGATTGTGAAAAACGGGAAAGTAATCGGTGAAGGCTATCATAAAAAATATGGAGATGCACACGCAGAAGTGAATGCAATCAAAAATGCGGTACAAAATGTTGAAGGTTCGACACTTTATTGTAATCTTGAACCTTGCTGTCACACCAATAAACAAACACTTCCCTGTGTTCCATTAATTATCAAAAAGAAAATTAAAAGAGTTGTGATTTGTAATATTGACCCCAATAAAAATGTAAATGGAAAAGGAATTTCGATTCTTCGCGACGCAGGAATAGAAGTTGTGACGGGAATTCTTGAGGAAGATGGAAAAGAGTTTAATAAATTTTACTTTAAATATGTTCAACAAGGATTACCATACATAACATTAAAGGTTGCACAATCACTTGATGGAAAAATCAGTATTTCAAAAAATCAGCAAACCTGGTTGTCTGGTAAAAAGTCGGTGAGAATGGTACATCAGTTACGAGCTGAGTACGATGCAATACTTGTAGGTGCCGGAACAATTAAGACAGATAATCCACTGCTAACTGTCAGAGCAGTAAAAGGAAGAGATCCTTTTCGAGTAATAGTTGATGGTAATTTGAATATCTCTCCGGGTTCCAAAATATTTAAAGTTAAAGATCCGATGAAAACTTTAATTTTCTATTCAGATTCTGCATCGATGAAAAAAATTAGACTGTTTGAAGAGACTGGAGCAATGATGTTTAGGATTCATAAATTAAAAAATGGGAAAGTTGACCTGAAAGAAATATTGAAATCACTTGCAAAAAACAGAATTACTTCTTTGCTGATCGAAGGAGGAAGAGACATTTTCACACAATTCCTTGAACAAGGGCTTTACGATGAGATAATAGTAATTCAAACCCCAAAAATACTTGGGAGTGGTATTTCCGCTTTCAATCAAAAAAAACTCAAAAAACTTAAATTAATGGAAGTTGAAAAGCTTGATGGGGATATAAAGCTTGTTTACAGGAAAAATTAATCCAATTCGTAAATTGCTGAAAATACTTAACTTTACCCTATGTTTACCGGAATAATAGAAGAGTTAGGGATGGTAGAAAACACTAAATCTATCTCAGGCGGAATTTCACTTAAGATTTCAGCAAACAGAGTATTAGAAGATATTTCAGTTAATGATTCTATCTGCATTGATGGAGTTTGCCTAACTGTTACAAAAGTCGAAAAAGAAGGTTTCTGGATTGATGCTGTAGGAGCAACGCTGCAAAAAACTACTTTTGCAGAAATTAAAAATTCACAACAAGTAAACCTTGAAAGATCGGTTAGATTAAATGACAGACTCGGTGGTCATCTGGTTCAAGGTCACGTAAACGGAATAGGAACAATTTCCGAAATTCAAAAACTCGGCGAGAATTACCTGGTTAAAATTGAAATCCCTGAGGATCTGGAAAAATATTTGATCAAAGAAGGATCTATTGCTATAAACGGTATCAGTCTTACAATTGCGGATGTAAACGATAATATTGTTTTGATTTCAATTATTCCCCACACTTGGAAAAATACTACACTAAAACACAAAAAGATTAATGATAATGTAAATATAGAAATTGATATCTTAGCAAAGTATGTCGAAAAATTATTAACGAAAGATAAATCTGATCAAAAAAAGAGTATTACAGAAAATTGGCTTAAGGAGCTTGGCTATTAATGAAAGATAATAATAACAATAATCACGAGTTTGAATTCAACACAATCAAGGAAGCGATTGAGGATATTAAAGCTGGCAAGATGATTATCGTTGTCGATGACCCGGATCGCGAAAATGAAGGTGATCTGGTAATGGCAGCTGAACTGGCAACTCCGCAGGATATTAATTTTATAACACGTGAAGGAAGAGGAATTCTTTGTCTTCCAATAACAGAAGAAAAAGCAAGTGAGCTTAAGTTAGATCTGATGGTTCAAAATAATACTGCATTACATGGTACACCCTTTTCGGTTTCAATAGATTATAAATTTGGGACAACAACAGGTATTTCTGCACACGACCGTGCGATAACTATAAATCGTTCTGCAGATGAAAATATTAATCCAGATGATTTTGCAAGACCTGGTCATATCTTCCCTCTGATTGCTAAAAAAGGTGGTGTACTTAAACGTGCCGGTCATACCGAAGCTGTGGTTGATATCGTTAAACTTGCAGGACTTAAACCTGTAGGTGTTTTATGTGAAATACTTGCCGAAGACGGAACAATGGCACGTGTTCCAAAATTAATGGAATTTGCTGAGAAATATAATCTTAAGATTATTACAATTATGGATTTGATTGCATACAGAATGGCGAGCGAACATTTTGTTAAGAAAAAAGTAATAGTTGATTTACCATCAAGTTTTGGATTGTTCAAATTATATCTTTATGAAAATACGCTTGATCAATTGGATAATCCAATTGCTTTAGTTAAAGGTGATATCAGCGGAGATGAACCTGTACTTGTTCGCGTACATTCAGAATGCCTCACAGGTGATGTATTTGGTTCTAAAAGATGTGACTGCGGCGAGCAGTTATTCGCTGCATTAAATATGGTTGAGAAAGAAGGTAGAGGTGTTGTGCTTTATATGAGACAGGAAGGCAGAGGAATCGGTTTGGTAAATAAACTACTCGCTTATCATTTGCAGGAACAAGGCAAAGATACTGTGGAAGCAAATGAAGCACTTGGATTTAAAGCTGATTTACGTGACTACGGCACAGGTGCACAAATTTTAAAAGATCTTGGATTGAAAAAGATTAGGTTGCTTACAAACAATCCCAAAAAAGTTATTGGACTGAAGGGATACGATCTTGAAATTGTTGAACGACTACCCCTAGAGGTTCCCTCTAACCCACTCAATGAAAAATATTTAAAAACCAAAAGAGACAGGCTTGGTCATCTTTTGCAATCAGAAAAATTTATTTAACTCATTCTTTAGAGGAAAAAATGGCAAATATTATTGAAGGAAAACTTACTGCAAAAGGGAAAAAATTCGGAATAGTTGTATCCCGTTTTAATGAACTAATCTCATCACAACTTCTTTCAGGTGCAATTGATTGTCTGATCAGGCATGATGCTAAGCAGGAAGATATTACAGTAGCTTGGGTACCGGGTTCTTATGAAATTCCACTCACAGCTAAGAAGCTAGCCCAATCAAAAAAGTATAGTGCCGTAATATGTCTCGGTGCTGTTATACGCGGTGGTACACCTCACTTTGACTACATAGCTTCCGAAGTATCAAAAGGTGTAGCACAAGTCGGACTCGATAGTGGATTACCTGTTATCTTTGGTGTTCTCACTACAGACAGCATCGAACAAGCACTCGAGCGTGCAGGAACAAAAGCAGGCAACAAAGGTTGGGATGCAGCACTTTCAGCTATTGAGATGGTTAATCTTTTTACAAAACTTTAATCGATAATTTAAAAACCTATTTTGGATTTATAGTTTCTGATATAAATTCATCGTGCTGTATTTAGGAATTAAAATACGGTCTCACTCCAGGAAGTATAGTTCCCTTCAAGTTTGAATTTACCATAATGCAATTTTCTATTATAATCTCTGGCTCTGCTCAGTAAGCTAATATAGATATATATAAGTACGATGAAACTATTAAACAATAACACTTGTTAATAGTATAAAACGAATCAAAATTAGTCTGTTTGATTTCAAAACAATTTTGTATTTTTATATTTGTTAAAATCAGAATTTAATTGAATCAGAATCAATAATGCAGCGACTTCGGGACACTAGAGTTCAAAGAATTAATACTGAACAGAGCACAATAATCGAGCTCAAAGATGTTCGGATCGGTGAAGGGTACTTCACCGTAATTGCCGGACCTTGCGCTCTCGAAAGTGAAGAACTCGCAATAAAAACGGCCAAAGCAGTTGAAAGTGCTGGCGCGAAGATATTCCGGTGTTCACTATTTAAACCCAGAACCTCACCTTATTCATACCAGGGGTTTGGAATTGATGGAATTGAACTTTTAAAGCTTTTGCATTCCGAAACCAATCTGCTGCTTGAGACTGAAGTTTTAAGCACTGATCATCTCAGTAAACTTGCCGGTGAAGCAGATATTCTCAGAATTGGCTCAAGAAATATGGATAACTATGAACTTCTAAAGGAAGTCGGTAAAACAAACAAACCTATCATACTCAAACGAAATATGAGTGCAACACTTGAAGAATTTCTTTTAGCTGCAGAATATATATTATCAGTTGGTAATGAAAATGTAATTCTTTGTGAGAGAGGTATCAGAACTTTTGAAACTTATACAAGAAATACTCTTGACATTTTGGCTGTGCCAGCATTAAAAGAATTGACTCACCTTCCGGTAATTGTTGATCCATCGCATAGTACTGGTAAAAGCAGCCTGGTACCAGCAGCAAGTAAAGCAGCATTGGCTGCAGGTGCAGATGGACTTATAATTGAAGTTCATCCTGAACCAGTAAAATCCTATTCCGATGGTGAACAATCATTGGATATCCCAACCTTTGAAAACCTAATGAAAGATTTATCTGATATGGCAAATGTATTAGGTAAAAAATCTTTCTCCACTGTTCTACATTAATCCATAAAAATATTTCTTTTAAGTGGAATAATTCCCCTAGAAATACTTTATTTCGCTATACTTTTTTTCTTTTTACTGATATTCAACATGGATTCAACTCTTTCAATTAAAGTAATTCCAATCTTATTAGGTTTATTCGGGGGATTAGCACTCTTCCTGTTCGGACTTGAGCAGATGACGAATGCCCTTAAAGGAATGGCAGGAAACCGTTTAAAGAAAATTTTTTCACGCATGACCTCCAGCCGATTTAAAGGTGCTTTTTCTGGTGCATTTGTAACTTCAATTATTCAATCCTCTTCAATTACAACAGTACTCATTGTAGGATTTATTTCTGCCGGTTTAATTAATCTTAAACAGGCAATCAGTGTTATAATGGGTGCTCATATCGGTACGACTCTCACTGTTCAAATAATTGCATTCAAAGTAACTGAATTATCATTTGTGATGATAATTATTGGCTTTGGTTTGAAGCTTTTAGTTAGGCAGGATAAAATTAAAAACCTTGGATTGATGATGCTCGGTTTAGGTTTAATTTTTCTGGGAATGAATTTGATGAACGATTCAACGTATCCACTTAGATCGTATCAACCATTTCTGGATGTGATGAGCAGTATGGAAAATCCTATGCTTGGAATTTTAGCGGCAACAATCTTTACAGCAATTATTCAGACTTCCGCAGCTACAATTGGAATTGTAATAACATTAGCAAGCCAGGGTTTCATCTCATTAGAAGCTGGTATTGCTTTAACATTTGGAGCCAATATTGGTACTTGCATCACAGCAGTCCTTGCATCAATTAATACTCCACGGGAAGGTAAACAGGCTGCACTAAGTCACGTTCTGATAAATATAATTGGAGTAGTTATTTGGGTCCCATTTATTTATTATCTGGCTGAAGCTGTAAGGTTTATTTCGCCATCTTTTTCATATCTAACAGGAATCAACAGAATTGCTGCTGAAGCACCTCGCCAAATTGCAAATGTACACACTGTTTTTAATGTCATAAACACATTAATATTTCTACCTTTTATAACACCACTTGCCAAACTGATCACCTGGATTCTGCCACTGAAGCCGGTTGCTAAACCTGAAATAATAAAACCGAAATTCATTAATAAAATCTATTTAAAGACACCTTCAATAGCGTTTGACAGAGTACGGTTGGAATTATTCAGACAGGCTAAAAGAGCTTTGTGGATGGTAAAAGAAATTCCGCTTGCTTTCAGAAGTGAAAGTAAAGAGAAATTAAAACTGATTAGAAAAATGGATAATGAAGTAGATGCACTGCACGAAATAATTATTAATTTCTTGGGAAAATTATCAAAAGAAGAATTGTCTAATCAGGAATCCAACTTGCTGCAAACCTATATCGCAGCAGCGAACTATATTGAAAATGTGGGCGATGTTGTAGAAACCAATCTCTACTCGCTGGGTAAAGAAAGATTAAAAACTGAGGTGGATTTTAGCGAGAGCTTTGATAATTACTTAAATCCATATTTCGAAAAGGTCGTCTTCAATCTTGATGAATCAATAAAAGCATTAGTTCAAAACGATAAAATAAAAGCTCATAATGTAATCGAGGCTAAGTCGCAGGTTTCTGAACTTGCAGATAATGCTCTTGATCATCTTTCAAACAGACTTCATAAGGATAAGAATCTTGATCTTGCAGAGTTCAGAATTCAAACCGATATAATCGAAAACTTCAGAAGAATATATTATCTGGCCAAAAGAATCGCTAAGGTAGTTTCAGCGATGGAAAATTCAGATAATAGTAACAATTTCTCTTCAACTCAGGAAGCGTTCCCTTTTGAGGAATTATGATTCGATAATTTTAAGATAGACTTAGTACTCTTTTTTTGCATCAAATTGTGTTTACACTTTTAGAGTAGAAAATAATCAATTCTGTATGATTGAATTATAAATTTTAAATTCCCCGAATTAAGTCTTACAAAATAGCTTACATATAATATCAATAATCATTATTTTTCATTAAAAATAATTCCGGGAAATACATTGAAATATTTTATTATACTTTTTGTTTTTTATAGCTCACGCATACTTTTATCACAGGAACTCAACAAAGAATTAACCCTTTCCATAGGTGAAAATTTTAGAATATACCCTAGCAACATGATCCAATGGGAACCATCAATTACAAATCATCCATATAATGAAGATATAATTTTTGTGTCCGCAAACACATTAAGCCTGAATCCTTTTTTCATTAGTGAAGGCATTTACGTAACTACAGATGGAGGAATAAACTGGATGGGAAATGATACTTGTACAGGAATTCCAATTACATCTCATGGTGGCGATCCTGGAATTATTATAGATAAAGATGGTGTTTTTATATTGACAAGAAAGGGATTTTCGGAAGGAATTTATTCGCACTATTCTACAAATCTAGGTCAATCATGGTCAAATCAAAAAACAATAACTAGTGATGATGCAGCACCTGAAAAAGCTGGATTAGTATCCGATGTTAATCCATCAAATACATTTTTTGGTAGAACGTATGTAGCATGGGTTAAGCAAGCACCACCGTTTCCATTAACTTTTGTTTACACCGATGATTCTGGTATAAATTGGTCTATTCCTCAGCAAATAAATAATCCTAGTCAACGGTGTTTTAATAATGAGCTATCTATACTGCCGGATGGAAAACTATTTCTAAGTTGGGCAACTCTAACAAATACTTCACCGTTCACGGAAGATTATGTGGGTTTTGCTACTTCAACCAATGGAGGAGTAACTTGGGAGGTCGACGAAAATATTTATGATATAAATGGAATTAGCGGACTCCTTCCCGAAAAAGGAAATATTCGGATCAATGGATTACCAAGAATGGCAGTAGATACAAGCGACGGATTACGATATGGCTGGATTTATATAGTTACCGGGCAAAAGAATTTGAGTCCTGCAGGCAGCGATCCTGATGTGATATTAAATCGTTCTTCTGACGGTGGACAAACCTGGTCACAAGGTATAAGAGTAAATCAGGATCCATTGAACAACGGAAAAATTCAGTTATTCCCTGCTGTTCATGTTGATAATTTTGGAGGCGTTAATGTAATTTTTTATGATGACAGGAATACTACCACTGACTCACTCGGTATGTTTTTAGCAAGATCCGATGATGGTGGCGATACCTGGCGCGAATTTGAAATCAGCGATCATAATTTTAAACCAACACCACTTGCAGTATTCCAGGGTAAGATGGGAGATAATATCGGTATCACTTCAGCGAACGGAAAAATCTGGCCTGTGTGGATGGATAACAGTACAGGAAATTATCAGATTTGGACAGTTCCGATTGAAATATCATCGGTTGGTGTTGATGACCAAGCCATCAGAGTTTCAGAGTTTCAGTTAGATCAGAATTATCCTAATCCGTTCAATCCAACCACGAAAATAAGCTGGCAAACCAAATCAAGCGGATGGCAAACTCTTAAAGTTTATGATGTAATGGGAAATGAAATAATGACTTTGGTCGATGAATACAGAACAGCTGGTAAACATGAAATTAATTTTACTGCAAAGTCACTTCCGAGTGGCATCTACTTTTATCAATTAAGAGCTGGGAATTTTTCTGAAACCAGGAAAATGATACTTATAAAATAATAATTGGATTATCTGAATATCACTTTAGAAGCATTATCTTTTGAGATGCTGAGCTGCCATTTACTTTCAGCAGAACTAAATACACTCCACTTGGTTCTTCTTTTGCTGACCACGTAATGCTATGATTACCACTTGATTTGAATTCGTTTACAAGACTCGCAATTTGATTACCTAGCAGATCATATATCTCTAATTTGACTTCTCCCGCTTCAGTTAGGTAGAAACTTATGTTTGTCGAAGGATTAAATGGATTAGGAAAGTTCTGATAAAGAATAAAATTATTAATGTTTTGACTTAAATCAGCTTCTACAAAATCCGGTCGCTGATATTTATATTTTACAATCACTCCCTGTTCTCCGACTGCATAACCGGTTAATGAATCGGTAAAAACAAGATCGTAGAGTGATGCGCTATCTGGTGCAGTATAGTTTGTCCAGGTATTTCCGTAATCAAAAGTAACAACCAAATTATCCGACAATGGTACAGGACACCATCCTTCATTTTCAGTACGAAAAGACACGGTACGAGCTTGTCCGAATATTCCTATCTCAAAATAATTCCAACTGTTACCGGCATCGGTAGAGGTAATAATTCCTACACCATACAAATCCGGGTCACCACCTACACCCATTACATGTGAAGAGTCAAAGAAATGTATATCCCATACCTGATCTGCCGGTGTGTATAATGGATCAAGCGGTGCCCAGCTATCACCACCATTTACTGTTTTCCAAATAACACCTGCAATATCAAATCTTCCTCCGGTTGCATAACCGTACAAGTCATTATAAAACTGAAAGTTCAATACCGGAAAATTTGAAAAGACACCCGAATCAATATTTGCCTGTTCCCAGGTCAATCCGCCATCAGTAGTTTCAACAAAGACATTCGGAGCTCCGCCCATAAATCCTTTTAATGTATCAAGAAAATGAATTGCCCACATAAATTCACTTTCTTCACGGTATTGTTCACTAATCCAGTTAGAACCGGCATCAGTGGTTTTTAGAATGTATGTACCGTAGAATCCGCCATCTTCAATCTCCTGCCAGGCTAAAGCCCAACCTCTGTTCTCATCCAGGAAAAAGAGCTTAACTATTTTATAGTTTACGTTTGTTTCCTGCTGAGTCCAGCTTGCACCACCGTCACTTGTATAGAATATTAAACCTGAATCACCTGCTACCCATCCTTTTGAGCTATCGATGAAATGCAAAGTACGTAAAAATTCTTCGGTAGGGCTCTCAATTCGTTCCCAAAAATTCTGGCTGAACGAGTATGAATTTACAAGTAAGAAATACAATAAAATTATTTTGACTTCTAATCTCATCATTGAATTCAACAAATTTTTAATTGTCACCAAAAAGATAATAAATATTGAAGTAAAAAGATTTATAATTGGATATTTTAGACAAGGGAGTAAAATTTTAACCAATCAAATAAATCCTCATATGATTATATTTGGAAGTATTAATTATCTATTAACTAATTTTTTAGGATCAAATGAAATCGATATACATATTACTCGCAGCTCTCTTTTTGATATTTGGATGTTCTGATGATGAAAGTCAAAATTTACAGGAATCGGAGTCTTTGAAGAGCGAACCTCATATTGCTAAAGTGATAGACAAAATACCAGCAAAAAGCTACTTATATCTTCAGGTAAGTGAAAATAAAGAATCTTTCTGGATTGCAGTTCCGACAATGGAAATTGAGACCGGTGAAACAATATACTTTTCTAAATATATGGTTATGAAGGACTTTAAGAGCGATAACATTGACCGCACTTTTGATGAGCTCTTATTTGTTGAGGATGCCCGCAAATCATCCACCCCGGATGAGATGAAAAAGATTCACTCGGGTGCCATGAACATAGAAAAGAAAGATATAAATATTCAACCATTGAAAGATGGGAAAACAATTCAGCAGATTTATAGTGAGAAAAATTCCTTGAGAGGTGAAACTGTAAAAGTTAAAGGTAAAGTTGTAAAGTTTAATAAGCAGATAATGAAGAGAAACTGGATTCATATTCAGGATGGAACTGGCTCAGAGAATGATTTTGATCTGGCAGTTACTTCCCAGGAAGATGTTGCAGTTGGGGATGTGGTTATTATAACCGGAAAACTTTCAGTGGATAAGAATTTTGGTTCAGGTTATTTTTTCCCGGTGATTATTGAAGATGCTGCGATTGAAAAAACAGAGGAAACAGTCCTTTAAGATTATTCAATCAGCGGACCTAGATCAGTTCCTTCGGGGTAGAGTACGAAAGCAATTGCAAAAGCAAGCACAGAGATTATAACTCCGTACATAAAAATTGTATAACATATTCGTAGCTTTATGTATTTCTGCCCCAATACCTGTCCGAGATAGTAAAAGTCACTAATCATATTATCGTACAAAAACTCTTTATCCTTTATCATTTCTTTCATTCCCCAGTTAAAATCTTTTAACGACATTTTGTGAAAGTTCCCAAAAAATAAAAGATTTGCTTTTTTCTGATGGATATCTTCTTTTGTAAAAATTCCCCTTGTCACTTTAGGCCTCGTGACAAGAATTGCATAAACAAGAGTAACAAGGCTTGTTAAGGTAAGCATTGCAGTTGGTATGATGAGGTGTGGATTAGTATCAAGCTTACGAATCATAATGCTTACAATAATAGTAAGAATAAGTGTATTTACACTGATCATTATATTAGCTTTCGTATCAGCCATTGAACTGAAGTCAACATGCGTTCGAACGGTATTCCGAAACATGGTTTCAATAGAACGACCGGCACCTTTATCAGATTCTTTTTTCTTTTTTTTACCTTCCTGAATGGGTGTAGAAGAGTTATCGTCCTGCATATCTTTTTTCAATTTGTTTAATTTCTTTTCCAGCTTAATATAATTAATATTTTTCTGAGTTCCGTATTTTTCTCTGGCATAATTAGTATAGAATTTATGTTCATTCATAAATTTTTTATTGCCTTCAAGCCATTCCTGCTCTGAAATTTTCCTTCCTATTTCCTTTTCAAGCTCTTTCCTGAAGAGATCACTTTTTATAACAAACTCATCAGTTCCAACATGATATAAATCAGCATCACAAATAATCTCCTCCAGAATATTTTTTGGATTTCTCGGCATTCGTGTAGCTCTTATCAGCTTTGCAACTTTTTCTATTCCTTCTAAAGAATAATTATGATTATTCAAGAATTCCTTCGCTACCTCAACCCCGACATCTTCGTGTCCATCACAACATTTTGTATAGCCAATATCATGAAACCAGGCAGCAATTAAAATAACCTCTTTATCTTCAGGGTCTATATTCAATGCGTTGGTGATTTCCTCTGCAACCCTTACAACATCAATTGTGTGATTGTAATTATGATATTCCCTTTTCGCGAATCCCTTCTCATCGAAAGTCTTCCTTACATATTCCTTTACTTCGTTAAAATTGATATTATTCACTTTCTATTTCCTGTTTTATTATGTTTAACAAAGTAGATTTTTAACATATACCTCATCGCTGATTATTTATAATATTGAATTATTTTCAGTTAAAGTTATAGCCATTTTTATTCGAATATGGTGATTATTATCACAATTATTGAACATTGTGAGCTGGATTTCCTCCTTTAGTTTTTTTTAGATTTGATTCCATCATAATAATTGAGAAAAATGAAAACAATATATCTTGTAAGACATGCCAAATCCAGCTGGAGCAATCCGGCACTTTCCGATTTTGACAGACCGCTGAATAAACGAGGGAAAAGAGATGCGCCATTTATGGGTGATCTTTTGAAGAAACTTAAAATAAAACCCGAACTGATTTTATCAAGTCCGGCAAAAAGGACTAAAAAGACTGCGATTGAAGTATCAGAAAAATTAGATTATCCTTTAAAGAAAATTATTTTCAAAGAAGAGATGTACGAAGCCTCTGATAACGAATTACTGAAAGTCATACAAAAATTAGATGAGAAAGTTGAAAGTGTAATGCTCTTTGCTCATAATCCCGGATTGACACAATTGAATAATTATCTATCAGACCAGTATCTTGATAACATTCCTACCTGCGGAGTGGTTGCAATACAGTTTGATTGTAAGTGGAATGAGATAAAAAAAGATAGCGGCAAATTTTTATTTTTTGAATATCCGAAGAAATACCTTGAGTGATGGTAAAGTTATTTTAAAAACTTTTTTAAGATTTTCTTATCTGAACATCAACTAAAACATCTGACCAAGATTAACGTATACCCTAATATCTTCCGGCGACTTAGCAACGTTAACGGAGAGATTTAATGTTCGTTTATAAACACTAAACCAAAAACCTCCGCCAAATGAAGTATGCCATTGTTTTGATACTTCATCCTCATAAAAAACTCTGCCCGCATCAGAAAAAAGATTCATTCCGAATTTAAACGGAATAAGAAGATTAATATCAGCCAGGAAAAATCTTAATTCTGCTGACCCTAAAACTGCATGATCCCCGACAAATCTATCCCTTGAAAAACCTCTTAGTGTATTTGAGCCACCGATCGATGCACCTTTATAAAAAGGATATTTACCCCAAACCATTTCACTATAAGCTCGTAAAGCCAGAGTTGTACGCGTGATTAATTCATTCGTGATGTAAGTTCTTGCATCAAAAATTAATTTGCCAAAAAAGTTTTCATTATTAAATGTTTTAGTATAAAAATCACTGTAAAGATTTAAATAGTGACCAGTAAATGGCATTTCAATATTATCTCTGTTATCAAAATTGATTGAAGCAGAAACTGCAAGAAAATCCAATTCACCAATTCCATATGGTTCAATTTCGGTTACCAGTCTGTCATCTTCTTTAAGAATGTTTGAAAGCTCAAGTAACAAGCCAAGGCTTAGTTCCATATTCATTTCTGTTGGAATTTTTACATTGAATCCTGTACCTAGATATCTTTGATGAACATTGTAATAATCTGCTTCAAAAAGACTGTCATCTCTTTCGGTTTCATTTCCAAGTCCAAAAAACTTGGTGATTTCTAAGCCTGTATACTTAGCTGGAATTTTTACATTGGCACCTTCAATCATATCATTGAATTCACCTAAAAACTCAAACTCTGCTCTTTGCGATTTTGTGGCATATGAACCTGACAAATTAAATCTGTGTGCAAATGGATTTTGTCTGAAATCATAATAATTAATTCTTCCGCCAAGTCCCAGCACAACTCCATCATCTGTATTGTATTCAAAAGGAAGAAGTACACCATAGTCCATATAACGATCTTCTATAAGTGGTTCATACTTTTGCAACTCATCTTCAGTCTCTTCGTATTTTGTTGTGTTGATGTAAGTGCCAGATGTTTCAACAAATTTTGTTTTATTCCCTGAATCATAAAATTCAGTTTTTGTTTTTACTGAAGGAACCGGAGTAAAACCAAGGAAATAACCATGAACTTTTGAGCTGTCAATCAATTCATCTTTATTCTCACCTCCGACAACTATAATTCTTATGCCTTCATCAACTTCTCCTGTAACAATAGCAATATCATCTCCGCCCATTAAATGAACACGAACTTCTTCAGTAACACTATTCTTAAGTATTCGGTGAAAGAAGGGTGAACCTTTTTTATCAACGGTATCTTTATCTCTTTTATAAATATTTACTTCAGTAAAAAGATTGTTTACTCTTTTGATTTCAGCATATTCATCTTTATCACTGCAATAAACATCAACATATTTAGAGACCCAGCTGTAAAATTCATCTGCAGCAGTCTTAAGCTGATCTCTCCTGGAAATCAATTTCATTATAAGTTGTTCACTCTCAAGCGCATAATATTCCTGTGGCATTTCAGCAACAGCAGCTTCGATTACAGAATCAGTGAGAGTATTTTGCATGAATACGGCAATAGAATCCCAGACTGGTTTATCCAGCGAACTTAACAACCTTCTATCCATATGCCTACCTTCCCATGTCATATCCATCATTGCAGGCATTTCATAGTCGAAATGAACCATGGAAATAAACGCTACAGTCATCATCCTGGGAAATATTCCATCATAAAGCGGAAAGGCAAAATCCCGATCTTTAGGAATAGGCTTCCAGATTCTCTTTTTATCTTCCTTATAACCTGCCCAATCCCATTGTCCGGCATGTCTGTCTCTATCACCAATCAGAACATCAAATAATCTGGCTTTCAAAAATTCACCAGCATCAACCTGTTCATCGTTGTCTTCCTGCAGTTTTTCATACAGTTTAAATGTGCCAACAATTTTATCAGCACCGGCAAAGCTTAAAGACTCATCATCGTATTCATCCGGGTCTTCCTGAATTGTGCCCAGCATACCGGCAAATTCTTCTCTGAATTCGCCCAATCTTTCATCATCCGGCATTAAACAAATTGTGGGTTTGGAATTTAATATTCCAAGTGCATCCATCATTGAGGCAACTATAACCGACGATGCAGGATTTATCACACTAACCTGGTCCTGCATTGCATCAGCAATAATTGATTCACTGAATTCCGGGGGAAGGCTTCTTGTTACATCCTTATTGATCGATCGAAAGCGATATTCCTTTCCATCGCCACCGATAAATTTAAGCGAACTGGTTTGCTGACCACCTCCTTTTTCAATCGGAGTTAATCCGCCTGCATACTCATTAACATCAAGTACAGGAACTTTTACTGGTGTAATCCAGAGATCTCTCCAATGATCCCCTGCAAAAAATCTTTCAAAACTGTTCGCCTGATAATCTCCTGCTACAACTATTTTTTCTTCAGGAAAAAATTTTTGTGATGATTCCTGGGGAAATATTGATTCGGTTAACAAAAAAAGGTTAAATAAGATGAGAACTTTTAAAAATGTAAACTTTATCAATATCATTCTTAAATGTTTTAGAGCTAAGGTGAAAATAAAACGGAAGGAGTACAAGTTATTCAACAGGTAAATTCATTCGTTCTAATATTTTCTTAAATCCCGGATAACTATGAACATCAGACCAATAATCTCCATTTATAAAATTCAATCCTCCAAGCTTTTTATCGATGGCAATATTAAGATGATTCATTACCTTATCCATTTCTCCCAAACCTGAATACACAATTGCTAAATCCATATCGACAGGTACATCTTCCGAATCCGCGCTCTCTAAAGATTTGAGATATTCTTTCGCTTTATCAAACTCACCTCGTTTTGCATGAATATAACCTAAACCTGCTAGAGCTTTTAATTTATACGCAGGATTGTTCAGGTTTTTGCTAAAAATTTCCATCGCCTTTTCATATTGAGCTGATTTTAAATATATCCAGGCCAGGCTATTCCATGTATCACCAAATTCAGGATCAAGTTCAAGTGTGAGCATATGTTGATCAATTGCGCACTCAATTTGCTTATTGTTAAAATATGCGAATGATAGGATGTAACTTATAGGTGCGTTCAATGGATCAAGCTGATGAGCAAGTTCTGCTTCTTTTAATGCTTTTTTATGGTGCCCAAGCGTAGTCAAAAGCATTGAGTAGTATTGATGAGTTTCAGCAGAATTTGGATTGATCTCAAGTGCCTTTAGAAAACATTTTTCAGCGCCATTCCAGTCCCAATCATTAAAATATTTTACCATCCCCAGTGAAATTTGAGAATCAACCAGGCTATCATCAATATTATTAGCCATCATTGCATAATCTTTTGCTTTAGAGTATGCAATTTTATTAGACATAAAGCCCGCAGCACCCAGATAAACATAGCAAGCTGAAAGTCTTGCGTAAGCCATTGCAAAATCAGGACAGATAATGATGGCTTCCTCCAAATGCTTTATTGCTTTCAAAACAAATTCAGGTGTCCATTTATTCCAATAGTACAATCCTTTTAAGTAGAGATTATATGCTTCAATATTTTCCGTAGTCGCTTTTACTAATTCCTTTTCTGGTTTACGCAGCGAAATTGATTTTTTGAGTTGAGCAACTATTGAATTCGCAATTTCATCCTGAATCGCAAAAATATCTTCCAAATCCCTGTCATAGTTTTCAGACCATTTGTGGTAGCCGTTTTCTGAGTCAATTAACTGAGCAGTGACTCTGATCCTGTTACCATATTTTCTAACACTGCCTTCGATGACAGTTTTCACTCCAAGTTTTTTCCCGATTTCTCTTATATCAAGGTTCTTTCCTTTAAAGGCGAATGATGAGGTACGCGAAGTGACTGACAGACCTTCAACTTTTGCTAAAGCATTAAGAATTTCCTCTGTTATTCCATCGCTAAAGTATTCATTATCTCTTTCGGCACTAAGATTAACAAATGGAAGAACTGCTATTGAATGCGCAGAATTGCTTGTCTTCCCTGCTACCTGATCAGGTGTGGGAATGATGAGTCCATCAGCTTTTACTGCAAATATTTTTACAAGCTGCTTAACATTTTTTAGTTCATATCTGCCTAAAAAAACAGTTGAAATTTCCTGCTGATTTTTTAATTCATCATTTATTTTATCTGTAATCAAAACACTACCGGGCAAAGCAATATTTTCAACGCGGGATGCCACATTAACACCATCACCATAAACACCATCGTCATCGTAAACAATGTCTCCTGCGTGAATACCAATTCTTAGCGGGACTTTTGGTTCTGATTGTAATTCCTGCTGAATCCTGGAACCACAGATTGCTGCTTCTATTGCACTGCCAAATATTGAAAGTGTACCATCACCATAATACTGAAGTATTTGACCTCTATGCTCAGAAACGAGTCGTTCCAATACTTCACGGTGTTTATTTCGCAGAGTTTTAGCAAGCCGCTCGTTTTCCTGCATCATGGCGGTATAACCCACCATATCAGTGAACATTATTGCGGCCAGCATTCTGATTTCTTTCATTGCAAAAAAATAAAAAACTTTACGAAATTTTTAAATAGTAGCAGAAAAGTTAAAGGACAAATCGGTCAATTACAAAATTAACAATATCAGTGGATTAATTCAGATATGAAATCAGGGAAGAGGTAACTGTCCTCTTCCCTAAATGAAGATTTATTTTCCTTTGTTTCCAGCTTCGACAACTGCAATAGCGGTCATATTGATTATATCATCAACAGTTGCTCCTCGCTGGAGGACGTGAATTGGTTTTCTCATTCCCATTAAAATTGGTCCAACTACTGAAGCCTGACCAATCCTGGCCATGAGCTTATATGCTATGTTACCTGAATTCAAATCCGGGAATACCAGAACATTTGCTTTTCCTTTAAGGCTGCTGAACGGGAATTCTTTTTCAATAATTTCAGGGATTACAGCAGTATCTGCCTGCATTTCACCATCAATTATTAAATCCGGTCGTTGCTGTTTAACCAGTTCTGCAGCTTTTTTAACTTTTATTGATTCAGGATAAAGTGCACTTCCAAAGTTGCTGAAGGATAGCATTGCTATTCTTGGAGTCAGATCGAATTTTTTTACCATATCTGCTGTTGAAATTGCGATTTCAGCTAATTGCTCTGCTGTCGGATTAACGTTTACGGTTGTATCTGCAAAGAAATAAGCATCCTGTTTTGCAAATACAATATATAATCCCGATACAATCTTTAAACCTTCTTTAATACCTACACATTGTAATGCTGGACGAATTGTTGTGGGATAATTTGTAGTCAATCCGCTTATAAGAGCATCTGCTTCACCTAATTCAACCATCATTGAGCCAAAATAATTTCCCTTCTTCATCAGGCTTTGTGCATCCTTTAGAGTTGCACCTTTTCTTGAACGTTTTTTAAAGAAAGCCTCGGCATAAATAAATCTTTTATCACTTACTTCGGGATCAAATATTTTGAATTCATCCTGATCAAAACCTAATCGATCAATCTCATCATTTATTATTTTTTCATTTCCTAACAGAATTGGATATGCCATATGGTCCGTATGAGCTACATGTGCAGCCCTGATAATTTTTTCTTCTTCACCTTCAGGATAAACAACCTTCACTGGATTCTTCTGAGCTTTGTGGATCATTACTCTAATAAGTTCTTTAGAAAGCCCGAGTCTTTCTTTTAACTGCTCTTCATATTTTTGCCAATCCATCTCTTTTATCTTTGCCACACCTGTTTCAATAGCAGCTTTAGCAACGGCTGGTGCCACATACCATAAAACTCTTGGATCGAAAGGTTTTGGAATGATATATTCTTTACCAAATGAAAAATCTTCTCCACCATATGCTCTGATAACCATTTCAGGTACTTTTTCTTTTGCAAGCTTTGCAAGTGCAAGAGTTGCAGCCATTTTCATTTCATCGTTAATTGCAGTAGCTCTTACATCAAGCGCTCCTCTGAAGATGAAAGGAAAACCAAGCACATTATTTACCTGATTGGGAAAATCGCTTCTTCCTGTAGCCATTACAAGATCTTCTCTCACAGATATCGCTTCATCATACATAATTTCAGGATCAGGATTTGCCATTGCAAAAATTATAGGATCTTTTCCCATTCCTTTGACCATGTCTTTTTTTACAACACCGCCAACCGATAAGCCGATAAATACATCAGCACCTTTCATTGCATCTGCCAAGGTTTCAAAACCTTTCTGTTGTGCAAATTCTTCTTTGTATTTGTTTAAATCTTTTCGGTCCTTTGTAATGCAGCCTTTAGTATCGAACATCCAGATATTTTCTCTTTTTGCACCAGCCATAATGTAATGCTTGCAGCATGAAATTGCTGAAGCACCAGCACCATTTACAACTATTTTAACCTTGTCGAGTTTCTTACCAACTAGTTCAACGGCATTAATTAAAGCTGCACAAGATATAATTGCTGTACCGTGCTGATCATCATGGAAGACCGGTATGTTCATAGTCTTCTTCAACTCTTCTTCTATCTCAAAGCATTCCGGTGCTTTTATATCTTCAAGATTTATTCCTCCGAAGGTAGGTTCAAGTAGCTGCACTGCTCTTATAATTTCTTTTGAATCGTGCGAAGCAAGTTCAATATCGAATACATCGATATCTGCGAATCTTTTAAACAGAACTCCCTTCCCTTCCATTACAGGTTTACCGGCTTCAGGTCCGATATCTCCTAGACCCAAAACTGCGGTTCCGTTGGAAACCACAGCAACCAAATTTCCTTTAGCTGTGTACTTATAGACGTCTTCAACGTTTTTGTGAATTTCCCGGCAAGGTTCGGCAACACCAGGTGTATAAGCAAGTGAAAGATCTCGTGAGGTCAAGCAAGGTTTTGTTGCAATGACCTCAATTTTTCCTTTCCTATCCGATGAGTGATATTCAAGTGCTTCTTCTTTTCTAATCTTCATTCTTTAACTCCCGCTAGATTTATTTTTTGAGAATATGAACTGATAAACAAAATAATTTTTTATATGGATTTTAATTTTAGATTCTGGGAAATATTGATATTGCAGATGATGTTAGTACTAAATAATTCACAAGCAAAACTAAAAAAACCAGGTCTAATTGTAATCGTAAATTTCATTCAAATTTACACTACAAAATTACTCTAAATTATTGAATTTGCCTAAGTTGGGGGATATTTGGAAGCAGAATAAAACTTAATATTCAGCAACTAATTTTATACCGATCCGGAGAGATATCAGGTAGTTTTGCTCTCCATAGCAGCATTTTCAATTAATTGATCTGAAAGATCCTTACCTAAATAAATATCTATAAAATAATGGAGTATATATAACAAAGGAGTTAAAAACACAGCGACAGCAAATTTGTAGATGTAATTAACAACACCAATCGCAAGCACCAATGTTAAATCCCATCCTGCGCCCAAATAGAATGCTATGAACAGTACGACAAAACTATCAATGAATTGCGATACTAATGTTGATCCAGTCGCTCGTAACCAAATTTTTGAACTACCCGTAAAAGAACGTAAAAAATGAAATACATATACATCAACCAGCTGACCAATCAGGAAAGCTGTTAGCGATCCAACTATAATCCATAATCCCTGTCCAAAGATAGTATTGAATGCGAGATTCATATCAATCACACCATATCCGGTTTCTCTCTGAATCCAAAAATCTGCTGGATGCAAACCCATTGCAAAGTAGACCATCAGAAATGCATACGCAATTAAAGCAGCAGCAGTAAATGACATGAAACGAACACCTTTTCGTCCAAAATATTCGTTAATAATATCTGTCATTATAAAAACAACAGGCCAGAGTATAACTCCTGCCGTCAAGTTAAAAGAAAGATTACCTTCACCAAAAAAGGAAAGATTTATTGGTTCAAGTCCCAGCCATTTCTCAAGGGAAAAGATTTTTACACCAATGAATTCGGCAAGGAGAGCATTTGCAACGAAGAATGCACCAAGAATATAAAACAGTCGGCCGCTTTTGTCCTGCATTTTTTACAGATTGTTAGAAATTTTTTGAGCAATATATAAAAAAAAGCGGTATCAACTTGATACCGCTATCGTGGAGGGAGTTATGATCAGAACTTATCTTCTCTTTACTTCTCTTTTGTTGTCCTTAGAATTTGTTCTACTCGCATTGTTTCTCGAATCATTGTTTCGACTACGATTTGTATTTGTGTTAACTTTCTCTCTTTCGTCTTTACGAATCACCTGATCATTTCTCGTTGTTCTGGTATTTTCTCTTTTCACTTCGATTCTGCTATCACGAGTAGGAGTACGAAATTCTTTTGTTTCATTTTTCCTAACATTTTCATTCACTCTGGTTTTGTTCTCAGACTGAATCCGATCATTATTATTTTTATTTCTTTCAATAGTTCTGTCTTTTTTAATTACTTCTCTATTTACATTTTCGTTTCTTTTGACATTCCTGTCAGATTTGAATTCAGTATTTCTTTTTGTTTCGATTCTATTCTTATCCATACCTTCTCTCTGAATCCTTGTATTATTCTGTCTGTTTTTATCGATATTCCTGGTATTATCGATTCTTTCTTTGTTTCTGTCTGATCTGTTATCATCTCTGCTAATATCTCTTCTGCCAATTTCAACTTTCTTCAGATCCAGATTTGTACTTCTATTCTCTCGTTTAATTTCCATTCTGCTCAAATCATTTCTTACAAGCTCATCACGTTTCAGATCCAGAGTACGAATTTCATCTCTTTTTCCATAACTATCTCTTCTAAGGTCTCTAGAATCACGAACTCTTACAAGGTCTCTTTGTTTTATTTCCTGCCCGGATCTGGTTCTCACATAATCTATATCTATTCCTCTGTTTTGAACTCTTCCATCACGATATATATAGTTCGTGCGATACTTTGTCCCTGAGTAAATTCTCTTCCTGTATCCGGGACCTAAGTAGTAGTTATAAACATTCGGATGACAGAAATGATTGTAGTTCACAAAGTGCCAGTGATAGTATGGTGTCGTATAAACAGTCGTAAAATGAATGCCTATTGAAACCGAGAAGAATGCATATGGATGCAACGGTGCCCATCCTATGTAACTGTTATCATATCTCCATTCTACCCAGGCAGGAGCCCATTCATAATCAGGATACCATAACCATCCATAGTAGTCATCATAGAACCAGCGACCATAGTGGAAAGTAATGTGACCAAATGGTTCGTATGAATCCCAGTACCATCCATCATAAGTCCAGACCCAGCGACCCATTTTATAAGGCATCCAATCAACACGAATTATTGTAGGTCTCCAAACAACCACTCCATAATCAATTTCTATCCAGTTGCCATATGGAGCTAATTCTGAGTAAAAGTAACCACTCACCCCATTGTAATGTCCTCTTGCTTCGAGATTGAATGTCAATCCTGCAAAAAGAACTGCTGCAATTATGATTATCCGTTTCATTTTTTCCTCCGTTAAAGTTTTACAATTTCTATAAGACAATGAAGGTGCCAGATGGATAATTACAATTTTCTTTGATTTTAGGGTGAAATGAAAAGATTTGTGTCTATTTAATTAGACAGAGGTAAGCTAAATAATGTTCGGAAAGTCTATCTCTTTATTTTTCTTTGCTTCCAGAGGTAGTTACCAAATGCGCCGATGAGTCCAGCTATGATAATGTAAGGAATTTGAATTAACTGAGATGGAATGAAGTAATTTAATCCTAGATCTTTAAAAATAATTTTCTTTCCCTTTGTCATGACTCTAAATTCCAACAAGAGTTTAAGAGCTATAGAAGAAATAAATGTTAAAAGAAAAACTGAATGAAGAAATACCGATAAAACAATCTGGAAAATCAATCCAAGATAAAAGAGGTAAATAAGTACTAACTTTATCACCAGACTTTTATCATTGTAGAATAAGCCTTTACTCGCCCACCTTTTTCTTTGCTGATAAAAATCACTTACTGTTCTATTACTTTTTGTTCTGACAATTGCATTTTGATTTATACAGAATTTGACTTTGAAATCCGTGTCTTTAAATATTTTCTGCATAAGCAGTTCATCATCACCCGATGATAAATTCATATGATCTTTAAATCCTCCGACTTCATCGAACACTTTTCTTCTGTATGCGATATTAGCAGCGTTACAGATTGTCGGTTGACCGGCTCCAATTAATCCGGCTCCGGTAATCACAAGTCCGGCAAATTCAAGCTTCTGGAATTTCTCAAATATTTTATCACCCGAATAAAATTCAACAGGACCCGATACAAAACCGGTTAGTGAGTCGAAACTGCTGAGTAGAGAAATTAACCACTCTTCATTGTGAACACAATCAGCATCAGTAGTAACAATTATTTCACCCTTTGAGTTTTCAATTCCATACCTTACAGCTCTTTTCTTATGAGCATTCAGTGAATAATCCTCTGGAACTGTGAGAACTCGTATATTATTTTTTCTTATATTCTGATTTAATATTTCAATTGAATTATCTTCCGATGAATCATTGACATATATCACTTGGAATTTTTCATCCGGATAAAGCTGTGATTCTATAGACTTAAGGCTGGCCAGTATATTCGCTTTCTCATTTCTGAAAGGAATAATGATCGAAATTAATTCGTACGGCAGTTTCTCTGCTTCTGTTGATTTTAAATTATCCAGACCTCTCAGTATCTTGGATAAGAATCCAACGTAATGAATCAATAATAGAATAAAGATTGCAAGAAGTATTAAGACCGGATCAGAAAGATCATTTACCATTTTTTCTGAAGAACATTCCTACCCCCACTAAAGCAGGTATGAGAAGATTAATAATGAAAAGAAAAATTGAAGCATTAAAAGCTATCGATGCACTTTCACCCATCTGCGTTAAGAAGTAGACTGAAGCGCCTTCTCTTATTCCCAATTCCCCCATTGAAACCGGAGGGATAATTGTTTTAGTGAACATTATCAGATTGGCTGCCCACAAATAATTCAGGTAATCAAAGTGATGTGAGAATGCAGAAACAAGAAGCGCATATTGAATTAAGAAACATGCATAAAACAAAAAAGAAATCAGTGTCATTTTGTAAAAGTAGTTCCGATTTAAATTCTGAAATACTTTTAGCTTATCGAAAATCTTTTGCAGATTTTTTGATGATCTTAATTTTGAAAATAAAAAATTGTTCCAGAATCTTTGGCTTAACAGCAGCAATATCAGGATATAGAATAGTGTAAAGATGACAGCAAAAAGTGTAACGACAATATAAAGTGAAACGCTATAGTAAAAATAAATAAAGAGTAAACTTGAAACAGAACCTATGAATGCCACCATCAATAAAGGAAAAAATTTATCAATCAAAGTCGCAACTGTAACCTGAACTAATGATTTATCCTTAAACTCAATTCCACGTCCGACATATTCTCCCAGTCTTAAAGGAGTAATGATTCCTGCTGAAAAACCATAAAATAATGATCTAAATATTTTCGGTCCGTCGTCAACTTTTAAAATTTCAGAACAGGTTAATTTCCATTTTGAGTATTGAAGAAAAATATTTACTAAACCTAATAGCAGCACAAAACCAATTAAAAATAAATTCGCTTCTTCTAAAGCATTGACTATTTTATTGTAATCAACTGTTTGTATTAAAAAATAAAGCAGACCTGCAGCTATAATTATCTTTGCTAAAGTAATTATTGTGGTTTTATTCAGAGATTTAATTCTGCTGATTAATAATCCGGTATTATCTATGTCTGGAAGCATACTTATTGCTCTATCTCAAAAATATTTACCTTTAAACCTTCGGTGCAATTGGTACACATCGGTACAGACTTCCTGCTGGAAAGAATCTTATTTCTAAAATCTGAATATTTCTCAGACGACCACACATCAGCAAATGGTTTCCCATTTACAATTCCAATTTCGTTAGTTGCATCCTTATCAAAACAGCAAGGAACGACTCTGCCATCCCAGGTAATTACAGAAGTTCTCCATAGGGCAAAGCAATGATTTTTTATTTCATTTTTAATTCTGAATGATTTGTTTTCCAGGGTATATCTTCTGTATTTCTTATTCGAAGGTAAAAACCTTAGTGCATTTTCATACGATGATATCTGCATTGTCTTAAACACAACCTTATCGACACCTACTTCTTTGCAGTATTTTTTAACATCGTCTAACTGGTGTTCATTCTGTTTCATTACAATAAATTGAAATTCAACAAATGGCCTTTTTAAACCTCGCTCTCTTTTTCTTTTGATCAATGCTCTCAATCCTTTATCAGCCTGTGCAAAAGTTCCACCGACACGATATTGCTGGTAGCTCTCCTCATCAAGTCCATCCACAGAAAAAATCAATTTATCAGGTGCATTATCAAGCACATAATCTACATTTTTTTCATTCACGAAATGACCGTTCGTGCTTATTGACACATAAATATTTTTTGATTGTGCATAGCTGATCATTTCAGGCAGATTTTTATTTATATATGGTTCTCCCTGAAAAAACAGCTGAATATAAAATGAGGTCTCTGAAATTTCATCAATCAATTTTTTGAATTCATTTGATTTAAGTAAGCCAAGCGGACGAGTCAGGGCACCTAGTCCTGAAGGACATTCAGGACACTGAAGATTACAATGATTTGTTGGTTCAATCGAATATGAGATTGGCATTCCCCAAACGATTGACTTGCCAAGCAACCTGGAAAGATAAAACGAGCTGAGAATTTTAATTGCATTCACTGCACGTTTAAAAGTAAAGTAGTTTAGTAAATTAATTTCCAAAGACTAACACGATTTTGTTAATTGTGTGATTAAAAATAGGGAAATGACTTTTAACCTGAAAGATTTCACCTTTTAAAATGGGTGTTAAAAGCAGTATCTTTCGCAAAATAATCTTGCTTATTCATTTACAGAGGGCTTAATGTACATTAACTTTAGTGATATTCCGGGACATCAGAACTTATTCCTGGATTATTTATATGAATTTGATAATGTAACCGAGTTCTATTCCCATGATTTTCGAAACAAAGAAAATTACCTTAAGATTTTTAAAAATATCACTGAAAGTAAAAGAAATTTATCACACGATATTAGTTCAATAATTACCAATCAATATTCGGGATTATCCCCATCGGAAGTGACTGAGAAAAACATTAAAAAACTTTCCGATAAGAAAACGTTGGCAATTGTAACCGGTCAGCAGCTTGGTATTTTAGGCGGACCTCTTTACACATTTTATAAAATAATTACTGCAATAAAGCTTAGTCGTTTTCTTTCAGAAAGATATGATGATTATAATTTTGTTCCTGTATTCTGGCTTGAAGGAGATGATCACGATTTTAATGAAGTGAGAACAACCAAGGTCATCAGCGACTCCAATTCGCTCGTAACTATCGGATACAAGGAAGAAATTGAAGAAGATGATGCAAAACAGAGTGTTGGATTTATAAAGTTTGACGGTTCCATAAATGATTTCTTTGGTAAACTGAGCAATGAAATACGAGAGACAGAATTTACTCCATCATTGTATGAGAAATTAAAAAAGTTCTATAGTGAAGGAAAATCTTTTAAAGATGCATTCAGAGAATTGGTATTCGATTACTTTGACGAATACGGTCTCGTTATTTTTGATCCTCAGGATGCTGAAGTAAAGAATCTGCTTAAGCCAATTTTCAGGAAAGAGATCACGGATTTCAGACTTCACACTGAAAAGCTGGTTCACTTCAGTGCAACACTCGAGGAATTGTATCACGCACAGGTTAAAGTTAAACCGGTAAATTTATTTTTGATGGTTGATGAAGGTCGATACTCGATTGAACCGGTAGATAATGAATACAGACTAAGGAGAAAGCGTAAAAGTTTTTCACAGGAACAGATATTAGAGCTGCTTGACAATGAACCTGAAAAATTTAGTCCTAATGTTTTGTTAAGACCAATTTGCCAGGATTACTTGTTCCCAACAGCTTTTTATATTGGCGGACCAAGCGAGATTTCATATTTCGCACAAATAAAACCTCTCTACGAATTTTACAATATTGTATCGCCAATTATTTATCCGCGTTCCTCTGCAACGATTCTTGAAAATCCTGTATCCAACATACTAGAAAAATATGGTGTGGAGATTAATGATATTTTCATTGATGTTGAAAATGTTAAGAAAAGAATCATTAATTCTGTTGAGGAAAGTTCAATTGATGAAATGTTCGATGGATTAACAAATCAGGTAGAGACCGCTTTTGATCAGCTAAAAGAAAAGCTGATTGATCTGGATAAAACCATAGCGGATTCAAGTAACCGTTACAGGGATAAAATATTCAGTTCGATTAATGAGCTAAAATCAAAAGCTGAAAAAGCACAGCAGAAAAAGTATGATGTAACTCTTAGACAAATTGACCGTGCTGCAGTTAATCTTTTCCCAAATTCTAATCTGCAGGAACGGGAATTGAACTTTGTTTACTTTGCAAGTAAGTATGGTGATGATATACTGAAGAAAATTTTTGATGAACTTCAAATAAATAAATTTGAGCATCAAATAATTAAGTTCTAACGAACGATAGAATTAAGTTGATCGATAAATCCAGGATTAGAAACGACTACTGAATCAAATCCCCCAACTTTTCCTCCATCTTTCATCAATAAACTCAAAATAGAAAAAGCCATTGCAATTCTGTGATCACCAAAACTGTTAAAATGCCCAACCGACTTTTTTATCTCACCAGATAGTCTAAAACCATCAGGAAAATCCTCAACTTCTAAACCGATCGATAACAGATTTGTAACAATAGATTTGATTCTGTCCGACTCTTTAACTCTTAATTCCGAGGCTCCATTTATTTCGAATTCACCTTCTGCAAATAATCCGGCAACAGCAAGAATTGGAATTTCATCAATTATCATTGGTATCAAATCAGAGTTTAACTTTACATTAGAAAGATAACTTGATTTGATCAGCAGATCACCATAGACTTCTTTGTTTGATTCCCCTTTTACATCTATCTGAATATTTCCACCCATCGCTTTAAGTATACTTAGTATTTCTATCCTAGTATAATTCAGGGAAACATTTTTTATCAGTAACTCTGAATTTTTAGAAAGTAACGCAAGAACAATAAAATAAATCGCTGTAGAAATATCACCAGGAATAAAATATTCTTTTGGCTGAGGATAATATTTTCTTGAAGAATAAGAAATAATCTTATCTCCTTCATATCGTATTTTCAGGGCGAGTAGTTTTTCTGTGTGGTTTCTTGTCAGCGAAGATTCGATGACAGAAGATTCACCTTCCAGATGTAATGCAGCTAAAAGTACAGCACTCTTAACCTGTGCACTTGCTACCGGCAATTCATAGCTGAACGGTCTTAAGTCATTCGATGGAGAAATTACTAACGGAAGTTTTCCATTGTTACTTTTGATATTGTTTCCCATTAATAACAATGGTTCTATTACCCTGTTCATTGGTCTGGAGGAAAGAGATATATCTCCTTCAATAACTGATTCAAAGTTTTGTGCAGATAATATTCCGCAAAGTAATCTTGCGGTAGTTCCTGAATTTCCAGCGTTCAAAGGTTTATAAGGAGTACTAAAACCTTTAAATCCTTTTCCGTGAACAACTAATGTATCATTAACGTCCTCAGTTTCTATTCCCAATGAGTTCAGACATCTGATGGTTGATTTGACATCTTCTCCATCAGCAAGATTGCTAATTAAAGATTTTCCATCTGCAAGTGATGATATCAGAAGTGCCCGGTGAGATATAGATTTATCACCCGGTAATGAGAGTTCCCCTGAAACACGATTTATTTTGTTAAAAGTTTGAACCAAGAATTACAGGTGATTTTTTTATTTCTTTATCCACTGATCGAAAAGTATTTTCAATTCGCTGGTACTGAATCCACTCTTTTCATAAAATCCTTTTTCAATTCTTTGTCTGACTGCTTCGTAAATAGTGATGGCAGCTGATACTGATACATTCAGACTTTGTACCATCCCAAACATCGGTATAAAGAATCTTTCATCAGCAAGCACCTCAGCTTCTTTTGATAATCCTCTGTGTTCGTTTCCAAAAACGATTGCCACCTTTTTTGTGAAATCAAGTTCGTATAAATTTTTAGAATCTGAATTGAGAGATGAAGAATAAATCCGGAAGTTTTGCTCTTTGAGATGTTTGTAACATTCATCGATGGATTTATATTTTTCTTTTTCTATCCATTTATAAGCTGAAGCAGAAGATTTTTTACCTATCTTGGGAAATTTTTCAATATTATACACAAGTGAGACTTTGGGTATTCCTGCAGCATCACACGTACGAAAAATTGCACTAACATTATGAGGATCATGGATATTTTCAAAAACAACATGAAATAATGGCTGTCGTTTGATTAAAACCCATCCTATCTTCTCAACCCTTTTTTCAGTTCTGAAATGTAAGTCAGCCACTTTTGTAGAAGACTAGTTTGTAAACTGATCGGTTTTTTATTTTTCTTGCTTTATCGAGCTTGAATTTTTTAACATCAGTTTTGAGGTAAAAAGCAGCAAGCTCAAGAATTTTTGAGAGGACTGTCTCTTCATCGTGTGCCCAGCTTTCGCAGCCCGTGATTGAAGGTATTTCTGCGGTAAAACCATCTCCCGTATTTGTCACAACAACATCGAGGATCATAACCTAACATTCATTTATTCTGAAATGATTTTCACACTCGCACTTGCACCGATTCTATCTGCACCCGATGCTATCATCGCTTCAGCGTCTTCCTTAGATCTTATTCCACCGGAAGCCTTTACACCGATTGAACTTCCGACAACATATTTCATTAAAGCTACATCGCCGACAGTTGCACCACCCTTGCTAAATCCGGTCGACGTTTTCACAAAATCAGCTCCGGCTTTTTTGCAGATTAAACAAGCTTTTACTTTCTCTTCATCGGTTAAGAGTGCAGTTTCAATTATTACTTTAACAAGTGCTCCATTACTTTTGGCTTCCTTAACTACCTGCAAAACATCATTCTCAACATACTGATGATCACCGGCCTTCAATCTTCCGACATTTATCACCATATCAATTTCTGTCGCACCATTTTGAATTGCTTGTTCGGTCTCAAACTTTTTTACTTCTGTTGTGTTTGATCCGAGTGGAAAACCAACTACCGTGCAAACTCTGACATCTGTTCCTTTCAGTAATGAAGAGCACAGAGAAACATAACCGGGATTTACACATACAGAAGCAAAATGATATTTCTTTGCCTCTTCACAAAGCTCAGTTATTTCAGCTGGTGTAGCATCTGGTTTAAGCATTGTGTGGTCAATTTTGGAAGCAATATTTTTATCCTTTAATGAATTTCCGACTCCTTTTCCGGCAGCAATTCTTGAAGCTCCAACATCAACTATATTTTTTACAGTCTTTGGCTGTGTGATTACATTCGTTTCCCATCCTTTGCAGGAATCACCATAGCAGTAATAATCCTTTAATACTTTTTCCAGAAATTCCTGAGAAACATCTTCATCCGAAATTTTATGTGTCATTTTATCCGCCATATTTTATAAATGCTTCATAAGTATTTTTTAATAACATTGCAATTGTCATTGGTCCAACTCCACCTGGGACTGGTGTAATATATGAAGCTTTTTTAGAGACTTCATCAAAATCTACATCACCAACCAGCCGATATCCTTTTGAAGTAGTACTATCTTCAACCCTATTAATTCCGACATCTATCACTACAACCCCTTCTTTAACCATATCCGCTTTCACAAATTTTGGCGAACCCATCGCTGCAATCAAAATATCTGCCTGCTTTGTGTAATAGGAAACATCCGGAGCAGCACTGTGACAAATAGTGACCACAGAATTTGCAAATTCTTTTTTCTGAAGCATAATGTTAGCAATAGGTTTTCCAACTATGTTGCTTCTTCCTAAAACGACAAGATGTTTTCCTTTAGTTTCGATCTTGTAACGAATGAGCAATTCCTGGATTCCGGCAGGAGTACAAGAACGGAATGCAGGTTTACCGATAACAAGGTTTCCAACACTCATAGGATGAAAACCATCCACATCTTTCTTAAGTGAGATTGCTTCTATTACTTTATCTTCATCAATATGTTTTGGAAGTGGAAGCTGAACCAATAACCCATTGAATTTTTTGTTTTGATTATATGATTCAATCAGCTCGAGCAATTCTTTTTCACTGAAATCAGCGGGACGTTTTTCTGTTATTGCTCTCATCCCAATTTCTTCACAAGCTTTTGCTTTTCCTCTAACATAACTCTCTGAGGCTGGATTATCGCCAACAAGGATAGCTACTAATCCGGGAACATCTCTTCCCTCGGCTTTGAGTTTTTCAATATCAGCTTTGAGTTCAGCTCTGATTTCCTGAGCTATTTTTTTACCGTCGATGAGAATCATTCTTCCTTTGCCTTTACGAATTCTGGAAATATAATCCTCTCAATCTTAATTGTCCTTCCTGAATCCAAATCTACTTTTAAAAATAAACCACATAGATGAACATCTTCAGTTGCTGATTCATATTTCTGAGGAGTCTGGTACAGAAATCTGTTTACTGCTGCCTGCACTTTCATTCCAATCACGGAATCATATGGACCAGACATTCCAACATCAGTAATGAATCCTGTTCCTTTTGGCATTATACGTTCATCAGCAGTCTGAATGTGTGTATGGGTACCGATAAGTGCACTTATCCTTCCATCGAGGTAATGCGACATCGCAATTTTTTCTGCGGTCGCTTCTGCATGAAAATCGAGAATAATCACCTTAGTTTCAGTATTTAATTTATTTAAAACCCAATCGGCAGAGCGGAATGGACAATCAATTGGTGCCATAAAAGTTCTTCCCTGCAAATTGACAACAGCTATTTTCCCCTTCTTTGTTTCAGCTACATAATATCCGTTACCGTATGTGCCTTTTGGATAATTTAAAGGACGAAGAGCTCTCGACTCTTTTTTAAGATAGTCTTGAGAAAGATGTTTATCCCAGGTATGATTTCCTCCTGTGAGAACATGAATTCCTAGATCAAAAAGCTGCTTGCCTTCTTTTTCCGTGCAGCCTTTCCCATCTGAAGCATTTTCTCCGTTTGCAATTACAAAATCGGCTTTATATTTCTGGATTAGTCCTGGTAACCAGGTTTGAACAAGATCCATTCCCGGTTTCCCAACGATATCGCCTATAAAAAGAATATTAATTGAGGGCATAAGAGTGTGAATTTTTGATACAAAATATATCCAAAATATAGAGCAAATAAAAAGGAAGCTAAGAGTTCAAATATTTCTGAAATCTATTTTGAAAGTCTGAAAGATTAAGATTAGTTTTAGTATATGATTACATTAGAACTTCCCTCCACACCTTTAGAAGAAACCGAATTCAGCGTGCTGGACGTTGAGACTACCGGACTATCTGCAAGAAACAACAGAGTAATTGAAATCGGTATCGTTAAAGTTAAGAACTTAAGGATTGCAGACAAGTTGACAACTTTAATAAATCCCGGGTGTAATATTCCCTACTTCATAACTCAGTTTACGGGAATATCAGACAGTGATGTTGTAAATTCTCCAGGCTTTTATGAAGTCGCTGAGGAGATTGAGAACTTTATTGGTAACTCAATTATAAGTGGACACAATTTAAGCTTTGATGAAAATTTTTTACGTTATGAATTTATAAGAAATGGCTTTGAACCGCTTAGCAATCTTACTGTCTGCACTCTGAAGCTAGCAAGAAAATTTCTTCCGGCATTGAAGAGTAAATCATTAGCTTCAGTAACGTCACACTTTAAAATTAAAAACAGAGATTCACACCGTGCACTTTCTGATGCAGAAGCTACTGCAAAAGTGCTCATCAAGTTGATAAAAAAATTATCTAAAGAAGATGGGGTCAAAACGATTCAACAGTTGATTGAATATCAATCATCAATGGTACCATCTAATCAGCTTTTAAAATTACCAAAAGGAGTTCACGATTCGATTTATGCCCTGCCGGATTCTCCCGGTGTTTACTACTTCCTCAACAAAAAAGGAGAAGTGATTTATGTAGGCAAAGCAAAATCTCTAAAACATCGAGTGAGGAGTTATTTTGCTTCAACAGCTGTTGGGAAACCCAAAAGAATTGCAAAGCAAGCAGCAAAAATCAGGACAGAGGTTACAAATTCTGAGCTCACTGCACTTTTACTTGAAGCAGAAAGTATCAAAGTCATCAACCCAAAACATAATAGTCAACTAAAAAGATACGGCAATAAATATTTCATCAGGATAAATAAAAGCACTAAGTATCCGAAAGTTGAAATCTCAAACAAATTTGAGTTTGACGGAAATGATTATTTCGGATTATTTATCTCACGTAGTAAAGCAGATACGGTATTAAACATTATTGATAAGACATTCGCTTTACGTGAATGCAATGATAAAGAATTTAAAAAAGGCAAAAGGTGTTTCTTAGCAGATATAGAAAGATGCACTTCCCCTTGTGTAAAGTCTTCTGATCCGGATTATATGAACGAGCTTGAAAAAGTATATGAGTTTTTATCTGGAGGCAACCAATCTGCTATGGACAGAATGCTCAACAAAATGAAAGACTATTCAGCCAGAGAAAAATACGAAAAGGCAGCGGAGACAAAAGAAGTAATTGATTTAATTCTTTCGCAGACACATAAATCATCCTTGCTTGCGGAACCTGTGAACAAAGCAAATGTTCTCTTTGAAATCACTGAAGGGATACATCATGACTACATACTACTTCTTGAGGGAAAATATTTTATAAAGAAAATTTCTGAATCTGACAAAGATAGTTTTGAAGATGCCCTGGATGATTATTTCTCTAAAACGATCAGAACAGATATTAATCCTACAGAAGAAGATCTTGAGAAGATGAAAATTTCATTAAACTGGCTGACTAAAAACAGGAACAAGGTCAGGATATTTTATTTAAAGAATTATACCTCAAAGGAGGAATTATTCAGTTCCCTTTCAAATGGAAAATCCTCTTCAAAAAAATCATATAGAAATTTCAGCTTAAAGCGACTTACAGCAAATAATTTTTTAGATGAATAGATGCCATCATCAGACTTAAAAAAAATTCTGAACAATAAAACCTTAGGCTCATCTGAATTAACCAATCGTCTTAATAAATACTTCCTTTCTAACAAAGAAAACATTTCAGAAATCAAGAAAGCTGTCACTCATGCTAAAAGACGACTTGGGCATTTTCAAGATGTGAATTCATACCTTGATGATTTGAAATCAGTCATCAGGAAAAATAATGAGAAAAAATTAAACCAGTTTTTAGAAGGTTATTCGAAAAGAGAAGATGCTAGAATTCAAACTATCTTTAGTAAACTTTATCCCGAAGCGAAGAAACTGAATAGTGTCATCACTCTTTCTCGAAGCGGCACTGCAATCAGCGTTTTAAAGCTCTGGCATAAAAAGAATAAGAAATTAAAGGTTGTAGTTTGTGAATCGAGACCAAAATTTGAAGGACGACAAACAGCAATGGATTTATTAAAAGCCGGCTTGAATGTAGAGCTAATAACAGATTCAATGATCGGAATTTTTGTGAATAAAACAGACTGTGCCCTAATTGGAGCAGATTTAATATTAAAAAATGGAAATGTGGTGAACAAAGTTGGCAGTAAGCCACTCGCATTACTTTGCCTGGAAGCAATGAAACCATTTTATGTTGTTGCCAGCAAGTCAAAAGTATCAAAAAAAAATCAATTTAATATCAAAGAAGAAAATCCTGATGAAGTCTGGAAAAAGAAGAGTAAAAACTTAAAGGTCTATAATAGCTATTTTGAACAAGTTGAACGGAGTTTAATAACTAATGTGTTTACTGATTAAACTGTGATGATGTGTTTGCTTCTAATATTAAATCTTAGTGTAAGCAAAATTGCAGAAGTAGTAAGCCCAAGCAGCAGTCCAATCCAGACTCCCTGAACACCTAGTTCAAAATTGAAACCTAAAAGATATCCGACCGGTAATCCGACAATCCAATAAGCAATAAAGGTAATTGCTGTTGGTATTTTCACATCAGTTAAACCACGAAGTATTCCGATGCCTACAGCCTGCATTCCGTCTGATATTTGAAAGAGCGCAGCAATAACTAAAAGTGAAGAAGCATAAGAGATTACAGTCTCATCATTAACGTACAATGTGGGTAGGAAGTCTCTAAAGACGACAAATATAATCCCAGCAAATGTCATAACAGCAGCACCGAGAAAAGAAGCAGTGAATCCTGCTCTTCTGGTTTCTGCTATATCCTTTTTACCAACAGCATTTCCAACCCTGATAGAACCTGCAACGGATATTCCGAGAACAGCCATAAATGAAATAGATGCCAGATTAATTGCAATCTGATGAGCTGCAAGCTGTTTGGTGCCAAGCCAGCCGACCATCACCACTGCAAAAGAGAAAGCTCCGACTTCAAAGAAATACTGAAATCCACTTGGCAGACCAAGAGCAAGAATCTTTTTAATAACAGGGACATTGATACTTTTAAAGTGAAATGTAACATCATACTTGCTGAAGAATTTATTATTCATTACAAAGCCCATTAGAGCAAGAGCCATAAAAACTCTTGAAGCAAAAGTTGCCCAGCCTGCACCATCCAGTCCGAGCTGAGGAAAACCCCAGTTACCAAAAATTAACAACCAGTTTGTGAAAGCGTTTACCAGATTAGCAAGCAAAGCAATGATCATTGCCGGACGCATAATTGAAAGCCCTTCAATGAACTGCTTGTAAGTCTGATAAATCAGTAAGGGTATTGCGCTAAAACCAAGGATTCTCATATAAGAAACAGCTTGTACCTGTACATCGTATGGCTGATTGAAATATTTAATCAGATCTGCAGCGAAAAATATAAGAAGCAACAGCAGGATAGAGAAAATAGTGTTCACTAAAAGTGACTGTCTGAAATAAATTCCACACTCTTCGTTTTTCTCTGCACCGACAACTATTGCAACCAAGGGAGTAACTGCCATAGAAATTCCGATTCCAATTATCAGTACAATGAATGTAAGTCCGTTTCCCAGTGATGCTGCAGCAAGAGGCGCAGGTCCTAACTTACCAACCATAAGACTATCAACCACACCCATCATAATGATACCAAGCTGACCGATAATTACCGGGTAAGCAAGTTGTACGGTGCTTTTTAAATGTTTCTTTAGGTGTTCCATTTTCTAAAAATTCAGGGAGGCAATTTAATGAATTGAGTTTCAAGTATTGTGAGTTTCATCAAATTAAGTTTAAAAAGAAAAGTCCCGAAACTTGTTCGGGACTCTTCCAGGGTAGCATGTTTATCTGCTGTCTTGGGGGGTATTTCTTAATAATTCTGATGTAAAAGTAATTCGAAACATTCGGCAATTAAACCATATTTGGATTAGTGGTCTTTTCTTATGATTAGGAATCAATCTTTTATTTGAGTGAAGAACCCGATTTTTCCGGGAAAGATTTGTCAAGAAAAATATTGATTAGAGGTGATGCCAGAGATGGTATACTGAATTGAAAATTTTCAGATTGTGCGTTGTATCGATTAAAGTGCGGAGAGGGAGAGATTCGAACTCTCGGTCCTGCAAGCAGGACAACGGTTTTCGAGACCGCCCCGTTCAACC
>CAZXCP010000007.1:0-66923 GCA_964639355.1 uncultured Ignavibacteriaceae bacterium
TTGTAATTAACGTGGCGAAGCTGTGCTGGGCTGCGGCTTAGTTGCAACGCCGTTAGGCATTTGTAATTAATATGATTAGATATACAACAAAATTAATACTATTACCAATCATCTTATTTTACGATGTAATGTTCTTGTTTTCTCAGACTATTCATCCAGATGTTGATTATTACCCTTTACACATTGGTAATTATTGGGAATATATAGAACAATGGAATGGTTCACCCGACATTTCAGTTTTTGTTGAGAAGGATACTTTATTATCAAATGGTAATCTATATAAAAAAATTGTAACTAAATTTTTGTATTCAGGTAATATAAGAAATATTACTTATGAGAGAATTGATTCGCTAACTGCTCAAGTTTACAGATATAGTGAGTACTGTGGTCATGAAATATTAATAGATAGTTTAGCTGCTATGCCGGAAGATATTTTTCAAGCTGACAGATATAGAAGTGATACACGTTGCACAGGTACTACTTTTGCTGTTGCATACTATCCAGACTCACTGATAGTTGGTAATAGTACTCAGGTAAAAGGTTTTATAAGTTTTATTATAACGGATCCACCTTATTATACTATGGCAAAAGGATTTGGTATTGTAAGAATAACCGGATATATCTTTTTATCGAAATTAGAATACGCAGAAATTAATGGAGTCTCTTATGGAACACCTGCTAGTGTCATCTATGAAAACGATCTTCCATTGGGATTTAATCTTTATCAAAATTATCCAAATCCATTTAATCCATCAACAATTATAAACTATTCATTACCAGTTTCGAGACACGTAACTCTCAAGGTTTTCGATATTTTAGGAAGAGAGGTTGCTGAAATTGTAAACGAACAGAAGGAAACCGGAACTCACGCTGTTGTTTTTGATGCTTCAAATCTAATGAGTGGAATTTATTTTTATCAAATTCGAGCAGGTAAGTACACAGAAACAAGAAAATTAATTTTACAGAAGTAAGAATTATCAATGAAAGATATTTCTAGGATGCGGGACAATCTTTCATTTTAGAAGGTGAAAGTTTAGGAGCAAATGATGATAAGAAAAATTTTAATATTAATTCTATTGACTACTTCAGTTTACGCACAACAGCAAACAGATATACTTTGGCCGACACTAGCCAATTCTGATTGGCCAATGATAAAGCACGATCCACAGTTTACAGGTAGATCGCCATATAAGGGACCGCAATCTCCAACTGTAATATGGACAGTTGATATGCCTTATGGAATCTTTTCAGGGCCAGTTATAGGAAAAGAAGGTAATTTATATTTTGGGTCCTACTATAACTTCGGTGATTTTTTTTATTGTTATGACTCAGATGGCAAAGAAATCTGGAATTACAAACTCGGAAAAATATATCCTCCCAGAGCAGGAATTGTAATTGATTCAAGTAATACCATTTATTTCGGTGCCTCTGACAGATATTTTTATGCGTTAAACCCAGATGGAACATTAAAATGGGAATACGAAACGTCTGCTGCCTTCGGATTTGCAATTACGAATATAGATTTGCAAGGGAATTTATATTTGCCGAACGACTCAGGTCAATTATTTGCATTCAGTCCTGCTGGCAGCCTAAACTGGCATGTAACGTATGAGAGTGGTTTCAGAAGCAGGTCACCGGTGTTTTCACCTGATGGAAATACTATTTACATAGCAGGTAGAGATTCAAATCTTTTTGCTTTAAATCTTGATGGCAGCTTAAAGTGGAAGCTCAGTTGTGGTAAAATAGAGAGTGCATTAATGGTTGATTCTGAAGGGAATATTTATTTTGTAGCTACGAGTTATTTATATTCTATAAATCCTGTTGGTAATTTAAATTGGAATTATTTTACCTTTTGGAATACAGTTGCAATACCCACTATTGATAAGGAAGGTAATATTTACACGATTGCTTATGATACAACCTGCTGTCCCTATTATCCAAAATTAGTTTCTTTATCACACAACGGCAAACTAAGGTGGGAATATATATTTGATGATGAGGAGAGTGACGAATTCCGGCAGCCATTAATATGCGACTCTGAAGGCACAGTGTATGTCGGTTCAACAAATGGTCATAACTATTATGCCATTGATTCTGAAGGAGAACTTAAATGGAAATTACCTCTTACTTTTAGTGAACAGCAAGTAGATAACACTGGTGCTATTGCAAAAGATGGTACACTATACTTAGGAGTACATGATGTTTCACTGTTTGGAAATCAAAAAAGAACACTTATAGCTATAAGAGATACAGGAACTGTATCAGTAAGCCAAAACACTAACGAGATAGCAGATTACTCACTTTCACAAAATTATCCTAATCCGTTTAATCCAATTACAACAATATCGTATCAAATAAAGGAGAGAGGATTAGTCCAAATAAAAGTTTATGACATTTTAGGAAAAGAAGTTGCAACGTTAGTGAAAGAAGAACAGACACAAGGTAATCATTCGGTTAAATTTGATGGCAGTAATTTACCAAGCGGAGTTTATGTGTGTTCTTTAAGCGTTAATGACTTTGTCGAAAATAAGAAGATGATCTTGTTGAGATAAAAATGAGTATGTAAGTATAACCTCTTAACTAAACAAAAATTTAATAGTTAAGTAAATTTATTTATTCCTCATTCTATCCGGTGCAAATATAGAACCAAATGAAAACTCAACAGCATTTACGGTAGTCTCAAGATTGAAATGCTTCACCACAGATTCTTACTGATAAAAAATCAGGAAATCTAAAGAAATTCCTTTGCACTGGTGCATTAGAGCACAATTATTAAGAATGTATTTGCATCTTTTTTTATTAGTTTTCAGCACCAATATTAATTCCAGGTTACCGAATCATAATCCATTAAAAAATAAATGATAAACCTTTACGAAGATATAAAAACAGAAAAGCATTATAATAAATTTGAAATTGGTGAATTGCTTTTCGCCGAGTACAAGTGTCCGCTTGAGGAAAAATTTGTAGGTATTTGGACCAAGACAGATTACCTTGTCCACGTAGTAAGCGGTAAAAAAACATGGCATACAACAAACGGAAGCTGGACGGCGGAAGCCGGTCAAACATTATATTTTAAAAAAGGTGCTGCAATTGTCGAGCAGCATTTTGAGCAGGAGTTTTGCCTTCTTCTGTTTTTTATTCCCGATGATTTTATACGGAATGTAGTGAAAGAGTACTCAGCAGAATTAGAAAATACTTCATTAAAATTTGACCCGGTTGAGAATACTGTTCGAATTAATAATGATATTGGTTTATCTGTTTTTTTTCAATCGATGATCTCATATTTCTCAGGACTTGAAAAACCTTCTGAACATCTGTTAAAATTAAAATTGAAAGAATTAATATTAAGCATATTAACAAGTAGGAATAATCCTGCATTATCATCATACTTCCGGTCGTTATTAAATGTCAAATCACCTCTGGTTAAAGATATAATGGAGGAAAATTTCCGGTTTAATTTATCGCTCGAGAATTTTGCTGAACTATGCCATCGGAGTCTTTCTTCATTTAAAAGAGATTTCATTAATCACTTCAAAGAATCACCGGGAAAGTGGCTGCTGAATAAACGCCTTGAGTATTCTGCAATTCTGCTCAGGAACAACAATATGAATATTTCCCAGATCTTATTCGATTGCGGATTTGAAAATCTTTCACATTTCAGCCGGGCATTCAAAGAAAAATTCGGAATGTCTCCAACGCAATTCAGAAATCATTCCTCCCGAAACAATTGAGCTTTAAAAGACATAAGTTGAACTTTTAAGCAAAATCCTTCCTTAGCAGCTTTTCTAATTTTAAGTCGAAAATATTTTAGAGATTTAAAGGAGGCTATCTTGAATTCACAAAAATATGATCACTGGATTGATCTCATTCACACTATCGGGAATGATTTTGAGATCAGAGCTGAACAATATGATAGAAACGAAATATTTGCAGCAGACAACTACAATACTCTCAAGAAACTTGGTATAATTTCCGCCGCTATTCCTGAAGAATTAGGCGGTGGCGGCGTTCCTCATTCAGTAATGTGTGATATTTTAAGAACAATTGCACAATATTGTGGCTCTACTGCACTTGCATTATCGATGCACCAGCATCTGCTGGCTGCAACTATATGGAAGTACAAGCAGGGGCAGGGAGGTGAAGCTATGCTGAAAAACGTAGTTGACAAGCAGCTTGTTCTTGTAAGCACCGGCGCACGGGACTGGTTAGAATCAAACGGTGAAATGCAGAATACGGATAATGGTTATTTTGTTACAGCAGTAAAACATTTTGCAAGTCAGTCATCAGTTGGTGATGTACTGGTTACAAGCGCGCCGTTTTACAGTGAAGAACTCGGCTGGCAGGTATTGCATTTTCCTGTTCCTTTCAAAACGGAAGGTGTTAAGGTGCTGGATAACTGGTCAACATTGGGAATGCGCGGAACCGGTTCGCATTCTGTAGAATTAAATTCTGTGTTTGTGCCTGAATCTTCTATTACTCTCAAAAGACCAAAAGGCGAATTTCATCCTTTCTGGAATGTTATTCTCACAGTCGCAATGCCTTTGATCATGTCTGTTTATGTGGGACTGGCTCAAAAAGCAGCAAGGATTGCCATAAACTCTGTTCAGAGTCAAAGTAATTATAAATCATATATACCGGCATTAGTTGGTGCGATGCAGAATGATCTGACAAATGCCGAATTGAATTTAAAGGATATGATGAGAATTACTAATGATTATGACTTTAAACCGGTTGATCAGAATGGACAGGATATACTTATAAGAAAAACTAACACGGCTAATGCCTGTATAAAAGTTGTAGAAAAAGCCATGGAAATTGTTGGTGGCAGAGGTTTCTACCGCGGTTTCGGGTTGGAAAGAATTTTCAGAGATATGCAGGCTGTTTACTACCATCCATTACCGGAGAAAGATCAGCAGCAGTTTACCGGTGAATTTATTTTGAAGAATGAAGTCCAAAGTTCCAGAATTGCTGTTTGAGAATTATCCTGTGAGAAACATTTTAAATGGATTAGTTCGACTAGTCGAAGTATGAATATAGATTATTATTCAGTCAAATTGATAAGACGATTTATGATTGAGCCTGAGCGCCGGTCATCAGCCATATAATTCATTTATACTATTAGGGTAATTCTTTTTCCGGTTATATTCATATATTCGCTTTAGTATATGAAAAACAATAATCAAGATCAGCGGATTGAAGAATTATTATTACTGCAGCGTGTAGCTCAGAGGATCAATTCTATTTTAGATCTGGACGTTCTCCTTGAGGAGGTTGTTACAGATGTTGCTCAGACTTTTGGATATTCACGTTCTGGCATATTGTTCAAAGATGAAAAAACTGATGAACTTGTAATTGCCGCAGTTAGCGGATGGACTGTGAACTATCATGTTAAAGGTGATAGATTCAAAATCGGTGAGTACGGAATAATCGGTCAGGTTGGACTTAACGAGCAAACATACTACGCTCCTGATGTAACAAAAGATCCTCATTACCAGGTTAGTGAAGAATCAACAAGATCTGAACTTGACATTCCTCTTAAAGTCCACGGAAAATTAATTGGTGTATTCAGTTTCCAGCATAAAGATTTTGATGCCTTTCCGGAATCACGAATCCAATTACTTGAAGCATTAGCCGGTCACGTTGCAACGGCAATTGAGAATGCCAGGTTATTTCAGAACGAACGGAGAGAAAAGGACAGGATGGCAAGAGAACTTGAAGAAGCCAGAACTGTTCAGCTTTCATTATTTCCGAATCTTACACCGGCACTTTCCGGTTTTGAGATTAGCGGATTATGCATTCCATGTTATGAAGTTGGCGGTGACTGGTTCGATTACATTCTTCTTAAAGATGGTAAAATAGGATTGGTCTTAGCTGACATATCAGGCAAAGGAATGTCTGCGGCTTTACTTATGGCTTCAACCAGAAGCATACTCAGATCAGCTGCTATCCGGGAATCTTCACCGGCAAAAGTTTTAAATGAGGTAAACCTTGTTCTCATTGATGATTTCCCTAAAACCCGGTTTGTCACAATGATTTATGCTGTTTTAGATACAGTTAATAAAACTTTAACATTTGCAAATGCAGGTCATCATCCGCCTTTGGTAAGTGATGCTTCGGGAGTTCGTAATCTAAAATTCGAATCAGCTTTACCGCTTGGTATAAAAGATTTTAAGTTCAATGAATATCAGATTAAAATTGCTTCCGGAAGCCGACTGCTTTTTTATTCTGATGGAATCAGTGAAACAATGAATGGATCATTTGAAGAATTCGGAACAGAGAGGCTGATAAATTTATTTGCTTCAGAAACTTCAAACGTGCAAAGTATTTTAGATGAGGTTGGAAAATTCAGCGGTGATAATCCGGCTTCAGATGATATGACGCTATTGATGATTAAAGCAAAAAAATGATTCTCAAAAAATAAAGAACAAAAATTCTGTCTAATCTTCTATGATGAATAAATCCGGAGCTATCCTATTCTATCTCGTCCGGTTCTTATCAAGAATTAATTTTCATTGTGTAACACTCAAATAGAAACTTCAAAAGAAAAGTAAAAAATATGCTTATCAAAATTGCATTAAACGGAGCACGTCCTAAAACGCAGAATCAATATGTTCCTCAATCGTTAATTGAGATTGAGAAAGAGGTTAAACTTTTATTTGAAAATGGAAATAAGGTTTTTCATATTCATTGTTACGATGAATATGGAAATGAAAGCTTAAAACCAGATGATGTGAATAAATTAGTTTCGTTAGTAAAAAATATTTCTCCTGATATACAAATTGGAATCAGTTCCGGGGATTGGATTGAACCGGAATTAGAAAAAAGAAAGAGTTACATAAGTGCTTGGGAGAATATCCCGGATTTTATTTCAGTGAATATGATTGAGGACGATGCTATAGAAATCTCAAAGCTGCTAATTTCAAAAGGAGTAAAAATTGAAGCAGGACTGAATGAAAGAAAGGCAGCAGAAATATTCGTTGAAAGTGATCTGGTTAAAGATTGTTATAGAATTTTGATTGAACCGGAACCTGAGGTATTAACTTCTGCAATTGAAACTATAAACGAAATAGAAAAAGTTTTAGATGAGCATGAAATAAGAATTCCAAGATTATTACACGGATTTAACGCGGTTGCCTGGGAGATATTAAAAGAAGCAAAAAGAAGAGGTTATGACAGCAGAATAGGTATGGAAGACACTATTTACACAGAGAGTGGCGTTATGGTAAAAAGTAATCTGGAATTAATTGAATATGCTCACAAAATATTAAATGATGTGTAAACTGTTATAGACTTTGGACTGATTATGATCTGTTTCTAAATATCAATCAAAGTTGTCTAATAAATCAGCTTTGAAAATCACCAAACAATATGACTGAACTGCTCACTAACAGTTTAATTCCACCTTCATTCCTACACACTTTCTTCATATCTTTGACCTATGAAATTACCATTAGTTGCAATTGTCGGCCGACCAAATGTAGGCAAATCGACTCTCTTTAATCGTATTGTAGGAAAACGTGAAGCCATTGTTGATGATCAGAGCGGAGTCACGCGTGACCGTAATTATGCGGAATCTGATTGGGCAGGGAAGAAATTCAGACTCATCGATACCGGCGGTTATGTACCTGACTCCAAAGACTTATTTGAAACCGCAATAAGAGAACAGGTTGAAATTGCTATTCTCGAGGCCGATGCAATTCTTTTTATTACAGATGTACGCGATGGTGTCAGTCCGATGGATTACAATATTGCCGATATGCTTCGCACATCCGGAAAAACTTTTTACCTGCTCGCCAATAAAGTTGATTCAGAAAAATTTGAAACAGCGGCAAATGAATTTTACTCACTCGGTGTTGATGTGGTTTATGATATTTCTGCACTTGTTGGCAGAAAGCTTGGGGATCTGCTCGATGTTATAACTCAAAACTTTCCTGATTACAGTGAAGATGATAAAGATACACGTTTAAAAATTGCAGTTGTCGGCAGACCAAACGTTGGCAAATCATCCCTCACTAATGCTTTGCTTGGATATGACAGAAGCATTGTTACAGAAATTCCCGGTACCACACGCGATAGTCTCGATTCAATTTTAAAGTATTACGGTGAAGAAATAATACTGGTTGATACTGCCGGTCTGCGCAAGAAAAAGAATGTCCAGGAAAGCATCGAGTATTTTTCGAACATCCGCACACTTAAAGCAATTGGGGAATGCGATGTAGCTGTTGTTATGATTGATGCAAGTTTCGGACTGGAAAAACAGGATCAGAAAATTATTGATGAAGTTGTAAGATGGAGAAAAGGACTTATCGTTGCTGTGAATAAATGGGACCTGATCGAAAAAGAAACTAACACAGCACGTGAGTTTGAAGTCGGTATTCAGAAAAAAATGGGCTCGATCGATTATGCTCCTGTTATATTCATTTCAGCATTAACTAAACAGAGAATTTATAAACTTGTTGATCTCTGTAAAAAAGTTGAGCAGGAACGAAAACGGAAAATTCCTACTAATGAAATTAATGATACCTTGCTGCCGGAGATTGAAAAAAATCCTCCGCCTGCAACTCACACCGGCAGAGAAGTCAAAATTAAATACATAACCCAGGTTGGTGATTACTATCCGATATTTATGTTCTTCTGCAATTATCCCAAACAAGTTGCGGATCATTACAAACGCTGGCTTGAAAAACTTATCCGCAGGAAATTCGGATTTGAAGGCGTTCCAATAACACTATCATTTAAAGAAAAATAATTATGAGCCAATACATTTTTTTAGATCATCCGCTGATTAAAAGAGATATAACAATTCTGAGGGATAAAAACACGAGCACTGAGTTTTTCCGCTCTGCGGTTAAAAGAATTTCCAACATACTTGCGGTTGAAATAGCCAAATCATTTCACTTGATGGAATTTGATGTTGAAACTCCGCTTGAGAAAACAAAAGGTTATAAGGTTGATCAGGAGATTGTTCTTATACCAATTTTACGTGCGGGACTCGGAATGGTAAGCGGATTTATTGAAGTTATTCCAGAAGCTAAGGTTGGACATATTGGTCTTAAACGTGATGAGAATACTCTTATTCCTATTGAATATTATTATAAAACACCAAGCGATATTTCAGATGCATTTGTGATTTTACTCGATCCGATGCTGGCAACAGGAGGGAGCGCATCAGAAGCTGTAAATTATCTTAAAAGAAAAGGTGCAAAACAGATTGCATTTTCATGTCTTGTTGCTGCACCGGAAGGATTGAAAAAATTATCAGAGCTTCATCCCGATGTAAAGATTTTCGGAGCGGCTTTAGACAGGCAATTAAATGAGCGAGGTTATATTCTTCCAGGTTTAGGTGATGCTGGTGACAGGACATTCGGTACTTTTTAAAATTCTGTTTCTGTTTTTATTATTTCCTTATTCTGTAACTGCACAGGTTTATCCCTTTGTTGAAGTTGACAGTTTATTAAGAACAGGAATAGAGCACATTGTAAATCACAGGTATCTGGAAGCAGAAAATACTTTTACTTCACTCGATCTAAAATATCCGCAATTACCTCTCGGTAAAATTTATCTTGCTGCCGTGCGAATTGCTTACGCATATGATTTTGAAGCTCCGTTCGACGAAAAGTACATAGAAGATAATCTTCTAAAAGCCCAATCACTCTCTGAAAGATTGCTTGAACAGAATAAGTCAGATAAGTGGCATATATATTTTTACGGATTAGCACGCGGATATAATGCATACTTCGAAGCATTAAAAGGAAGCTGGTTAAATGCTTTGCGCAAAGGGCTAAGTGCAGTATCAGCATTTGAAGAATGTTTGGAACTTGATCCTGAATTTCATGAAGCGTGGATTGCAATCGGTACTTATGAATACTGGAAAAGCCGCAAAACAGAATTTCTTTCGTGGCTTCCGTTTGTAACTGATAATCGTGATTCTGGAATTGAAAGACTTCGGTTTGCAATCGATTCCTCAGTTTATAATTCTCATATAGCCATCCATTCACTGATTTGGATTTATATTGATAGAAAAGATTTCAGTTCTGCACTTGAGCTTTCAAAAATGGCAGTTGATAAATTTCCTGCTTCAAGAGTTTTTAAATGGGGACTTGCAAGAGCCAACGAAGAAATTGATACAAATAAATCAATTGATATTTATATTGAAATTCTGAACTCCTATCATCAAACAGGCATTCGAACACGGGTTAATGAAATAACCCTCAAGCATATAATTGCGCAGCAATATGTAAAGCTTGGTATGAAGCAGAGAGCCCTTCAACTTTGTACTGAGATATTAAATAATAATGACCTGACTAATTTTGAAAAAGAAAAACTGGAAGACAGATTAAATAGAGTTAGAAAGTTAGTTAGAGATCTGAACTGAAAACAGAATGCCGTAACCCGTTTTTCCCCACTTTAACAAGTCAGAATAATACTTTATTTTTCATCTTAAATATTGCTTAAATTAAGATGAGTATAGATAATCCTAAATATCAGAAAATGCTGGATGACCTGATTGAAACAAGCAGAAAAAATCTGCTTAAAGTAAATGAGAATCTTTTACGTAAAGCATTTGAATTCAGCATTGAAGCACATAAGCATGATATTCGTGCATCAGGTGAGCCGTATTTTACTCATCCCTACCAGGTGGCTATGATAGTAGCGGAGGAATTCCCGCTTGATGATGTTACCATTGTTGCCACTCTACTTCACGATGTTGCAGAAGATACCGACTTTAATATTGATCTTATTTCAAAAGAATTTGGAAAAGAAGTTGCAGAAATTGTTGACGGTGTAACAAAGATCAGCGGAATTTTCAGAGGTCAGGAAATTACTCAGGCTGAAAATTACCGCAAGCTTCTTCTCTCAATGATCAAAGATGTCCGGGTCATTCTTGTTAAATTTGCCGATCGTTTGCATAATATGCGCACGCTCGAATTTGTTAGTCCTGATAAACAGCGAAGAATCGCACAGGAAACTCTTGAGATATATGCTCCTTTTGCGCACAGGTTCGGACTTGGAAAAGCAAAATGGGAACTTGAGGATCTTGCATTTAAGTATTTGAACAAAGAAGCTTACGAAGAGCTTGCCCGGAAAATAAAGGCTAAAAGAAAAGAACGCGAATCCTATATAAAAAAGTTTGCCGAGCCAATTGTAAAAAAACTTAATGAATATAAGCTTAAATTCGACCTGAGCGGAAGACCAAAACATCTTTACAGTGTTTACAGAAAAATGGTGAGACGTAACAAACCGTTTGAAGAAATCTACGACCTTTTTGCCATAAGAATAATTCTTGATACTGAAGATAGAAATGACTGTTATACAACTTTGGGAATTGTGAATCAGCTTTATCTGCCTGTTCCTGACAGATTTAAAGATTATATATCTATTCCCAAAACAAATAATTATCAATCTATTCATACAACCGTTGTTGGTCCTGACGGCAGACTGGTTGAAGTTCAGATCAGAACAAAGCAGATGCACGAAGTTGCTGAAAAAGGTGTTGCAGCTCATTGGAGATACAAAGAAAGTAAAACTGCTACTGATAAAGATCTGGAGAATTGGGTTAACTGGATAAGAGACATTTTTGAAAATGCTTCCCGTGATGATCAGAAAAAAGAACTGATGGAAAGTTTTAAACTCAATCTTTACCAGGATGAGATATATGTATTTACTCCGAAGGGCGAATTGAGAAGAATGCCTGTCGGTTCTACTCCCGTTGATTTTGCTTTTGAAATCCATAGTAAAGTAGGTTATCATTGTATCGGTGCAAAGATAGACGGTAAAATAGTTCCCTTAGATACAGAACTTCACAGCGGCGACCAGGTAGAAATAATCACATCCAAAAATCAGCACCCCAATAAGAACTGGATTAAGTTTGTTAAAACCCATAAAGCAAAGAATGCCATCCGCAGATGGATAAATAAAGAAGAAGATGAGATTATTAAGAAGGGTAAAGATTTATGGGAGCGAAGAATCAAGAAACAAAAACTTACTTTCAGTCATACTGATCTTTTAAAATTAGCCCATAGTTTAAAGTACGATAATACCCGGCAGTTTTTCAAAGCAATTGCTCAAAATCTAATCGATCTGGATGAAGTGTTGTCCGCATCCAAAGTAAAAGAAGATAAAGAACAGGCTGCAGAGCTTAAGTTTGACAAATTTGCCGATATAGCAAGAGGAGATATCGGAGGCGTTCTTGTTGACGGTGCTAAATCCGGAATTAAATATTCGTACGCAAAATGCTGTAACCCTATACCGGGTGATCCGGTAATAGGTTATATAACTATAGGTGAAGGAATTAAAATCCACAGAAAGTCTTGCAATAATCTGATTAAGCTTTCATCTATTGATTCAAGTAAACTTCTTGCCGTTCAATGGCCTGAAGGTGAGGAAAGTCTTTTTGTTGCGGGCTTAACTGTAAAAGGTGAAGACCGTCCCGGTATTTTAAATGATATAGCACATTCAATTGTTACTTATCAGAATACTAATATAAAATCAATTAATATAACCACAGCCGATTCTATGTTCGAAGGAAGCGTTACCGTTTATGTTCATAACCTTGATCACCTTAACAGGATAATTGAAAGATTAAAAAAACTAAATGGAGTTTACGCTATTGAAAGATTTGAAAGCAGCTGATGAACGATGAAAACATTACCCGCATATTGGGTATTGATTATGGTTTAAAAAGAATTGGTATTGCAGTATCTGATCCGCTTCACATTTTTGCGTCTTCTCTGACCACACTGCCTAATGATGGTGATACGCTGAAAAAATTATCCGGAATAATTTCAGAAAAAAACATCACACTGATTATTCTGGGTATACCTTCGGATGAAGAAAGATCCCGGACAACAATTGTAAAAGATGTAAGAATCTTCAAGGAAAAACTGAAAGACAAATTTCAACTTGAGGTAATTGAATGGGATGAAACATATACTTCGGTTATTGCACAAAGAAGGGTGATAGAGTCGGTAACCAAAAAGAAAAGCAGAATGAAGAAGGGAGTTCTTGATATGAATTCTGCGGCTGTTATTCTTCAGGAATACCTTGATTCATTAAAATAAGTCGGGAGCATATTGTAATTTAGAGTCGCATCACGTATTTTACAGCCATAAAATCACATCAATCGGAGCACGTAAATGACACATTCTGCAACCGGATTCCTTGAAACAAATAATCTCTCATCGGCAATAGAAGCTGCCGATCAAATGCTTAAATCTGCAAACGTTGATAACATTGAAAAAATCAACCTTGGTGATTCCATAGTTGTACTGATTCTAAAAGGTGATGCTCCCTCAGTAGAAGCTGCCTTATTGGCAGGAGAAGCGGTGGCAAAGAATTCCGGAAGTTTCCTTCGTGCTCACCTGATCCCTGAATTGAATGAACAGGTTGAAGAGCTAATTATGAAAGGAATGCAGAAATGACACCATCAATCGGAATAATTGAAACAAGATCAATTGCTGCATCTGCAGAAATGATCAACAGAATTTTAAAGTCTAATAATATAGAACTAATCAGTATTGAGTATCCGGGCAATGGAACTGTAACAATTTTTCTTTCGGGGGAATATTCACAAATGAAAAACTCTTTGGCAACAGTAGAAAAAATTTCATCAGAATTCCAGATGCAGTCGTATTCAAGAATAATTACCAAACCCGACACTAAACTTTTTGAATTAATTGGTATCACGAAAAAGAAACCTGTAAAATTCAAAACCGACTCACATCAGGAAACAGAAAAGCAAAGAATTACAATAGATGAAGTTAAGGTCGAAGAAGCTGTGCCAATTTTGGAGAAGAAAGAGGAAGAATTAGAATCATTAAGCGTTACATCAAAAAAAGATTCTACTAAGCCGATAAAGAGTTTTGCCAAAAGAATCAGGATGGAACCAGAAATCAAAAAGAACAAGGAAGTAAAAAAAGATAAACCTGCTCAGATTAGTGATACATCTGAGATGCCGGTTAAAACGAGAACCGATAATCCAACTATTGCCAAATTAAGAATGGAAGCGCTTGGAAAGAAAAATTATACCGAATCGGAACCTGAAGTTAAAATGCCTTCAGACAATCAAAGCGAAAATGGTACTTTATCTTTTGAACAACTGCAGGAATTAAATGTACATAAACTCAGACGATATGCACGGAATTTTTCCAGCTTTCCTATTAAAGGTCGGGAAATCTCCAGAGCAAACAGAGATGAACTTTTAAATTATTTTAAAGAGTTATTATGATACCTATCTTATACCGGCATATTTTTTTATTTTTGTTATTATAATTTTATCTCCGGACCTTGAAGAAAAAAATTCATATAATAGTTATAGCTTTTCTCTTTTCATCAATATTATGGGTTTCTATAACACTGACTGAAGAGTATTATACAACATACCAGGTTCCTTTGAGAGTTGTAAATACGCCTTACGGATATACGCTTGCCTCTGATCTGCCTTCAGAAATATCCATAAAGATAAAAGGAATCGGCTGGCGATTGACGGGTATTGGAATCGGATCTGAATCTTTCTTCAATGTATCCGCAAGGAATGACAGCGGCAGAATTGCTGCCAATCTTTATGCAAACCTTGTTGAGAACCCATGGCTTTCATCCGACGTCTCTGTAATTGATATTTCTCCCGACACAGTTTCTTTTATGGTTGAAAGAATAACAAGTAAAAAACTAAAAGTCGTTCCTGATATCGATATTACATTCAGGACAGGATTCGGATTAGCAAGTGAAGTTAAAGTTATTCCGGATTCTGTGGTAGTATTCGGGCCTAAAAGTTTAATTGCAAATCTGCATTCTATAAAGACAAGAAAAGTCAACCTGAAGACGCTTGATAATCTCACTAAAATTAAATTGCCGTTTAATAACGATATGCTTTCCACAAATACTGCTGTTGTTGAAGCTACACTGGATGTACAAAGAATTGTTGACAAGGAAATTGAAAACATAAGAGTTGAGGTTCTGGATGTTCCCGAAGACAGGGACGTGGTGCTACTGCCTAACACAATCAATTGTCTTGTCGTTGGCGGAATAAATGTACTTGGCAGGTTAAGCAGTTCGGATTTTTCAGCATATGTTCACTATCGTGATGTACTTCTTGATACAATCGGGACTGTTGCGCCTGAATTAACAACACCGAAGAACGTAGAAATTATCTCTCAAAAGCCTGATCGTCTAAGATATATAATTAAAAAATTCAATTAATTCTGCTTATAATAACAATGTTTATCTCATTTGAAGGAATAGATTTCTGCGGTAAATCCACGCAGATTAAAATGCTTGAAGAGTATTTTTCAGCACTCAATAAAAAAGTTAAAGTTATTCGTGAACCCGGTGGAACAGCAATCTCTGAGAAGATAAGGGATATTTTACTTGATAAAAAAAATGATCAAATGGTCATGGAAACAGAAATACTCCTATTTTCTGCAAGCAGATCGCAATTAGTAAGAGAAGTTATTCGGCCTTCCCTAAATTCTGGTTTCGTGGTTATTTCAGACAGGTTTCATGATTCATCAACCGCATACCAGGGGTATGGTAGAGGTTTATCTGTTGACGATATTAAAAATATACACAAAATTGCAGTTGGTGAGACTTTACCTGACCTGACTTTTTTAATCGATATACCGGTTGAAATAGCTTATCGAAGAAGAGGCACTAAAACCGGACATCTTGATAGAATAGAAGTTTCAGATGATGATTTTTATTCCAGGGTGCGTAAAGGGTATCTGCAAATGGCCGAAGAGGAAAAAAGATTCCGAGTTATCGACGGTAATCGTGATATAAATTTAATTCATAATGATATTGTAAATGAAATTCTTAAATATGATACTGCGGAGATAGTATGAACCATCTTAAAAGAAAATTGTTAATTGTATTTATTGTTTTAAGCGGATTTGCTTTAACAGGTTTTATTGCCAGCAAAAATGATATTTATTTTGAGATAGCAAAAAACCTGGAATTGTTAGGTAAAGTTTATAAAGAGATTTCCTATAATTATGTAGATGACATTAATCCGCAGGAATTTATGCGCGCCGGTATTAAAGGTATGCTCAGCACTCTCGATCCGTATACCGTTTTTGTTGATGAATCAAGACAGCAGGATATTGACCTGATGACTAATGGCAAATATGGCGGAATAGGTGTTTCTATAGGTGTGCGTGGAGATAATGTGACTATAACTGAAATTATTGACGGGTATTCTGCTCAGAAACAGGGTCTTCGAGTCGGAGATATTATCATTGGTGTTTCCGATGTGGAAATTACTGCAAAAAATATAGATAAAGTTTCCAATCTGGTGAAAGGAGAACCCGGCACATCTGTCGACTTGAAAATTCTTCGCTATGAGTCTCAGGATACGTTAAATTTCAGTCTTATCCGGGAAGAAATCATTCTGAAAAATATTACTTATGCAAATTTCTTTCCTGAAAACAGTAATAACGTTTATATAAAACTTTCAAATTTCAGCAGAACTGCAGGTGATGAGCTTCGCAATTCACTTAAAACCCTTTCTCATCAAAAGCCGATCAATTCAATTATACTTGATCTGCGGGGCAATCCGGGTGGTTTACTCGATGTAGCTGTGGATGTTTGCGAGAAATTCCTTCAGAGCGGGCAGCTTATTGTTTCTACTAAAGGTAAAGATCAGACAAGCCTTAAAAAATATCTTTCACAGGAGCAGCCTGTTGCAGGAAATGAAAAGCTCGTCGTACTAATAAATGAAAGCAGCGCTTCGGCTTCTGAAATTGTTGCAGGTGCAATTCAGGATCATGACAGAGGTGTAATTTTAGGAACGCAATCGTTTGGAAAAGGACTCGTACAGACAATAATACCATTAACCGGTAACACGTCATTAAAAATAACAACAGCTAAATATTATACGCCAAGCGGAAGAAGTATTCAGAAAATTGATTATTCAAAAGATAACCCGATTATTGAAAATGCGGATTCACTGTTAATCGATCCTTACCAGACAGATAATAAGAGGCTGGTTTACTCTGCCGGAGGTATTATGCCCGATACAACTATAGAGGCTGCGAAATCAAGTGAACTATTCAATCAACTTCTTGCAGCAGGTGTAATCTTTTCATTTGCAGATAAATTTTATTTTAATAATTCTGGTACTGATTTTAATCTTCTTACAAATGAAGAGGTAATGAACTCTTTTCGTCAATATATTAAAGAGAAAAAATTCAGCTATAACTCTTCAATAAAAAGAAAATTGAATGAGGTGATAACAGAGTTGAACACCCGAGGCGGGAATGAAGATGTGGCAGGGTCCCTCTCTTTAATTACCGGACAGTTGGAAGGTGAATTAGATAAGGAAATGACTAAGTCCGAAGATTATATTATGCTTGAAATAATGGCTGAACTGGCTGCCCGATATGTTGGTGCTGAGCGAAGTTTTGAAGTCAGGTTAAAAAAAGATCAGCAGGTGACAGCAGCTATTTCTTTGCTGGGAAATCCGGAAGTATATCATCGTCTTCTTAATAAACTTTAAACAGAATCTTGGTATGTGAAAAACAGAAACATCATATATCGCCGTAACCCCGTTTATAAGAAATGTCCATCTTGCAGCTCTTATGCTACATTAAGACGGTCGCACTCAAGAAGTACAGGTGAAAGAATAATTAAGATTCTTCCTTTCGTTGGTACTTATCGCTGCAAAGAATGCGGCTGGCGGGGGTACCTTTTTAATTTCAGCTTCTCTTCCAAATCTGTCCGTTTATTTTTTCTATACCTCATAATATTTCTCATTACAGCATTCATTGCCTCAAGAGTTCTTAATTTTCTTCTATGATATTATTGATGAAGTTAATTATTGACTTTTGCTCTGATAATGATATATCAACATGATTGATTTTATTTGTTTTAAAATTTGAATTATATAGATTTACGCTTGCAAAATCAAAATAATTGGTAATTATCAAATAGAGTAGTCATAGCTCCTTTTTGATTTGACCACGCATCATATTCTCAAAACAATTTTATCCATTTCAATTGGATGTCTTAAATAGCATTTGGTGTTTTGAGTGTCATTTTTTAACTATCATGTAAGCCCGGAATAAAGGGAAATGATGAAAAAATCATTTTTAGATTATGTCTTAAGGAACAGGTTACCTGTAACTATTTTTGTTGTCATTACATCATTTTCACTAACATATTTTGCTTCGAAAGCAGAGCGCGATGGTGTCGGCTATATGCCTGACCAGCCGATTAACTATTCCCATAAGCTTCATGCAGGTGAAATGAAAATTGACTGTCAGTATTGCCATGTGGGAGTTGAAAAATCCCGTCATGCAATGGTGCCGGCAGTTGCCACCTGTATGAACTGTCATACTGTTGCCAGAAAAGACCAGCCGGAAATTATTAAGTTAGCCGAGTATCACAGAGAAGGTATTCCTCTTCAATGGAAACGCATTCATAAAGTACCTGATTACGCTTATTTTAATCACAGTGTTCACGTAAACAGAGGAATTGATTGTACAGCCTGTCATGGTGAAATAACTCAAATGGAAAAGGTCGGACAGATGAACTCTTTTACAATGTCTGCATGTCTTGATTGTCATAGAAATGCTCACGATAAACTGCCTGAGTTGAAGGATATGGTTAATAAAGGACCTGATTATTGTTCAGCCTGTCACAGATAATAATTTTAGATTAGATCAAGAAAAAACGATCAGAAAATATATGAAAAGAAAAAAGTTTTTTATCTCTGCTTTAACCGGATTATTCGGATTTATCATCATGAAATCATTTCCGTTTAATCTGATTAACAGATCACAGAAAAAATTTGATCTGCCCGTTAAAGTTAAAATTAATCCTTCAGCCGTTAGCAGGAAAAACAGGTGAAATTAATGTCCGATTTTAAAGAAGAATTACAGAACGATCATTCCGAATCACAACAGGATCCAAATTACTGGCGAAGCTTTGAGGAGCTTTATCAGAAAAAAGAAATTCTGGATGCCCGGCAGCATGAGTTTAAAGAAGGAGTAACAGAAGATTTTGATCCATCCGGTATGTCTGTTGTTTCCAGAAGAAAATTTCTTGCTTTACTCGGAGCTTCAGCAGCTCTTGCAGGAACTGCTTGTACTGATTACAGGGATAAAGGTGAAATTGTTCCTTACAATGAAAAGCCGGAAGAGATTATTTTAGGACGACCTAATTTTTATGCATCTACTTGTACATCTTGCGCTAATGCCTGTGGGATTCTGATTAAGACAAGAGAAGGAAGACCGATTAAAGTCGATGGGAATCCTGATCATCCGGTAAACAAAGGGAAAATTTGTGCTAAGGGTCAGGCAAGTATTCTTAATCTTTATGATCCCGAAAGACTCAATGAACCTTTAAGAAAACGAAATAATATTCTTGCAGAAACTACCTGGAAAATAGTTGACGAGGATATTATAGCCGCATTAAGTCTGGCGGGCAGCAAAGAAATTGCTATCATTACAAATACTATTACTTCTCCGACAACATTAAAAATATTAGAAGATTTTAAAAGAAAATATCCTTCAACCAGAATTTATTCCTACGAACTGTTTAATGATGAAGTTAGAAATTCAGCATGGAGAAAAAGTTATGGCTCCGGTTCATTCCCTTTGATCAAGTGGAATGAAGCAAAAGTTATTGTATCTCTAGAAGCAGATATTCTGGGTACTGAAGGAAATTATGTCGAAACGGCAAGGATGTTTGCTGAAGGAAGGGATGTAGTACGGAAAAAATTCAACAGATTATATTCTGTTGAGAGTAATCTTTCTTTAACCGGTATGAATTCAGATTACAGGCTGAAAATCAGACCTGAAGCTCAGTACGATTTTGTCATGAGTATTCTCAGTGAGTTAAGTAAAAAAGGTGTTATAGGAATATCAGTTAATACGGCTGGTTATTCCATGAGTACGTTTATCGAAAAATATGGAGTAGACAGAAAAAAAGCTGATCATCTTGTGAATGATTTGCTCAGCAACAAAGGTCAATCCATTGTTTATGCCGGTAACAGTTTACCTGAAAATGTTCACCTGGCTGTTAATCTGCTGAATGAAGTATTAGGTAACAGAAGACTCTACAGAACAGATGAAACCTCCGTTAATCATCTGTCATTATCGGAAATTAAACACTTTGAAGAACTGGTGAGCAGCTTAAATAACAACAGAGTTGCAGCAGTCATTCATATTGATTGTAATCCTGTTTATCATTTACCTGCTGATTTAGGATATTCCGAGGCACTGAGCAAAGCCGGCTTAGTTGTTACATTGTCCGAAAGACAATCTGAAACTGCTTTTGCAAGCGGATATGTACTGCCAATAAATCACAATTTTGAATCCTGGGGAGATGCAAAAACACGAACAGGATTTATATCACTTCAGCAACCGGTTATTGCCCCTATTCACAATACAAGACAGAAGGAAGCAATTTTGCTTACCTGGATTGAGGGCAAATCAGATGCCTACAATGAAAAGATCTATCACAATTATTTAATGAACAACTGGGAAAATTCAGTTTATCCGCTTACAGCGGCTAAGGTTGAATTTAAAAGATTTTGGACGGGTGCATTGCATGATGGAGTGACTTTAATAAGAGAATCTGCTCAGAATTTGTCTTCATTTAATCTGACTTCAATTGAGAGCAATGCCAAACAAGCAGATGGTTATACGATCATTTTAAAAGAAAATTATTTTCTTGGCGATGGAAGATTTTCACATAACGGATGGCTTCAGGAATTACCTCATCCGGTTTCAAAAATAACATGGGATAATTATGCAGCTGTTTCGGAAAAAACTGCAAAAGCTCTTGAAGTAAAAGATAACGATGTAGTTGAGATAGATATCAATAGCAGAAAGCTTGAACTTCCGGTTTTTATGCAGGCGGGAAATGCTGATGAGACAATCACCATTGAACTTGGTTATGGGAGGAATTATTCAGGTACAGTTGCTAACGGTGTTGGATTCAATGCGAATGTTCTTTTAGCAAAGTCAGGTGGTTTATCACCATGGATATACTCAGCTGCATCTGTTAAGAAAACCGGACGGACAGTCAAACTTGCTTCAACTCAGGAGCACCACGTTTTTGATAATGAACTGACAAAAGATTTACACATTAAACGTCACATTATTCAGGAAGGGACAGTTGAACAATACCTCAAAAATCCTTCTTTCATTAAGGATGCTCAGCACCCCGAAATGGATAGTGTCTATAAACAACATGAGTACACCGGTGTTAAGTGGGGAATGTCGATTGATCTTAATAAGTGCATAGGGTGTGCACAGTGTGTTGTTGCTTGTAATGTTGAAAATAATGTTCCTGTAGTTGGAAAAGATCAGGTGTTGAACAGCAGGGAAATGCAGTGGTTAAGAATTGACAGATATTATTCTGGTACAGCAGATGAGCCTAAAGTAAGTCTTCAACCAATGCTCTGTCAGCATTGTGATCAGGCGCCATGTGAAAACGTTTGTCCTGTTGTTGCTACCACACATAGCCCGGACGGATTAAATCAAATGGTTTATAACAGATGTGTTGGTACAAGATATTGTTCAAACAACTGCCCTTATAAGGTAAGACGCTTCAACTTCTTTAACTTCAGAGATCATTTCAGAAACGGATATCAGGAGAATTCAATATTCGCATTACTGCATAATCCTGAAGTTACCGTTCGTTCAAGAGGTGTTATGGAAAAATGTACTTTCTGCGTACAAAGAATTTCCGATGCACGTTCGGAAGCAATAAGGGAGAACAGGGAAGTACGCGGAACAGATGTAGTGACGGCTTGTCAGGAATCTTGTCCCACTGATGCAATTCAATTCGGTGATATAAACAATACCGAAGCAGAATTTAACAAATACAGAAATCACGAACTTGGTTATTATGTACTGGAAGAATTAAATGTCAAACCAAATGTTACTTACATTGCTAAACTCAGAAATATTCATTCGGAGGGTGCGTAGTGCATATTGATTACTCCAAAGAACTTCCGGCAGTTGCTGGCAGACTGAGCCTTGCAGAGATTGAAGAGCTTGTTGCCGTTCCGCTGGAAACAAAACCGGATAAAAAGTTTTATATCGCTCTTTCAATTTCCGGTACAGCTCTCTTAATAGGTGCAATAGCACTTGCATTTAGCTTTTATTATGGTACAGGGTTATGGGGTAACAATCAACCTGTTGCCTGGGCATTTCCTATTGTAAACTTTGTTTTCTGGGTCGGTATTGGTCACGCTGGAACCTTGATATCGGCAATACTCTTCCTGTTAAGACAAAAATGGCGTACAGGCATTGCAAGATTCGCTGAGGCTATGACAATATTTGCAGTTATGTGTGCCGGTATTTTTCCGATTATCCATACAGGACGACCCTGGCTGGCTGGTTACCTGCTGCCATATCCAAATCAACATGCTCTCTGGGTGAATTTTACTTCTCCTTTGATATGGGATGTTTTTGCAGTTTCAACCTATCTTACTGTATCATTTGTTTTCTGGTATGTTGGACTTATACCGGATTTTGCAACTCTAAGAGACAGAACAACCTCAAATCTGAAAAAATATATTTATTCAATTTTCAGTTTAGGATGGAGACATTCAAATCGTCACTGGCAGCATTATGAAAAAGCTTATATGCTTCTGGCTGGTTTTGCAACTCCTCTTGTTCTTTCTGTTCATACAATCGTTAGCTTTGACTTTGCGGTTTCCATCATGCCCGGATGGCATACAACAATATTCCCGCCTTACTTTGTCGCAGGTGCTATTTTTTCCGGCTTTGCAATGGTGGTTACAGTGCTTGTTGTTGTCAGAAAGATATTTAACCTTGAAAACATTATTACAATGGATCATCTTGAAAAGATGAACAAAGTAATTCTGGCTACAGGTATGATGGTCGGTTATGCTTATGCAATGGAATTCTTCATTGCATGGTACAGCGGCGTTCAGGCAGAGCAGTTTGTTTTTATTAACAGGGCCTTAGGGCCATATGCCTGGGCTTACTGGATTATGGTAAGCTGTAACGTAGTATTCCCGCAACTTTTCTGGTTCAAAAAATTAAGACGATCAATTCCTGTTATGATGGTTGTGGTAATTCTTGTGAACGTAGGTATGTGGTTTGAAAGATTCGTAATTACAGTGACGTCTCTATCGAGAGATTACCTGCCGTCAAGCTGGGCATACTATACACCTACTTTGTATGATGCCGGGATTCTTCTGGGCAGTTTCGGATTGTTTTTTACACTTGTAATTTTATTTACAAAAGCTTTACCGGTAGTTTCAATTTCTGAAGTTAAGGCAGTTGCAGAAGGCGCTCAGCCTACTCATCGCGGAGGTTCACATCATGAATAATGAAAAGAAAATTTACGGAATAACTGCTCTCTTCAAATCACCCGATGAGATAATTTCAGCCGCAAATAAAATTGCTGAAGCCGGCTACACCAAGTTTGATGTTAATACTCCTTATCCGGTACACGGAATGGATGACGCAATGAAATTAAAACCTTCAAGACTTGGTTTCATAACTTTGGTTTTCGGACTTTCCGGTGCAGTTATAGCTTTGTTATTTATGTACTGGACAATGTCTGTTGATTATCCGATGGTAATTGGCGGTAAACCTTTCTTTGCTTTGCCTGCTTTTATTCCGGTTACTTTTGAAGTTACCGTTCTGCTTGCAACTGTGATGACAGTTATTTCAATGCTTGCAATATTTTTCGGATTACCTAGAAATAGTCATCCTCTGCATGATACTAATTATATGAAGAAGGTATCAAATGACCATTATGGGATTGTTATAGAATCGGGTGATCCGAAGTTTGATGAACTTAAGATGAAGGAATTTCTTGGTACCTTAAACCCGGTAAGCATAGAATTGGTCCATTATCCGGTAGAGGAAGGATTAGTAATATTTCAACCGAAATTTCTAATGTTCCTTTTACTTACTGTTATTGTTGTTTCAGGCGGTACATATTTCCTGTTAAATAAATTGATGTATATGACGCCGTTTGACTGGATGATGGAGCAGGATAAACTTATCCCCCAAAAATCTTCTGTACTTTTTGAGGATGGTTATGGTATGAGAAAACCTGTTGAAGGCTCAGTTGCAAGAGGATTTATTCCTTATCCTTTTATGGGTGAAGATAATCCAAAGGAAGTTTTAATGAATCCATTTATTCCTACAAAGGAAAACATTGAGCTTGGAAAGAAAAAGTATCTTACCTATTGCAGTCCCTGTCACGGCGATTTCGGTGACGGAGACAGCAGGTTAAGAGGCCAATTTCCAAATCCACCTACATTACATTCAAGTCGTGGAAGAGAGTTTAGTGACGGAATGATTTATCATATTATAACTAACGGACAAAATATTATGCCTTCTTATGCATCACAAATTACAAGAGATGAAAGATGGGCAATCGTTAATTATATCAGAGTTTTACAGAGAGCAAAAAATTCAACAGACTCTGATCTGGAATTAGCTAAAAAGGAGACTGGCAGCAATGGCACAAACTGATTTCACTTTCGAGAAAAAAGAATTGCCAGCCGGTTTATCCAGAGTCGGATATATACTGCTTGCGATCGGTGTTATCCTGGGTGCAGTTGCTTTTTTAACTGATCACTCAAGAGCACTATTCAACTATCTGGTTTCTTTTATGATGATACTGAGCATAGGTCTGGGTTGTTTATTCCTTATTGCACTGGAGTATGTTGCCGGTGCCGATTGGAGCACTCCGTTCAGAAGGATTCCTGAATTTTTTGCCGGACTCTTACCGTTGCTTCTAATACTTGTTCTTCCATTATTATTTGGTAATCATACTCTGTTTCACTGGACTCACACTGAGGCAGTTGCTGAAGATAAGATATTAGCCGGAAAAGAGCCATATCTTAATATTTCATTCTTTCTTATAAGAACATTTATTTTTATCGGAATCTGGATTTTGTTTTATTGGGTATTCATAAGAAACTCAAGAAAACAGGATGAAACAAAAGACCAGAATCTTACTACAAAGAATATAAGACTCGGTGCAATTTTTATCCCGGTTTTTGCTATCAGCATTACATTTGCTTCAATCGATTGGTTAATGAGTCTTGAACCTCACTGGTTCTCAACAATATTCGGAGTTTACTTCTTCTCCGGTACCGTGATAGCATCATTAGCTGCCGTAACTTTAGCGGTTGTTCTTATGAAGGAAAAAGGTTTTTTTAATCCATGGATAACCAACGATCATCTTTACAGTCTTGGTGCTCTGATGTTCGCTTTTGTAAACTTCTGGGCTTACATTGCTTTCTCTCAATACCTTCTTATTTGGTACGCTGATCTTCCGGAAGAAACATTCTGGTATTTAACCAGGTGGGAAGGCACCTGGGCTGTATTCTCGATTTTACTGATTCTGATTCACTTCGTTGTTCCTTATGCTATGCTGTTATCTCAGCCGGCTAAAATGGATCCGAAGAAATTAAAGTTCATATCAATATGGTTATTGTTTGCGCATTTGTTCGATATATTCTGGCTGGTAATGCCGAATATGGAATCAATGAAACAAGGTTATGTATTTAGCTGGATAGATCTTGTTTTCCCGATTGCTGCAACCGGACTGGTTATCCTGGTTTTTAATTTTACGGCAAAGAAAGTTAATCATATCCCGGTTGGTGATCCTAAACTTAAGCGAGGAATTAGTTTTCATTTATAATATTCGAATTTTGAAAAGCATATGACAGATATCATTGAAATGATTAAAGAAAAAATTCAGGAAGTGCAGAAAAATCCCGGTGCTTTGTTCGGGTTGCTTTATCCATACATTCTTGTAATTATTATTGCAATTGGATTGTACTATGCTGGTAATCTTGATTTTGTTGCCAGACAGAAAGTTCCTGCATTTATTCCTGATACGGCTGTCGCTGTGGATCTTTCAATTCAACCTGCTAAAAATGTTCCACCGACAGATATCTTTGAAGTGAGTAAACCTAACGCCGAGTTGTTATCGGAGGGTGAAAAACTATATAAAGCAAATTGTTCATCCTGTCACGGCGAGAATGGTGCCGGCGGAGGACCTGCTGCTATGGGATTAAATCCTGCACCTAAAAATTTTACTGACGCTCAGAATTGGAAAAATGGAAGTTCAATTTCGGGTATTTACACCACTCTGCAGGAAGGAATTGCCGGAGGCGCTATGGTGGCTTATGATTATCTTCTTCCGAAGGAAAAGATATCTTTAGCTCACTATATCAGAGAAAATTTTGTTCCGGATGCACCCGAAGACTCAAATGCTGATCTTGAAGCATTGGATTTAACTTATAATTTATCAGCCGGACAGCAGCTGCCTGCACAGATTCCGGTTGCTGTTGCAAAGACGATATTGATAGATGAATATCAATCTAAATTACACTTTGCTGAACAGATAACTAATAAAATAGAATTGGACAATACCGCTGGAGCGATGATTTTTAAATCTGTCAGCGGTAATATATTTAAATCGGTTTCGTTCCTGATTAAAAACGATTCATGGCGACAGAATGAAAGAAATCTGATTGACATTGCAGCAACGAATGTTAATCAAAATGGTTTCAGTGGAAAAATTTTCAGAATGACCGGTGAAGAATGGTCTACACTTTATTCATATTTGAATAGTATTATACAACTTTAATTTAGTTCACGATACGATGAAGATATTAGTGATTATATCAATACTTTTTTTGACTTCCGTTCAGGCTTTTTCTTCTGTTAACCAAATAGAAGTCGGTATTGAAGAGCAACTCGGTAAATATCTACCACTGGATGTGAAGTTCAGGGATGAAAACGGAAATGAATATACACTCAAGGAATTGTTTACTAAACCTGTAGTTTTGTCTTTTGTGTATTACAACTGTCCGGGAATATGCAGTCCACTTTTAATGGAAATTGCTGATGTGGTTAACAAATCCGATCTGGTCATAGGAGTTGATTACAACATTATTAATATAAGTATGGATGAGTTCGAAACACCTGAGATTGCATTTTCAAAAAAGAATGATTTTCTGCAACTGGTTGATAAACAAATTCCTCCCGAAAGCTGGAAGTTCTTAACCGGTGATAGCTCCGAAATTAGGAGAGTTTCTGATGCTGCGGGATTTTACTTTAAGCGTCAGGGAAAAGATTTTCTTCACTCGGGAGCACTCATTTTTATTGATAAGGAAGGAAAAGTTTGTCGCTATTTATTTCCTGCTTATTCAGATAGTAAAGGATTTGGAATAGCACCATTCGATTTTAAAATGGCTGTTATAGAAACTTCTGCCGGAAGGGTATCGCCGACAATCGCAAGGGTTTTACAGTTTTGTTTTAGTTATGATCCGGCAGGAAAAAAATATGTTTTAAATTTAACAAGAATTTTTGGTGCCGGAATTCTGCTGCTCGTTGCAGTTTTTGCAATTGTATTTTTAAGAAAACCAAAGAACGTGAGTAAAAAGTAAAGGTAGAATTATATGTCGAGTGATGTTTTATCGATTAATAATAATGGCAAGGAACCAAGTTATCTTGATTATCAAGGTAAGTTCAAAGGATTTCTGGGATGGATTTTATCGACAGACCATAAGCGCATAGGTCTTCTGTATCTTATTTCGCTCTCAATTTTTCTTCTTGGAGGTGTTACTTTCGGTTTCCTTATGCGATTAGAACTGATTGCACCGGGAAGAACTATAATGGACCCGCAAACATATAACTCATATTTTACGCTGCATGGTGTAATAATGATTTTTCTTTTTGTTATTCCGGGTTTGCCTGCAGTATTTGGAAATTTTTTCCTCCCGATTTTAATCGGAGCTAAAGACGTTGCTTTTCCAAGAATAAATTTACTTTCGTGGTATCTTTATGTTGCCGGAGGATTACTGGCAATTATTTCTATTCTGCTTCCGGGCGGACCGGTCGATACAGGCTGGACTTTTTATATTCCTTACAGCGTTCGTACAGGCACAAATGTTTTAATAGCATTAACTGCAGCCTTCATTCTTGGTTTTTCATCAATACTGACAGGATTAAACTTTGTTACAACTGTTCACAGAATGAGAGCACCGGGAATGACCTGGTTCAAAATGCCGTTGTCCATCTGGTCATTCTATGCAACTGCGTGGATTCAGGTTCTTGCAACTCCGATAATAGGTATCACTTTGCTACTGGTAGGTATTGAAAGAATTCTTGGCGTCGGTTTATTTGATCCTGCTCTCGGTGGTGATCCCGTACTCTTTCAGCATTTGTTCTGGATATACTCCCACCCCGCAGTATATATTATGATCTTACCGGCGATGGGTGTAGTTTCTGAAATTATTCCTGTGTTTGCAAGGAGAACTATATTCGGATATAAGTTTATTGCAATGTCAAGCATTGCTATCGCACTGTTCGGCTCACTCGTCTGGGCTCATCATATGTTTACTGCTGGTATGAGCGATACAGGTCAGTTTGTATTTTCATTATTAACTATGATCGTTGCAATCCCCAGTGCAATAAAAGTATTTAACTGGGTTGCTACATTATACAAAGGCTCAATTGAACTTTCGACACCAATGCTCTACGTTCTCGCTTTTATTTTTCAGTTTACAATTGGCGGTTTGACCGGAGTTATGCAGGGAGTATTATCAATAGATATAATGGTGCATGATACCTCTTTTATTGTTGCACATTTCCATTATGTCATGTTTGGCGGAACCGGATTCGGTTTTTTTGCTGCAATGCATTACTGGTATCCGAAGATGTTTGGAAAGATGTATTTACGGAAACTTGCCAGAACAACTTTCTGGTTTATGTTCGTCGGGTTTAACACTCTGTACTTCCCTATGTTTATTATGGGATGGCTGGGAATGCCCAGAAGATATTACGATTATTTGCCGGAATTTACTTCCTATCATTTTATATCAACAATCGGTTCATGGATTGTTGTCGCTGGATTTATTTTAATGTTTGGCAATCTGATATATTCATTATTTAAGGGCACAAAAATAACAGAAAAGAATTTCTGGGGAGGTGAAACTCTTGAATGGCATACAGATACGCCTCCGATTCACGAAAACTTTACCGTAATTCCAACTGTTTCTGAAGCGCCTTATGAATACAATCAAAACGAACTAGTAACACTTCAATCCGAGGAGGTAAAGTGAGTTCTACCGATCAGGCAATACACGTTCACAGAGATGATGTCGGTTCCCGCATGGGAATGTGGCTGTTCCTGTTTACAGAGCTTCTGCTTTTTGGAGGAATGTTCATTCTGTATGCTGTTTACAGATATAATAATCCTGAAGCTTTTCATCTTGCGGCAAAGGAACTGAATACTATAATAGGAACTTTTAACACTGCAATTCTGCTTACAAGTTCATTAACCATGGCTCTTTCAATTACGGCTATTCAGCGGAATAATAAAAGTCTTTCGATATTTTTTCAGCTGCTTACAGTAATACTTGCTCTCGGATTTATGGTTAATAAATATTTTGAATGGACTGCGAAATTTCATCACGGCATTTATCCGGGTGCCGATGAATTACTTGCAAGAAATTCCGGTGAGATATTGTTCTTTGGTCTTTACTACGTTATGACAGGATTGCATGGTCTTCACGTTGTTATAGGAATAGTTCTGATCTTAGTAATGACAAGATTTACTGCAAAAGGAATTATTAAACAGGATAGTTACGTTAAACTTGAATCTGCCGGATTATACTGGCACCTCGTAGATATTATCTGGATATTCTTATTCCCGTTATTTTATTTGATAACTTAAGGATTTTGAAATGGAAAATCATTCTGAACATAATCAACATTCTCATGGATACGGCGGATATATTCTTGTATGGCTTGCATTAATGGCTCTGACGGGAATTACAGTAGCTGTGGCAGGAATTGATTTCGGCGGAATAACAGTTGCAACCGCACTGGTTATCGCTTCAGTTAAAACGTACCTGGTATTAACAATTTTTATGCACCTGAGAAGTGAGGATATAACTTTTAAAATTTTTGTAGGCGTGGCAATTTTTTTCCTGCTTATCTCGTTCTTGCTTTTATTTTCGGATTACTCTTTTATAATAAGGAATTGATTTATGTTTGACGGAGCATCAAATTTTGCGCACTCTGTTGACTCGGTATTTCTGTTTACTATAATTGTTTCGGTTTTCTTTCTCGTTCTGATAACATTCTTAATGATCTTTTTTGTAATCAGGTATAATAGAAAGAAAAACCCCAAAGCAACTAATATCCATGGTCATGTTGGTTTAGAAATACTCTGGACTGCAATTCCAACTATTCTTGTTCTAATTATGTTCTGGTACGGGTGGGTTGGTTATAAAGATATGGCAGATATTCCCGATGACGCAATGACCATTAATGTTACTGCAATGATGTGGAACTGGAAATTTAAATATGAAAATGGTAGAGAAACGGATTCATTATATGTACCTGTTAACACTCCTGTTGTGTTGAATTTAAGATCCAGTGATGTTAACCATGCTTTTTATATTCCTGCCTTCAGAATTAAGAAAGATGTTTATCCCGGGCAGGACCGGCAGATTTGGTTTGAAGCAACAAATGAAGGAGCATATGACATTGCATGTGCAGAGTATTGCGGGCTTCAGCACTCCTATATGTATTCTAAAATTTATGTACTGTCTGAAGAGGAATTTGAAAACTGGATGAATCAGGAACAGGAAAGTAATCAAACTTCCGGCAATACTGTTGACGAATTAATCAAAGAAGAACAAGTACCGGTTGCAGGAAATTAATGTTTTTTGAAAAATTAAAAATATTTCTTGAACTAAGTAAAGTTAAGATTACATTCTTCGTAACTGTTACTACGTCATTCGGATTTATTGCCTATAAAGGAAATGTAACTGCTGATATTATATTACCAACATTAGGAACGTTTCTTCTGGCATGTGGTTCCGCTTCATTCAATCATTTCCAGGAAAGATTCACCGATGGTTTGATGGATAGAACACGAAACCGTCCTATTCCTTCAGGGAAAATTTCAGCATCCTCAGCCTGGTATTTTGCCGGCATTTTGGTTCTAACAGGTGCGTTAATTTTATTTCTTGGTTCGAATATTACAGCAATGTTTCTGGGTCTTCTGAATCTCGTTTGGTATAATCTTATTTACACTCCGCTAAAAAGAAAAACAGCTCTGGCAATTGTTCCCGGTTCTTTAGTTGGGGCAATACCGCCTGCAATTGGCTGGGTTGCGGCAGGGGGCAGTTTACTTGAACCGCAAATAATAATTCTTTCATTTTTCTTTTTCATCTGGCAGATACCTCATTTCTGGCTCCTCCTGTTAGTTATGGATAAAGATTATCAGAAAGCAGGTTTACCAACACTGACGAAGATATTTTCGCATCAGCAATTAACCAGAATAACTTTCATATGGATCTTTGCAACAATAGTTACAGGATTTTTAATTCCTCTATTTGGAATAATACATTTGAACTGGATTATTTATTCGATGTTCATCGCAGGCATTATTTTAATCTGGAAAGCAGCAGGAATACTAAGACTTGATGATACGATAGCGAATTACAGATTCGCCTTTAACAGTATAAATCTGTTTGCTTTATTTGTAGTTACTGCAATATCTATAGATAAACTGATTTTTTAACTAAATTGTACAAGTGAGCCCTAAATGGAATTTTTAGACAATCTGGTTTTACCACAATCTGCAGAACATATAGAATTACTCCACTATATGCAGTCGCTGATTCTAATTCTATTTATACCTTTTATAAGTATTGTATTTGGAGGATTGATACTCTCTCTTTATTACAAAAGAAAAGGAATAAAATTCTCTGATAGTCATAAATTAAGTTATGCTAAAGACGTAATAGAGTTAGTAACTGTTAAAAATAGCGTTGGTGTGATTTTGGGGATAGTTCCATTATTTACTTCCATATTAATTTTTGCTCAACTACTGCATACTGCTGAGGTGGGAACAGTCGGCTATCTTGCGTTGTCTTTTTTACTTGTCACTATCGGATTAATAATGACCTATGTTTACAGACATTCATTTGCTATAAGCAGGTTATTCTCAGCCGTCGAAGAGAAAAAATTAAATGACCAGTCCGCCGAAGGTGATTTTGAAAAACTCAAAAACTCATCAGATACACTTGCATCAAAAAACGGCCGATGGGCAGTTGTGTTTTTATTTGCAGGTATCTGGCTATTCATTGGAGCAGTGACTACAGCAACTAACTTTAGTGTAATGAGTGTTTCCGGGGTTTTCTTTCTGTTAATATCACCTAAGGTATTACTCAATTTACTGATATTTATATCCCTTGCTTTTACACTAACAGGTTCCGCAGTGTTATTCGGATTTCTTTACTGGAAAGAGGATAAAAAGCTGGATGGGGAATATCTTCAGTTTTTAAAAATGAAATCCGCAAAAATTGCATTGTATTTTGCTATACCACTTCCGGTATTATTGGCACTAAATATCTATTCGATACCGGAATCATTTCTTTCCGGCTCAGTATTCTTTTATGGAATAGCTGCATTGTTATTAATATTCCTTGCACTTCACCTCATATATATGATTCTTCAACATCATAAACACCACTATAGTGCTGCATTATTTTTTACTGTTATATTTGCGGTATTCGCTCTGGTTATTAAAGATCAAATGGCTATGACGAATGCTACCGCCACTCATTCACTTGTATTGAGTACACAATTTGATGAAATGCTTAGTGAGTTGAGAGGAACAGGTGGTATTGAGGAAATAAGCGGTAAGGAATTGTATGATGTTCGCTGCGCATCCTGCCATCGGTTTGATCAGGTATTAGTCGGACCGGCTCATAAGGATGTTCTCCCCAAATATGTTGGCAAAGAATCACAATTAGTTGCTTTTATACGTAATCCGGTAAAAGTCGATCCGGCATTTCCTCCTATGCCGAACCCGGGGCTGAAACCTCAGGAAGCTGAGGCAGTAGTTAAGTATATGTTTGAAACTTATAAAGACAGGTTGAATTAATCCTTTAAGTTTTTTAAGCCATCCGTAAAAAACGGGTGGCTATTTTTATTTTAAATTATCTGTTATTTTAATATTCAAATTTAATAATTTGTTCATACTCATAGAATAATCATTTCAATTTTAGAAATAACTCATCCGTTATGAATGGAAAATTATTAACTTGTTACTTAACTTTATCAAGAAAAAGTTTATTAGCATCATTTGAAAGGATAAAACGATGAAAAAAATATTAATAATTATCGTTTTCATTTTAACAACAAGTTTCCTTCTGTATGCCCAGCAAGAAACCAGGGTTGAATGGTTGAGAAATTTTGCTGTTGAACAAACAAATATCTGGAAATTGCAACGTGCTGAAGCAGAATCAATTGCTACGGTTATGAATATTCCGGTTTGGTACGAATACCCGGATGGATCAGTGATAGAACTTCAGAAATTTGAATATGGTTTGCCCGTTTATGATGCTACAGATAATTTAAATGCAGCAAGAACTCTCGGCTCCGATCTTGTCTGGCAATCGGGTCTAATGGGATTTAATTTGTCGGGAGCCGGACAAATTCTTGGTTTATGGGAAGCTGGAGGTCATCCTTTGAGCACGCATCAGGAACTTACCGGAAGAACGTTTCAAATGGACGGCACAACATTAGTAACACAGCATGCTACACATGTTGCAGGAACAATGATAGCAAGCGGGGTAAATTCTATTGCAATCGGAATGTCTCATGGCGCAACAATTAATTATTATAATTCAACTAATGATTTATCTGAAGTAGCTACTGCAGCAGCTAATGGATTGAAGGTAACAAATCATTCTTATGGTGCAATACGCGGTTGGAGATTTGATTATTTTAATGATGGGAAATGGGCCTGGTTTGGTGATCTTGCAATAAGTGAAGTCGAAGATTGGCAATTTGGTTTCTATAGTGCTAATTCAGCTACCTGGGATAATTTGTTATTTAACGCACCTAATATATTGGTGGTTAAAAGTGCAGGCAATGACAGAAGTGATACCGGACCTGCTCCGGGTGGAGAGCATTGGGCTCTGATTGGAGGTCAATGGCAGTTATCAAATACTGTTAGAAACAGAGATGGTGGTGTTGATGGATTTGATTGTATTAATGATCCTCGTGGAATCGCAAAAAATACTCTTACAATTGGTGCCGTAAATGACATACCAAATGGATATTTACAACCCTCGAATGTGGTTATGAGCAACTTTAGTAATTGGGGACCATTGGATGATGGGAGAATAAAACCCGATGTAGTCGCCAATGGAATTGGGCTTACTTCTTCAAATAACGAATCTCCGACATCTTACGCTTCATTGAGCGGAACTTCAATGTCAACCCCAAATGTCAGTGGTTCTGTAGGACTAATTCTAGAATATCAACAGTCTATTAATCCAGGAGTAACATTAAAAGCCTCTACTATCAAGTCTTTGATCATACATACTGCTGATGAAGCTGGGGCAGCACCGGGTCCGGATTATACTTTCGGATGGGGTTTAATGAATACTTTTAACGCTGTCCGTTTGATGAGATTAAATAGTGATCTTGGTAATGCTGAATTAATTAAAGAACTTAGTTTAAATAATGGAAACCAATATTCCTTCCAGGTACAGTCAATTGGTTCTGAACCTTTGAAAGCAACTATTGTTTGGACTGATCCGGCAGGAACACCACCGCCAGTATCATTAAACCCTCCTAACATAATGCTTGTAAACGATCTTGACATTCGTATTATAGGCCCGGGTGGAACATATTTTCCCTGGATTTTAGATAAGAATAATCCTTCAAATCCGGCAGCGAATGGTGATAATATCCGCGATAACGTTGAACAGGTGTATATTGAAAATCCAGCAGCAGGTTCTTATACAGTTCAGGTATCACATAAAGGAACTCTGTCTGGTGCATCACAGGCTTTTTCGCTGGTGATCTCTGGTATTGATATGACTTTACCTGACCAGGTAAACTTAACATTCCCATCCAATGGTTCTGCAAATGTTGTAATTGATCCTATGTTTGAATGGAATCATTCATCCAGAAGTTACGATTATCAAATACAGGTTGCCGAAGATGTACAGTTTAATACAATTATTGTCGATAGCTTGGTGAGGGGTACAAAATTTCAATCTCCTGTATTATCCGGATTAACAACTTTTTATTGGCGGGTGAGAGGAATTAACAGTGGGGGAGATGGCAACTGGTCAGATACCTGGAGTTTTACAACTAAATTAGCTCCTCCTCCAGCGCCAGAATTATACTATCCGGAAGATTTAGCAGAAAATACACCATTGGATGTTGAATTTGTTTGGGGATCCAATCTTTATACTGATAACTATCGCTTGCAGGTATCAACGAATATAATTTTTACTGCTTTGATCTTTAACGATTCTACGCTAGTTGATACTTCATACATCCTAACCGGACTTGCTGATGGGCGAAGATATTTCTGGCGAGTTAATGGCATAAATCAGGCCGGTAACAGTGCTTTTATCGGTATCCGAAGATTTATAACACTTTTATCTCCGCCAACGGAACTAACAGCTATCTCAGATTCGACTGGAAAAGTAATTTTGAATTGGATTGATAATTCGGAGAATGAAACAAAATATTTCATATCACGCAAAATTGGTAACAATCCGTATGAATTAATTGATTCCCTGGGAACAAATTCTACTTCCTATATCGACAATGATGTGCAAATTGGATATGAGTATGCCTACAGAGTTTATTGCTCGAATAGTATTGCTGTATCAGATTTTAGTAATGAAGCGACGGTAATGGTAGTATCGATTGACAATGAAATTAGTAATCTCCCATTACGATATGAGTTGTATTCGAATTATCCAAATCCTTTTAATCCTGGAACAACTATAAAATTTGCCTTGCCTTTTGGAAGTCACGTTAATCTTAGAATATATAACGCTCTTGGAGAATTAGTTACAGAATTAATTAATGAATCATTAGATGCCGGGTATCATCAGATTTATTTTGACGCTCAGAATTTATCCTCCGGTGTTTATATTTATGAAATGAATGCCAACTCTAATTTTGATAATGATATATATCATTCAGTTAGGAAAATGCTCTTAATTAAATAGCGACAAATGTCGTTATAGTAAATAATATTATGCTTTGAAATATTAAATAGCTGATCAGGCAAGTTAAAAATGATGCCGATAAAATTCGGATTACATCTAATTCGAATTTTTATCTAATAGCAAATTATATTCTCATTGTAAAGAAATGTCACTCGTTAATAGTAATTTTTATTTTAATAAAATTCATCTTAAAAAACATTGAGGTTCACATGTTCAGATTCAACTGCTATCTAATTGCAATTTTCGCTTTATTCTTTGTTGCGAATACGTTAGGTCAAATTTCTTATCAAACCCGCTATGATACTGTCGCGTCAGGTGCTACTTTTATTCTGACTCAGACTATTGATGCATCCATCAGCAATGATCCACCAAAAATTATGGGGGAGAAAATCCCAGATATCCAATTATTTGATGATTTAGATTTCAATTATGAGAACCGGGACGCATTCGGCACTTATTATCATGAAAAATCTGAAGAATTTGAGAATAATAATGCAATTGGTGAGAATGCTTTACTCTTGAACAAATACATATTATCTCATAGTAATAACGTTATTCCGCCCGATCCCACAATTGCAGTAGGTCCTAATCATGTTATGGTTCTTACGAATTTTTCATCGGGAATTTTTATATACGATAAGCAGGGTAACTTATTAAGTAATGTGAATTCTAATCAATTTTGGCAGGGGATTTGGCCACGTCAGGATGGAGATCCTCAAATTATTTTTGATCACTTTGCAGGTCGTTGGGTCATAGTATTCATGCAAATTGATGACGGAGCCCAGATGGCGGGCGATTTGTTAGCTTATTCCGATGATGATGACCCGTTTGGTACATGGTACACATACCGTTTACCCTCCACTTTATGGGGTGATTTCCCTCAGATAGGCTTTGATCATCAGGGGATTTATATCGCCACCAATGTTTTTAGTTTTGCGGGATTTGGACAGTATCCGCAACTCAAAATAATATCTAAAGCAGAATTGTACTCAAGTAATGGCGGTCCACTTAGTTTTACGACCTTTTATAATATTACGGTACCTGGATATCCATCACTCAGAGCATTTAATATTAGACCATCATTTCAATATACAGTAGCGAATGACCATTATTTATTATGGGCTTATCGAGGTTCGGTTGCGTTTGCATCTTATGGTTTCTACAAATTGAGTAATCCGGTTACTAATCCGGTTTTAACGGCAGTCAATATCCCAACCACTACTTATTATCCGACTCCTCTTGCCTTACAACCTGGTAGCGGTACCCAACCAGCCGATTCAATTGAGTCCGGTGGTAGTCCTATTAGAAACGCACCTATCTACCGAGATGGTTATTTATATGCTGTTCATTCGGTAGGCAATAGTAGTCAGACTGCTGCGAATATAAGATATTTTAAGTTAGATGTAGGTACTAATACGATTGTTGAAAGTGTCGAATATGGAACACCGGGAATGTATCATATTTATCCTGCAATTAGTGTCGATAAAAATCGTAATATATTAATAAATTGTTCGCGTTCTTCGCTTAATGATTATATCGGAGCATACTATGTCGGTCGTAGAGCAAGCGACCCTCCGGGACTAAGTAGCGCTTATGAGTTACAGAAAGGACTTGGGAAATATGTTATTACATTTGGCGGTACTAGAAATCGTTGGGGTGATTATATGGGCATGTTTCTTGACCCTTCGACTGAATTAAATTTTTGGATGGTGACTGAATTTGCTTCTGGAACGAACCAATATGCAATGGCTATTGGTGAGGTTAGATTAGAACCTTTCGAGGGTGCATTCGTTTTCACTCCTGAAATTGATTTGGATTTTGGTGATGTAGAGATTCAAACAAACGGAGACACTTTAGAAGTTGTAATCGCGAATTATGGGGAAGACCAATTAAATATTACTGCTATGCCAGAATTTGTTGGTGAGTTTTATAGAACTTCTGTTCACAATTTTCCAGTTACACTAGAAACTTATGATTCACTTTATGTAAAGTTTGTTTTTAGTCCAACTTCTTTCGGTGAAAAAAATGAGTTTTTCCCGGTTGCAAACAACTCTACAAATTTCACTGGGTTTAATTTGAAAGGATTTGGATATATTATTAATCCTGTAGTAGGGCAGCAGCTCTATGCCGTTTCCGGTTCACAAAATAATGGTCAACTCTTATATGTTGATAAATCAACCGGTGCCGGCACTAATATTGGCCCAACGGGTTTCAATGAATTAGTTAACATGACTGTCGATCCTTCATCAGAGCAGCTTTATGGAGTCATTTATACAACCTTGTCTTCGCAGATTTTCAGAATAAATGCTGAATCTGGCGATGCCTACTTATTGGCGAATTTTGATTTACCGGAATTGTTTTCAATAGCATTCGACACTTCAGGACAACTTTATGGTACCACAATCCCCGGAGAGCTATATAGTATTGATTTATCAAATCAAACCCTCCAATTGGTAAATACTCTTCCTTTAGCTCGAGTTGCAATTGCATTCAATCCGCTAAATAACCAGCTCTGGGGAAGTGTTAAAACTCCGGTTGGAATAAGAGACAGAATTGCAAAGTTCGATTTGCTAACCGGTGATACGTTGTTTGTGGGAAGAACCGGATTTAATGCAAACACTAATGATATAGCTTTTGACCAGAATGGTATATTATATGGAATCAAAGGGGCTGCTACTGTTGAAAGTGACTTAATCTCAATTGATCAAACAACTGGATTAGGAACAATAATTGGTACTACTGGAATAAAAAACTTAACCGCACTGGCTTATTCCATTACCGAGCCAACATCAGTTCCGGATGATGGATTAGTTGTGCCTGCTGAATTTGCACTCTCGCAAAACTATCCGAATCCGTTTAATCCATATACAACTATAAATTTCTCATTGCCGGTTGCATCAAGTGTCAGACTGACCATTTACAATTTACTTGGCGAGGTTGTAAATGTTTTACTTGACAAAGAATTCCAATCAGGAAATTATAATGTTGTTTGGAATGCCGATGATAGATTCGGGAAGAAAGTAAGCAGCGGTGTTTATTTTTACGAATTGCGCGCTTCAGCTGATAACGGCAGTGAATTCAATCAATTTCGTAAAATGATACTGTTAAAATAAAAATCAAAGTAATTTTATTCTTAAAATGCCCTGGTTCTCCGGGGCATTTTTATTTTGTGTATTTATAATAAGCAGAATCTTACTTAAATTTGACAAGGTATTTGTTTAACTAAATTATTACTACTATGAAAAATTATCTTTTACTATTTATAACCTTTCTGATTTTATCATCCACAGTATTCTCTCAGTCGGTTCCGCCAAAGATTGAAATGAGAGCTGCCTGGATAGCTACTGTTGCCAATCTGGATTGGCCTAATTCACCGACCAATTCTACTGAGCAACAAAAACAGCAGCTAATTAATTTATTGGATCAATTGAAATCAGCTGGTGTAAATACAATTATATTTCAGATAAGGACAGAGTGTGATGCTTTATATAGTTCTGCCCATGAACCCTGGTCATACTATTTAACCGGAACTCAGGGAAATCCTCCTATGCCTTATTATGATCCTCTTGAATTTGCTGTTGAAGAAGCACATAAAAGAGGAATGGAAATTCACGCATGGTTTAATCCTTACAGGGCAGATAGGTCTGTAGGATCATATCCAAAATCGGCAAGCCATATTACTAATACACATCCTGACTGGGTGCTAAGGTTCAGCTTACCAACGGCAACACCTCCGGTTGATTTAAAGATTTTGAACCCCGGTTTGAAGGAAGTAAGATTATTAACCAAGAAAATTATCGGTGATGTTGTAAGCAGATATGATATCGATGGTGTTCATATGGATGATTATTTTTATCCTTATCCACCAGCTAATATGACAGCAAATGCCACCTTTAATGCATTTGATGATTCAGCATTTGCTGCTGATCCAAGAGGTTTTACCAATAAAAATGATTGGAGACGGGATAATATAAATCTTATGGTTCAGCAGGTTTACGATACAATTCAGGCAATTAAACCCTATATAAAGTTTGGTATTAGTCCCTTCGGTATCTGGAAAAATGGCATACCACCGGGAATTGTCGGAATGGATGCATACAATGTCATTTATGCTGATGCAATGGCTTGGCTTAAAGATCAATCTATTGATTACTTAACTCCTCAACTGTACTGGCCATTTGGTGGTGGTCAGGATTATGCTAAACTTCAGCCCTGGTGGGCAGATTCAGTTCATAAGTATGGACTACATTACTATCCCGGTCATGCGTATTACAGAATTCCTAATTGGACTAACCCGAGCGAGATTCCTAATCAGATAAGATTTGACAGAGCTAATCCCAAAGTGCATGGCGGAGTTTTCTTCAGAGCAAAAAATTTTCCTGAAAATCCTAGAGGTGTAACAGATACGCTTAAAAATGATCTCTACCGATATATGGCTATACTGCCTCCGATGGCATGGAAAGATACCATTCCGCCAAATCCGCCGCAAAATTTAGTCTTTGAAAGATTACCGAATGGACAGGCGGCAATTTCCTGGGATCTGCCGCAAATTGCTCCTGACGGAGATTCAGCATCAAGGTATGTTGTTTACAGATTCAATAACTCGAATATTCAACCTTCTGATCTGAATAACCCGGCAAATATCTATAATGTTGAAGGACGAAGGTTTAGCATTCCGGGTGAACCGCCAAATCCACAAGGTCCTTACTATTTTGTAGTCACCTCGTTAGATAGAAATTATAATGAAAGTGTAATGAGCAGTGTACTGCAGGTTAATCCGCCTCCCGTACCTGTTCTTGCCTCACCTGTAAATGGAGCTATAAATATCAGTGAAGTAATGACTCTGGATTGGTATTACCCTGATCTGGCTTCTTCATACAGATTACAGATCTCTACCGAACCTTCTTTTACAAGCGGAATTGTTCTTGATCAAAGCGGTATTCCCGATACTTTCAAGGTAATCACAGGATTGGAAGGTCAAATTACTTATTACTGGAGAGTGAACTCTATAAATGCAGGAGGCACCAGTGAATTCTCCTCAGTATTTAATTTCACAACAGGTTTTCCAACTACAACCGCACTTGTATTTCCGGTCAACAATACTGGCAATTTGCCGATTGATTCAGTGTTAGTTTGGAATAAAAATTCTTCAGCTGAAACATATGATTTAATGCTTGCGCGCGGCGCTGATTTTTTACCGGCTACAATAGTAATTGATACAACCGGATTAACCGATACTACCATTGTATACTCTAACCTGTTGTATAATACTTTCTATTTCTGGAAGGTAAGAGCAATAAATCAATATGGTACCGGAAATTGGTCAGATACCTGGAGATTTAAAACTATACTTGACCCTTCTTCTGTGAATGAAATTATTCCTATTGCAGACGACTATATGCTTGAGCAAAATTATCCAAACCCGTTCAATCCGTCAACTTTAATAAGATTCAATATTGTTGATCCCGGGGTTGTAACGCTGAAGGTATACAATTTACTTGGGCAGGAAGTTATAAGTTTAATTGCCGGCGAATACCTGAACAGCGGTTCTTACGAGGTGACTTTTGATGCTTCGAATTTACCGAGCGGCATTTATCTTTACCGGCTGACTGCGAATGAATTTTCCGCGTCACGAAAAATGATGTTCATAAAATGAAATTAATTTACGCCCGGCTTATCGAGCCGGGCTTTCTTTATCCTCCCATATTAAAATAGTACTAAAATGAAATCACGTTTAGCTCTATTATTATTTACTGTTTTAACTCTCGCGGCATGCACTTCGGTAAAAGAACTCAGCAGAGATGAATTGTTTATTCTCAATAAGCAAAAGTTTCTGGAAAACATTGATTCATTTAAAAAAAGTTTTAATCTTGCCCGCAGTACAAAACTTGAGAAACTTGATGTTGATCATGGCAATAAGAGAATTAGATTTGATTTCAGCAGAGAGTTTGCCAGCATACCTCTCAGAACATCGAATGTTGAAAAAATTTATATCAATGTTAAAGAGGTTTTCGGTACTGAATTCTCTGACTATAATTTTGAGATATATTCGATGAATTATCTTATTGAAGAATTGATTCCGAACTATTATAGATCTGATGAACAGGAAGTTGATAAAAGCAGACTTACCAAATCTAATCTTTCTGACAGAATTCCGATTGTATTAAATCTTTCAAAGGAATATGCAGTGACTAACGGACTGGATAAAACCAATATACTTCTATGGCATAGTCACGGATGGTATTACAATAACAGGGAGAACAGATGGGAGTGGCAGCGTGCAAGATTGTTTCAGACCATAGAAGATTTACTACCCGCTTCTTTCACTATAACCTACTTAATTCCAATGCTGGAAAATGCTGGTGCTAATGTATTCGTCCCACGTGAGAGGGATATTCAGATCAGTGAAGTGATTGTAGATAATGATATAGATTCTGATAAATCATATAAGGAAGAATCCACAGATGGATTCAAATGGCAATCCGATAACTCATCCGGATTTGGAATGCGGGATAAGAAATTAAAAAATAATGAAAATCCGTTCAGGATGGGATCCACAAGGTTTACTAGATCATCAGTTAATGAAACAGCAACTATTAGCTGGTTGCCCTATATACCTGAGGCAGGTGATTACGCAGTTTATATTTCTTATTCATCTTCACCGGATAATATCAGTGATGCAGTATATACTGTTTACCATGCAGGAGGACAGACTGAATTTTCGGTTAATCAGAAAATCGGCGGCGGTACCTGGGTGTATCTTGAAAATTTTCATTTTAGTAAAGGTCAGTTTGACGAACAGGGTGTTAAACTATCAAACAAAAGTGCAGAGAAGAATAAATATGTCTCCGCTGATGCCGTAAGATTCGGCGGCGGGATGGGTGTTGTGGAACGTAACGGTCAAACCAGCGGAAGACCAAAATTTATGGAAGGTTCACGATACTGGCTACAGTTTGCAGGAATGCCCGACACTTTAGTTTATAACTTGAATAATGATTCTGATGATTATAAAGATGATTATCAATCACGTGCAGAATATGGTAATTACCTGTTTGGAAATCCGTTCGGTCCGAATAAAAAACGTAATGAAGCCGGACTAGGGATTCCAATCGACTTATCTCTTGCATTTCATACAGATGCCGGTATCGCAAGAAGTGATACGGTGATCGGTACATTGATGATATATAGTATTCCCGGACTCGATTCTCTTCACTTTTTTCCGGATAGTGTATCAAGACTTGCAAACCGCGATCTGTCGGATATAGTTCAGACTCAAATTGTAGATGATATAAAACTAAAATATGATTCAGTTTGGACCAGAAGACAACTAATGAATTCACTATACAGTGAAGCAGCAAGACCAAATTATCCATCAATGCTTCTTGAACTTCTTTCCCATCAGAATTTTTTTGATATGAAATTTGCATTAGATCCGGGATTCAGGTTTTATGCTTCAAGATCTATTTACAAAGGCATTTTAAAATTTCTGTCTTATCAGTTTGGGTATGATTATGTAGTACAACCTTTGCCGGTAAATAATTTTTCCATACAGCTATCGGGAGATGGGAGTCTGTTATTGAATTGGAAACCGGTAATAGATGAGGCAGAACCAACCGCTGTTCCCGACAAATATATCCTGTATACCAGGTTAGATGATAATGGATTTGATAACGGAAGAATTATTAACTCAAATTATTATACTATCGAAAAACTTGAAAAAGGAAAATTATATAGTTTTAAAGTAGCAGCTTTTAACAGCGGCGGTGAAAGTCTTCCCTCAGAAATTCTATCAGCCTGCTGGCTTGGTGAAAATTCACAGGTTGCTCTGGTTGTAAATGGATTCAATAGAATTGCTCCGGCAGCTTCAGTTGAAACAAAAACTTTTTCCGGCTTTACGGACTTTATTGATGAAGGAGTTCCATATAAATACGACTTTGGATATACCGGTTCGCAGCATAACTTCGATCCTTTCTCGGAATGGGAAACGGACGATAAACCCGGGCATGGAGCAAGCAGTTCAAATTACGAAACGATGATCATAGCAGGAAACACATTTGATTATCCTATCTTACATGGAAAATCGATAGTAAAAAATGGTATGTCATTTTGTTCAGCTAACAGCAAAGCTGTAATGGACGGCACAGTTGATCTGAAAAATTATCAGTTTGTTGATTTGATCCTTGGCGAACAGAAAAAGACAGCTATGCCAAAGTACACCGATCAATTTGAGTTTGAAACTTTTCCTGCAGAACTTCAAACCAAACTTAAAGATTACCTTAACTCAGGCGGAAAGATGTTTATCAGCGGTGCATATATTGGTTCTGATCTTTATTCAGCTAACGACGACAGCACATCCATAAGATTTGCCAATGAAGTATTAAAGTTTTATTTGAGATCAGGTCATGCAGTAAAATCCGGAAAGTTATACTCAATTAATGATGAATTTTTAAATAAAGATTTTACCTTTGAGTTCAATACTTCTTTTAACGGTTCAATTTATAAAGTCGAAGCACCTGATGCCATAGCAGGAATAAATGGCGGAGAAATTCTTTTGAGGTACTCAGAAAATAATTTCAGTGCAGCGGTTGGTTATAACTATAAATACGGTGTCGTTTCATTCGGTTTTCCTTTTGAAACAATATCTGGTGAGAACAACCGGGCGGAAGTGATGAGGGCATTACTTAATTATTTAAGAGTGAAGTAGAGAGTATATTTCTTTGCGAGTAAGGGGTTGTTCCCTTTGAGAATTAAAAAAGATCAATCACGCAAACCTGCCTGCCGGCAGGCAGGGTCACAAAGGAAAAAAGAACGCAAAGTTTAGTATTTAGCGACTTGATATACTTGGCGTCTTGGCGTGAAATGAGTTTTATTTCAAGAAAAAACAACAGTACAAAGACAATCACGCAAACCTGCCTGCCGGCAGGCAGGGTCGCAAAGGAAAAAAGAACGCAAAGTTTAGTATTTAGCGACTTGATAAACTTGGCGTCTTGGCGTGAAATGAGTTTTATTTCAAGAAAAAACAACAGTACAAAGACAATCACGCAAACCTGCCTGCCGGCAGGCAGGGTCGCAAAGGAAAAAAGAACGCAAAGTTTTGTATTTAGCGGCTTGATAAACTTGGCTCTTTGCATGATAAAAAATACAGTTCACGCAAAGAAATTTCAATAAAGTTTAACTTTTCAATCCAATACCGGGATAATCCGTCAATGTGACTTTTCCATCTATTACCTGTACACCCTCATAGGGATCATTTGAGATTAACAGATTTCCATCGAGATCAGCCCAGTCAACCATTGGTGATAACTGTGCTGCTGCAGAAATAGCGCAGGAGGTTTCAACCATACAGCCAATCATAACTTTCATATTTAATGAACGTGCAAGGTTAAGCATTTTATTTGCTTCACGCATTCCTGTGCATTTCATCAATTTAATATTGATACCTGAATAAACGCCAAAGGCTTTAACAACATCCTCAATTCTCTGAACTGATTCATCGCCAATGATTGGCAATGGAGAGTTTTGAGTTAACCATGCAATATCATCAACTTGTTCTTTAGGCATTGGCTGCTCGACAAACTCAACATTTCTTTCACTCAGCCAGTTAATCATTTCAAGAGCAAATTCTTTATTAGTCCATCCCTGGTTTACATCGACGACTATCGGTTTGTCAGTTACTGAACGGATAGTTTCAATCATCTCTTTATCGGTTTCACGTCCAAGCTTTACTTTCAGCACTTTATATATATCCGCTTCTTTAGTTTTTTGGCGGACCACATCAGGAGTATCAATACCAATTGTAAAAGAAGTATTGGGAGTTTTATTTTTATCATATCCCCATATTTTATACCAGGGTTGATTCATTATCTTTCCGATAAGATCATGCAATGCTATATCTACAGATGCTTTTGCAGCAGTATTTTTCTTATCAACAGAATCTACATATGCAAGAATATTTTCCAGATCAAACGGATCATTAAATTGTTCAAGATTCACTTTAGATAAAAATGTGCTGACCGATTCCTGCGATTCACCAAGATACGGCGGCATTGATGCTTCACCGAGACCCTTAATTCCCTCATATTCAATTTCAGTCAGCACCACAGGTGTGGTTGTTCTGGAATGAACAGCGACTGTAAATACATGTTTCATATTTAATGTAAATGGCCTGAATGTGAGTTTCATTTTTGATCCGGAGTTTTTGATGAAAGTTTTTGCGAGGTTATCTGAATATAAACCGACTGCTGCTCCACCGGCAATTATTCCGCCGGTTTTGATAAAGTCTCTCCTGTTTTGTTTCATAATCTTCAGGTTTTTATTAATAAATCAGCACAGAATTAGTTCTGTGCTCACAATTAAATTAATAGTTTTCTGTTAATTTTCTTAATTCCATCGAATGAGTATAGAATTCTTCCATAGTTAATTCTTTCAAATACATCATTCCATAAGCTGCTCTTATTCTTGGATGATCGTGTTTAATGAAGAAATCTTTTCCAAGACATGTTTTCATAGTTTGATATTGATCTACCTGAATGCTTTGTGCCAATCTGCTGAATGGTCCGTCGTATTCCCAGCTTGGAAAACTTGCAGCTCTTTGAGATCCATAACTGTTAAGGAATGTATTTTCCATAATTGCCATTGAATTAAGGCTGACAGGAACATATATATTTGCTTCAGCAGGGTGGAAGCGATACCATACATTTCTGTATCCCCATACTTTAACATCGGAAATACCGGTTTCTTTTTCATATAACTTAAGTGCTTCTGCAGTTGCTTTCAGAACTTTGTAATGTGTATCCGGTCCGCTTCCCTCAGGATCAAGAGCAACAGTTACAATGGTAGGCTGAATTTCTTTGAGCAGTCCAAGAATCGGGATTACATCTCTTTCCATTTCCGGGTTTTCAGTAAATATATCACCCTGATAAAATCCAAGTCTCATATGAGAAACCGAACTTGTATTGAAACCGAAAAATGCCCAGACTAATTCTTCTTCGAATTCACGCATCATACCTTTAAGCTTTTGAACATATGCAATATCTTTTTTACCGGGATACTGAGTCTTAAAGTAATTTATTAACTCATCTATTCTGTTTTCCAGGTAGTTGACATTATCTTCTTCATAAATTTCGATCATATTTCTCAGAAGTCTTCTGGAAACTGCTTCTTTTCTCACCGTCCGACTATGCATTGCAAGCCCATCAAGGTATAGGTGTATGTCTCTGTCTTTTCCTTCTTTAAATTCAGGCGAGAAATAATGCTTTTGAAATCTCGATCTGAATTCAGGTAATAAAATAAAATTTTGCAAGTCTTGAAGCAGTTCAAGCATATAAGAATTTGTAACTGCTGTGAATCCGCTTGTCATAGTAACGAAATGATGTTTGTTAGAAGGTTCTCTGACAAGATGGTTTATATAAGGCAAATACCCGAGTGGTATATCATCGTGATGAGGACCGGTGTGAAGTATAACCTGGTTTGATAGGTGTTCCAAACCTCTGTTTATTCTGTCTATAATAGCTTCTTTAATTTCCTTACCAATAACATCCGGTGTTTTACCGGCTTTCTCCAGTATAAGATTTGTAAGTTTTTTTCCGTTATAATCTGCTTTAGTCAGTTGTGCTAAAGGTTTATCTACTTCCAGACATAAATTTATAACGGCTCTTTCAACTGAAGCCTGTGAAATTGTTTCTTCTCTTTTAACATCCTGGTATCGCCTTTCAACCAATCTGAAAGCAGCTCCGTTTGTCAGGTAGAATCTTGCATTCTTTAATCTTTGAAGTACACTGGCAGGATGACGATTTGATTGTTCGGACTGAATTGAATCCCTGACAATATTTGCTTTCGCTTCTCCGGCTGCAATAATAATTGCAGTTGCTTCAGAATTGTAGGTGATGGTATCAAGTCCTATTGTAATAACTAATCTTTTCTTTGCAACTTCAATTCCGCCAAGATCACCGGCTGCAGCAGCCTGAGTTTCATAATTTGTCTGAATCAACCTTGTAGACGAAAAGTGATCACTTCCCATCACATTAAAACCGATATGTCCATCCGGACCAATTCCGCCGAGGAAAAATCCTATTCCACCCAGATCTCTGATCTTTTTTTCATAATTTGTACAAAACTGATCAACAATTTCTATAGTTCTTTTCTGAAGTCTCTCTAATGTTGTGCTTGCATATCTGGTTCTTAAGGATAAATCAACTACCTGTTCCGGAAATATTTCGGATAAAGGAAGATTATTTGCTGTGCCCAATTCATTGATATTCATGAATAATGCTTTTTCAGGATCCATACCCCAATTGCTGAAATAGTATTTCTGGATATAATAATAAAAACTGTTATGCTGGCTTGAATCAATTGGATAAAATTCATCAATCTGAACAAAGTGCAGGTTTGAAATATCCGGTTTAATACCCGGATCAAGATCAACTTTTTTCAACTCATCTGCTACATTCTGCTTTCCCCAATTCTTCAAAAAGTGAGCTACCCACTTAATGAAATGTTCGGGAGTTTTGCCTGTTGGAAGAGAGACAACGCCGCCAGGATTCGCCTGAACCCATTCAATAAATCTTAATGCTGTTAGTTTTCCAAGTTCCGGAAAGTTAGTAACCTGAATAACAGGAATTTTTTCAGTGGGTTCGTATATGAGTTTATGGCCTGATTGGTCTAAATAGAATTGCTCAACTTTTGATAACATGACTGATCCGATATTTTGACATTGATATAAATATCTTTTAAAAGTTCATTGATTTGCACTCCAAATATAAGTTAAGCTTAAGTGTAATTAAAGATTTGTCAAAGTAAGTTTTATCAAATACCGCTATATTTGAGCATAAAAGTTTATAACGTTATTTAAATCACAATTATTTACCTGATCTTATGGAATCCACAGATAATCCCCGTGCAATTTTTGAAGAGATAAGTAAATTAACTACAGAGCAGAGAAATCCTCGATCGATGGAGATTGATGCAAAATCCACTTTAGAAATACTGCAGATAATAAATGAAGAGGATAAAATAGTTCCTTTCGCAGTAGAACAAGAACTTCCTTATATAACCAAAGCAGTAGATACGATTGTTGAGTCCTTTAAAGAAGGAGGGAGACTACTATACTTTGGTGCAGGAACAAGCGGAAGACTTGGAGTAGTTGATGCATCCGAATGTCCCCCAACCTTCGGTACTCCATTCGGAATGATTGAAGGATTTATTGCAGGCGGTAAAGAAGCAATGTTCCGTGCACAGGAGGGTGCAGAAGACCACGAGATAAATGGGGCGAATGATATTTTAAAAGCCAAAGTAACAAGTAAAGATGTAGTATGCGGAATTGCAGCCAGCAGAAGAACTCCATACGTTGTTGGCGCGGTAAAAAAAGCAAAAGAACTGGGTGCGAAGACATTATACATCACAACCAATCCAAGAAAAGATTTCGACATTAAAGAAGTTGATATTGCTATATGCCCTTACATTGGTCCTGAAGTTATAATGGGTTCAACCCGAATGAAAAGCGGTACTGCACAAAAACTGGTTCTTAATATGCTCACCACAGCATCGATGATCAGAATGGGTAAAGTATATGAGAATATGATGATCGATCTTCAGATGACAAATAAAAAACTTGTTGAACGATCAAAGAAAATTGTTATGACAATTACCGGGTTATCCTATGACGATGCGTCTGTTTATCTTGAAAAAGCAAAGGGTCATGTAAAAACTGCTCTTGTGATGATTAAAGCTAATGTAGATTATGATGAAGCACAGCAGCGTTTGGAGAAAGCAGATGGATTCGTACGTAAAGCTATTGAATTGAAATGACTTCAAATCAATTAAGCATTATCTTAATTGGTGATTCAATCACTGAAGGTTTCAATACAAGTTTACTTCCGCAATTTCGCATTATTAACAGAGGTGTTTCAGGTGACGGTACTGTTGAAGCTCTTGAAAGAATTAAACCGGACTGGTTCAATGAAAAACCGGATATGATTTTCATATGTATCGGAACGAATGATATTGCAAGGGGCAGAACAGATGAATTTATTATTCAGCAGTGTAAAGCAATTGTTGATAAAATAGCCATGTACTCCCCGCACTCTGCTATTATCTTAACCTCTTTATTTCCAACCAGAAATAATCCGGAACGAGCGAATGAAAGAATTGTTGAGATCAATAAAAAGCTAAATAGTACTTGTTTTAATAGTAACATCCGTTACTTCCAACTTCACGACTTTTTCACAGACAAAGACGGAAAACTTAAAAGAGATTTTACTGATGACGGACTTCATCTGAATACTAAAGCATATGAAGAATGGGCTGTTAAATTATTCGACTTCATTTCATTAATAAATATTAATTGATTCCATCTGTCAAAGAGTAGATATTAAAAAAACGGTTGAAAATATTTGAAATAGTAGTCAGTTTGTCTTAAATTTAATCTAAAGTTAATTACTATTTAGTAACTTAATTAATTCACTCACATCAATATCGAAGGAGGTCGTATGAATCGACTTTTAACTATTCTTTGTTTCTTTCTCGTCTTTGTATTCAGTAATGCATTTGCTCAAGACGAATTCACCCGTACAATGATTATTAATTCCGTAGCCTATGAAGGAAATGGGTTCGGAGGTATTGTAGGACCAGTTGATTTCGACGGTGATGGTAAACCCGAAATCTATATGTGTAATACTAATACAATTGACCTTCCGGCTTCTGTGCTGATCCCAAGGCTTTACAAATTTGAATTAGACAATGGAGTCTGGGAAATGGTTTGGAGCGCTGAGACGGCAATTCCGCTTCAAAATACCTGGCCTGCATTCACAATGGGTGATCTCGATGGTGATGGAAGACCCGAAATTATTTGGGGACCTGTTAATTGGACGGATCCTTCTAATCCTAATCCCGCAAGAATTCTTGTATACGAATACCCCGGAGATGGAAGTGATAATATGGGAGTTCCTGATGGTGTAGGTGGTTTTTATCCCAACGCTGCATTTTCAATAGTTAATGTAGATAATTTTAATCTCAGACCTAATAGATTTGTTATAGCAGATGTTGATGGCGATGGAAAAAGTGAAGTCGTTCACTGTGATCGTGCTGCCGGAACCACAGCAGGTGCACCGCTAGCAGATTTTCATGTTGGTATAATTTCAGTTAGTGATATACCCAATGATGGTAATGGTCTGGAAACCTGGACAATTGAATTTACAGGAAAAGATGATATAAACTTCAGCGGTACAGGCAACAAGTGGGATGTAAATGTCCTAAACAATTATGTCTATGTTTGGGGTTCTAATAATAATATCTATCCTGTCAAGTTTAATGGTACAGCATATGAATCATTAGATCCAATTCTGGGAGCTGCTACTGGAAATTCACATGCAAGTTCACAGGTACTTGACATAGATGGCGACGGAACAAAAGAAATTGTATATGGCTCATGGTTCGCACCTGCAAAAGTTTTCTTACTTCAACCAAATGGTGATGATCTGACAGTGACAGAAATAGCAGATTTTACATCATTAGGTATTCAGAGATTACAGGGTTCTGCATATGGTGATTTGAATAGTAATGGATTAGTTGACATTGTTTTTGGAACCAGATATGTCGATCTAACAACACCGAATTTTGCAATAGTCAGGTTGGAATACCTGGGTGGTGATATAACCAGTCCGGCTAGTTATGCAACTTCAATTTTAGACTCAGGCGCTGTCGAAGGCGGTGAAGCAAGTGTAATTGCAGTTGGAAATTTTGACAATGACTCTGATGACGAAATTATATTCACAGCATCTTATCCACGTGGCCCTGCTCCTGATGTAATTGATGTTTATTTCCTTGATAGAGTAACCACATCAGTTGAGCAAGATAATTCTGGTATCCCGGCAAATTTCTTCGTAGAACAGAATTATCCTAATCCTTTTAATCCTTCAACTTCTATTAAATTCGGTATTACCGAAGCCATAAATGTTGATTTAAGAGTTTATGATGTGCTAGGACGTGAAGTGGCTGTATTGATACAAAATCAATACCTCGAAGCAGGATCATATACTGCTACTTTTGATGGGGAAGGTTTAGCCAGTGGTATCTACGTTTACAAGATAACTGCCGGTAATCACACAAAATCAATGAAGATGCAGTTACTCAAATAGTAGTTTAATATGCATTTCTTAAGGGTTGTTCGAAAAATGAATGGATTTAATAAAATCCAATGAATTTTAAAATTTTCGGACAACCCTTTTCTTTTTTTAATTTAATAATCTTTTGACCTGTTAAGGCATAAGAAGATATGCTATAAGTAAAATAAATTGCCATCTGAGGTCGCGATGAAAAAAAATCTACTTCTTTTAATTACAATCACTTTTCTTTTTTCCTTTATTCCAAATGCTTTTTTATTTGCACAGACTGGTAAAATAGCCGGTATGGTCAATGATGCAGATACACGTGAAGCATTGATAGGGATAAATATAATGATCGAAGGTACCTCCACCGGGGCGGCTACCGATATCGACGGCAGATATGTTATAAATAATGTAGATCCGGGAGTTTATACTTTAATTTTTTCTGGTGTTGGTTACCAGAAAAAAATTGTTACAAATGTGCGGGTTAATTCCGGATTCACAACACAAATTGATGCAGAACTGCCTGTTGAAGCAATTGGTCTGGAAACAATTATTGTTGAAGCTGTTAAACCCCTGGTGAGAAAGGATCTAACATCATCACATACGGTTATAGATAATACTCAAATTGCCGCACTTCCCGTTGAAAGTATTGATCAGCTTCTGTCATTGCAGGCAGGTATTACAAAAGGTGCCGGCGGTGAACTGCACATTCGAGGCGGCAGAACAACTGAGATTTCGTACAATGTTAACGGTGTTTCTGCGGTTAATCCATTTGACTTTGGAAGAACTGTTCAGATTTCCCCGCACGCAATTAAGGAGCTCTCGGTAGTAAGCGGAACCTTTAATGCAGAATATGGAAATGCACTCAGCGGTATTGTGAATACCGTTACTAAAGAGGGAGGTGCAAAATACAGCGGAACCATATCTTATTACACAGGAGACTATATTAGCACGAATAAGGATGTATTTTTCAATATAGATGATTTTAACCCGATGAATAATCAGGTTGTGGAAGGTACTCTTGGCGGACCGATACCATTTACAAATAATGACGTTACATTCTTCTTCTCGGGCAGATATAATTATGACCAGGGCTATTTATACGGACAAAGACAGCATACAATTTCTGATTCCGTATCAAGAGATTTAAATAACCCCAATGTGTTTTATCTTGCGCAGACCGGGGATAATAAGATAATATCTATGAATCCAAGTGAAGACATTAATGCAACAGGTAAATTAACTTTCAAACCAGCTACTACAATAAAAATTAATTACGATGCTATCTATTCACAGTCTGAATTTCAAACTTACAACCATAATTATAAATACAATCCCGATGCTAACTATAACAGATATGAGTGGGGATTGATAAATTCACTTGAATTACGACACGCCGTTAGCAACACTACCTTTTATTCACTAAAAGGTTCTTATAGTATTTACGATTTCAAGCGATATCTGTTCCCGCTGCTTGATGCTAACGGAAGTAAAGTGTCCTATAATCCATCTATGAAAGTTGGCTATTTCGATGATAATAATAACTGGGTGCCGGTTTTATTTGCTGATCCCAGGTATCAGCCTTCACATAAAAATACAAGAGCAACTCAGTATACTTTTAACTCCGGCGGAACATTGAATGAGCACTATTATCAAAGATCCAATACTGGTGAAGTAAGATTTGATATTACAAGTCAGATTACCAAAGAACACGATGTTAAATTTGGCGTGAAGTATAAATGGGATGAGATGGAATTTCAAAATTTTACGATACTAAGAGACACCATAAATTATATTCAGCCTACTATACAGGCTCCGGGAACTCCTACACACGATCTGTATTCAAGATCCCCGCGGCAGTTCTCCGGATATCTGCAGGATAAGATGGAATTTACAAGTATGATTCTAAATGCAGGCCTGCGTGTAGATTATTTCGATCCGAAATTTATTTATGCCCCTGATGTTAACCGGCCTAATACTAATTTTGAGGATGCAAAAGCTAAGTTGACTTTTAGTCCCCGATTGGGTATGTCATTCCCGATAACGGATAGAGGCATTATACATTTCTCATATGGACATTTTTATCAATTACCTCCATATAATTATTTATATGTTAATCCATTCTTCAGAGGATTGGTTACAAGTGCTGTCTTTGGAAATGCTAATTTGAATCCCGAGAAAACTGTAAGTTATGAAATGGGGTTACAGCAGCAATTGAGCGAATCCATAGCTTTTAATGTTACAGGTTTCTACAAAGACGTTCGGGATCTGCTGGCACTTCAGCAAATCAGAGTCAGCACAAGTGTAGCATATTACAAGTATGTAAATAAAGATTACGGTAACATAAAAGGTATAACCTTCTCTTTGAATAAAAGAAAATTGCCAAGCGATTTGTTTGGTGCTTCCGTTGATTATACCTTCCAGGTTGCTGAAGGAAATGATACTGATGCGAACTCTTTCTTCCTTGACTTATCGTCAGGAAGACAGAGTGAAAAACTTCCTGTTCCATTAAACTGGGATCAGACTCATACACTCAATGGTATTATTACTTTTGGCGGTGACAGAGACTGGCTTGTAACGGTAATAGGAACTTTAGGAACCGGACTTCCATATTCACCCTCATTATTTCAGCAGCAGGTTTTACTAAAACCAAACAGCGGCAGAAAACCGTTACAGACAAATGTTGATCTGCTGGTTGAAAAATCATTTGATTTCCAGAGTATCTTGTTAACAATGTTTGTAAAAGTGTTTAACCTGTTTGATGTGTTAAACGAAAGATTGGTTTACGATGATACTGGTCGTGCCACCTATACATTAGAAGAAACCAGAGGCGGTCCTCAGGATACGAACAAATTATCTGAAGAATATCCTGGTATTAAGTCAGCAACAGAATATTTCGTACGCCCGAATTATTATACTCCGCCTCGTGAGGTAAGAGTAGGTGTAACACTTGAGTTTTAATGAAATTTTATACGGAGTTTAAAATGTTGAAAATGAAATTGTTGAATATTATGGTGGTTATGATCTTAATAACCGCCGGTCTTCCAAGTCTAATTGTGGCGCAGGAAACAGTGGAGCAGAGAAGGGCACGTGAACATCAGTCTGTTATTGATTTTATGAATAACAAGCTCAGTTCGCAGCCTGTAAATACTGTACCAGCTGAAGTAACTGTCGATAAGTATTCTTTGGCGAATAAATTATCGAAGCGGTTAGGTAAACAAAGTGCCTTCGAGGACAGAAAAAGATATTTAATGAACGGTAATAATATTACAGTTGAAATCTGGAATTATGGAGGAATCGGACCCGGTTATCCTGGAAGGGATTTAAGAGACCTGCTGGGACTGGTCTGGAGGGATGCCCCATATATTTTTCAGTTCACTCCACTGATTGCTGCTTCTGTTCCAAGCGCGCTCGATCCTAATCAAAGGATTCACATAGTATCTGATGGATTGTATGATTATCCTCTTTTTAGAGAAACTGACCCACAGAATGCTGAGTTTTTCTGGACATGGGAGCCTTTACCAGGATATGCTGATCCTGATCAGGAGTTTATTGCAGCTAATCCTTCGCCGGATTCCGATAGGGATGGGAAACCCGATAGCTGGCCTCGCGAATGGTACAGTGATGCTCTGGGCGAATATGTATGGCCGGGCTATCTTACTGTTGGTGAAAACAATGCTGATCTTGAGGTTTACTGGGCAATGGATGACAGATATAATCTTGAATTTCCTTATTATCCATTCAACGATGATACAACGCGAAAAGGTTTAGGTGTTCAGATTGATGCCAGAGCATTCCAATGGAGTAATTCACTTGCTGCCAATGCTTTGTTCCTGGTTTTCACTATTACGAACGTTAGTGATAAAGATCTTGATACGGTCTTATTTGGTATTTATGGCGACCCGGATTTGGGCGGCGGAAGTCCTTTTAATTCAAGAGATAATGGATTGTTCATACCGCCATTTAACATTCCTAATTATCCACCAGTTGACAACATCCCTGTTTACGCAAGAAGTATGGTCTATTTTTGGGATCAAACAGGTTTTGGTAGAAACAATGTACCTCTTTATTATCTTGGATGTAAATTCCTCGAAAGCCCGGGTAACCCGAATGATGGAATAGATAATGATGGGGATGGAATGATAGATGAAGCACAGAATGATGGAATAGACAATGATGGCGACTGGGATCCTGAAACTGATGATGTTGGTGTTGACGGAATTCCTAACACCGGTGATGAAGGTGAGGGGGATGGCATTCCCACAGCCGGTAGAATTTTACCTGATGGCAGACCTGATCCGTTAGCACCGGGTGAACCTAATTTTGAATATACAGATCTTGATGAATCTGACCAGATTGGCTTAACAAGTTTTAATAGCTGGTCCTGGAGTCAGGCAAGCGCCATTAACAATGATCAACTGGTATGGATAAGAAATGCCCCCGGTAACTTCAGCGATATTGAGAATAATGCAGATATTGTTTTTACTTTTGGTTCAGGTTATATCTCTCTAAAGAAAGGTGAAATTAAAAGAATCTCAATGGCTTTTCTATTCGGAGAAAATCTTCAGGATCTATTAACCACTGCTGAAACTGTTCAGGATATATATAACAAAAACTATCGTTTCTTTAAACCACCAGACAGACCAACAGTAAGTGCAGTACCCGGTGATAAAAAAGTTACACTTTACTGGGATAATAAAGCTGAAGAGAGTGTTGATCCTATAACCGGAGAGGATTTTGAAGGTTATGTTATTTACAGAAGTACACGACCGGATTTTGCTGATTTACTAAAAATTACAGACGGAAGAGGTGCAGCTTACCTCTATGAGCCACTAAAAGATTATAGAGGGGTCGAGGCTAGATGGGATCTTGATAATGAATGGTCCGGATATCATCCTGTTGAATATATGGGAAGGGGATTGCACTATTATCTTGGAGACAACACCGGTTTAGTTCATAGTTTTGTCGATTCAAATAATGTTATAAATGGTCAAACTTACTACTATGCTGTGGTTTCCTATGACCATGGTTCTGATTCAGTAGGAATTCCACCTACCGAGTCAAGTAAAAAAATTACTGTTGATCCAATTACTGGTAATGAAATTTTTGATATCAATACTGTTAAAGTAATTCCTGGTCCAAGAAGTGCAGGATACACTACTCCAACTATTACCTCAAATAACATTGAAAGGATTAGTGGTTATGGCAACGGCGACCTTGATTTTCTTGTGATGAACGATCTTCAAATTATTGATGAAAAGTATATACTGCGATTCAGTAATACACTGAATACCGGTGATACTGTAATTAATAAGAAAAATTATTCAGTACGCGGTGAAAAAACCAGTTCAGAAACCTTTTATCTTTTTGGCACTAAATTCACTAATCTTTCAAAACAATATTTGATAGATGATGAAATTCTGGTTGTAAAGGACTTGGCAGGAACTGTATACCAAAAGGATGTTGATTATGATTTGAATTTAGAAAGGGGTAGAATAGCAAGAACCGAAAATTCTTCAATGCCGGATAATTCTCAATTTACAATTACTTATAATAATTATGAGATTTACCAAAGTACCGCTCTAAAATCAGAAGATACTAATCCGGTATTTGATGGAATAAAATTAGTAGTCAATGATTATGAGCAGCTTACTCTCTCCACCGAAAGATCTAAGTGGAATAATTCAAATATAAATTTACCATACAGACTCTTTTTCAGAGCAGCCGGAAATCCATTCCGACAGCCCTCTGATTATATAGTCACATTTTCGGAACAACCAATTTCCGTAGCAAAGAAATTTGTTGGCGGAAACTTCATTGATATTCCTGTAAAATATAAAGTCGAAGATGTAACCACAGGAATTCCGATCGAAGTCGTAACTAATCTTCAGGAAACAGTAATTAATGATTCTGCGTGGACATTGGGTGAAGAAATTATCTTCTACAAAACGGGATCGCCCGGTGGTGCCGGTCAGCAAATATCTTGGAGTCTGGTAATCTCGCCTACAGAAGATTCTGTTCAGACTTTACCAACAGATGGTGATGTATTGATGCTTTATACTAACAGACCATATACTACTGATGATGTAATCGCTCTTCAGACGAAGGCTGGTTTTATTGATAACAGGTTAGCCTCATCACGACTTGACAACATATATGTTGTCCCTAATCCATACGTTGGTGCAAATGTTCTGGAACCTGCTAACAAATTACCCGGACAGAATCGTGGTGAAAGAAGGATATACTTTGAAAACCTTCCTATGCAATGTACAATCCGTATCTATACACTAAATGGAGAACTGGTTACTACCTTGCAGCACGATTCGGGTATGGATAACGGAAGAGAATACTGGAATTTACTCAACAAAGACGGATTCAGTGTAGCATATGGTGTATATCTTGCCCATATTGATGCTCCCGGCATTGGTGAGAAACTTGTAAAATTTGCATTGATTAAATAAAGTTGATGGTTAATTGTTAATCGTTAATCGGTAATGAAAAAAGAACAGGTAAAAAGTTTTGAGGACCTTGAATGCTGGAAAGCTGCAGTTGAAGTGAGAAAATTCATAGCTGAATTAATTATGAAGTTACCAGCAACCGAGAAATACGATTTGATTGATAATATGAAAAGAGCCTCGCGATCTGCCACTCGAAACATAGCTGAAGGCTATGGCAGATTTCATTATAAGGAAAATATTCAATTTTGTCGGCATAGCAGAGGCTCTCTCTATGAACTGATTGACGACCTGATTACTTGTAATGATGAAAATTTTATAACTGGAGAGGAATATAAACAGGGTAGAGCTAAAATTGATAAAGCTTTAGCAATTCTGAATGGTTACATAAACTATCTGACTAAAGCAATTACAAATGATTCACAACAAAAACGATTAACAATTAACGAATAACGATTAACGAAATTCGGAGAAAGTTTATGAAGAATATAATACAATATTTAATACTGGTTTTAATCCTGATTACTTCAACCACTATTGCTCAGACACAAAAGACAGGAACCACCGCTGCACAGGTACTTAAGTTCAATGTTGGTCCCCGTGCGATTGGTATGGGAGGTGCTTTCACAGCTGTTTCAGATGACATTACTGCCATGTACTGGAATCCTGGCGGTACAGCTAATATTCAGATGAATGAGGCATTCTTTAACCATACATCTTTATATGCAGATATCCGGCACGACTTTGCTGCTATTGCAAGTCATTTATCCGACTTTGGAACTATAGGAGCATTCGTTTCTGTTTTATCAATGGATGAGATGATGGTTAGAACTGTTGAAATGCCTGAGGGTACAGGCGAATTTTTTAATGCCGGCGCAATAGTGATCGGTCTTAATTATTCCAGATACCTTACCGAAAATTTTGCAATTGGCGGTAACTTTAAATATATAAATGAATCCATCTGGAATATGAGTGCAACCGGATTCGGAATTGACATTGGCACAATGTATAAACTACCTGTTCTCAATGAACTTAGAATTGCTGCCAGTATTTCAAACTTCGGAACTAAAATGCAGTTATCGGGAAGGGATGTGACTCAGGTTATTCCTTCAGGAGCCGGTGGTCAGAATTTCGTGAATTCAAATATTGAACTTGATCATTTTGATCTGCCGTTGTTATTCAGATTCGGATTGTCTACCGATGTTATAAGAGATGGAACTTCAAAATTGGTAGTATCTGTTGATGCCATTCATCCGAATGACCATACAGAATATATTAATACCGGTGCGGAGTATTCCTGGAATGAAGTTTTATATCTCCGTGCCGGATATAACTCATTGTTTGAGCAGGATACCGAAAAAGGATTGACACTTGGCTTTGGTGTGCATTACAGAATTATTGATATGGTTAAAGTAAAACTTGATTATGCATATCAGGACTTTGGTCGACTGAAGGATGTTCACTATTTTTCTGTGGGTGTTAACTTCTGAAGCAATTGAATTCGCTATAAGGGTATACCGATATTAAAAAGTTACTGGCATTAACAAAATTATATCGTATACCCTTTTCGTTTTGGTATTATACATTTACACCATGCCTCATATAAATTTTCAGAGAGTAAATGAATGAAAATCATTTTTACTTTGTTTCTTATCCTGATTGCTCTTCCCGTAAATTCCCAGCAATTCAGAATAACCAGACCTGTTCCTGACACAGTTCAAACAAATGGCTCTTATTTGTTTGGAGAACCAAGTATTTCGAATCCTGGAAATGCTCATCGTGGTATTGATATTTCAATCAAGTGGGATACGGTTTATTCATCTACAAACGGTTCTGTTTACTTCGTCGGATATAATCCTAACGACACAATTGGTGGCTACCAGCCAAGTGGTGCCGGAAATTATGTTACTATCAGAAGTCAATATGAAGGTAGATTAATATATCTTTATTATATGCATCTTCAGCGTCCCTTAGTTGCAACTAATGATGTCGTGCTAACAGGTCAACCAATCGCAATATCAGGCAATACAGGATTTTCAACGGGTGCACATCTGCATTTTGAAATAAGAATGGATTCACCTTCTTCAACATCACGAAAAACGCGAAACCCGGAATTATGGTGTGCAATGACAGGAATGGGAGCAATTTATGGTAAGGTTCCAAATGCAGCAAACAGTACCAGAGTGGATATCTTCCCGGATCCGAAACCTCGTCCTCCTTATACTACTTTCAGTTATGCATTAACATATAACTTTGCTGACCCATACGTAGGCCCTGACGACGTTTACGGAGAGAATTATGCGATAGGTGATGTGAAACCCGGTACATATACAATCAGAGCTTTAAATAATACTTATACAAGAACCGTAACAGTTGGAGCAGGGCAGGTTGTAAATGCTGATCCACCAACCGGAATTCAGGATCAGGATATTTTTGTTGAGGATTTTCACCTTGATCAAAACTATCCGAATCCATTTAATCCAACTACAGTAATTGGTTTTCAAGTTCCTGAAAGATCATTCATCCAGCTGAAAGTCTTTGATATGCTCGGTAATGAAGTTACAACTATTGTTAATGAAGAACGCTCTTCAGGTGTGTATAATGAGTTTTTTGACGCATTCGGTTTAGCCTCGGGAGTATACGTTTATGTTTTAGTTGTACAGTCATCGGAAAGCGGTAGAACATTCAGAGATAGTAAAAAGATGATGCTGGTGAGGTAACAATGTTATTCATCTTCCGGAATTGAGCTTACTAGATTTTTTAAAAAATAGTAGTCCAAAGCTTCTGCCGGAAAATATGCATTAATTGAATGCTGTGATTGTACTTTTTAGTTTTTTACTGTTATTCGTAACCTGTTCAAAAACTCTTCTGAAATTTCCGCCAAGAATTTTTTCTATATCCTGTTGAGAATACCCTTCCTGTACCAAAGCCATTGTTAGATTGGGAAATTTGGACACATTCTCCAATCCAACAGGAGTTCTTCCAATACCGTCAAAATCAGAACCTATTGCAACGTAGTCAATTCCAACAAGAGTAACGATATGATTTATATGCTGAACCACATTACTGATGGTTGCGTTATTAGTTCCTGTAAGAAAATTAGGATAGAAAACTATTCCAATCACTCCACCCGAATTGGCTATATCCTGAATCTGCCAGTCATATAAATTTCTTGAATTGTTGGTAATAGCTCTTACACCTGAATGCGAAGCAATTATTGGATTTGTTGTTACCTCAAGAATGTCCTGAATAGTTTTGATTCCCACATGTGAAACATCAATGATAACTCCCAGAGTATCCATTTTCCTGATAACATCTCTGCCGAATTCAGTAAGTCCTTGTGTAAGAGTATTCGGGTGATTATGAGGTATTGCCCAATCCAGAGCATTATTCCAGGTAATTGTCATATAACGCATTCCGGCGTTATAGAGGTTTTCAAGCTTTTCCAAACTGTTTTCTATGGAATGACCGCCTTCAACACCGATTACTGCGGCAATTTTATTTTGATTAACAATGTTTAAAGCTTCCTCCATATCGAGTGCCTGTTGAATATCAGAAGGATTCTCCAACATTATACTATTAAATTTATCTATCATCGTTAAAGTATGTTCATAGTAGTTTGAATACGAATTTGGATTAACCCACAATGCAAAAAATTGTAAATCTACTTCTCCAAATTTAAGGCGTGGAATATCAGTATGATTAGTAGAATTCCAGATGCTAAAATTATATGATGGATTACTTATCATCATATCTATACAGTCATTGTGAAGATCAATCATCAATGCATTTGAATGAATAGTGATCAGTTTTGTGATAAAGTGCTGATTCCCGTTAATAGTAGCATAGATTGTATCCGGAACATAAGCTGATTTGAATATCACTATCTCAACCGGTATGTCGTTCAGCTTACTTCTGCTGCCGGAAAAATTAATTATTCCAGCTTTAAATTCACCTAAACCTATCCCGCTGCCGCCATCAAGTTGAATCATCTTTTTTGTAACTGAAAAGTCGTTAGTCTTTATGGTATAAAAATATACGCCAGCACTACCTCTGCTGTACCAATCAATACTGTAATTGCCTGTGATAAGGAACTGGCTATTATAATCAATTCTTTCACCCAGAATGTTATGAATTGATAACTCAACCAATCCATCCTCAGGGATTGAAAACTGAATCCTCGTTGAGGGATTAAACGGATTAGGATAGTTCTGATCTACTATTAATGAATTGGGAATTGTGATCTCTTCATTTTGGACAGAAGTAATAAGGTTATAACTCCAGTACCCGGTTCCGTTGGTAAATACGGAATCTTTTAACCCATTATCAAGATTTGTTATTTCAACTTTAGCACCGGCAATAACAATATTGGTTTTAATATCCTGAACAGTACCGGTTAAGGTTTGAGCTGGAGTTAAATAAGCAGCCAGAATACATATCAATAATGAATAACTTAATTGCCTGATTATGTATGAGTGAAACAAGAGAGCCTCTTTAAAATACTTAATGATTTAACTTCTGACTTCTAAAATAGGAAAATCTGACAACCTAAAGAAAATATTAATTATGTATATGATTGAGTTTCCTGAATTCAATCGGAAATATTGTGTTAAGGTGTTCATAGTTTCATAAGTCTTGAATAAATTATATCAGAATAAATTTGTATTTATTAATTTCATAACTACAATGAAACAATTAATAATTTTAACTGCAATCATATTACTCACTCTTTGCTCCAGCTTTTCACAAGAAAACCAGTCAGGGTCGCGGTCGAATCTGGAAGTGTTACCAATAGTAAACTACGATTCAGATGTAGGCTTCGGTTATGGAGCAAAAGCATTTCTATTCGATTTATTTGAACATAAAGAAAGTTTCGATCTTATTCTCTACAACAGCACAAAAGGCGAGCGATGGTACCGTCTGGTTTTTTCTATTGAAGACTTTGAGAGCAGGCAGGGTTCTGTTTATCCTCTGGCTTTAGATGTTATTGTTGATTTTGATAAGTTCAACAACTACAAGTATTACGGTATAGAGAATTTTTTAGAGTATAACAATTCCAAAGAATTTGAAAATTATACAAGAGAGCAGTTTGAGTTTACCGCAATGTTTAGCAGGGGATTTACCAAAAATATTGTTGTTGAAGCCGGTTTAAGTTATAAAGTCTTCAGCAGTTTTAATTTTGAATCCGATGGACAATTGCTAAGTGCACCTACTGATTTTAACAAACGTAAAATTAAATTTCACTCAATCAGATTAAATGGAAGATATGATACTAGAAACAGTTTTATTAATCCATCAAATGGAATTGTGGTGCTTCTTGAATCAGAAGCAGCTTTCACGAGCGGCATTTCAAATATCAGTGCTGCTAAGGTAGCTTTGAATTTCCAGAACTATTTAGCAATAATTAATCCGGAAATAATCTGGGCTTCAAGAATATTGGCTCAGGTAATTCTTCCTTCTGATATTCCATTTCAGATACAGCTTCCAATTGGAGGCAATAGAACTGTAAGAGGACTTCCGCAGGACAGATATCTTTCATCATCGACAATAGTTATCAATAATGAAGTGCGATTCCCAATCTGGTGGCGTTTCGGTGGTGTTATCGGACTTGATATTGGGGCAACCGGTAACAAATCGGAATACGAGTTTTACAATGATAAATTTTCCGGTTGGTTAGTCAGCCCTGCTGCCGGACTGAGATTTTATATGGATAATTTTATTGTGAGATTAGATATAGGAATGACTAAAGACTATACAGGTATATATTTTAATTTCGGACATATGTTTTAGTAGTTCAAGATTAAGTTCAAGTTCAAAAAATTATCAGTATTTAAAGAATCCACTATAAGGTAAAAATCATTCTATCATCAGCAATATTGGGCTAATTGAGCGATTTATAAAAATCTGACTAATTCATTTCCACAGTTTTCTCACCTTTCATATTAAAAATTCGTACATCCTTTTTACAATTTCATGACAACAAAAGGTTTATCATAAACGAAATTATCACCAGTGTTTAACAAATATTATTTAAGGTGATGTCATGAAAAAAATTACTTTAGTCCTCCTTCTTCTTTTTCAGATTCTAACTGTTCACAGTAATGCACAACAGACCATTACAATATTACATTTGAATGATACACATTCAACACTTGCACCCCTGGCACCCAGGGATGAATTCCTTAATGGTAAACAGGGAGGTATAGCAAGAGCAACTTCTGTGATAAATTCTGAAAGAACTTTTGATCCTGATCTTCTATTATTGCACGCTGGTGATGCCTCTGTCGGTGATCTGTTCTTTAATTTCGGCTTTCAGGTACCTGAATTAACCTGGATGAACATGATGGGATTTGATGCTATGGCAGTAGGCAATCATGAATTTGATCTCACTCCAGCCGTATTATTGGGGTCATTACAAAATGTATTTCCTCTTCCATCTGATGCTTTTCCGTTATTAGGAGCAAACATTAATGCTCAGGCAGTTCCTGATCTCGACGCATATTTAAGTGACTATACTACTAAAACAATCGGAACTTTAAAGATCGGGATATTTGGGCTGCTAACTCCGGAAACCAATGTACTTTCCCAGCCTGCTCCGGTTATTATTGAAGATGATGTTACCGAAATAATGAATATAGCAGGAGTAAATGCTTACACTCTTAGAAATTTTGAAGGATGTGATGTGGTGATACTTTTATCTCATCTGGGTGTTGAATTTGATATGGCAGTTGCTTCAATGGTGCCCGGTATAGATGTGATAATTGGTGGACACGATCATTATAATTATTCAGAGCCAATTCCAGTTCCCAATCCGAATTCAGGAACAACCTGGATTGTTCAAGCTGGCTCTAATTATCAGTATATCGGTAAACTTAAAATAGATGTAACTGTTGATGGGACAGTATCGTTAAATGATTATTCACTCATTCATCTTGATGAAAGTATTCCTGAAGAGCCATCAGTTAAAGCATTTGTTGATGGTTTGATTAATGACATCGAATCTTTTTATTCAATTCCGTTCTTTACACAGCCATTTGGTTACTCAGATGCATTTCACAAAGAAGAAACAAAAAACCTTTTAAGTCTGGGAAATCATGACACACCAATTGGTAATCTTGTTGCCGATGCCTTTAAGAGTTTAACCGGAACTGATATTGCAATTCATGCAGGCGGATCAACAGCACAACCAATCCATAAAGGTCCCTTTACTATAGCTGATATTTTCAGAGTTAACGGATACGGATTTAATACTGTAAATACTTTGGGATTTCAACTTGCAACTTTTAAAATGACCGGTGAGGCACTGTGGATGGGGCTGGAATTCGGATTAAGTAGTATAGAAAGTAATGATGAATTTTTTATACAGGTGTCCGGACTTGAATATAGATATGATGTTACAAGACCTTCCGGAGAGAGATTAGTTTCAGTTAGAATTAATGGTAATAATATTAATCCCGCTGCGATATACTCTGTTACTGCAAGTGAAGTAGTATTATCTCTGCTTGATTATCTTCAAATCCCATATTCAAACTCCGAAATATTAGAAGGTATCACAGAGTTTGAGGCAGTAAGCTCTTATGTAATTTCTAACAATAATTTCCTGCATCCGAAAGAAATTGGCAGAATAGTGAATGTTGGAAATCAGCAGACTAACAATAGAATTGAGGGTAGTGGGTGGATTAACTCAAAGCCGGGTACATATCTGCCTGATCCAGCAGTTCAGGGTTTCATGAATTTTCAAATGAATCTTCACAATACAAATGATCTCAGCAGTGCTAAAGGAGTTGTTAAAATTAAATTTCCTGAAGCGGATATTAACCTTACAGGTAATAGTCTTGAATTTCTTTTAATTGAGAAGGAAAGAATTACCATTCGTGGTGAAGGAAAGAACAAAGGAAGGGGTAAGTTCGGTTTTTTTGTAAATGCACTTGATAATACTGATGATGCTGATCTAATGAAGATTACAATATGGGATAAACTTGATGGAGATAGAATTATTTATGATAACCTTGAGCTAACCGAATTAGCGGGAGGATTCATTAACATAATTCAGCCATCAGTTGAAAAGAATGGAACGGATGACATTAAGCCATCTGAATATTCATTAAATCAAAACTACCCGAATCCATTCAACCCCAGTACAAAGATAAGTTGGCAGTCGCCAGTCAGCAGTCATCAAATCCTTAAAGTCTTTGACGTCCTTGGCAACGAAGTAGTAACGTTAGTTAATGAATACAAACCAGCAGGCAGTTATGAGGTTGATTGGGATGCAAGCGGTTTGCCAAGTGGAGTGTATTTCTATCAATTACGTACAGAAAACTATGTAGAAACTAAGAAGATGATTTT
>CAZXCP010000008.1:0-32104 GCA_964639355.1 uncultured Ignavibacteriaceae bacterium
CTCTCGGTACTAGATCCTAAGTCTAGCGCGTCTGCCAAATTCCGCCATTCTCGCAATATCTGATTTTTTACTAAAAATCTTAAAAAATTGAAAAACAAATATAAATTTCACCCTAACGCTAAGCAAATAATGTGATTAATCCGGATTTGTATTTACGTGTCTAATACCTGAATATTCATTATTTTTTAGGGAGTAAAAAATTCTAATTAATCATATATCTGAGAGGCAAGTATGGGGATCCAATACACAAAATTTTCATCTGTTGGCTATAACAAATCTATAAACGAAGATGCAATTGATATCGTTGAAGTTGAGGAGGGAGTTCTTTTTATATTATGTGATGGTATGGGAGGCATGAACGGGACTGAATTACCTGCACAATTAGCAATAAAGTCAATAAAATCTTTTTTTTGTGCATATGCTGATGATGATTATCTCGACAGACTGAAATCTGCGATTGCTGAAACCAATGATTTTGTTTATAATAGATCAAATGGAAATGCTGGTAAGATAAAAGCGGCAACTACTATCGAATTATTATTCCTAAAATCAAATACTGCCTATATTGGCCACATCGGCGATTCGAGAATCTACCATCAGAAAAATGGCCAGTTACGGCAATTAACTAAGGATCATTCATTAGTTCAGAAATTAGTTGATGAGGGATTTCTCACTATGAATGAAGCAGTAGTTCATCCGGATAAAAATGTTGTACTTAAGGCAATAGGCGATAAAGGAATAATTGATGCTGACCTGATCAAATTAAAGTTGAACGAGTATGATTTGAATCGGTTCTTTATCTGTTCTGATGGTGTCACCAATCTTATTAGTAATGAAGAAATTGAAAAACTGCTCAATTCAACCGATTGTAATAGTATCGTTACAGAGCTTACTGAAATGATCAAGAGCAGAGGGGCAACAGACGACTATTCATTTTTTTATATTGAGAATGGTAGATGATTGGTCGTGTAGTTCAAAACTATAAAATTATTTCCCTCATTGGTGAGGGTGGGATGGGCTCTGTTTACAAAGCACTAGATTTTAAACTGGACAGATATGTTGCTATCAAAGTGTTGCATCTCAGCGATCAGAGAAACACATTATTTGTGGAACGCTTTAAACTCGAAGCAAGGAATCAGGCTAAATTATCTCATCCAAATATTGTTTCAGTTTACGGATTTGTAGAGGCAAGGGACTTTTTAGGTTTTGTGATGGAGCTGATCGAAGGAAAAACCGTTGAAGACTACATTGGAGAATATGGAAGACTGAGTCTGTATGATTCAATTCAGATATTAAAGCAGGCTTTGATTGGTATTGCTTATGCTCACTCTGAGGGCTTTATTCATCGGGATTTGAAACCCTCAAATATAATTATTGATACTAAAGGAGTTGTGAAGATTACGGATTTTGGCATTGCCAAATCTATTAACCAGCCAATCTCTATTACTAAAACGGGTGCTAAAGTGGGGACAGTATTGTATATGAGTCCGGAACAAATCAGAGGATACGAACCCACAGTAAAAAGTGATCTTTATTCAATTGCTGTTTCATTTTACGAGATGATTAGCGGCAGAGTACCTTATAATTTTAATAGTGAATTCGAAATTCTTGATGCTCACCTTAACAACATTCCTGTACCACTTTCTGAAACATTTCCAGAAATTCCGTCGCAGGTAGATCAGGTGATTTTAAGGGGTATGAACAAAGCCTCTTCAGGTAATTATAATCATTGTACAGATTTTTTATACGATCTTGAAGTTTTAGAGTCTTCTCTGCAGGACATAAATTATCAGGATACACAAACATATGATCATATAGAAATTTCAGCACCGATTAAAAAAAACAATTTATCAAAACGAATATTTAATTTTTTTCTGTTTACTGTTTTCGTTTCTTTACTCATTTTTTCAGTGAAAGTTGTAACAGATTATCTGATTGAGCAAAAAGAAAAGACCGAGAAGGATAATGAAAAGTCAATGATTAGTCCCGGTCCGTTTTCCGAGATCAAGTCTGATTGGAGCATCATAAATACTGGTTACACTCATAATTTTAATTCTCTGTTACCAATCAGGAACAATCGAATACTTATTTTTGGGGACAATGGCATTATTGTATCAGGAAATTTAAAGGACCTGGTCTGGGAGCGAAAAAATTCTACGGTATCTTCTAATATATATTCTGCAGCAGTTTTCAATAACAGCGGTATAGTCGCTGTTGGGGAAAGGGGAATGGTCTTAGTTTCTTTGGATATGGGTCAGACCTGGTTACAAAAAAAAACAGGGATTTCCGAAACGCTGTTCAAAGTTACTTTTATTGATAATAAGATTTACAGTGTGGGAACTAATGGAACCATCATCGTCAGTAATAATTTTGGTGAATCCTGGGCAAAATTAAATAGTCCTACAAACAAGATAATTTATGACATCCATTTCATTGATAAAATGAACTGCTTTACTGCTGGCTGGGAAGGACAGATCATGCATTCAAAAGATGGTGGAATTAGTTGGTCTTTAAATCGAACTGGTAACGATAATTACTTAAGGTCCATTACATTCCGGGATAATAAATTGGGACTTGCAGTAGGCGGCGGTGGAAAAATTTTAAGAACCGATAATGGAGGAAATGATTGGAAGTTGATAAATACAAATACTGTTTCTGCTTTTAATAGCGTTAGCTTTATTAATGAAAATATAGCCATTGCCGTGAGTGGAAAAGGTGAAATATTCCGTACAACAGATACCGGGTTAAGTTGGACCCTGTTACAGAGTGGTGTGTTTGCAAGTTTATCTGATTTAGCGTCGTTCCCTGACGGACAGGTTTGTATTATCGGAAGTAATGGAACATTATTAACCAGGAAGTTAAACTAATTTCAAAACGTCATTTATTTACAAAATAAACTTTCTAATCTTATTTTTTGGTTACCCTTGTTAACAAACTTATGATTAAACTATATGAAGATATTTCCCTCAAAGAGATATTAAAAGTATATTTATCAATAATCATTATTATCCTATTATTAGTAATCAGTAATATTTTACTGATGTTCCATCCGCTTACTAAAGTTCTTGGTTATGAATTTTCTGCAATCAATTCACTTATCTTAACAGTTATTACCGGGGTTTTTGCAATAAATTGGATTAAGAAAAATGGATCAATAACAAGTTCATACTTGTTGGTTGTTTTAACATTTTTAGTAATCCCGCTAATTATCAATCTAATCCATTCCTTCTTAACAGAATTCTGTTCCTTCTCCGATGGAATGTTATTTTATTTGACGATTACTGCACCATCTATACTATTTGGAACATCTTTAGCTGTTTTTATTACTTATCTCTTTAATAGGTTTCATAGACTATTCTTTTTTGTAATTATTTTTGTAATAGCCTGTATCCCAGTTGTAGAAATATATTATTATCCACAAATTTATTTTTATAATCCACTTATTGGTTTTTTCCCCGGGACCATTTATGATGAAGGATTGACTGTTGACCTTAAGTTAATAGTTTATCGGTTATTTAATATTGTATTTTCAATATTAATATTGTACCTGGTAACTACAGACAAGTTATATAAAAGGAAGTTTATTAATACGGTTAGCGTAATTTCTCTCGGAGTAATTTTCTTTTTTGTAGCTCCGTATTTAGGTTTTTCTACTACCTATGCTACATTAAACAATCTGTTAACAGGAAAATTCGAAACCTCCGATTATAAAATTCACTACTATAATTCCATCCCTGAAAGTGAAGCCAAACTCCTTGCATTACATACCCAATATTATTCACAACTTCTTGAAGAATCAATTCAGGAAAAACTTACTCAGAAAATTGAAATATTTGTATTTAATGACAGTGAACAAAAGAAAGTTTATTTCGGATCCGGAAATGCTGATGTGGCAAAACCATGGCTTTATCAAATTTACCTTAGTCGTGATAGCTGGAGGAGAACACTAAAACATGAGTTGGCTCATCTTTATAGTGCTGAATTCGGGAGCACAATATTTAAAGTTGCTGGGGATTTTAATCCTTTCCTAATAGAAGGATTTGCTACTGCACAGGATCCATTTAGGGAGAACTTATCTATAGATTATCTGGCTGCTCTGGCATACAAGTATTCTGAGGAGTCAATATTATCACGAATTCTAAGCCATACAGGTTTTTTCAATTTGAATTCTCTTACTGCATACGTTTATGCTGGTTCATTTACGAAATTTTTAATTGCCAACTATGGAATAGATAAGTTCAAGTTATATTATAAAACTAATGATATTACAAAGAGTTATGACCAGTCAATTAATCATTTAATCAGCCAGTTTGAGAATTATATTTCTGCAATTCCTGTTGAGGAAAATATTCACTCATTTTATTACTACTTTGGGCGTCAGTCCATAACTCAGCGAATATGTCCGAGGTTTATCGCCAGGCAGCTTCAGTATGGGTGGGAGCACGTTAGAAAAGGTGATATTGAACAGGCTAAGATAAGATTCAGGAATATACTATCAACAACATCAAATTATTTTGCAGTAACTGGTTTTGCTGATTGTTTGGAAATGCAGGATTCATTATTACAATCCGCAGATATATACCGGGCATATTTGCCTGCTTTCGAAAAAACACCGTATTACTATTTACTCAGATTAAAGTTCGCTGATGCTCTTACGAAACTAAATAATTCTGTGGATGCAAAAAGACTGTACAAAGAATTATCAATAGAAAAACCAACTATCGAGATTGAATTAATTTCTCTCTTGCGACTTAAACTTTTTGAATCAAATCAGTTAAGAGATTATTTGATTTCTAATGATTCTGTTAAATTCTCAATATTAGATGAATTAAATAAAACCGAATATTTTTATCCCTCAATCCCGTCATTCATAAATCTGTCTGTATCAACTGGAAGTGAGTATCGAAACTTTATTATGAAGTTTGACAAAACCATTTTAATAACAGATATTTATTCAGCCTGGGCTGCTTATAAATTATCCGAATATATGCTTGATAATTTTAATTTCCGGGATTCACGAAAAATGGCAGGACTGTCCAGAAGGTATCGGGAATGGCCTCATTTTAATCTTTTATGGAGTGAAAATTTTGACAAGGCTGAGTGGTTTTATTATAATGCAGAACAATTTCTAAATCAATTTAAGAATGAAGTGGAATAAAGATGGAAGACAAAAAGCTTCAGTTAAATATAAAACTGGTATCCTATTTTTTAGGATTTATTTGTTTTGTAATATGCGTTTATATATTGATTGCATTGAAAGGTATTTTAGTACCAATTACGATTGCAATATTTCTAACTTTCTTTTTTCATCCAATTTTAACTTTCTTAAATATCAAACTTAAAATTCCAAAGACCATTTCTCTATTAATTATTTTCCTGATAAACTTTGGTTTATTTTACTTACTAGGGTTATTAATTGCATCCAATGTTATTGGATTTTCTCAACGTGCTGATTTTTATGCTCAAAATCTATCCTCATTTTTAGGATCACTTCTTAAACCATTCAACATAACTTTGTCGGAATTTGCTGATTTCCTTAATGTGCAACTCGAAACTCTGGATACAACATCCATTCTTAAAGAAGTATTTAATTCAGGAATTCTGCAAAGTGTTTTTTCATCATTCTCATCCATTGTAGGAGATTTCTTTATCGTTATGATTTTCTGGATTTTTATGATTATGGGTAAAGATAAGTTTGATGAACGACTAAGATTGGCTTTTACTAAAAATATAAATTCCGTTGATTCACACCTTAATGAAATTAACGCGCAACTACAATCATATATTCTCTATAAGACTTTAATCAGTTTTATAACTGGTGGCTTATTTACTTTTGTGCTTCTAATATATGGCGTTGATTTCGCATTGTTCTGGGGATTTCTTGCATTTTTATTGAATTACATTCCTAATATCGGGTCATTACTTGCGACTGTTTTTCCAATTCTTATTGCATTACTTGAATATGGACTGGGTTTCTCAACTATTTCATTAACCGTTCTTCTGGTGGCAATTCAATTTGTTATGGGAAATTTAGTCGATCCTAAATTATTAGGTGAAAAAATGGATTTGAGCCCCGTGTTCGTTTTATTCTCACTTTTCTTCTGGGGATGGATTTGGGGAATAGTCGGAATGTTTTTAGCTGTACCGATTGCTTCGGTCATAAAAATATTCTGCTCCAATATTGATTCATTAAAACCAATAGCTATTCTTATTGGTACAAACAAGCCGCTAAAGGGTATGAGCAGCAAAACATGAAACCTATAAGTTTTTCAAGTGAGCTGAATCAGTTCGCTTTTCTGAAAACGTTCTCTGAAATAGCAAATAGAGCAGGAAAAAGAATTTACCTTGTTGGCGGATTTGTCAGAGATATCATACTGAGAAGAAAACGAAATGAAATGGATTTTTTAATAGTTGGTAATGGACCTGATTTTGCTCAAATGGCAGCTCAATCCCTTGGAATTAAAAATGTAACGGTCTTCAGGACTTATGGAACCGCCTATTTCAGGTATAATGAATTTGATTTAGAATTTGTCGGTGCAAGGAAGGAATCCTATAACAGAAAAAGCCGTAAGCCTGTTATTGAGGATGGTAACTTTGAGGATGACATTAAGCGCAGGGATTTCACAATAAACTCGATTGCAGTTTCATTAAATCAGGATGATTTCGGAAAGGTTATTGATACATTTAACGGCATTTCTGATATTGAAGAACAAATGATTCGCACACCTCTTGATCCTGTTAGTACATTTAATGATGATCCTCTCCGTATAATGCGTGCATTCAGATTTGCAAGTCAGCTTAATTTTAATGTTGATGACGCTGTGAAGAATGCTGCCAAAATTATGAAAGAACGGTTAAAGATCGTTTCACAGGAGAGAATTACTGACGAGTTTTTAAAAATTCTTGCTTCACCAAAACCATCCATAGGTCTGAAACTTTTATTTCTTTCAGAAGTGATGGAAATAATTTTTCCTGAAATGTCTAAAATGGCAGGTGTTGAACAACGTCAGGATTATCATCATAAAGATGTATTCTATCATACCTGCCAGGTAGTTGATAATATTTCAGAATTTACAGATGATATATGGCTTAGGTTTGCGGCTTTAGTTCATGATATTGCTAAGCCGGCAACGAAAAAGTTTGTAGATGGTATTGGCTGGACATTCCACGGACACGAGGAACTTGGTGCAAGAATGATGAAAAATATTTTCAGGAGGATGAAGCTTCCTTTTAACAAACTGGAATATATTGAGAAACTTGTACGATTGCATCTTCGACCGATTGCCTTAGCAAAAGACGAAGTGACTGATTCCGCCATCAGAAGATTAATTGTATCAGCCGGAGAGGATCTTAATGATCTTATTACTTTATGCAGAGCCGATATAACCAGTAAAAACCCTCACAAGGTTTCACAATATCTTAATAATTACGAATTAGTAATGAAAAAAGTTCTTGATGTCCGGGAAAGAGATGAACTTCGCGCATTTCAATCTCCTGTTAGCGGCGAAGTAATTATGGAAGTATGTAATCTTAAGCCTTCAAAAAAAGTTGGTGAAATAAAAACGGCAATTGAAGAAGCAATACTTGATGGCAAAATCGGTAACAATTATGATGAAGCTTATCAGTATTTATTAGAAATCAAAGATGGGTTCCTTTCAGACTCTGAAAACGGTTAAGTTATAAACTGAATCTAACTCCTAATTCATATTTATTCTCATCGTTGAAATAATCAATCTTTTTTATTCCAAAATAAAAATCTACAGGAAGTCTATATGAATCCGGATTATTGGGCAATACTATACCGGTTGAATTATTATGATATAAATTGCTGACTTCAGCTTTCGTGGAGTCTGTATCATCCTTAATTTCTGCTTTGTCTCTTGTTAAAGCATAAATTAAAATTGCAGCAATAACAACACCGCCGATTATATATAACATTCCATCATCAGAAGATTGCACATCCGTTGTACCAGGGGAACCGCCTATCTTATCATTTATTTTATAAATCTGCTGGGCATATAAATCTGAGCATGATATTACTATTGTAAGTAAAAAAACTACAATTAATAGTGATTTTGAATTTGAAATATTCATGTTGTTCCTGTTAATTTAATTGTCTTTCGTAAGTCTAAATGAAAATAATTAATAATGCAATAGTCTAAATAATTCCTTACTTGTGTCTTAGATAACAAATAAAATATGAAAAATAAAATAGCTTTCATCAATTATTTTTATGCAATACATTTACAGTGTCTGAATAATTTATTACCGACAGTGTATCTATTTGACCATTTGTCACTAAACTACATTAATTTTTGTCTAATAGTTTAATTTTTGAATGGTTTCTAAGAAAAACAATATTTTTCAAATTTTTGAATCCAAAATTCTGGAGATCAGCCAATGCGTTTTATTTATTTATTCCTGATTACTTTTTTACTGACAAACAGTTCTTTTTCGCAGCAGCGTCTTTCACTTGAGGATGCCATAAAAATTGCACTTCAAAAGAATACTACCTTACAGCAGGTTGAAAATAATATTTCAACTTACGAGTCAACACTTTTATCATCTTATGGAAATTTTCTTCCGACCATAGGAGCATCAGGAAGTTTCGGCTGGAATAGAGTTGAAACAGATGGATTTCCTTCTGTAGAATCACGCTCAGTATCAGCAAATGTTGGAGCTGACTTAACCTTGTTTGATGGTCTTTCGAATTTTGCAAATCTTTCACAAAGCCAAAATAATCTTGAGTCTGCCAAACTGGTTCTTGAAAGATTCAAACAGGAAATTGTATACAGAACGATTAGTCTATATTATGCTGTTGTGGAAACTGAACAATTATTGAAGGTTAGAAACGAAGATGTAAAACAACAGCAAAAAAATCTCGAAACAATTGAAGAACGGAACAGACTGGGCGCAGTAACTCTTGCAGATGTTTACCAGCAGCAGGTTCAGCTTGGCAATGCTGAACTGGAAGTTATTCGTACTTTGAACAACCTTGAGATTTCAAAAAGTAATCTGCTTTATTATCTTGGACTTGATGTGTTGAGCAGATATGAATTTGCAAAGGACTTAACGAGTGAAGAAAAACAATTTACGCAAAGCGATTATGAATCTGATTATAACCGTATAAATGAACTTGTTAATCAGGCACTTTACTCCAGGAAAGACTTCAGAAGTAAGCAGTTAGATTTAGAGAGTGCATACAATGGAGTAACCATTGCGAGATCTGGTCATTTCCCAAGGTTAACAGGCAGTGCAGATTTTGGAAGTTCCTCGGATAGCTTTGATGATTTATTTACGTCAAAAAGATATAGTGCGGGTTTAACTCTTAGCATACCTATATTTTCAGGGTTTAGAGTAAGCAATCAGGTTCAGTTTGCTGAAGTAAGAGCAATGAATACACAGTTGGAATTAAGTGATCTGGAAAGAAAGATCACACAGGATATTCAGCAATCACTCCTGGATTTGCAGGCTGCCAATAAAGCCTTGGTTGTCAGTGAGAAAAATGTTAGAGCAGCTGAAGAAAATTTGAAAATTGAACAGGAAAAATATTCACTTGGCGCTGGCAAACTTCTCGATGTTCTTATTGCAAACACTTTTTACACTACGGCGCAAACTAATTTTATCAATTCACAGTTCAATTATATAAGACTAAGTGAGCAGCTTAAATACAATTTGGGAATTTTAGATCATACAAAGTATGAATAATATTTAATAGGAGATCAATCTGATGGCAAACGGTAAAAAGTCTAAATCAAAAAAGAAATTATTTATTTTCGGTGGTCTGGGATTGTTGATACTGATTTTAATTATCATTGCTTTTGTCGGTGGAAGCAGAGAGGAAATAATAGCTGTAACTACTGAAAAAGTAATAAAAAGAACAATAACTCAGTCTGTTACAGCAACCGGAAAAATTAATCCGGAGTTCAGGGTAATAATTACTCCGGAGGTAACAGGTGAAATAATCTCTTTACCTGTTAAAGAAGGTGACAGGGTTAAACGGGGAGATTTACTTATACGTATCAAAGGAGATCAGTACCAGGCGCAAAAAGAACGGCTGGAGGCAACCTTGATGTCTGCTGAAGCAAACTTGAAAATACGTGAAGCTGAATTAGCAAGAGTAACTTCCGACTATAACAGAGTTAAAGAATTGCATAGTAAAGGTCTTTCGAGTGATGTTGAGCTCGAAATTTCTCAAAGCAATTATCTTACTTCGAAAGCATCTTTTGAATCGGCAGAAGCATCAGTACTTCAAAGCAAAGCTTCACTGAAAGAAGTACTGGATCAACTTAACAAAACTACAATACTGTCTCCAATTGATGGTACAGTTACACAATTAAATGTTGAAATTGGTGAGAGAGTACTGGGAAGCGGATTTACTCAAGGAACAAACATTATGACAGTCTCGGATCTGAGTAATATTGAAGCAGTTGTTGATGTAGATGAAAATGATGTTGTGCTTGTCTCCCTCGGTGATACTACCAGAATTAAAGTTGATGCATTCGGCGAACGTGAATTTAAAGGCTTGGTAACTCAAATAGGAAACAGTGCGAAAACTGCCGGATTGGGCACACAGCAAGAAGTAGTGAATTTTGAGGTAAAAGTAAAACTTCTTTATCCCGATGAAGCACTTAGACCGGGTATGTCTTGCAACGCAGAAATTGAAACTGAAACTGTAATTGATGTGTTAAGCGTACCTATTCAAAGTGTTACTGCAAGAACTGATGTAAAACAACAGCAAACAAACACAGATGCTGATGAAGATGCCCCCATTGTTGAAAGAAGAATAAGATTCGAGAAGCCTAAAGAAATAGTGTTTTTGGTTAAGGATGGAAATGCGAAAATCTTTGAAGTAGAAACTGGAATAAGTGATGATAACTTTATCGAAATTAAGAGTGGATTGGAAGGTGGAGAAGATGTGGTGGCAGGTAGTTACAGGGCAATATCAAGGGAATTGAATGATGGCAGCAAAGTGAGAGTTGAGAATCGTGAAAGAGGCGGACAAAAAGCTGAAACTCCGGAGTCGGAATAGAATATGAACATTATTAATATTGAACATATAGCCAAGATCTATCAGGTGGGCACCGAAGAAGTTCACGCTTTGCGGGATGTTTCACTGAGAATAGACAAAAATGAGTATGTCGCAATTATGGGTCCGTCAGGTTCAGGAAAATCTACACTTATGAATATGCTGGGGTGTCTGGATACTCCGACTTCCGGATTGTATCTTTTCAATGATAAAAGCGTAAGTGATATGAGCGATAATGATCTTGCAAGAATCAGAAACCAGGAAATTGGATTTGTTTTTCAGACATTTAATCTTCTTGCCAGATCCGATGCTATTCATAATGTTGAATTGCCACTCATTTACGCCGGAGTTTCCTACAAAGAAAGAAGGGAAAGAGCTCAACAGGCATTAATTGATGTTGGTCTTCAGGACAGAATGCATCATAAACCAAATGAGCTTTCCGGTGGACAGCGTCAAAGGGTTGCTGTTGCAAGAGCCTTAGTTACAAAACCATCTATTATTCTTGCTGATGAACCTACTGGTAACCTGGACTCTAAAACCGGTGAAGAAATTATGGCTTTGTTTCATGAAATTCACTCTAAAGGTAATACCATAATTCTTGTTACTCACGAGGAATATATTGCTGAACATGCTGCTCGAATTATAAGATTAAAGGATGGATTAATTGAAGCTGACGAAAAAGTAAATGATAGAAAAATTGTATCTTCGTAAAAATTATCATTCAGAAAGATTTCTCATTACTTCTTTTTCAAAGGATGATGTGATTAAGATATTATCATAGTAGAGATTAGATGAAGTTTGATTCAAATAACACACAGATGATTTTTAAATTATATATGAAAAATTAACTATCGGATTGCCTGATTAAATATTTAAGAATATGAGAACAATACTTTTTGAATTAAAAGAAGGTCTGGCAATTGCATTACGTGCAATAAGAGCTAATAAAATTCGCTCTACACTAACAATGCTGGGCATATTCATTGGCATTACCGTTGTTGTAACAATGTCAACTGCTATTAAGGGAATTGATAATTCATTCCAGGATGGAATCAGTTCTTTAGGTTCGGATGTAATTTATATTGATAAATTTGCATGGTTTACGAATGTTGAGTGGTGGAGAATCCGCAACAGAAAAAATATTGAAATGGCCGATTTCGAAAAGTTCAGACAAATGGCCAAACTACCTCTGGCTGTTGCACCGGTAATCAACACATTTCAAACAGTAAAATTCGGTGAGAGAAGAGTTGAAACAATAAATGTTAATGGATCAAATGCAGATTATGTTAAGACGACTAACTTTTCATTTGATCAGGGAAGATTCTATTCAGAAATTGAGAGTAATGCCTCAAGGCAGGTTGCTGTGATAGGAAGTGAAATATCCAAAAAACTTTTTCCACGGGGAGATGCTCTTGATAAAACAATTAAAATCGGTGCTGCGAATTATAAAGTAGTAGGAGTGCTTGCAGAGCAGGGAAGTTTTTTATTAGGTCCCTGGAATCCTGATAACCAGGTATTTGTGCCTATCGGTTCAATTTATAAGAACTTTGTTGCCAGAAGCCGTGGTACTGTTACAATAAACGTACGGGCACAGAATCCGGCAATGTTAGAAGATACGAAAGAAGAAGCGATAGGAATAATGCGTAATATTCGAGGGTTATCACATTTTCAGGAAAACGATTTTTCTGTTAATCAGCAGGAGGGTTTAACAGATAGTTATAACTCTATAGTTGGTGTTATTCAAATAGCAGGTTTATTCATCACAGGATTATCACTTTTTGTTGGAGCAATAGGAATCATGAACATTATGTTTGTTTCTGTGCGTGAACGAACTAAAGAGATTGGTCTTAGAAAAGCCATAGGTGCGAAAAAGAGGACAATATTGTCACAGTTTTTACTTGAATCTTCGGTTATATGTCTTGTTGGAGGACTGGTAGGGTTACTTGCTGCAATATTATTAAGTATGCTTATAAATCAGTTTATACCTACATCAATACAAATAGATGCGGTTATAATTGCTATTACCGTTTCACTTCTAACCGGAATAATATCAGGTCTGGCTCCGGCTTATACTGCTGCTAAAATGGACCCTGTAGAAGCACTTAGATATGAATAAATTATTTTGTAGAAGTTCAGGATGAAAATAAAAATAAAAGAAGTTGAACAACTCATAAAAGAAATTGTATGAATTTAACTCAGACATTAGCAATATCGCTACAGTCTTTAAAGAATAATAAACTCCGTACAGCGTTAACCATACTGGGAGTGGTTGTGGGCATTTTTTCCATAATTGTTATTATGACTGTAATTACAATGCTTCAGAATAGTATTGAGAGCGGTCTATCTCAGTTAAGTAAAAATACTTTTCAGATACAAAAACACGATCCTACTGTCGGCGGCGGTGGTCATATGAGAGACAGGTCCAGACGAGATATAACAATTGAGGAGGCAAACAGACTTAAGGAATCTCTTACACAAGCTAGATATATTGGTGCCGAACAGTGGCAGTTTGGAATTGTAGTGAAGTACGGTAACCGCGAAACGAATCCGAATATTCAGGTAGCCGGAATAACTACCGATGCGATGATGACAAATAACTGGGTAGTTGCAGAAGGTAGATCTCTGCGCGAAAATGATATTGATAATTCGAGAAATGTATGTATAATGGGCCAGGATGTCGTCTCCAGGCTATTCCCGAATATTGATCCACTGGGACAGACTGTCCGGGTTGATGGTCGACCGTTTCTCGTTATAGGAGTTCTTGAAAGACAGCCTTCACTATTTGGTCAGAGTCGTGATAATTACATCATTATACCCATTTCCAGCTGGCAGTCGATGTATGGAAAACGATCACGAAGCATTAACATTACAGTAATGTCTCATAGTATGGAAGACTACAATGATCTTATTGAATCAGCAATAGGTCATTTCAGACAAATCAGACGAAATGCACCCGGGCAACCAAATGATTTTTTTATCTTCAGTAATGAATCGATGATAGGAATGGTTAATAATATAACTGAACCTATTAAGTATGGAGCTTTAGCTGTTTCTGTAATCGCTTTGCTAGCTGCCGGTGTAGGTATAATGAACATAATGCTGGTATCTGTAACAGAACGGACGAAGGAAATCGGAATAAGAAAAGCTGTAGGCGCAAAAAAATCTCATATACTTATTCAGTTTCTGATTGAAGCAGTAATCCTGTGTATTCTGGGAGGACTTTTAGGAATTATATTGGGTGTAAGCATCGGAAATTTAGCCGGCAGTTTCCTGGAAGCACAAAGAGCAGTTCCGGTTGATTGGGTTATCATCGGTATCTCTTTATGTATAGTTGTTGGCGTAATATTTGGAACCTATCCTGCGTATAAAGCTGCAAACCTTGATCCTATCGAGGCTCTGAGATATGAGTAAGTTTATAAATTCAAATCTAATTGTAAACTGATCCTGTTATCCAGGTTATTCGGAATTAAATTATTTCCTGTACTTATCGTTTTCTCCTTCGGTTTAAATGTTTCAGAATATTTTAATGATGCGGTAAGGTTTTTTATAAATCTATATCTAATCATAAAGTACCATCGCATTCCTTCACCGTACATTGCCAAATTAGTCATTACACCTGTCAGGTCATTTTCAAATTCATAAATAGCAGAATTAAATGAATCAGTTCGGAAAAAAATCACTCTTCCATATAATACCAGATCCTTTTCAGGAGCAACTCTTAAATCCTGGAAAAACAAATATCCGTCCTCCTTCAAATTACCTGAATTAATTTTGAATTGATTATACTCAAACCTGCTTTTTAATCTTATCATTCTGGAAACTGCATGAGTTATTTCAAATCTGACAGACTGTTTTAGGCGCTTTGTTACCTGACGAAGGTCATTGAGAATAAGTGTCTGGTCTTTATTTTCATATTTATATCTGATTCTGGTCTCAGTCTTAGAAAATGGTTTTGAAATAAGTTCTGCAAAAAGCTCATCACCATCTGATGGAGAAACATTGTTAAATGTTCTATAAGGAAACTTGAACTGGTCATAATAAACATTCAGCGTACCTGCCGGTATGCGCCATCTGAAGCCGGTATAAAACCCTGATTCATTGTTAGTTACACCTGCTCTTTCTCCGAAACCGCTGCCTTTTAGATTGTTATAATTTCCCGGGTAATTTCTGAATACAGTTACAAATGAAAAATTCCGAGTAACAGAAAATTCTATTCCATTTATCGAGGCCACAGATCTGCTGTCAAATGAAAATTCTCCAAAGAACATGATATTCATTAATACTGCATCATAAAAAAAAGAATAGTATCTGAAGTCATCTCCGCTAATTCCGTGAGCTGTGGACGACTGAATCGGAGCGCTGAAATTAATATTATATCCAAGCAATCCAAAATTGACTCGTTCTAATAACCTGTAGGTTATTGCAGTCCCGATTATTTTTTCCTGTGCATTGTTCTTTCTCAGGATTTCTGATTCAGTCCGATGAAATCCATCCACATATCGGGATGTAATCATCGAGGTAGTCTCATCCATTGTAGCATCGAATTTATTGCGGGAATAAAATGCAGTGATCAGAAAATCGTTAATCTTAAAAACAGCAGCCGCACCACGCAAAAAACCGAATTCTGAGGAACTGGTATATGCCCTCAATCCTCTGGCATTTTTCCTGGCGGGATAAATTGCATCACTGCTTTTAGAAATAGGATACAGACTCCATATAGCTAAACCCTGACCAAATTCCATTAGATAGTCGCCTATAACAAGATTATTAATAATACCAGCATCTTTTGCCATGAGATGGAATGATATGAAATCCATATAAGAAGTTTCACCCGGATCTTTGTCAGTTATTACACCAGCTTGATAATTGTTTCCTTGCCGCATGATAATTCTGTTATATGACTTCAATTTCGAACCAGCATAACTGTTAGTGGAAAAACCTCTTCTGGTCTGCAGATCATTAATAAACCTGTTTCTTAAACTATACCTAAATTTTGAAAATGACGGAACCGGAAATACTTCCGGTGTAACTTTTTCGCTTTTGGTTTGAGGTCTTTCAGAAACCGTAATAAATTGCAGGATACTTCTAATAATTTCTCCGTTTAATTCTTTAATTGCAAATAATTCCTGTGTTGAAAAGTAATTTCCAAATTGATTTCTTCGCTGTATAATTAATTCAGCTGTGTGGATATCTATGAATGGAAGTTGCAGAAGGTCAGTTACATCAGATTTGTTTATATCGAGTGGGTTATTTATATAAAATTCAAATCGATCAAATAACTCATTGTTATCAGATTCTTCACTTGACTCCTCCAAAAGGTTTTCAAGAATATCTTCTGTAATCATATATGTCGAATCTGTCTGGGCTAAGGAGCAATTGCATGACAATAGAATAATTATTGATTTTAATATCGCTCTAATCAAGATTATTTAATCCCCAAAAAGTTTTTAATCATTTTTGTTCTGCTTGAATTTTTCCCAAAACTTATAATAACACCTGCCTGATGTGTAAGTCCAAGATCAGAGTGAGAAAAAAAGGCATAGTCAAGACTGAATATGGAATAGTTTATTCCCACACCAGCTGTGTAACGGGATGGCTGATTAGAAAAACCAGTTCTGATAGAGAAATATTCAATAATCTCATAGTCTAAACCAAATTGAATAGAAGGATTATATCTTAAATCTTTTTCAACAGAGAAATTAACTGATAACTTTTTAAGGAAATCGTGACTCAAACCAACATTAATAATACTTGGAATCTGATCATTTAAATCTGATAATGAAACTCTGTTGATGTTGTGAATTAAAAATCCTAATCTGAGATCGTCTGTGAGATAAGCTAATCCGCCGAGGTCGAGATAAAATAACCCTTGATTTCCATATCCCTGAATTGAGAAAGTATGGTAATTTATTCCAATACCTGCAAAAAATGTATTCAAATAATTATAAGAATAGCCGAATTTAATTTTTGATTCACGGTAAAGTTCAAAACCGTAAGTCATTCCTCCAATGGCAAATGACCCGAAGGAAGTTGGTTCATGGTAACTCACAAATCCATTTGCCATTTCCGATACACCGAACGGAGCAGGGGAGTAATAGATCCCAGCCTCTCTCCAATTCATTTGAGAGAGTCCTGCAGGATTACCAAATAGTGAGAAAACATCATTGCTTAAAGCAACATCGGAATTAGCAAGCGAGACTTGTTTCGCACCCGGATTGTATTGTGCAGCAGGGGAGGCGAATATTATCAGTACAAGTGTAAATGTTAAAGATAAGATTTTCATACCCAGTTAAAGTTTGTTGCCCGATTATATCAAAATTCATATATTAAATCAACTAAAACCAATAAAGTTTTTATGAAAAAAATATTTTTTATTCTTAGCCTTTACAGTACCTTAACCCTCGCTCAGGAATTAAATTGCAATGTAATTGTGAATTATGAAAGTCTTCCTGTTAATAATCGTGAACTTTTGGCAGGATTTGGGAATGCCATTGAGGCATATATAAATTCTACCCAATTCTCAGGTTCCGCCTGGGGTCTGAAAATTGACTGTACAATTAATATCTTTTTTACCGGAGCTGGAAGCGATGTTGATTACACTGCACAGGCTGTAATTGTAAGCACCAGACCCGTATTGAATTCCGACAGGCAGTCACCAATACTTACTATCAATGATCCTACCTGGTCATTCAGATATGAAAAGAATCAGGCATTATATTCTCAAAGTTCGTTTGATCCGCTTACAAGCTTTTTGGATTTTTATGCTAATTTAATAATTGGATTTGATGCTGAAACATTTGAACGTTTTGGAGGCAATCCTTACTTTAGAAGAGCCTTTGATATTGTTAATCTTGGAAACTCAAGTGCATATTCACGAGGGTGGGAAAGAAGCGGAGCGTCCTACAGCCGTTGGGGAATTTGTGAGGATTTGCTGAGTGACAGATTCAGACCATTCAGGGAAGCATTTTTTGTCTATCATTATGGAATAGATGAGATGCAGATAAATAGAAATTCTGCTCAGAATAAAATTGCAGAGTTGGTCACTACTCTGGATGACATGAGAAAAAGGATGGATATAAATAGTGTTCTTACCAGAACTTTTTTTGATTCCAAATACGGTGAGATCATTGAATCTCTGAGAGGATACCCGGAAAAAGAAATAGTAACAACTTTGAAAAGAATCGACCCTGCACATTCAGCCAGATATGATGATATTTTGAAACTGGAGCCCTGAGGCTTTTAGAATTTATAACCCCAGATTCTATAAGTTTTATATTTTTCACCGCCCATAACATTGGCTCCGCGTATCATCATATCATTATCTTCAAGTATCCAGCTTGCTTCTCCGAGATCAATACCAATTTCATGTGCACGATTTACAATTTCCCAGTAGAAAACAGAATCAAGTCCCTTCTTTTGAAACTCAGGTACAATACCTAATGTTAGGATTCTTGCCCATTTTATTTTTTTCTTTTGAGTAAAAAGTTTGATAAAGTTAAACGGGAACAATCTTCCATTCATACTTTTGAATATCTGGTTGTAATCGAGCATTACAAGAGCGAACCCTACTATTTTATTTTCTATTTCTCCAAATAACACCAGCGAAGGTTCTGCCAATGGCTTTAAATCCTTCGCCATTGCATCAATTTGTTCGTCAGTCATTGGAATAAATCCCCAATTGGGTGCCCAGGCTTTATTGTAAACGTATTTTACTTTTTCCAGGTCTCTTGCAAAATTTTTCATGTCCAAACTTGAAATCTTAAGGCGATATCTTTCACGAGCTATTTGCTGAACTCTTTTTAATTTTTCCGAAGACATAACTTTATGATTTTCAAGTTTAAAGGCGTAAACATCTTTAGCTTTTGTCATACCGTAGTTTTCGCAGAGATCATTATAATATTTTGGATTATAAGACATCAAAATTCTCGGCTCATCATTATAACCTTCATAGAGCATTGCCCATTCATCATTACTTGAAGGATTTGCAGGACCGAGCATACCATTTAGTTTTCTTTTAGACAACCATTTCTTCACCGCATCAAAAAGTGCATTAGCCACTTGTTGATCGTTGATACATTCAAAAAAACCAAAAAAACCATTTCCATCTTTGTGATGTTCAAGATGAACATCATTTTTTATGGCAGCAATTCGACCTACCAATTTTCCATTTCTTTCAGCAAGAAAATAATCAGCTTCAGCCGTTTTAAAGAAAGGATTTTTCTTTTTATCAAGTAGTTTCTTTCTTTCCATTATGAGAGGAGGAACCCAGTATTTATCATTCTTATAGACTTCCCACTGAAATTTTATAAACTTCATTAAATCGGATTTATTTTGAACAGTGTGAATTATAATATCAGACATAACACCTCTTCTTTAAAAAAAAGCATACCCTTACAAAGAGTATGCTGAATTAATAAGTCAGATTTTTCAAGACTTTAAATGATTCCTAATGCCTTACCAGCTTTTTCGAAAACATGAATAATTTCATCGAGATGCTCTTTTTCATGAGTTGCCATATAGCTTGTTCTCATCATTTGTCTTCCCTGCGGAACTCCGGGTGAAATAAATACATTTACGAACACTCCGTGATCATATAAGTATTTCCACATCATAAAAGAGCGTTCATCATCGCCAATAATTACCGGAACAATGGCAGTTCTTCCCTGAATAATGTTGAAACCTTTTTCAGTAAGATTTTTGCGCATATAGTTTGCATTATCAACAAGTTTATTCACTCTTTCAGGTTCTGCTTCTAAAATATCAAGTGCAGCAAGGGCGGAAGCAACCGAGGCAGGAGTTGGCGAAGCACTGAATATTAAAGCAGGTGAAAAATGCTTCAGATAATTTATAACTCTTTCGGAGCCGGCTACAAATCCGCCAAGTGAAGCAAAAGTTTTTGAGAATGTACCCATCGTAAGATCGATTTCTTTCTCTAAATTGAATTCGCTTGCAGTCCCGCGGCCACCCTTACCAATTACACCTACCGAATGAGCATCATCAACCATTACTCTTGCGTTATATTTCTGGGCAATCTCATAAAGTTTTGGTAAATGAACTATTTCACCACCTGTGCTGAAAACACCATCAGTTACAATAAGTTTTCCAGAACCTTCAGGTAATTTTGAAATCTGCCTTTCAAGATCTTCCATATCATTATGCTTATAGCGGACTAATTCACCCAGTAGTCCTTTTGTCATCATTGTAGCAGCAACTATACACGCATGATTATCTTTATCTGATACTACATACTCGTTTCTCTGCACCAATGTTGGTATAACCCCTTGAGCACTTTGATAACCGGTACTAAATAATAAAACAGCTTCGGTGTTAAAAAATTTTGCTAATCTGTGTTCTAATTCGATATGTAGATCGAGAGTACCTGTGAGATAACGGGAACCTGAACAGCCTGTTCCGTATTTTTCAACTGCTTTAATTGCAGCCTCTTTAACTTTTGGATGACCGGTTAGTCCAAGATAATTATTTGAACCGGCCATTATAATTCTTTTACCTTCTATTTGAACTACTGGTCCTTCATTTTCTTCGATAGGTCTAAAATATGGGTAAACCCCCGCAGCTTTTACTTCATCGGCACGTGTAAATTCGTAGCACTTTTTAAATAGATCCAATAAATCCTCCTCGACTGTTGGACGGAATAAATGAGAGATAATAAGTAATAATCGTTTTTTTGTTAAATTAACGGGCAAAATTTATAATTAAATCAATATAAAAACAAATAAGATAAACCTATGCAAAACAAGGAGATAGCTGTAGTTACCGGGGCAAATGGTTTTGTAGGAAGTCACTTAGTTGATTTGCTTTTAGAAAAAGGTTACTCGGTTAGATGTATAACAAGAAAATCAAGTGATCTGAAATGGCTGGATGGTAAGGATATTGAAATTCATGATTGCGGATTATTTGATTTGAATGGATTACGAAAAGCATTAAAGGATTCACATTATGTTTTTCATGTGGCGGGAGTTGTAAAATCAAAGACTCCGGAGGGGTATTTCCAGGGAAACGTAGAAACTACAAAAAATCTTCTCGATGTCTCTCTTGAAAATAAAAATTCAATTAAAAGATTTGTGGTCGTTAGCAGTCAAACTGTGACGGGTCCTTCACTTGACGGAAAACCGGTTACTGAAGAAACTGGGTGTAATCCAATTACTACATATGGAAGAAGTAAACTTGAAGAGGAAAAAGTAACATTAACTTATGCAGATAAATTACCTGTAACAATTTGCAGAGCTCCGGCTGTTTACGGAGAGAGAGATACTGAAATATTCATTTACTTTAACACATTTAGCAAGGGGCTAACAACAACCATTGGATTTAATAAAAAAGCTTTAAGCCTGATTCATGTATCAGATCTTGTTCACGGAATTTACCTTGCAGCAGTAAGTGATCGTTCAAAAGGACAAATATACTTCATCAGCTCAGAGAAGTTTTATACCTGGCCTGAAGTGAATATTACCACAGCGAAAATATTGGGCAGAAAAGCGATTATAGTAAAAGTTCCACATTTTTTAGTTTATACAATTGCTGCTATAGCTCAATTTTTTGCAATGTTCGGCAATAAGGCTGCAACTCTTAACTTAGAAAAAGCAAAAGACATTACTCAGCAATACTGGATATGTGATACATCAAAAGCTATCCGTGATCTTGGATTCCGCCAGAATATTACATTGGAGGAGGGAATAAGAAGAACTATTAGATGGTACAAAGAAATGAAATGGATTTAGGGAAATGCAGATATTTAAACTCACGGCAAACGAAACTTTATTTTTATCAGAGGTCACGAAGAATTAAATTTTGGAAATGAATGATTACGCCTGAGTAATTCTCATTCTTGAAATCTCCCTAATCTTTCAGTTATTATCAGCACCTTCTTTTATCCATACGCGTATACCATTTATTTGATTCACTGTTAAAGGCCTGTAACCAATTGGAGGCATTGGAGGAAATCCTGCCAGACCTTCAATCGTCCAAACCATACTGCTTAATTCAGGATAGCCCGGCAGTACCACATTTGGATCAGCAGTTGTGCCAGCCCAGGTTGAAAGATCCAACCCTGCTGCGGGATTCGGCCCGATATGACAGCCGGAGAATGCACACTTTACCTGAAATACCGGATATATATGCTGAGAGAAACTGATGCTTGAATCGGGAATTACTTTCTTATCAATATCATCAACCGTGATTGTGTCATCACAAGATGATAATATCAGAAAACCGACAATAACCGGTATTACTGTTTTGAATACTAATCTCAAAATAATTCTTTCTTTGTTTATATTGTAAAATAGAGCAATAAACTTGCTATGACAATAGAATATTTTATCACCCTGAGCTTAGAATTTAATTTTAATGTAAGAAATCAGTTATATTATAGAATGATTATAGATTGCAAAATCAATATAACTTTTTTAGGTTTGCAGTAGAATTATTGTTATTTGGGGCTATAGCTCAGCTGGGAGAGCGCTTGAATGGCATTCAAGAGGTCAGCGGTTCGATCCCGCTTAGCTCCACAGGTTCATAAATTCCCATACCCAATTGAAAATATTCTGACATACCTTCATAGAACTCTACGCATATTTCCTTATTTTCGTGCCGATGAATTTACTTCCAGTCAATAATTATTATAAAAAAATACTTCAGGTAGCTTTACCAGCAATTGCCGGGCTATCAACCCAGATGGTCGTCTCATTAGTGGATTCAGCTATGGTTGGACGTCTTGAGGAAGCAACTTATGCTCTTGCTGCTATGGGTATAGGGGTACTTGCAACATGGGCATTGATAAGTTTTTTTTCAAGTCTGGCTACAGGTATTCATGTAATAGTTGCAAGAAGATTCGGTGAACGCAATTATGTTGAATGCGGAAATACATTAAACAATTCGCTTTTAATTGCATTATTACTGGGTACTGTAGTTGCTTCCATCGGAGTATTATTTGCTTACCCGTTTGCATCATTTTTCGCTACTGATGATATTGTTGCCAAATATGCATCTGAGTATATCTTCTACCGGTTTCTCGGTATTCCATTATTTTTGATATCTGTTTCTTACAGAGGATTTTATTTCGGTATCAGCAAAACGAAAATTTTTATGTTATCGGGCATAGTTACCAATTTGCTTAATATCATCTTTAATTACATTTTCATTTATGGTACTCTTGGTTTTCCTCGAATGGGTTTGGCTGGTGCCGGACTTGGATCAACTCTTGCAACTTCCTTTGATCTTTTCTTTTATACATTTATAATTTTATTGCCTTCATACAGAAGTCGATTCAGGAATTTTTCGAATATGAAATTTGATTGGGGAGTGATTAAAGCCATATTTAGAATTTCTCTTCCGGTTTCTTTTCAAAATGTATTTATCTTAATTGGTTTTCTAAGTTTTGTTGCAATTACAGGAATCATCGGTATTAAAGAACAAGCTGCAACACAGGCAGTTATAAGTACACTGTTCATTTCATTCCTTCCTTGTTTCGGGTTTGGGGTTGCTATCCAGACACTTGTTGGAAACAACCTTGGTGCTAAAAAGTACAATCTTGCCAAAATATATGGTTTTGAAGCTGCCAAGGTTGCAACTATCTATACTTTAATTCTAGGGGTAGTTTTTTTGAGCATTCCACAATATGTATTACTTATAATTACTAATGACCAGGGAATCATCCAGGCAGCAAAACCAGCATTAAGAGTAGCTGGATTCGCACAAATCTTTTATGCTGTTGGGGTTGTTCTTGCTAATGGTTTACAGGCTGCCGGACGAACTCTGTTTGTTATGCAGGCTGAAGTTGTGACTAACTTATTTATTTTTGTACCCTTAGCTTATTTGCTGGGAGTTGTTTTGGATTATGGTCTTGTTGGTGCCTGGTTAGCCTTACCGATTTATATTATTTTTTATTCACTCACAATTTTACTTAAATTTAATTCTAAGGAATGGTTCAGACAGATAAAAATTGGCTCGGATTAGTAGGTTTTATTTAGATTTTGATAATTAAATCAATTTTTTGCTTGACATTAACAAAACATCAGAATATATTTTGATCGTGAAAATTCAGAAATCGAAATACTATTTTATTTTCCTGCTTTTTGTCAGTGCGATTTATGCGGGTGCTTATATAGACTATTTCCATGCAAGAAGTGAAGGTGAAGATGTTAGACTTGAGTGGAAAACAGGCGAAGAGTTAAACCTTAGTAAATTTGTCATTGAAAGAAAAACTCCCCAAAGTACTTTTGCCGAAATTGCTACAGTTGATCCGAAAGGGAGCAATTCTTACTATTCTTATCTTGATAAAAATGCTTACAAATCCACTGATTTGCTTTTCAACTATCGACTGAAAATTGTAGATAACAACAGTATTATATCCTACTCAAGCGAAGTAACGGTTTCGCATAATGTTTCAGGTGTCAAAAGAACCTGGGGCAGTATAAAGGCAATGTTCAGATAAGATTTTATTACTCTAATTGAATCTTCCAATTCTTTTACAAGCAATTCTAAAAAATTTCATAAAACTAAAATTTACCCTTTACTTAATATTAATCTTATCATTTGCTTTTTGCATACTATCTTTATCAGGCTGTGCACCATCAAAAAGATTCACAGGTGGTGATGAAAATGAAAATATAAAGACTGATAACTCTTCAACCAGTATAGAGACGAATAAGATTAGGGTTTTTGATGAAATCTCTACCAACGAAATTAGAGTACTGCTTAATGAATACACTTCTTCACAACAATTCTTGATACAATCTCCGCTGGATTTGTTTATCAATGATTCCAAAGTTGCAGTGATAAATAAGGGTAATAGGATTGAAATTACTGCTGCATCTGATAATCTACAGCTCAATATCCTAAATAAAATATTTAAATCTAACCGATTCATTTTGGTACCAAACGACACTAATGACATAATCAAAATTGACAACAAAAGTTACCGGGGAAAGATTATTATAAATTCAGGCAACGAAAAAGTGAGAATGATCAATCAGATTTCTCTGGAAGATTATGTTAAAGGTGTGATGACAAAAGAAATGCCGCTTGGAAGGGACCTTGATCATTACGAAGCTTTAAAAGCTTTTGCAATCTGTGCCAGAACATATGCTTATACAAAAATCTTTGAGAATAAATCACATTATGATATTTTGCCTGATACAAGAGATCAGGTTTACGGTGGAGTAGATGCTGAAACGCAGTATTCCAATCGTGTAGTTGATGAAACAAGAAATTTGATTTTAACCTATGAAAACAAACCAGCAATTATATTTTATCATTCTACATGCGGTGGAACAACAGAAGCTGCAGAAAATGTTTTTACAAAAATTGATATTCCATATCTCAGAAGTGTAAAAGACGGATCATCTCCATATTGCAGAATTTCGCCTCGATATGAATGGACTGAAATTATTCCTGAATATAAAATTATTGATAGACTATTTAGCACAGGTTTTATATCCGGAAAAAATTTCAAGATTAATAATATAAATGTAAATTCACTCTTTGAAAGTGGACGCATAAATGAACTTGAGTTCATTCTAACTAGTAATGAAAAAGAACAAAAAGTAAAGTTGTATGGTAATAATATAAGGACCATTTTAAGAACTGCTGATGATAATTCCATTCTTAGAAGTAATTTTTTTGATATCAGATTAAGCAGTAACCGGACCATCATTATTACTGGAAGAGGAAATGGTCACGGTGTTGGTATGTGCCAGTGGGGAGCGATCGGGATGTCAAGGAATGGAAAAAGCCAAAATGAAATATTAAATCACTATTACCCGGGAACTATCATAAAAGAACTCAAATGATTGACAGCAGAATAAAAATTATACTGGCTTCTAAATCCCCGAGAAGGAGAAAACTTCTTAAACAACTCAACTTGAAATTTGAAGTTATATCCGTAGATACCCCGGAAAAGATAAAAAGACATGAAAAACCCAAGGATGCTGTAAAACGCATTTCTGATGAAAAAATGGATGTAGCCAGAACAGTAGTAAAGAATGGTATTATAATAACTGCAGATACTATTGTTGTATTGAATGATAGGGTGATTGGTAAACCCAAAAACCCGAAAGATGCTTACCGAATATTAAAAAGACTCAGTGGTAGAACTCATACAGTATACACCGGATATTGCATTTTTAACCGGCAGAAAAATAAGAAAATAACGGCTTTTGAAAAGACTCTTGTTAAGTTCCGAAAATTATCTGATAATGAAATTTGGGAGTATATAAAGAGTGGTGCTCCTATGGACAAAGCTGGCGCATATGGAATTCAGGATGACTTCGGAGCTGTTTTTATAGACAAGATAAATGGATGTTATTATAATGTTGTGGGACTTCCACTGGCTAAACTTTATCATTCTCTATTGAGGATTTTATAGTTGACTAAGAAAATCCGGCAAAGAATTCTTTTCTCAATAGCTCTTGCAGGTATAATTTATCTCGGCTTTTCTATATACGCAGATTTTTATCAATTAATAGAATCATTCAGTAATTTTAATTGGTTGCTGCTACCAATTCTTCTGTTGCTTTCCCTGCTAAACTACTTCTCCAGATTCATTAAATGGAATTATTATTTAAAACTTATAGATGTTAGATTAAAATGGTGGGACTCATTCTCAATTTTCTGTTCCGGACTGATAATGTCCATTACTCCAGGCAAATTTGGTGAATTATTAAAATCATATCTGGTTAAGCAGATTAGCAGCGAACCCATTAGCAGAACTGCACCAATTGTATTTGCTGAAAGAGTAACCGATTTTTTATCATTGGTAGTTATATCTCTTGTCGGGGCATATATTTTTGATTATGGCAGAGAAATAATAATTGTCATCGGTCTGGTGATAGTTTTCGGGATTGTAATAATATCAAATAAAAATATTGCTTCATTTATTATTCATTTCTTTTCAAAAATCAGATTTTTAAGCAAGTATTCATCCGGTATTCAGAATGCATATGAATCATCATATAAACTACTGGCGGTAATACCGTTATTTAAGATGACCTTTCTTAGTATAATCTCCTGGGGATTTGAATGTCTTGGATACTATATTATTCTGGCCAATTATAACATTGAAGTAAATTTATTGTGGGCATCATTTGCGTATGCTTTTGCAACCATCGTGGGCGCTGTTTCAATGTTACCTGGTGGATTAGGAGTGACCGAAGGCTCTCTTTCCTATATGGTGGTATCACAAGGTTATTCTAAAGATATTGCTTTTGCATCAACTTTTATTGTAAGAGCTGTCACATTATGGTTCGCTGTAATCATTGGAGTTATCAGCATAATAATTTATCAGAACAAATTTGGGGAAATTGAATTTGAAGAAAATAATAAATCATAATCACCACCTTCTGATTCAACAAAGTGCTGACCTGAGCTTAAAGGAAATCATCCTAGCTGGTAATCTTTACATTTGATGCAGACAGGTACCGGAAAAATTAAAATTATAACATTTTCTTCAGCCTAAATGTGATGCTTTCTGTCCAATTTCTTGAAATTCAGCCTATATATTAGTAATTTAAAGCGCAAAAATTTTTATGAAAGGAGACTCTTATGGCACAGGATAATAATAATTTAACGAAAGGTTTATTGCTTGGTTTTCTTGCTGGCGGAGCAGTAGGAGCGATTCTGGCTTTGCTTTATGCACCTAAAAGCGGGAAAGAATTAAGGGCTGATATCAAGAATAAAACAGAAGACTACCTTGACGAAGCCGAAAAATATCTTTCTGAAGCAAAAGACAAAGCAATGGATCTAATTAACGAAGGCAGAAAGAGATCTGAAAGAATCATAAAAGATGCAAAATCCAAGTCGGATGAGATTCTTAAAGACGCAGAGAAAATTTTCAGTGATGCGAAAAGCAAAACTGCAGAAGCTGTTCACTCAGGCAAAGCAAAAATTGATTCTGAGACAAGCAGAATTAAAGATTCCGTTAAAGCCGGAATTGATGCCTATAAGGAAGCTAAAAACTCCTGATTATTATGAGTGCTATTGACATATTCATAGTAATTTTATTATTAGCTGCATCTGCCCTTTGTATTGCATTGATAATCGGACTGAAGAAGATCATTCAGTCCGTTTCAATGCTGCAGAAGGACATTAATGAACTTACAACCTCAATAAAACCTCTCATCGACTCAACACAGACTTTAACTAACAATCTTAATCAGGTAACAGAAGAAGCAAAAACCCAGCTGAATGTATCAAAATCCATCCTTAATGACGTGAAGTTTCGCGTTGATAAAATTCTTGAAATAGAATATAAAGTGAGAGATGGTGTTGAAAATGCAATAATGCCGCTTATTGATAGTCTTAATGCTATAGGAAAGGGAATTGATGCATTCTGGAAAAAATATAAAAAATACTAACACATAAAACCTTACCCCGAATATAGGAGGAAATACTCTTGAAAGAATTCACGCCGGAATCAATACGCAATATTACATTCATTGGACACGGAGGAAGTGGTAAAACTTCTTTGTCCGAAATTTTATTATTTACCGCAGGAGAAATTAACAGGATAGGTAGTGTCACGGAAGGTAATACTGTATCGGATTATTCTCCTAATGAAATTGAAAAACAAATATCAATATCTTCTTCGCTGCTTCACCTCGAATGGAAAAATAACAAAATTAACATAATTGATACCCCGGGATATTCTGATTTCATTGGTGATGTAAAATCAGCTATGAAAGTATGTGATGTCGCTGTAATGGTACTAAAATCTGCCGAAGGAATCGAAGTCGGTTCCGAAGCCACTGGCAGATTTATAAATGAATATGCTTTGCCTTCTGCAATCTTAATAAACAAAGTTGATAACGAGCATTCTGATTTTGAATCAACTTTACAGAAAGCTAAAGATCGTCTGACTTCAGGCGCCACTGTCGTAACTTTTCCGGTTAAACAGGGAGTCAATTTTGACACAGTAGTTGATGTAGTAAAAATGAAGGCCTATCAATATGGAAACGCCGGAAGTAAATCTGTAACTGAAATTGAAATTCCTTCAGACGTTAAGGATCAGGCTGAAGCTTACAGACTTGAGCTTACTGAAAAAATTGCAGAAACTACTGAAGAACTTATGAATAAATATTTCGAAAATGGAAATCTGTCCGATGAGGATTTTGAAAAGGGTTTAATCAGTGCACTCATAAACAGAAATTTTACCCCGGTGTTTGCGGTTTCTGCAACTAAAGCTGTAGGTGTAAATAATTTTTTAGATTTTGTTAGTTCATATTTTCCGTCCCCCGCTCAAATTGGAGGTGTTGAAGCATCTTTTGCAGAGAAGAAAGACAAGGTGTTAGTAAAACCGGATCCAGACGGTGAACCGGTAATGTTTATATTTAAAACTATTTCGGAGCAACATGTTGGTGAACTTTCACTTTTCAAAGTATATTCCGGTACTGTGAATCCGGGATTGGATTTGATAAACCAGTCTAATAATAAGACTGAAAGACTAAGTCAGTTATCAATACTGAACGGACATAGCAGAAAAGAAGTTTCAAGGCTTCTTGCTGGTGATTTAGGAGCGGTTGTAAAATTGAAGGATACGCATACAAACAACACTCTCTCATCAAAAAATTATCCTATTATAATAAGCGAAATTCAGTTTCCTGATCCTGTAATCCGTGCTGCTATTCTTCCTAAAGCTAAAGGTGATGAGGATAAAATAGCATCTGGTTTACATACTTTACATGAAGAAGATCCTTCATTCTCCGTACAGTACGATCCTGAAATCTCACAAACAGTTGTATCAGGTCAGGGTGAACTTCAACTATCATTAGCAGTTAAAAGATTAAAGGAACGATACAAAGTTGAGGTAGACCTTGTTGAACCGAGAATTCCATACAGGGAAGCTATCAAGGGCAGAGTCGATGATGTTGATTACAAACATAAGAAACAGTCCGGAGGCAGAGGCCAGTATGGGCATGTTCATTTCAAAATGGAACCACTTCCCAGGGGCACTGGTTTTGAATTTGTGAATGCAATTGTTGGTGGTGTCGTTCCGGGTAGATTTATTCCTGCTGTAGAAAAAGGAATAGTTGAAACAATGGGCAAAGGTGTCATATCAGGTAATCAGGTTGTCGATGTTAGAGTTACACTCCATTTTGGTTCTTATCATGATGTGGATTCTGATGAAATGTCGTTCAAGTTGGCTGCCTCACAATGCTTTAAAAAGGCATTTTTGGAGTGCAAACCATGTCTTCTCGAACCGATTTACGAAATAGAAGTAATTGTTCCTGATGAATATATGGGCGATGTTATGGGAGATGTTTCCAGCAGGCGCGGTAAGATTCTCGGTATGGATTCGGATGGTCATTTCCAGATCATTAAGGCAAATGTACCATTAGCAGAGTTGCATAAGTATTCATCCCAATTAAGAAGTCTTACTCAAGGGCGGGGAAATTATAAGTCGAAATTTTCCTTCTATGAAGAGGTTCCTAAAGAAGTGGAACAAAAGGTAATTGATGAGTATAATAAATCAAGAGAAGAAGATAAATAAACTATTAAGCGGCTGCTTTTTCAGGAAGCAGCCTTTTTAATTTAATATGGAAAAACTGTGGTCACCATGGCGCTCGAAGTATATAGATGCATTTAATGAAGGCACAAATGAAACTGAATGCATTTTTTGCAGGATGTTGAATTACGATCCGGCAAGTGATCAAAATCTTTTAATCGATCAGGGAAAATATACCTTTACAATGCTGAATTTGTATCCATATAATGCCGGTCATTTAATGATAGTGCCAAAACACCATACCGGTGAGTTTTCAAAATTGACAAACGAAGAATTACTTGAGTCAATGAAGAAACTTCAACTGGCGCAACAAGCACTCACAAAGATCTCCAATCCACATGGTTTTAATATCGGTGCAAACATTGGACGCATAAGCGGGGCAGGAATTGAAGATCATATCCATTTTCATATTGTGCCGAGATGGACCGGCGATACTAACTTTATGCCCGTACTCGGAGAAGTAAAAGTTATCTCACAGGATCTGCTTGATACCAAACACAGACTTATTCAAGCTTATAAAGAACTCACATCTTAACAATTAAAATCATCACACTTAATGTACAATAAAAAACTTACCTTAATATTAATAGTTGTCATACTATTAATTATTTCATGCACTTCCGAAGATAATAAACGTTCTAAAGCATGGAATCTGGTTATGAAAGACGGGTTGCTTTATAAGGACAGTCTTGCCACAGAACCATTTACAGGGCACTATAAAGGTAAAGTTATGGGTAAATCTATTGAATACGAAGTTGTTGATGGAAAAAGAACAGGATTTTTTGTTTTATATAATGAACATAATAGCCTGGAGGTATACGGCTATCAAAAGGAAAACAAGAATTATGGGGAATGGAAATACTATTATCCCGATGGTTCCATAGAATCAATAGGTATTTTTGTTGATGATCAGCCTGACAGTGTATGGAACTGGTTTTACACAAATGGAAACTTAATGCAGGAAGGGAAATTTAACAGGGGTATGAGAAATGGCGATTGGAAACTTTACGATGAATTAGGAAATCTAATTGTCATTATGAAATATGAAAATGATATTGTTACAGACTCCATAAAATATGAATTGCCGGGATCTGATGTTAAAATTTCTGGTGATTCAATTTATAAACATTCAGATTAGGATGCTTTAGTTACATTGTTTGTTCGCAAATCATTTAATAGATTTAAATAAGCTTAAACAAAAATAGGAATTATATGAAAGTGGTTTCACTGATATTATTAATTGGGTTATTCGTTTTTTCCTGCAGCAGTAAATCAGATAAAGAAATATTTGGCGATGCGGTAAAATTATTGGAAGAAAATAAAATACCTGAATCAATTTCCTTGTTTGAAAAGGTTGTAAATGATTTTGCAGAAAGCGAATTAGCCCCTCAGGCACTTATTCAACTGGCTGGTATTTATCATAGTAAAAAACTTCCTTCAGTTTCTCCCAGAAATTCACTCGAACGGGCTGATAGTTTGTTTTATCTAGTATTCGAAAAATATCCGGAAAGTGATGATGCACCACTTGGATTATTTATGGCTGGTTTTATCCAGGCTAA
>CAZXCP010000008.1:32114-64763 GCA_964639355.1 uncultured Ignavibacteriaceae bacterium
ATGAACTCGGTGATTACCGAAAAGCAACTGCAACTTATAATACATTTCTAAATAATTATCCTGATCATGATATGGCAATATCGGCAAAGCAGGAATTGGATAACATGGGTTTAACGCCCGACGAAATACTAAGAAAAAATCTTACAAAGCAAGAATAATGTCATCTTCATTTTCAGAGTATAAAACTTATCTTAATCCTTCTACGATATCCAAGCTTAATAGCCTTGAGCTGAAAGCAAGAATGGTAGTTGAAGGATTTATGGTTGGACTTCATAAAAGTCCTTACCATGGCTTCAGCGTTGAATTCAGCCAGCACAGGCCATACATGCAGGGTGATGATCTTAAAAATGTAGACTGGAAAGTCTTTGGTAAAACAGAAAAGTATTTTATTAAGCAATACGAGGAAGAAACTAATCTAAAGAGCTATTTAATTCTTGACACCAGCCGGTCAATGGATTTCAAGTCAGATAGCAACATTTCAAAACTTAACTACGGAATCGTACTTGTTGCGGCTTTAAGTTATTTGATGATAAAACAGCAGGATGCTGTAGGATTAGCGTTATATTCTGAGAGAATTACTAAACTCCTACCTCCAAAAGCTTCCAGGTCTTATCTGCAGGAAATTTTAAAACAGCTTACATCAATCGCTGCAGCAGACAGAACAAATACAGCTTCAGCGTTGGGGGAAATAGCAGAGAAGATCAAAAGAAGAGGTCTTGTAATTATCGTATCAGATTTTTTTGATGATATAGACACAGTAATCAAAGCTCTTAAGAATTTTTCATATAAAAAGAATGAAGTGATTGTATTTCAGATTCTCGATCCCCTTGAAAGAAGTTTTGCATTTGGAAAGGATGCAGTTTTTAAGGATATGGAAACTCTTGAAGAAATGACAACTCAACCATTCCAGATTCAAAAAGCTTATAAGGAAGCTATGCTGGAATTCACAGGAAAAATAAAACGTGAATGCCTGAATGCAAATTTTGATTATAACCTTATTGATACTTCAACGCCATTCGATACTGCACTTTACACTTACATTCAAAAGCGTTCACGTCTTTATTAAAATCTATTTTCCACAAAAGTACATAATTTCACATAGAGATTTGCCGTTAAGATTCAATGTAAATAATCCATTAAAATTAATTTATCAATGTTATTTCATTAAAATATTTTTGTGATAATTCCTCAGCCTTAGCCTTATCCTTAGCCTCTGTAATAATACGAATGATAGGTTCTGTGTTTGATTTTCTGAAATGAACCCAGTGATCTGTAAAGTCTATTCTCACACCGTCTTCAGTATTAATTTTTTCTGACGAATATTTTTGGATTATTCGTTCAGTAATTTTGTCAGGGGAGATATTTACCAGATCAATTTTTTTCTTTGCAATAAAATATCGCGGTAGTTTTTGCTTAAGTTCTGAAAGTTTACAATTTTCTTCAGCCAGATGCTGTAAAGTTATAGCAATACCAACAAGTGCATCTCTTCCAAAAACCAGTTCGGGATAGATTATACCGCCGCTTCCTTCACCGCCAATCACTGCATCAACTTCTTTCATTTTTTTAACAACATTAGCTTCTCCTACTGGTGCACGAAAAACTTTGCAATTATAACCTGCAGCCACATCATCAACAGCGCGTGTTGTGGAAAGATTAACTGCAACATTGCCCGGACTTTTTGAAATGATAAATTTTACAGCCTGTGTAATAGTGTTTTCTTCACTGAATGGTTCACCTTTATCTGTAATGAGAACTAATCTGTCGACATCCGGATCAACAACTACAGCAAAATCAGCATTGTTAGTTTTTACTGCTTTCATAGTTTCAGTGAGATTCTCCGGCAGCGGTTCAGGCAGTCGGGGGAAGATTCCAGTTTTATCACAATTAAGTTCTATAACTTCACAGCCAAATAACCTTAGTAAATCCGGGACACAGTATGCTCCGGCACCGTTTACGCAATCTGCAACTACTTTAAAATTTTTCTTTCTGATTTTTTTCAGATCAATAATTGGCAGATTAATAATTCTATCAATATGATTTTTAAGTCCGTCTGCAAACACAGTTCTTTTACCAATTGTATTCCAGCTTTTAAATGTGGTTTTCTCATTTAAAAATGTTTTCATTTTCTCATGTTCATCCGGCGACATAAATTGTCCTGAACTGTTAAGAAGTTTAAGAGCATTCCACTCGTTTGGATTATGTGAAGCAGAAATTACTATCCCGCCATTTGCATTAAGTTCTTTAACATTGAACAATACTGTAGGTGTAGGCACAATACCTAAATCAATAACATCTAAACCTTTTGCAAGTAAAGTGCCCGTAATGATCTGGTTTACCATTTCTCCTGTAATTCTTGCATCTCTACCAACCACAACCTTTCCTGAACCGACAAAATCAGCATACGCATTTGTATATTTTACTATTATTTCAGGATCAAGTCCGTCACCAACAATTCCACGTATACCTGATATACTTACCATTAATGTGGGCATTTAATTTCCTTTATTTTTTGAAGCAAAGATAATGAAAGGATTTGGTTTAGTCTAAAGCCTTTTATTTTTGTCAATTAGAAATCTGTTCAGAAGTTAATTTTTCCTATCGATAGCATCAATTAATAGATGGTGAATAAAACTAGGAAAACTATTTGGAATTTAAGTTGTATAGATAAAATTATTTAAAATTATTCTTTCTTATATCGTAACATTTTAGAAACTTTGTATTAAATGAAAAAGAAAATCGCTAAAATAAATCAACTCTTAATTAAACATTTTGGGATTCCGCCAAAATCAAGAACACTGCCCGATCCGCTTGATACTATTATCGGAACTATTCTTTCACAAAACACAAATGATAATAATTCATATAAAGCCTACAGAAATCTAAAAGATAATTTCAAGAATTGGGATGAACTTGCATTACTAAAACCTGCACAAATTGAAAAGTATATTAGAGTAGCAGGATTAGGGAAGCAAAAATCAAAAGCTATTTATGAGTTACTGCAGTCACTGTATAAGAAACACAAAAATATTTCATTGAACTATATTAAAGCAAATACTGAAGAACAAATTATTGAAGAATTAACTTCTTACAATGGAGTCGGTGTTAAAACAGCTAGTTGTGTTTTACTTTTTTCATTGAATCGAAATATTTGTCCTGTTGATACGCATGTTCACAGAACATTAAACCGAATCGGATTGGTTAAAACAAACTCTCCTGAAAAAACTTTTTATGCGATTCTTAATAATATTCCTGAAGGCACTGCACATTCATTTCATACGAACCTAATCAGATTAGGTAGAGAATTTTGTAAATCCTCCGTTCCTAACTGTCCTGTATGTCCCTTGATGAAAATTTGCAAATATGAGAAAAAGACAACTAAATCATCTCGAGCATATAAACAAAACAGCTTTATGCTGTTAGATAATCTAATCTAAAAACTTTTAATATTGTGAAAAGTTTTGATTGTTTACTTTCACTTTTAAATTCAACTTTTTTATAACAGCTAATTGCTTTAACTTTGTAGCAATTATTTCCCTTCATCAATAATTCAGGAGTTTTTCAATGGCAGAACAATTAGGATTGCTCGGATATGATTACATTGAGTTTTATGTAGGTTCAGCAAAGATGTGGGCTTACTGGCACGCTAAAGCTATGGGAATGAAGATTGTTGGATATTCAGGACCTGAGACTGGTGTTAAAGGAAAAGTATCTTACTATCTTGAGCAAAATAATCTTAGGATAGTTGTCACTTCTGCGATCAATCCAAGTCAATATCAGATTCATCAGTTTGTTGAACGACATGGTGACGGTGTTAAAAGATGGTCACTTAAAGTTAAAGATGTAAAAAAGGCGTTCGACAGTGCAATAAAGAACGGCGCTATCCCCGCGTGGGAACCTGTGAGAACTGAAAATGAAAATGGCTTTGTTGAAGAGGCTGCATTGAAATTGTACGACGATGCAGAAATTGTTTTTGTTAATCGTGATAACTACAAAGGAATATTCAAACCTGGATTTGGCAAGCCTGTTCAGAAAATTAACATAGTAACTGAGGAAACTGGTCTTCAGGCAATTGATCATATCGTTGGCAATGTGAGAACTAACGAAATGGATTTGTGGGTTAATTATCTAAACAAAAGCCTGAACTTCGAAACATTTATTGATTTTGGGCCCGGGGATATTTCGACACAATATTCTGCACTACTTTCAAAAGTTGTTCGATCAACTGAAGGACCCGCAATTAAAAATCCAATCAACGAACCTTACGAGGGATTAAAAAAATCTCAGATCGAAGAATACATCGATGAATATCTGGGATCGGGTATTCAACACGTTGCTGTAATTACTAATGATATTATTAAAACTATTGCAGCTATGAGGAAAAATGGAATGGAATTTCTTTCTGTTCCCGATACTTATTATGATGAATTGAAAAAAAGAGGCTTTGAAGTGACAGAAGATATTGATGAATTGAAAAAGTACGGTATCCTTTGTGATACTGAAGGGAAAGGTTATCTGCTTCAGTTATTCACTAAACCGATTGGAGACAGACCAACTTTCTTTTATGAGATTATTCAAAGGAGAAAAGGTGCACAAGGATTCGGACAGGGTAATTTCAAAGCATTATTCGAATCGATTGAACGAGATCAGGCGTTGCGTGGAAGTCTGGATAAAGAGAAAAAATAAACATGCTATACTCACTTAATCATGCAATCAAACGTTCAAATGTTTTTCTCTCGTATGATTAAATGACTGTATGGATGAATGTTGTTAGAAAAGTAATTCTTTAAATTATTTCAGGAGGTTATAAATGCCTTTTTATGTAAAAGTCGGTAAAGTTCCACCTAAAAGACATATAACATTTTACAGGGAAGATGGCAAATCACTCTACAGGGAAGAACTTTTCAGCACGAAGGGTTTCTCTGGCATTTATTCGAATAAATATCATCTGTATATGCCGCCCGAAGTTGAAAAGATTAGTGAGGTTAAAATTGATAGCTCAGGCAATGATTGGAATGATGCTCCTGTTGAATATTACCATTTTATAACAGATAAGAAACAAACCAAAGGTAACATTCTTACAGCCAGGAATGAGTTTCTGAAGAATGATAATTGTATTATCTCAACGGCTCACATTACTGAAAATACCGCATACTTTTACAGGAACAGTCAGTATCACGAAATGTTGTTTGTTCATCATGGAAGCGGAAAACTATTATCTGAGTACGGACAAATTAAATTTGAGCAATGGGATTATCTGATTATTCCAAAAGGAACAACCTACCAGCTTAAGTTTGATGATTATAAAAACAATAAAATTTTTATAGTTGAATCAACAACTCCGTATGATATTCCAAGACATTTCAGAAATGAATACGGTCAGTTAACCGAAGATGCTCCATATTATGAAAGAGATTTCCGTGTTCCCGAATTTATGGAACCAATAGATAAGCAAGGCGATTTCAGATTGTGGCTTAAAGTAAGAAATCGAATGTTTGAATTTAAACTTCCTCATCATCCGTTTGATGTTGTCGGTTGGGATGGTTTTCTATACCCCTATGCATTCAATATTAAAGAATATGCACCTAAAGTTGGCAAGATTCATCTGCCACCGCCGATACATCTGGCATTCGTTACAGAAAATTTTGTTGTATGTAATTTTGTTCCAAGACTTTATGACTTTCATCCGCAGGCAATTCCTGCACCATATTATCATTCAAATGTAGACAGCGATGAAGTTCTTTATTATGTGCATGGTGATTTTATGTCACGCACCGGTGTCCAGGAAGGATCAATAACTCTTCATCCGATGGGAATTCCGCACGGACCACAGCCCGGTAAAACTGAAGCATCAATCGGAAAAAAAGAAACTGAAGAATACGCTGTTATGATTGATACTTTTCAACCACTGCACGTAACCAAGAATGTTAAAGAAACTATGGTTGAGGAGTACTCGCAGTCATGGCTCGTTAAGAAGTAACAGAAAGATTTATCCGAATGAAACTCGTATCATATACAACAAAGAAAAAAGACCGCCTCGGCTTATTAGTAAGCGGCAAAATCTATAACCTGCAGGAATGTGCTGCAGGACTTGGCTTTGAGTTACCTAATAGAATGACAAGATTCCTGCGTGGCGGTGATGAAATGATGAATCAGGCGAAACAGGTTGAGGAGGCAATTAGCGAAGGAAAGATAACTTCCTTCATTGATGATTCTGCTATGAAATTATTATCTCCTGTACCAAATCCTCCTTCTTGCAGAGATGCATATGCATTTCGTCAGCATGTAGCAACAGCAAGAAGAAACCGTGGAGTTGAAATGATTCCTGAATTCGATCAGTATCCGGTTTTTTATTTTACAAACCATAACGCAATATTTGGTGAGGGGACTATTAAAGTTGAAGATGATCACCTTGATAAACTTGATTTTGAGCTTGAGTGTGCTGTTGTTATCGGAAAGAAAGGAAAAAATATTTCTGCTGAAGAAGCTGATTCTTACATTGCCGGATACACTATAATGAATGATTGGTCCGCAAGAACTTTACAGATGGAAGAAATGAAATTAAATTTAGGTCCTGCTAAAGGTAAAGATTTTGCAACATCGCTCGGACCCTGGCTGGTAACAACAGATGAACTCGAACAGTATAAAATTACAACCTCGTCGGGCAACAAATATGATCTTGAGATGATTGCCCGTCACAATGGTAAGCAGGTATCGCAAGGTAATTTAAAGGACATGAACTGGACATTTGCTGAAATAATTGAACGTGCTTCATACGGAGTGACACTTTATCCGGGTGATGTTATCGGAAGCGGTACGGTTGGAACCGGATGCTATCTCGAACTAAATGGTACCTGGGCATTGGAGGCTAAAGAAAAAGGGGAGTCTTTCAGTCCTATCTGGATAAAAGAAGGCGATACCTTTGAACTGGAAATTACAGGTTTGGGAATTTTAAAAAACAAAATCAAAAAGTCCGCAAAAAGCAGATCGATACTAGCCAGAAAAAAAATCAAATGAAGCATTTTAACCCTAAAGATTTAACACAACCGGAAGTTCACAGATTATTATTAGGTGGAGTCGGACCAAGACCAATCGCACTTGTATCAACAGTTTCAAAAAGTGGTATAAACAATCTCACACCATTTTCTTTCTTTAATGCATTTGGCTCAAATCCTCCGGTAGTTGCATTTTCACCATCAAGGCGGGGGAAGGATGCAACATTAAAAGATACTTATAATAATTTGGTTGAAACAAAAGAATGTGTTATAAATTCTGTAACATATTCAATGGTTGAACAGATAAGTCTCGCTTCAACCGAATATCCACCTGAAACAGATGAATTTATTAAATCGGGATTAACACCTTTAGCTGCCGATATGGTAAAACCTAAACGTGTTCAGGAATCTCCTTTTCAGATGGAATGCAAACTTCTGGAAATCAGAAGTTATGGAAATGGTGGTGCATCAGCTAATATTTCAATCTGTGAAGTAATAAAATTTCACGTTGCTGAGGACCTTTTTGTTAACGGAGTTATTCATCCAGACAAAATTGATCTTGTTGCACGTATGTCGGCAAATTTTTATTGCCGTGCATTTGGTGATGCAATATTTGAAGTAGAAAAACCCATTGGAAGAAAGGGCATTGGTTACGATCTGCTTCCGGACTTCCTCAAAAATTCTAACATATATTCTGCAAATAATCTGGGCAGGTTTGGTAATTCGGAGAAGATACCTTCATTGAAGGAATCAGAAGAATTAATGGAAAATATAAAAAATGAAGCCTATGAAAATTTTGCTTCCGGTAATGAAGCTTTTTTCCGTTACCAAAGGGAAGGCAATTATAAGTTTATGTTGAAAGCTGGTTTAGAAATTCTTCAATCAGATAAATTAAAAGGCAAACATTTTTTAGAACTTACAGCAAAGACAGCACTTGAAAATAACGATATTGATTTTGCATGGAAAACTGCCATTTATGCAGGGAGATTTTAAAGAGGAGACATCTTGAAAAAACCCCTCTGGACACCATCTTCTGAAAGAGTTAACAATTCAAATTTATCTAAATATTTTTCTTACCTTGAATCACAATACAATTTAAAGTTTTTATCATACCAAGAATTATATGAATGGTCCGTTAAGGAGATTGATAAATTCTGGGAATCTATTTGGTACTATTCTGAAATTTCTCACAGTAAAAAGCATAAAACTGTCCTGGAAGGAAATAATATATGGAACTGCAAATGGTTTCCGGGTGCAGAACTCAATTTCGCAGAAATCCTTACGCGGTATAATGATGATCAAACAGCAATTATAAGTGAAAGAGAAAAATATCCTTCAATAAGAATATCTTATAAAGAGTTAAATTCTCTAGTAATAAAAACGGCAAAAGGGTTAAAATCAATGGGGGTTACAAAAGGGGATCGGGTGGCTGCTTTTATTTCCAATGTTCCTGAAGCTGTGATCGGGATGCTGGCAACAACTAGTTTGGGAGCAATCTGGTCGTCTACATCACCGGATTTTGGGATTCCGGGAGTACTGGACAGGTTTAGTCAAATCGAACCCAAAATATTATTCGCAATTGAAAGCTACTACTATAATGGTAAACATATTGATTGTTCTGATAAGATCAATAGTATTGTTAAAGAAATACCTTCAATTGAAAAGGTTATCCTTGTAAAAGAATTTGATAATCTCAGAGGGGAAAAATTTACATTAAAAACACGAAGTAATATAGATAACTCTATTATATTTAATGATTTAATGGAAAATGATTCAAATGAAATAGAGTTTGAATATTGCTCTTTCGACCATCCTGTTTATATCATGTACTCCTCTGGTACAACCGGAAAACCAAAATGTATTGTTCACGGGGCCGGCGGTACATTATTGCAGCACTTCAAAGAACTTGTATTACATACTGATCTAAAGCGTGAAGATGTTATTTCATATTTTACTACATGCGGTTGGATGATGTGGAATTGGCTGGTTAGCAGTTTACAGGTGGGAGCAGCCGTGCTCCTTATTGATGGGAATCCGGTTTATCCAAATGAAAGGAGACTCTGGGAAATACTTGAAGAACACAATGTATCAATTTTCGGTACAAGTCCAAAGTACCTGACACTTGTTGAAAAATCAGGATTAATTCCAAATAAAGAATTTAGTTTAACTCAGCTCAAAACAATTTTATCAACAGGTTCCCCATTATCAGATTCGAATTTTGAATGGGTGTATAAATATGTAAAAGAGGATGTATTACTTTCATCAATATCCGGCGGGACTGATATTATTTCCTGCTTTATGCTTGGCTGTCCGATTATACCCGTTTACTCTGGTGAAATACAGACAAGAGGTTTAGGGATGAAAGTGGAATCCTGGGATGAAGATGGAAATTCTTTAATAGAGCAAAAAGGTGAACTTGTTTGTACAGAACCGTTTCCATCAAGACCAATTTATTTTTGGAATGATGATAATAACAAAAAATATCTGTCTGCTTATTTCGAACATTATCCGGGTATCTGGCGTCACGGTGATTTTATTAAAATTACTAAAACCGGCGGGGTTGTGGTGTATGGAAGATCTGATGCAACTTTAAATCCCGGTGGTGTTAGAATTGGTACTGCAGAGATTTACAGAATTGTTGAGTCTGTTGAAGAGGTTACTGATAGTCTTGTTGTAGGTCAAAACTGGAAAAATGACGTAAGGATCATTCTTTATGTGGTACTCAAAAGTGATTTTAACTTGGATGATCATCTAATAAAAAAAATAAAACGGATGATTAAACAGAATGCTTCACCAAGACATATTCCTTCAAAAATTATTCAGATAAGAGAAGTCCCTCATACTATCAGCGGTAAAAAAGTTGAACTTGCTGTTACAAGAATTTTGAATGGTGAAAAAGTTGATAACAAAGATGCACTGGCAAATCCTAACTCATTAGATCAGTTCAAACCGATTGAGGAAGAGTAATCCGCTAAAGCTTAAACCAATTCAATTGTTGTGGATTTTTTTCTTAATCCCAAAATTTAAGTAAAGTTATATGTAGCTCAGCCATTTTTGCTGGAAAGTTTGGAAAGTTATTATGGAAATTAATTTGATTATCTATTTTCTTTTTTATACTTGAAAAATAAAAACTCCAAGCAGCTTAATAGAATGAAAATAAAAATAATCATAGAATTTGATCGAAATAATTAATTGTAAAATAACTAAATCTTGAGAAGGTACGATGGGACTGACAATTCATTATAGGGGGAAGTTTAGAGATGATCCTTCACTAATGGAAATGATTGATGAAGTAGCAGAAATTGTAAAAATATATGATTGGAAGTACACTCTTTTTACTGAACAATTTCCCACCAATCCTGATTCAAATGATAATCTGAAAAATGAGTTGTATGGAATTTTATTTACACCGCCAGGCAGCGAACCTGTACATTTGACATTTCTATCTGATAAAAGGATGTGCAGTATACTTGGCTTAAAAGCATGGGGCGATTCAACCGAAGAGGGAGCGGAGGAATACTTATGTATGTTGTCAACAAAAACTCAATTTGCAGGCATGGAAACTCATAAGCTGATTATTCATATTCTGAAGCACATTAGTAATAAGTATTTAACAGGTTTTTCTGTTCTTGATGAAGGCAAATACTGGGACACCGGTGATGAAAAATTGCTTCAGGAAATTTTCAGTAAGTATGAGGCAGCTTTCGATATTTTCGAAGATGCACTTCAAAATAATCCGATCGGTGACAATGAATCCTTTGAAGAATATTTTAACAGACTATTAAGCAGATTAAGAAAAAAATAAATATTTATCATCCTGGTTTAGTCAGAATGTTCATTTCTTTATAGTTGCTTCAGCAATATATTCTCACACACCAAATTGTTTATCAATCCGCCTACCGCTATATTTGAAAGCAAAAAAAAATACATGGCTGCAAGGAAAAAATTTAAGCTTATCTTCGTTACAGGTGGTGTGGTTTCCTCTCTCGGAAAAGGAATTACTGCCTCCTCACTAGGTCTTCTTCTAAAACAACGCGGTTACAGAGTTACCATTCAAAAATTTGATCCTTATATTAATGTTGATCCCGGAACTATGAGTCCGTTTCAACACGGTGAGGTTTATGTAACCGAAGACGGTGCTGAAACGGACCTCGATCTCGGTCATTATGAAAGATTTCTTGATGTTAATATGACCCGTGCTAATAATACTACAACAGGACAGGTTTATAATGAAGTAATTACAAAAGAACGACGAGGAGATTTTCTGGGTGCTACAGTTCAGGTTATTCCTCACATAACAGATGAAATAAAAAGACGAATTCTTAAGCTTGGTGAACTTGGTGAGTATGATGTGATTATTACTGAAATAGGCGGAACTGTTGGTGATATTGAAAGTCTTCCCTTTATTGAAGCTATGCGCCAGGTTATGCTCGAGATCGGAAGAAAAAATACGATGGTAATTCATGTTACGCTTGTACCTTATATTGCTTCCGCTGGTGAAGTTAAAACAAAACCTACCCAGCATAGTGTTAAAAATCTTCTTGAATTGGGTATCCAGCCGGATGTTCTTATCTGTCGATCAGAAAAGAAACTGGGGCGTGATATAAGAAATAAAATTGCTTTGTTTTGCAATGTTGATCATAAAGCTGTTATTTCTGCTTATGATTGTTCCACTATTTATGAGGTGCCGCTGGTTTTATCAAAGGAAAAACTGGATCAGATTGTAATTAGTAATCTGCATCTACCTGAACGAAAAATTAATCTTGATGAATGGGAAAGTTTTGTCTCAAAAGTAAAAGATCCCAAGAATACTGTTGAAATAGCATTATGCGGAAAATATGTTGAACACTCCGACGCTTATAAAAGTATAATGGAAGCTTTCGTACATGCCGGAGCAGAGAATGATTGCAGAGTAAAAGTCAGATCAATAAGTTCAGAAATGGTTGATAACGAAACTCCGGAAAAACTTTTTGACGGAGTATCCGGAATTCTTGTGCCCGGAGGATTTGGTGAACGAGGAATAGAGGGTATGATTAAGACAGTAAAGTTTACACGCGAAAACAATATTCCGTTTTTTGGAATCTGTCTTGGGCTTCAATGTGCTGTAATTGAGTTTGCCAGAAATGTTTGCGGAATTAAGAATGCTCATAGTTCTGAGTTCAAAAAAAATAGGTTCAGTGTAATTGATCTTATGCCGGATCAGAAAAATATTAAAGATATGGGCGCAACAATGCGGTTGGGTTCATATCCTTGTGTGGTTAAAGAAGGAAGCAAAGCATTTGAGGCTTACGGAAGTACACACATTGCAGAACGCCATCGCCATAGGTATGAAGTAAACAATAGATTCAGATCTGCTTTATCCGATAATGGACTTGTTTTCAGTGGTTTATCTCCTGACAGAGAATTAGTTGAAATGATTGAATATCCAAATCACAGATGGTTTGTTGCATGTCAGTTTCATCCCGAACTTAAATCAAGAGCTACAAATGCGCATCCCTTATTCAGAGAGTTTATCAAAGCTGCACTAGTTTATTCTGATACGATTAAAGACAGTGATTAACAGCATATTATTATTAAAATTCATCAAATGAAGACATTATTTAAAATTGTATTTCTGGTAATCTTTTTCTTCATCCTTGTTTATCCACAGCAGAAGATTGATACAAAAGTGCTTTCCGGTTTAGATGCGATCTACAATTTTGATTGGGTTCGCGGCAATAAAATATTTTCTGATCTGATTGAAGATTACCCGTATAATCCTGCAGGTTACCATTATTCATCTATCGTTCCTCTATGGTATTTCCTAGGATCATTCGATGATACATACCTGGACACATTTTATTTGTATTCTGATAAAGCCCTTGACCTTGCAAAAAAAATGGAAAGCAGAGATTCACTCACTGCTGAACTTGCTTACTTACTCGGTTGTATCTATTCTAATCGTTCAATTGCAAGTGCAAGATCCGGAAGTTATGTTAATGCTGTCTGGGCCAGTGAGCGGATGAAATATTACTGTCTGAAAGCTTTGGAACTTAACGATAAGTTAATCGATGCAAATATTGGATTAGGATTATATAATCTGGCTGTATCTCAGATTCCGTCATCTCTGCAGTGGGCAATTCAATTGGTTGGAATAAATGCCGATAGAGAAACCGGTATTGATCTGCTTCAACAGGTTGTAAAGAAAGGTAAATTGTCGCGTATAGATGCAATGTTCTATTTATCACAAATTTATACAAGGATAGTAATTCAGCCTGAAGATGCATTAAAAATTCTGAATGAGCTTACTGCCAGGTATCCTAAGAATCTTTTGTTTCAAATGTCACTTGGCTGGGTTGAAATAGATAACGGAAATATCAAGGCGGCGGAGAGGCGATTTCTGTCAATCTTAAAGTCTGATGAGGAAAATTTTCCGCTGCTCAAATCCTTATCAACTTACCAGTTGGCTAATATTTATATGTATAAGGGAATTAATGATTCAGCCATAGCATATTATAAAAGGTATCTGGAGTCTAATCTCAAAAATGATTACGTTGGAATTTCCAATTACAACTTAGGTTTGTTATATGAAATAGGAGGTGAGAGAGACAGTGCTGTTATATACTATGAAAACTCATCCCGAGGCAACATGGATCTGGATGAAGACAGCTATGCAAAACGAAAAGGAAAAGAATTACAAAATAGAGAATTGGACTCAGTTGTTATCAGATTGTTTTCATTTAATAATCTATTCAAAGCAGGAAATTATAAAATTGCGATTGATTCATTGAAGAAATTTGTTGCAGATTCACTCGACGCAGACATTAAAGCGGAAGCGTACCTTTTATTAGGTAGTTCATATTTAAAGATTAAAAAATACAAAGAGGCTGTTAGATTTTCTGTTGAAGCGATACAGACTGAAATTATTAATGAAAAATGGATTCATCCTTTTGCTCATTTTATTGCAGCCAAGGCGTCATATCATACTCGAAGTTATTTGGATGCACAGTTATTCCTGAATCTGATCTCAGATTATTCAGATTACGACCTCCAGCTTAAACTTGAAGGATATCGATATGCACTTCAGCGAAAGTTAAATAAGCTTGAGATAATGACCGGTAAGAAATAGACTTTGTTTGATTATTGTTCATTGTATAACTAATTTTCACCCCATATTAAGGTAAATTCTATTGAAAATTGCTGTTTTTGTTTCAGGACGAGGTTCAAATCTTCAAGCAATTTTAGATTCCACGGATCTTAAAAATCTTATTCAGGTTGTTTGTGTTGTTAGCAATAAGTTTGATTGTCCGGCATTTTCCATAGCGAATAAATACCGGATTGCAACTTTCGTTGTTGGTGAAAAAGAAAATCAATTAAGCTTCAATGCACTTACACATAAATTAAATGAACTAAGTATAGATTTAATAGTACTGGCGGGTTTTTTAAAATTAATTCCTGAAGAATTTATTGCAGCTTTTAAGAATAGAATCATAAACATTCATCCGGCATTGCTGCCGTCTTTTGGCGGTAAAGGAATGTACGGTATCAATGTTCATCAGGCTGTTTTTGCATCGTCAGTAAAGGTCTCAGGTGCAACTGTACACTTTGTTGATAGAACTTATGATACCGGAACAATAATTGCTCAAAGTTGTGTTGATATTTCCAATGCCGGATCACCTGAAGAAATAGCGGGGCGCGTCTTAAAGATTGAACATAAACTTTTACCCTCAGTTTTAAAGGCATTTGCGGAAGACAGGGTTAAAAAAATAAATAACAGAGTTATGATAAAGTGAGTTATTCACTTTAATGAAAAGGTACTATAAATTGAAAAAAATAGCTTTATTAAGTGTTTCAGATAAAACTGATATTGAACATTTAGCCGGATCATTGATCAAAAATAACTATAAAATTCTGGCAACAGGAAATACAGCAAAGCTTTTGACATCAAAAGGGTTCGAGGTTGAGGAGGTGAGTGAATTTACAGGATTTCCTGAAATTTTTACCGGAAGAGTTAAAACTTTACATCCCAAGATTTTCGGTGGTATACTTTTCCGAAGAGATAATCAGTCGGACTTAAAGGAAGTTGAAACAAACGAAATTGAACCTATAGATATAGTTTGTGTTAATCTATACCCATTCAAACAAACGACTCTGAAGCACGGTGTTACCATTGATGAAATTATTGAAAATATTGATATCGGCGGACCAAGTTTAATACGTGCTGCAGCAAAGAATAATAAATCTGTATCTGTTCTTACTTCACCCGAACAGTATAGTGATTTTCTAAAAGAACTGAATAACGGAGAGATTACCGAATCAACTAAAAGAAAATTAGCAGTCGAAGCTTATTCCCACACAGCGGATTATGACTCTTATATTGCAAATTATCTCAGCAGTTCTTTTAACATAAATTCGAATAATATTAGGTTAAGTTATTCTAAAGCAGGTAGTCTGCGTTATGGTGAGAATCCTCATCAGAAGGCGGAAATCTATGGTGATTTCCATTCTTATTTCGAAGTGCTTCATGGTAAAGAACTTTCTTACAACAATATACTTGATCTCATAGCTGCTGTTGAACTCGTTGAGGAACTTGGAAATGATTCCTGTACAATTATTAAACATAACAATCCTGCCGGTGCAGCATCTGGAAATAGTACAGTGGATTCGTATCTTAAAGCACTAAAATGTGATCCTGTTTCGGCATTCGGCGGTATTGTTGCATTTACATCTGAAGTTGACGTTCAGACTGCTGAAGAACTCAACAAAATATTTCTTGAATTGATCGTCGCACCTTCATTTACTCCGAAAGCAATAGAAGTTCTTCAAAGAAAAAAAGATCGCCGACTTCTAAAACAATTGAAACCTATCACAGGATCTTTTAGAAATATAAAAACAATTCCTGGCGGACTATTAGTCCAGGATGCTGACTTAATTTCAATCAATTCTGAAGGCTTAAGTTTTGTCACTGATCACAAACCAGGCGAGCAGGAACTTGAAGATCTCAAATTTGCATGGGTAATTGCAAAACATACTAAATCAAACGCAATTGTTTTTGCTAAAGATAAAACAACACTTGGCGTTGGTGCGGGTCAAATGTCAAGACTTGATTCTGCAAAAATAGCAGCGATGAAAGCTAAAGAACATGGTTTGAATCTTGCCGGTTCTGTTGCAGCATCTGATGCATTTTTTCCTTTTGCAGATGGTTTAATTGAGATAATTAAATGCGGGGCAACTTCCGTTATTCAACCCGGAGGATCTGTGCGTGATAGCGAAGTTATTGAAGCAGCTAATAAATATAATATTTCAATGGTATTTACCGGAATCCGACACTTTAAACATTAATAGAGGCAAATGGGACTATTAAATTTTTTCTCCGCTGATATTGCAATCGATCTTGGGACTGCCAATACACTTATTTACATAAAAGGCAAAGGTATAGTTCTTAACGAACCATCGATTGTAGCATTTGATAAAAACTCAAAACGTATAATTGCTCTTGGTAATAAAGCAAAAGAAATGCAGGGCAGGGAACATAAGGAGATTAAAGTAACCCGCCCAATGCGTGATGGTGTAATTGCCGATTTTGAAATCGCTGAAGGGATGATAAGAGCTTTTATTAAAAAAGTTCGTGCAGGTGCTTTCTCAAGTCGTCGTGTAGTCGTAGCGGTACCAAGCGGAGTAACAGAAGTTGAGAAAAGAGCGGTAAGAGACAGCGCAGAACATGCCGGTGCTAAAGAAGTTCATCTTGTCGCTGAGCCGATGGCTGCAGCTATTGGAATTGGTATTGACGTTGAAGCTCCTGTCGGGAATATGATTATTGACATTGGCGGAGGCACAACTGAAATTGCCGTGATCGCATTATCGGGAATTGTAAATGAGGAATCTATAAGAATAGCCGGTGATGAAATGAATTATGCTATCATGCAGTTTTTCAAAAAAAATCATAATATTCTCATCGGTGAAAGAACAGCCGAAGCTATTAAATGCGAAGTCGGTTCTGCTGTTCCTCTTGCCGAGGAAATTACAATTCAGGTTAAAGGACGAGATCTTGTTGGCGGAATTCCAAAAACAACTGAAGTTAGTTCAGTTGAGATCAGAGAAGCTCTTAATGAGTCTGTTGTGCAAATAGTTGAAGCTGTTCGTCAAACACTGGAAAGAACTCCGCCGGAGCTTTCCGCGGATATTCTTGACAGAGGTGTAATGTTAACCGGCGGTGGTGCTTTGCTTAAAGGGCTTGACGAAAGAATACGGATGGAAACCAGTTTACCTGTACATGTTGCCGATGATCCCCTGACAGCAGTTGCACGCGGTGCGGGTAAAGTTATTGAAAATTTAAACCACTATTCAAAGGTACTAATTCGTAATAGAAGATATTAATGATCAGATTTTTTACAAGGCTTTGGGAAAATTTTAAAGAATATATTGTCCTTATACTACTGATCCTCTTGAGTCTCATCTTGCTCTCCCAGAATCAATCGGCTGGCGTTAAAAAAGTTCGTACATTAGCATTTGGGACTTTTGCTGCTGTAACTTCAGTTTTTAATGATATATTTAACACAAGTTCAATCAGATCTGAAAATGAGAACCTCCGTAAGATAAATGCTGAACTTATGCTTCAGATTAGTAAACTGCGTGAGTACGGTATAATGGGTGAAGAATTGAAAGGATTACTTTCATTACAAGACACAACACATTTACCTCTCATTCCAGCATCTATTGTTTCAAAGTCTTTATCTAAAGCACAGGGAACAGTAACTTTAAACGTTGGTACTGCAAACCAGGTAAAACCAGGAATGCCCGTCATTACACATGAAGGATTAGTTGGAATAGTTTACTCAGCTTCAGAAAATTTTTCAATTGTCAGGACTCTTCAGAATGTTGATTTGAAAATTACCGTGAAAAGCGAGCGCACAAGGGAACATGCAGTGATGAAGTGGAACGGAGAATCACTTGTTATGATTAATACACCTAAGACATATCAAATAAAACCGGGCGACCGGATTGTCACTTCCGAAATAAGTTCAATAGTTCCGATTCCAATTCCGGTTGGTATAGCAGGGGAAATGGGTGACGTGGAATTTGGAATATTTAATAACATTATTGTGCTTCCATATGTAGATTTTTTTAGAACTGAATATGTATTTGTAATAGGCATCGTAAATAGCAGACAAATAGAAGACCTGGAATTGAACTTTTATAAAAGACTTAATTAATGCGTTTACAGTTTATCATAGCAATAATTTTATTCTTCCCTGTACTCCTGATACAGACAACCCTCATTCCACTTGTATCAATCGATGGTGTTGTTCCCGATCTTATTATTATTCTATTAGTATTTTATACAATTAATAACGGTCAATTATTCGGAACAGTTTTGGGTTTCGTTTATGGATTTCTTTTTGATCTGATAACAGGTAGTTTATTAGGTAGTGCAATGATAGCCAAACTTCTTGCTGGTTTTATTGCGGGATATTTTGCATCTGAAACCAAGCGTGATAATTATCTTAAACCGTTCAATTTTGCTTTGATTGTGTTGCTGTCAGCGGTCGTAGATTCTATCATATACGCTTTGTTTTCTGCGATTGATTTTAACACAACATTATTAACGCTGTTGTTTAATCATGCATTTCTCCCTGCTTTATTCACAGCAACTATCAGCATATTTTTAATTTTCTTTTATCCTAAGAGGAAAACTTTTTGAGTTCAGAGAATTTTGCTTCGGGCAGCCGAAAAGGAATTATTTATGCTGTGATAGTAATTGTACTCGGAATGATGATTTTCCGTTTACTTTATATGCAGATTTTGCATCACGAAGAATATGATAGAAAATCTGCTGGTAACAGTATTAAGGGTATTGAACAATTTCCGCTTCGGGGAGTTTTCTACGATCGGAACATGGAAATTCTGGTTAGTAATACTCCTGCATATACAATGCGGATCTTGCCTGCTGATTATGACAAAAAATTAAGTCCCCTGCTTGATAATGTTCTTGAAGTAGATTCCGGCTATGTTGATGCAATTCTGGAGAGAAATAAAAATTACTCCCGGTTTGTACATGTTAAAGTTAGAAGAGGAATTGATTTCAAAGTTGTATCGTGGCTGGAGGAAAATTCTGAGCACCTTCCCGGCGTTGATTATATAGTGGAAATGCAAAGAGGTTATCCGGCTGGTGTTATGGGTTCTCATATGTTCGGATATACAAAAGAAATTTCGAGCAGTCAGCTAAAGCAGGAAAGTGATTTCTATAATCCCGGTGATTATGTTGGACATAACGGAATTGAAAAGATGTATGAAAAAATCATTAGGGGTTATAAAGGTTATAAATTTGTACTTGTTGATTCGCGTAGAAGAGAAATAGGAAAATACCTTGATGGTGGACAGGATAAAGAATCGATCAAAGGAAAAGATTTAATACTTTCTGTAGATGCCGATGTTCAGAGAGTTGCCGAACAGCAAATGAAAGGTAAACGTGGAGCAGTTGTAGCAATAGAGCCAAAGACAGGAGAAATTCTTGGTTTAGTAAGCGCCCCGGATTATGATCTAAATCAGTTTTCATACATTACTACAAAGGAATTTCTCGATGACCTGTATACCAATCCGGATAAACCCTCATTCAATCGTGCAACAATGTCTTTAAAACCGCCCGGATCAACCTTTAAGATGCTCTCTGCTATTGCTGCCTTAGATTTGGGTGTGATTACTCCAAGCACAACAATTTTTTGCGGAGGAGGATTTACGTTTGGCCGGTTCTTTAAATGTCATGGCTCACACGGTTCCGTAAACGTACAGCACGCAATTGAAAAATCCTGTAATACTTTTTTCTATCAATTGATATATAGAATCGGATTGGATAAATGGAAAGAGTATTGTGATAAATTTTCTTTTGGACAAATTACCGGTATTGATATCGGCGAAGAATCTAAAGGATTTATCCCAAACACTGCATACTATGAAAGAATTTATGGTCAAAACTGGCCGAGAAGCATTATGGCAAGCTTAGGAATAGGTCAGGGAGAAGTGAGTGTGACACCGTTACAACTGGCAATGTACACAGCGTTAATTGCCAATGATGGAAAAACTTTCAAACCCCACATTGTAAAGAGTTATATCGATGAGTACTCTAACGAAATCATCTCTTATCAGTTTGATCAAATTGATACGGGTATCAAAAAAAGCGTCTTCGATATTGTTAAGGAAGGTATGTACCTTGTTGTTCATGGGGCTGGTACTGCAACGAGAATGAGAAATCCTGATTTTACAATTGCCGGAAAAACAGGTACTGCACAAAATCCTCATGGCAAGGACCATGCTTTGTTTGTTGGCTTTGCTCCATATGAAGATCCTCAAATTGCTGTTTGCGTTGTAGTTGAGAATGTTGGATTCGGCGGTACACACGCCGCTCCGGTTGCACAAAAAATATTTGAAGCATATTTACTTAAAGATAAAATATTAAATGATGAAATGAAGAAAACATTAAGTGATGATAAAATAGCCGGAGTTAATCTTGCGCGTTGATTATAAGCTGAGCGATAAATTTGATTTTATGCTTTTCATTCCAGCATTTTTACTTATGCTGATCGGTTTTGCTGCAGTTTATAGTGCTACTTTAAGTCACCCCACTGCCGGAGGTAATTTTGAACGTCAGGTTATATGGGGTCTACTCTCATTAGTAGTATTTATCATTGTTTACTTTTTACCGCCGAATTGGTTTAGATCGCTTTCGATGCCTGTCTATCTTTCTTCGATCATAATGTTACTGATAGTTATTACAATTGGTAAAACCGTTTCGGGACAGAAGAGCTGGTTGATAATCGGACCGATTGGATTTCAGCCATCAGAACTAGCAAAGCTTGGCGTTATTATGGCATTAGCTGCCTTCTTAAGTAAAAAGAACACAGATATAGAATCGTTCAAAGATATAATCATCGCTCTAATAATAGGGTTACTCCCGGTTTTACTTATTCTGCTGGAACCTGATCTTGGTTCATCCATAATATTTTTAGGAATGATCCTTATACTAATTTTCTGGAAAGGTATAAGTCTCTTTGGTTTATTTGTAGTATTATCACCCGCGTTTGTAGCAATCTCATCTCTATTTGGAACCTATTCGCTTATTGGTTCTCTGGTTGTAGTTGCAACAGTACTGGTTTTATTCAGAAAAGATCTTTTTTTCAGTGCTTCCGTATTTGCACTCAATCTTGCTGCAGGCTTTTTTACCGATTATGTTTACCACGCTTTCAGTCCTCATCAGCAGAAAAGAATAGAGGCATTTATTGATCCGATGACTGATCCATTGGGTTCCGGATATAATTCCATACAAGCAAAAGTAGCAATTGGCTCCGGAGGTTTTTTCGGAAAAGGTTTTTTATCCGGTAATCAAACACAACTACAATATATTCCTGAGCAATGGACTGATTTTATTTATTGTGTCATAGGTGAAGAGTTTGGTTTTATCGGTTCCGTAGTTGTGTTACTGCTTTTTACTATTTTGTTTGTGCGGTTATTAAAGATTGCTTCAACCACAAAGGATGAGTATTTAAGTTTGGTAGTTATGGGCGTACTGGCTGTTTATTTTATTCAGTATCTTATAAATGTTGGAATGGTTATCGGATTATTTCCGGTAATTGGTATTCCATTGCCTTTTGTAAGTTATGGTGGAAGTTCTCTGCTGGTCAACGTTATTATGCTTGGAATAGTATCAAATATTTATCGAAACAGGAAGAACTATATTTAAAATGAATGCACTTGAAAAGTTAGTCAATGCTAATGCACAGAATAAATTTATCTGTGTCGGATTGGATACAGATAAAAAGAAACTTCCTCAGTCAATTCTCTCAGAATCCAACCCGATCCTTGCGTTTAATAAACTTATAATTGAAGCTACAAAGGAATTTGCTGCAGCTTACAAATTGAATTTTGCATTTTATGAATCCGAAGGATTGGAAGGATTCCGAAATCTCGTTAAAACAATTGAACTAATACCGGAGAACATTCTTACAATCGGAGATGCAAAAAGAGGTGATATCGGTAATACCTCGGAAATGTATGCAAAGTCAGTATTCCAGGTATTAGGATTTGATTCAATAACTTTACATTCTTATATGGGATACGATTCAGTAAAGCCTTTTCTTGAATATGAAGATAAAATGAATTTTATTCTTGCGCTTACATCTAATTCCGGAGCAGATGATTTTGAAAAACTTAAACTGAGTGACGACAGTTTATTATATCAAAAAGTTATTAGCTCTGTGAAGAAATGGAATGTAAAGGATAACTGCGGGATAGTTTTTGGAGCTACTAAAATAGAAGAACTTAAAGAAAATCTGGAACTGATTGGAGAACTTCCGGTTCTTTTACCCGGAGTAGGTGCGCAGGGCGGAAGTCTGGATGATGTAGTTCTGACATTTAAATCAGCAAACAGGGAAAATTATTTGATTAATATAAGCCGGGGAATATTATACAAAGACAACTCAGCAAAATTTGATATTTCAGCTCGAAACGAAATAGAAAATCTAAATTCCTGTGTAAGAAATATTCTTTCTTAATTCGATAATGATTAATTAATTTTTTAAATAAAAGTAAAATTTAATTGGTTCTCGCATAATCTCTTGTATTTAAAATCAGAATTTTTAATTTGGCGGCAATTATTTCTAAAAAGAAGTAGATAAGTACAAATATGCCTACAAACAAATCCAGGATTCCCGAAGAAGTAATCTATCGGATCTGGCACGAAAAAGACTACAGCAACGGGTTTACAACTGCTGATGGTTTAGAAATCGAAATCATAGATCCGGGACAAAGAAATGCTGATTTAGCCGGGCCTGATTTTCATAATGCAAAAGTCAGGATTGGAACTATGACTTTTTCTGGTGATGTGGAAATTGATAATTTTCATTCCGATTGGCGTTCACACGGTCATCATCTCAATAAAAATTACAACAAGCTTGTACTTCACATAGTACTCTCGGAAGAATCTCACCATGATTATGTAATAACTCAAAGAGGAAGAAAAGTTCACTCGATCATACTTGGAAAATATCTTAATGAATCAATAAGTAAAAAATTAGTAGAGCATTTTAAAACGGTTAAAGACGAAGATAAAATCAGAATGCCGTGTATTGGTTTGTGTAGCCACCTCGATAGTGAATTTATTACTGGATATATTAAAGAGTTTGGACTTATCAGGCATAGAAAGAAATGCGAAAGAATTTTACACCGACTTAAAGAACTTATATTGCTGAAAAGTAATCAGCTGAAGGAGCCCATCCTTAAGTATAATTTTGATAAGGAAATAAGGAACAGGGAATTTACTTCAGATGAATTTACGGATAAGCAAATTTGGAACCAGATACTATATGAAATGATATTTGAAGCACTGGGTTATTCAAAAAATAAAAGCATAATGTTGAAACTCAGTAATGCTGCCAGTATTAAATTCTTAAACTCACTTCCGGCTGAGCAAAATTCAGTTAAATATTTTGAAAGTATTTTATTCAACATCAGCGGACTATTGCCTGAGATAAATGAGATTCCTGATGAAGAAACAGCAGCATATCTCCGGGAACTGGTGGAATACTGGTCGAATATCAGAACTAAATACGATGGCGAATTATTTTCCAAAACTGACTGGAATTTTTTCAGATTAAGACCACAGAATTTTCCTACAGTTAGAATTGCTGCCGGTGCAAGAATTATTAATTTAATTCTTCAGAAAGATATGCTGAGCAGAATTATTGATTTGTTTGCATCAAATTCAAACATAAATCAGATCATATCAAAACTCAGGAATAATATTATTATTAAAGGCGACGGCTACTGGTCAAGTCATTTCAATTTTAACAAGCCTATAAAATCCACGATAAAATATTTTTTAGGACTCGGAAGGGCGGATGAGGTTATCATTAATATAATTCTCCCATTGATGTCAGTTTATTTTGATTTATTTGATAATAAAACGGCTGCGGAGCGAGTATTAACTGTTTATGCAAATTATAATCAGAAAGAAGGTAATAAGCTTGTTAACGATATGAGTGAGGTGCTATGTATTCAATCACTAAACCTTGAAAGCATTATGCATCAGGGAATGATTGAACTATTCCGGAACTATTGCATCAAACAAAGATGTCTTGAATGTAAAATAGGGGAGAAAGTTTTTAATTAATTATCACTCGTAAGTCTTTTAATATCATCACGCAGTTTTGCAGCCCGTTCATATTCCTCTCTGTCAAGCGCTTCGCGCAGTTTATCTTGCAATGCAGCAAGCTGCGATTCTTTAGTATGTGTTTTGGGTTCAGCTCTGTCCTGAAAGAGATCGGTCTCCTTCTGTTCATCAGTCTCATCAGATGGAATGAAAGAGGCAGTATCCATAACCTGGTTAGAAATAAATATTGGTGCATCAGCACGGACTGCTAAGGCAATAGCATCGCTTGGACGTGCATCTATCTCATTGGTAAGTCCGGATACATCCAATACTATTTTCGCGTAAAAAGTATTTTCACGAAGTTCATCAACAATTACTTCTAAAACAGTGCCGCCAAGATTATCAATTAGATGTTTCAACAAATCGTGCGTCAGGGGTCGTGGAGGTTTAATTCCTTCAATTTCAAGAGCAATTGCCTGTGCTTCAAATGCGCCGATTATAATTGGCAATCGGCGAACCCCGTTGACTTCTTTAAGAAGAATAGCATAAGCACCGCCCGTTGCAGGGCTTGTTGATAAACCAAGTATTTCACACTGTATTTTATGCAAATCTGATCCTATTTATTTCAGGATTTAATTTTTTTAATTTCTTCAGTGAGTTTCGGTAGTATTTCAAAAATATCACCGGCAATTCCATAGTCAGCAACATTGAATATAGGTGCATCTTTATCTTTGTTGATAGCTACAATATACTTGGAGGACGACATTCCCGCCAGATGCTGGATAGCTCCGGATATTCCGCATGCAATATAAAGAGTGGGGGATACTGTTTTACCGGTTTGACCAACCTGTTCACCGTGTGGTCTCCATCCTGCATCAACAACCGCTCGCGAAGCACCTACTGCACCTCCTAATGAATCAGCAAGTTCTTCAACAAGATGAAAATTCTCAGGTCCTTTCAATCCTCTGCCGCCGGATACTATAATACTTGCTTCGGCAACATCTAGTTTACCTTCTGCTTTTTTAAATTCGGTTACTTTCGATTTTAAATTTGGAGAACTGATATCTTTAACCGAAATGTTTGCATCCGGAGCAGAATCATTTTGAATAGCTTTAAAAACATTCGGTCTGGTAGTAAATACCTTTACATCACTTTTGAACTTCACATTTACCAATGCTTTACCGGCATACACAGGCCGGCTGAGCAGTAATTCGTTGTTCGAAATATCATAAGCAGTTATGTCCATTATACATCCGGCATTAAGTCTTACAGCTAATTTTGGAGCAAGATCTTTTCCTAGTGAAGTATTAGGAAGTAAAATGTATTCCGCATTCACTGATTCAGCATATTCTGAAATTGCATCACAGTAACCGGATGGTGTGTAATTGGAAAAGTCGGTGTTTTTCAAATGTGTAACATTCGTAATACCATACTTGCTTACATCCGACAAATTTAAAATTTCATTTCCGGCAATTACAGCCTCGGGATCTAAACCCAATTTATCAGCCAATTGACTGGCTACAGAAACAGCTTCAAAGCTTGCCTTCTTAATTATATTTTCTCTTTGTTCGAGGACTACTAAAAATTTTTTTGCCATAATTCTCCCTTAAATTACCTTTGCTTCTTCTCTTAATAAACGGACTAATTCAGGAACAGCACTGCTATCTGTTCCCACAATCCTTCCGGGCTGTTTTGGCGGAGGTAATGTCATTGATACAATTTCTGTAAGGTTATCGTAAGCGGCAGCAGGTTTTTCATCGATAGTTTTTTTCTTTGCTGCCATTATTCCCTTCAACGAGGCGTACCGAGGTTCGTTTAATCCTTTTTGTGCAGTTATTACAACAGGAAGTTCTGTTTGAATTACCTCGCGTCCACCCTCAATCTCACGCTCAGCAGTAACCTTATTCCCATCGATTGTTAATGAAACTACAACTGATACACAATTATATCCAAGCATCTCAGCAGTTAATTGACCGGTAATTGAATTATCATAATCAACAGATTGTTTACCGAAAAAAACAACTTCACAACCTAATGATTTAATTTCTTCAGATAAAGCTTTTGCTATTCCTGTAGAATCCCGATGAGTATCATCTTTTAAAAGTACAGCTGAATCCGGTCCCATAGCAAGAGCCTTTCGCAGAGTTTCTTTATTCGCATCTCCGCCAACGCTGAGAAGTATTACTTCAGTTTTATCACCGATTTTTTCTTTTAACTTTAAGGCTTCTTCAATTGCAAATTCATCGTAAGGATTAAGTATATAAGTAACTCCGTTCGGATCAATTGTTTTTTGATCTGAACCAATTTTTACACGGGTAGCAGTGTCCGGAACATGACTTACACATACTGCTATTTTCATCATACCTCCGAAAATTCATTGTTATTTTGGGTAAAAATATAAAGATGCATTTCGCTAAAAGCAATTCGATAAGCATAATTGTTAAAGCTGTATAAATTATTTTACGTTAGTAATTGAAATTTTTTAAGAATTGTTTAAAATTCTGTATGAACTTTGATTGATTATGGAATTAGAACCTAAAGAGCAGCAGCAAATAGATATTCTTGAAGATCAGGATACTGATATTACACTTGAAAGCAGAGTAGTACTATATAATGATGACTGGCATACATTCGATGAAGTGATAGCTCAGCTTATGAAAGCTGTTAACTGCACTTATGAAAAGGGCAGGGCATTTGCTTTTGAGGTTCATGTTAAAGGTAAAGCTATTGTCTATTCCGGCTCTCTAAAAAACTGCCTTAAAGTTACATCTATACTTGAAGAGATAGCACTTCACACACAAATTATCACCTGATAGAAAAATCCTTTCTACCCAGGCCTTTTTTGATTTTCAACTTTTTCTTCTTGAGAGATCTTACGTACAAAAAGAGCTATTGCTATAAAAAATTACACTTTGTGAGCTGGAATAGGCTGTATAAGTGTTAAATTGTATATGCACTATCACATGTCTATATTTGTCCCCTTAAATTTAGATAACAAGTAACATTTGGAAATTATGAATATTAGGAACATCGCAATAATTGCACACGTTGATCATGGCAAGACTACGTTAGTTGACCATATGCTTTCACAAACAGGTGCGTTCAGATCAAATCAGCAGGTTGAGACCCGAATAATGGATTCAAATGATCTTGAACGTGAGAGAGGTATTACCATACTGGCTAAGAATCTTAGTGTCAGGTATAAAAGTACAAAAATTAATATTATCGATACCCCGGGTCACTCCGATTTCGGAGGTGAAGTAGAACGAACTCTCAGAATGGTTGACGGAGTGCTGCTATTAGTAGATGCAGCAGAAGGACCGCTTCCTCAAACCAAGTTTGTTCTTAAAAAATCTCTTGAACTCGGATTGAAACCCATAGTGGTTATAAATAAAATTGATAGAAAAGATGCCAGACCAAATGAAGTACTCAATGAAGTTTTTGATTTATTTGATTCACTGGGAGCAAATGAAGAACAGCTCGATTTCTCTTATGTTTATACTATTGCTAAGCAGGGACTGGCTAAACTTAATCTTGAAGATGAGGCAACTAATCTTATCCCGCTGTTCGATGTAATAATAAATAAAGTTCCCGTACCTTCTAACAAGTTGGATGCACCATTTCGAATGTTAATTTCTGCCATCGACTATAATGATTATCTTGGAAGAATAGGAATTGGAAGGATTGACAGCGGAGTTCTGAGAACAGGTGATCAGGTTGTTGTTATAACCAGAGACGGACAACGTACTAATGCTAAAATAACAAAACTGTATACTTTTGATAATATCAAACGGGTAGAAACTGATGCAATATCTGCCGGTGATATCGGGGCAGTGGCCGGACTTGAAGATGTTGATATATCCGATACCATTGCGAGCCCTCTCTATCCTGAACCATTGTCTTATGTGCAGATTGACGAACCAACAATTAGTATGAATTTTATTGTTAATAATTCTCCGTTTGCAGGTCAGGATGGTAAATACGTTACTACAAGGAACATAAGCGAACGATTATCAAAAGAACTAAAAAGTAATGTAAGTCTCTCCGTTGAGATTACCGATTCACCGGATCAGTTCAAAGTCAGTGGCAGGGGAGAACTTCATCTTGCTATACTTATTGAGAATATGAGACGTGAAGGATATGAGCTACAGTTGAGCAGGCCTCAGGTAATTATGAAACGGATTAATGATGTTCTTTCTGAACCTATGGAACATTTGATTATTGATGTACCGGAAGAATTCACTGGTGTTGTTATCGAAAAGCTCGGGAAACGAAAAGGTGAAATTAAAAATATGATAGCGTTTAATCAGAATGTAAGACTGGAATTTATAATTCCTGCACGCGGTTTGATCGGCTATCGCTCTGAATTTCTGACTGACACAAGAGGTACCGGCATTCTTCATCACAACTTTCATGGATACGAACCCTTCAAGGGAGAAATACCTGTCAGAACACGTGGTGCCTTAGTCGCAATGGAATCCGGTATCGCTTCTGCTTATGCAATGTACAAATTACAGGAACGGACTGAATTTTTTATTGAACACGGTACAAAAGTATATGAGGGAATGGTAGTTGGTGAGAATAGCAGGAGCAATGATATGTTCGTTAATGTAACCCGGACAAAACAACTTACAAATATGAGGGCTTCAGGAGCTGATGAAGCAATAAGACTTGAACCACCGACCATTATGACACTGGAACAGGCAATTGAATGGATAAGTGATGATGAATATGTTGAAGTAACTCCTCAGTTTATAAGAATAAGGAAAAAATATTTAACCGAGATTGCCCGTAAAAATGCCAGACATGCTGCAAAGAAATCAGAAACAGTTCAGCCGGAAGGAATTTAATTCTTATTTAAACAATCAATACAGGAACATCCGGCATAGATCTCTTCATATCCATAGTCAATGGTAAGTTCATCTCCGGATTTTATGTCTTTGGCTGCTAATAGTGCAAGTTCATTGTCAATCTCTATAACATCACAGTTATAATCACAGTTATGGTTAATGTACTTAACCTTTTCACTTTCAGAAGTGTCGATATAACTATCATCACCATTCCAGAATATGTATACATTACTTTCTGTCTCTTCTCTTCTTTCGCATTCATCACCTGAAATTTCTTCTCCGGATATTTTCATAACAACTGTTCCGGCTTTTATGTCAATTGATGTGAAGAGTCCGTTTCCGTGAATTACCGAATTCTTAACCAGAATATATTTTTCGATATCTGTTTTAACCATAACTAACTGAATAATACTTTCGTTTTAAAATTTATTAATTATTTCCTGTACTTTATAATGTTGATAAAGACCAACTGTTTTTTTTGAAACGCAAAAATAGTTAATTTTTTTTTATCACTGAAATAAGTGAACATGAAAATTATATACGACAAAAATAATCGGAGATAAATTAAAAATTATTTATTAAGAATTTTGCTTAATTACTTTTTGCAGAATTCTTTATATATTATAAACGAATTTTTCACACACTTTTATTCAGGAGGTGTTATGTTAGTGAAGAAATTTTCCTTGTTAGTAATATTCCTTGCAGTACCAATCTTTACTGTACAGGCGCAGAAAGAATTCTCTTACATTGGTGTTCAGGATTGCGCAATGTGCCATAAAACCGAAAAACAGGGGCTTCAATTATCAATTTGGCAGAACAGCAAACATGCAAAAGCATATGAAACTCTCAAAACGGAAGAAGCAAATCAGATTGCAAAAGATAAAGGCTTTAATACACCGGCTGTTGAAACACCGGATTGCCTAAGGTGTCATGCTTCCGGTTATGATGTTGATGCATCTTTACTCGGCGCAAAATTTAAAGTTGAAGATGGAGTTCAGTGCGAAACCTGTCATGGTCCTGGCTCTCAATATAAAGCAATGAGCATTATGAAAGACAGACAAAAATCAATTGAGAATGGTTTGATTCATCATGATAATCTCGATGATTTCTGCGTTGGATGTCATAATGTTGAAAGCCCGACTTTCGTTGATATAAACATTCAGGAAGCCTGGGAATTAATTAAACACCCGGTTAAAAAGGAATAATTAAATAAATCTTATTTACAGTAACTACAGACAATTATGAAAAAAATATTATTTGTCTTCTTAATGTTGCTGAGTGCAAATGCCATTTTTGCACAGAACATTAATGGAAGATTTTCGAGCTCTCTATACAGCTTCGAGAGGTTTGATACAAGTAATACGTCTATTCAGCATATTCGTACGTATCAGATGTTGAACCTCAATATGAACTACACAGATTTTTCCATCCGCTCCTATCTTAACCTTGAACATGATTTTGGCACTGAGATTAAAGATGATCCCCGATTGCGTTTTTATAATCTTTATTTCGAGGCAAGAAATGTTCTTAATGCCGCCACAATAAAACTTGGCAGACAGCCATTATTCAACAGTGTTGCAGGCGGTATTTATGACTGTGCATCCTTATATGTTAATAAATGGGATGTTCAGCTTACTGGTTTTTATGGTGCCAATGTGCCAGCTTATCAGAAACTTGAACTTATTGAAGAGTGGCAGGATAATAATATCCTTGGTGGAAAACTCACAACCACTGCACTTCAAAACTTTAGATTCGGAGTTTCTTACATAAACAAAAATTTTAAACCCCAGAGTTATAATGCTTTAAGACTCGATCCTGATTTAAACCCAATTACAGTTCTGATTGAAAATAAATCCAATCAGTACGAATTCGTATCGGGTGAAGCATCTTTCTATTTGCAGAATTTCATCTCTGTTGATACAAGGTATGATTATGATCTTAATTTCAAGCAAACATCAAGGGTAGAATTTGATGCACGTTATGAGCAGATTGAAAATCTTGGTTTAAATCTTTACTATAATTTTCGTGAACCGCGCGTAAGGTATAATTCAATATTCTCTGTGTTCGATTATGGAAATACTCAGGAGATCGAATTCGGCGGTGATTACAGAATTGACCGAAACTTTACTGTAATTGGAAAGTTCGGCTATGTAACTTATAAAGATGATAATGCAAGCAGACTCGGTTTGGGGCTAGCAACAAGGTATGGCACAGTTAACTACAGAAAGACTTTCGGATACGCCGGAGAGATGGATGCTCTGTCTCTTTATACTGCACATTCTTTTATGGACGGTCTTATTACTCCTTCACTTGGTGTTGCATTTACCAGTTATAAGTTATCTCCGGATCAGGAATCGAATGATCTTATATCTTTACTCGGTGGAGTAAACGTCCGGCCATTAAGAAAATTATCTTTCGATCTTCAGGCTCAGTATATGAATAATAAAATTTATAAGAATGATTTAAGGTTCCTGTTAAAATTAAATCATTGGTTCAATCTAAATTTATAGTGAATATAATATGAATATAAAACATTTATACATTTTAGTTGCGGCTTCAGTTCTTTTTGTTATTATTCTATCGGCATTTAATTCATCGGGAGAGGTATCATTCAATACTTCAAATGATAAGATTATAAAATTTTCACATCAGCTCCATGCCGATCTGGTAAGTTGCGAAGACTGCCATTCATCAGTTGCTGATGCTGCAACTCTTGCAGCAATAAAATTTCCTGATCACTCAAGCTGTGAAAGCTGTCATGATGTTAACGATGACTGCGGAACCTGTCATTATGATGACAGATATGAACCGCTCATAAGAAAAAAGTCAGAATTAATTTTTGACCACAGTTTTCATCTGAAGAACAGTTCAATGCAGTGCACTGATTGTCATGAGGGCCTGGATAAAGTAGAATACAGTTTTCAGTCAGCCGGACTTAATCCGCCAATGGAACAGTGTTATTCTTGTCATAACGATCTGTCAGTTGCTTCAAATGCATGCGAATCCTGCCATATTTCCACTGCTAATCTATTACCGGATGATCACAAAGTTGTAAGTTTTATGAGAGCTCATAAATTTTCTGCTGCCGCAGTTGATGCAAATTGTATGATGTGTCATGATAACCAGAGCTGCAGCGATTGTCATGTTGCAACAACGGGGATAACAGAAAGCAATATGCCTGATAATTTTTATCAGCCATACACTCCGAGCAATTTTGTAGATGGTGTCAGGCTGCAGGCAATAAACAGGGTTCATGATCTTAATTACAGATTTACACATGGCATTGAAGCAAAAGGAAAAACATCGGACTGTCAGACCTGTCATCAGGTTGAATCATTCTGCGCATCGTGTCATTTGTCTGAAGGCAGCGGAGATTTTGCTCTAAGCGGAATTATACCTGCCTCACACCTGAGTATGACCTTCAAGACTTTTGGTGTTGGTACCGGAGGAGGAGAACACGCAACATTGGCACGCCGCGATATTGAGAGATGCGCTTCCTGCCACGATGTTAATGGTGCCGATCCAACCTGTATTACATGTCATCTTGACAGCGACGGAATTAAAGGCACAAATCCAAAAACTCATGCACGTGGATTTATGCGTAATGAAAAAGGCGACTGGCATGATAGCATGGGTTCAATTTGCTATAATTGTCATACTAGTGCAACTCCGCAGTCACCACCAACTG
>CAZXCP010000009.1:0-56348 GCA_964639355.1 uncultured Ignavibacteriaceae bacterium
TTTTATCGGCCCTTAAATGTGCAATTATTTCTTTTTCACTTTCAGAACTGGAAGAGGTTTGAGAATATTTCAATTTCTCCGGTGAAACCTCGAGCCAATCACAAAGTTTTAGAAAAGTTTCAACATCAGGCAACTTACCTTGTTCAATTCTTGATAAAGTAGAAGCACTAACCTCTCCAATTTCAACAGCAGTTTCTCTTAATCCTTTATTACCCCGTTTCGACTTAATCATTTCACCCAACTTATCGACGTTTAAATTCTTCTTCATTTTGAACCTCTCTTTTGTGTTGCATAAAAAATACAAAGATTTCACTTGTAAAACAAAAATTAATTCTGTATCATTGGTGCAACAAATGTCATATTTATTAAACAAACATATGGTGCAAAAATGAAAACGGAAGTTGTAGAAAAGAAACATAAATATAAAATCAAGGTTGATGAATTGATTTTAGAGTTTAATGAACCAATCGTAACCGGTTCTGAGATTCTCATCAAAGCTGGAAAGACACCAGTTGAGTGTTTTACTCTGTATCAAAAATTCAAGGGATGTGATTTTGAAAAAATAAGTCCTGATGAAAAAGTAGACCTTTCCAAACCTGGCCTTGAACACTTTACTGTGAAACCTCCTGAGGTTTTTCACTATACAGTTGATGGGGAACCCGAGACAACAGATAAATCTCATTTAACTGCAAATGAAATACTTCAATTAGCAGGCTTAAATCCTAATGATTATTATCTTACCCAAATTTATCCGAATGATGCTTCTTATAAAGATAATCCGAATGAGCCAATTGAAATGATATGTCCGGGATATAAGTTTATTTCTGCCTACCGTAGTGGTACACAAGTAGCGTGATGTAAAATGGCAACATCTGATTTTGTCCAACAACTAAAGGCTCTTGGTTACGAACCCCAGGAGCCTGCACCAAACAAAGTATGTTTTATCTACGTTGTTGATGCAGGTAAGAATCGAGGGAAACAAGTATGGCTTGGTTTCGAGAATCTTCAAGATTTCCCAATGAACTGTCCACACGGTCCTCACTTTAAACCGATTGATGAAGGCTGGATTCATCCATCACAAGGACTTCATTCCAGTAGTTTCGGTGGTGATTGGAGACACTGGAGCCGTCCTTTTAAAGAATGGAACATAACAAAGAAAACAGTGAAGGTGTATTTAGCACATATTCGAAATCTTTTATTACAAATATGAATACTTATAGTGTGACACTAACGGACAGAATTCACAAACAACTCTGTAACCATCTTATTCGATCTGATGGACAGGAAGATCTATGTTTTGCAACATATATTCCCAGCAGTGGTAAAGAAAGATTCACAGGATTAATATCTAAAATCATTTTGCCTTTTGAGGCTGAACGCAGTGTATTCGGAAATGCAGAATTCTATTCTGATTATTTAATTCGTTCAGCAAAAATTGCTGCCGAAAGAAAAGAAGGACTAGTTTTTCTCCACTCCCATCCGTTTCCCGGATGGCAGGGAATGAGTAACCCCGATGAAATTGCAGAGCAAAGAATATCAGTAACGGCATTTGCACTGACTGCGCAACCACTATTGGGAATGACATTAGGTAATGATGAATCCTGGAGTGCGAGGTTCTGGTTCAAGGATGAAAAAATAAAAAGAACTTATCATAGAAAATGCTGTATTTCTGTTAGGGTAATCGGAGAAGCATTATCTGTTACTTTTAACGATAAACTTTTGAAACCCAAAAGCAGCACTCAAATGCAAATAAGAACTATTTCATCGTGGGGTCAAAAAACGCAAGATGATATTTCAAGATTAAAAATTGGAATTGTCGGCTTAGGTAGTGTTGGTAGTATAGTTGCAGAAATTCTTTGCCGTACTGGCATTACAAATTTTGTTTTAATTGATTTTGATTCAGTGGAAGCAAAAAATTTAGATCGAACACAAGGTGCCTATAAATCTGATATAGGAAAAGCAAAAGTTGAGGTAATTGCAAGGTCAATCAAGAACAGTTCTCCAGTAGCAAATATTTTTGTTGATCCGGTTGAATTTAGTATTTGTGAAGAAGAAGGCTACAAAGCTGCTCTTGACTGTGATGTATTATTTAGTTGTGTCGATAGACCTTGGGCAAGACAGATATTAAATTTTATTTCCTATGCACATTTAATTCCAGTCATCGATGGAGGAATAATGGTCCGAACTAATAACTCCAACACTAAATTACTCGGTGCAAGTTGGCGTGCACATCGGGTAGGTTACGATAGAACCTGTTTAGAATGTTTAGGACAATTTAAGTCAGAAGAAGCTAAACTTGAAAGCGAAGGTTTTTTGGATGATCCGGAGTATATAAAAGGAATGACTGATAAGAGTGTCATCAATAATGGAGAAAATGTCTTTGCATTTAGTTCTCACGTAGCTTCAATGGAAGTTTTACAATTTATATCATTGTTTGTTTCTCCTGGGGACGTCTCTGATATAGGCTCACAGATTTATCAGATGTCATTAGGCAAGTTGGAAAAGGATAATAAGATTTGTCATACAAACTGTTTTTATCATTCTATCATTGGGAAGGGTGACCATACTAATGTTCAAATATATGGTAAGCATGAAATTGCTGAACTAAAAATAAACGAAAGAAATATTAATATTAAAAAAGTGTCTTAAAGGGAACATATATGCCTAACGGAAATATTCATAAAACTGCTGGTGCAGCCTTTGGATCAATTATCTACATGGTCATTCAAAATGATTCACAACAAAAAGAGAAAGCTGATCTTGGTGAACTTATATTATCAGCAGGTGTTGGTGTAAGCACATCAAGACTTCCAGATATTCTTGAACCTGCTATCCATCCAAATCATAGAGCTTTTTACCACAGCCTAGCTTTTGGATGTGTGGTAGGATTTGTTGGAGTCCAATCTTGGAAAGATTTTCAATTCAGAAGAAATGAAAGAAGGGTGGAAGGAATTCAGCAGTGGAGTTTTAGGGAATATGTTGATATAGCCGTCATAGTCGCTTGTGGCTCGATAGTTCTACATTTAATAATGGATGGAACTACAAAAAAGGGTTTAAATATTATTTAATACTTAATTCCAAACAAAATAATAAGGAGAAAAAATGAGTAGAAAGAATGATAGAATAGTTTTCAAGACAACTGATGGAGACTGGGCAAATAAAAAGACCAGTGCTAGTAAAGCATCGTCTTTGTACTCATCACAGAAAGCCGCAGAAGATGCTGCAAGACTAATGTTGAAAAACCAAGGTGGTGGTGAATTGATTACTAAAGGTCGTGATGGTAAAATTCGAAGTAAAGATAGTATTGCCCCTGGTAATGATCCAAATCCTCCAAAAGATAGAGAACATTAACACGTCTTCTGAAAATAATATTTTCTTTCTGGGGAAGGTAAGTGGGTTTTTCTGGGATGTGGATTAGTAAAATAATTACTGTTCTTTAGTTGTCAGATACTACATCTGTAAATACATAATGTCGTATTGTTATTAATTCTAATCAATAAAATCTGAGATTGATTGGGAAAAAATGAGACGAATTCTTAAAATAAAAATGTAAAAACTTCCGAGCAGCTTGAAAAAAGAAATTGATTTTCGACTTTTGAAGACGGAACAAATTTTGCTTTTGAAGTAATAGATCGAATTTAATTTCAATGAACTTGTTAAACTTAAAGTAAATTTAATATAATCTTTTTTCAATTAAGTCAATAAAATGGATATATACGACATACCTGGTGAAAAGTAGAAAGATTTAAATTCCTATTTGTCCACATCATTCCTTTTTATTATTGGAAAGATACTTCTTGAGTTCAAATAAGCAGGCGTAGAGTTTCAACGAGCCCTCTTAAAAAAACAACTACTCAATAGTGATGGAAAGCAGAAATTTTCCACGACTATCCATTAATAATTGGATTTGTCTTTAGGTAGCAAATTGGTAGCAAAAAGTGGAATTGAATAGGTCTGAATGGACAGATCACCCTTCAAATTCTTTTAAAAATCGAAATATTTAAAGGAAATTTTTTATCAATTTTGCCTGTCACGCAGGAGGTCGCGAGTTCGAGTCTCGTCGGCCCCGCAAAAAAAGCCCGAAAACGGGCTTTTTTTATATCCACTCTGTAAAACTTACATACAACTAATCAGAACTAATCAGAGTTTTTCCGATTTTGGGCAGAAAATGGGCAGAAAATTATTAAAGAATTCGAAGGTTTATCGTGAGTATTCCACAAGCGAAGGCGCAGTTTTTATTCGAAGCGCTGGCAGAAAGTTTGTTCCAAATCTTTGTGCCAGAAATAAGCGAACCTTTTCCGGTTGTAGATTTACTCGCGACAGTCAGGACAAAACCTTTCTTTAAAACGGATTTGAAAGTACATTGAGAGTTATGTCTGAACGATTGATAAGAGAAACATTGCTTATATTTCTTGCCATCAGTATTCGACCAACTTGCCCAAATCGTCATTTTCTGAAGTTCATATAGTCAAATCCCGGTGATAATCACCGGAGATAATTGAATAACTACCAACCTATTCAAGGCCGATTATTCAAAGAAATTTTATTGATATACCGACTTTAGTAATTGTATCAAGATTATTTATTCCATCGGGCGGAACAGTATCATAACGAATATTAAACCGTACATTAAAACTTAGATGTTTTGTTATAACAAACCCAAGAGTATTTTCAGAGATTAGCCGGTAATCATCAAGATTTGCAAGATCAGGCTGAAAATAAGTTACTGAAGTGAATTGAGTATTTGGCGCAAGTACTAATTCAAAAGTTGAATACGAACTAAATCTGTGTGCATTAACATTTCTACCGTGAACTGATTCGGATGGTAAATCATATTCTTCTATTTCAAAAAAGTATGATGTGCCGGCACGAAACTTAAACTTATCTGTTGTAAGGATTTTGTATCGCAAACCTCCGCCAATTAGTTCTCTCGAAAGGAGTTTTCTCTTTTTATTATAGTCAAACTGAACGAATGCCTCAAACTGAAGAAAATTGTTTAATCCTTCTACATTTCTAATGTGAGAAATAAGTTCATTGGAAAATTGTTTACCGTCGTTCCATCCGTACCCTCCGGTGAAAACAAAAAAAGAATAGCTGTTTAAACGGTTATAGTTAAGTCTTCCGCTAAGACTAAGTAACTGAAAATCAGTATTTCCTGTTTGAGCTAAACCTTCAATATCGATAGCTCCTGAGAGCCCTGAATCAGCATCCTGCCGGTATCTTTCGGTATTTATTTGAGGAAAAATATTTGATGATATAAATAAATAAAATATAGCGAGACCGATGAACCTTATGATCATAGTTTATCCTTAATATGAATTACAGATATTGAATTTTGAAAAGAGTACTTACAAGATATAAAGGTTTTTACTTTTGAGCCACTTATAGATGAGTCTGATGTAGCCGGGTTGAAAAAAACCTTATAAGCTAATTTATAAGGTTATAAAATTTATTTTTCTAAGGATAATTAATTATTTAATGCACCATCATCTATCCATTTCCTTATTGAATCAATTACGGCTTGAGAAAGAGGTGATAAATTATAAGGCATTCTCGGAGTACGCTGACCGGTCAGCATCTGGACTAAAATACTTTCTGAACTATTTCCCTCATCAACTCGCTTATTGCCGGGAAATAAAACACTATTTACATTTACAAGATTTGCATAAGATTGACCTTCTGACAAAACAAGACCTGCCTGAGCAGAACCCGAAGCATGACAATTTGCAGTTGCACAACTTGTATTGAATACTTTAGCCTGGATGTCTGATAGTCGTGCCAAAGGTGCCTGTGAGGCTGGTGGTGGTTGGGTTGTACTGTCTTCAGAACAGGATAAACCGATGAGAGATACTAAAACTATCGGCAATAATTTTTTAATTACATTAATAAAACTGTTCACGGAACGCATTGATGTCTCCTCGAGATTGATTATAGAATCTAGTGTATAATAATCGGAAATCGTGACAATTTTTAAAATTAAATGAGGTTATGATCAGGGATGTTATAAAATTATAGTTTGGTGGGGTAGCAATTATTTGTTAAAGAAATAACTTATCAATATGCTTTCTTTCCTCTTTTTTAACAGTAATAATAATTCCGGCTATTAATATTACTAAGGCAGCAATCAATATTAAAATAAGTATATTCATATTTCACCGAAAGTGGTTTGTTCAACCACAATGCCAGATTCAAACCACCAACGGAGTTGAAAAATGAGAAAAAATAGTACGAAATGTAGTAACTATGCTCTGAAATGAGACCTAATGCATCTCTTCAAAACTCTTAAGACCTTCCTCAACCGAAAGATATATGTTGAATACCCGGTCCAGTTTTATTCCCCTGATTGCTTTGAGCAGCGAATCTTCCCGGATCACGAATTTTATTTCACCGCCCTTATCATATACTTTTTTTAAAGCAACAACCATTACACCCATAAAGGTTGAATCTATAAAGCTGCATTCACTTAGGTCAATAATGATTTTATAGTATTTTAACGATAAATACTTTTCTAACCGATTTTTAAAAATGGTGGATTCTTTAATTGTTGCCCTGCTGAAATGAATTTTTTCGACAACGACATCTTTTATTATTTGAAATGAGAAATCATCTGGATTCATATTTTCCTTTACTAATAAAATAGATTTGACTTACCGAAAATTATGCAAATATCATTCCCAGAGAAAATTCATATAACAGGGGAGTTACCCAGCAATTTTCTATCGATTCGAATTGAATTACACAGGTTATGCATCTCTAAAAAATAATCAGGTATTAAAATGTAATAAAATGGAACTCTGGTGTAATATATTATATCGGTTATAAAAAAGGCTCATCCATCGAGGAGGATGAGCCTTGATTTAAATATTAACCGAAATTACTATTTGGTTAATAACATTTTTTTGGAGGTAACAAATTCACCTGCCTGCAATCTGTAGATATATGTTCCGCTTGCAAGTGATGAAGCATTAAACTGAACTGAATGCTTTCCTGCTTCAGTAAATTGATTGTTTACAAGTATTGCGACCTGTTCCCCTAATATTGTGTAAACTGTTAACGTAACATTAACAGGAGCTGCTACTGAATATTCGATTGTTGTGCTCGGGTTGAATGGATTAGGATAATTCTGAGCCAGATCAAATACAGTTGGAACTGAAATATCTATTTCAATAACATTCGAGTAATTGAATGAACCATCGAAATCAAATTGTTTCAATCTGTAGCTGTAAACACCAGGCTGAACATTTGCATCAATGAAACTGTAGGATTTTTCTTCAGTTGAGGTACCGGCACCATTGACAAATCCAATTGTTATGAATTCACCAACTGTACTTCTCTCAATTTCGAAACCACGGTTATTCATTTCTGATGCAGTAGTCCATTTAAGGGTTACTATACCATTATCAACAGTTGCTGCAAATGAAACTAATTCTACAGGAAGCGGAATCGGGCCTTCATCTGCACCCATATATGGGAAGTTAGCATCTCTTGTATCACCATCTATATCGAAAGGAACTTCAGGTATTCCGGTACCAGCAAGATCAAAATCTCCAATAGAAGCACCTGTTAGATGGAGATCAGTTGCTGAAACAAAATTAACCATCTTACTTACAGAATTCAGATCCCTTGCTGTTACCTGCCATGCTGGAAGATCAGCATACAATGTTCCGGCGAAGTTAACCAGATTCTGAGTAGAATAAAGATTATTATAATCTGAAACAAGAACAGATGTAGCTGGGATTAAGCCAATTGCTGATGAGCCCGTATTACCGTTGTGGTTACTTATAATGATATTATTCTTAAGATCAATATTAACCGGGCCAGTGCCGTTGGTATGATTACCAATTCCATAGCTAACCAGAGTTGATGCATTATTGTTCAGGAGAATTGTATTATGGTATATTTTGAGGTTTCCCATCGGAAGAGATGAACGAAGACCAATACCATAAGCAGGACGCGTTTCATCTACCGCACCAACATTAATCATATTATTAAAAATGTTTATCCAATCAGTACCGCCTTCTGAATTTCCAGCAAATGCAATTCCAATTAGATAAGATGTAGCGACTGTGGTTTTAGTTAAACAATTAATTACATTTTCATTTATATCCAGAACTCCTTGAGCTCCGGTGATGTAGATGCCATGATTGTAAGCATCAGTCCCGCCAGTTAGTCCTGTTGGAATCAAATTAATTGTATTACCACGAATTTCACTATCAATTAGATAAATTGTAGCTACACCACGAACGCCGGCGTTAATTTCATTGTTAAGGAAAGTAAAACTATTAGGAGTTGCGCCACCACCCCAGGGAGCAAGACCATCTCTGCGTACTGGTTTTTCCGGTGTACCTATCTGGCAATTTTCGACGTGAAATCCCATCACACCGCCCACATCATTTACAACAGCCCCATATCTGAAGTTTAGTGGTACATTAACAATGTTCTTGATCATTAAATTCTTCAGAACTACATAATCTGCATTTGCAGTATTCAAACCGAAAGGAACTGCAACTGCATCCTGTTCTGTAGATACAATAAGGTTTCTGCTATTGGTTCCATTATTACTTCCATCGAATGTAACATAGCCTTTATTAAATCCTATCATCTGAATTCCGTTGCCCTGGCTAGCACCTGCTGTAACGAAGAGTACTACATCTCTTCCGGGTGCAGGTTTAATTACCACATTATCATCAACCGATAGATCAGCATTAAAAGTAAAAGTATTTTCCCGTAATGTATCTGCATCCAGCAAGAAATTAACTGTTCCGCTTGCACCGTTGATGTTAAGTGATGCTACTGCATCTTCCAGAGTAGGAAATCCCTGAGGATTAGCACCTTGAGGAATGTAATAGTCTCCGGCCAGAGGAGTTCTCAAATCTACCTGATATGCACCGAAGCCATTATTTGTTCCAAGTACATAAATATTATAAATAAACGGTGAAACCAATTGGATTGATAAATCTCCGGTTCCTCCAACGTTGCCGTTAGTTCCGAGAATCGGTGTTACGCCTACCAGTTCAGTCAGATTCAGATCTCCGCCCGGTATTTTTACAATTCTACCGGTTTCATTAGTTGGGCCATAAGCATAAGTGGCAAAGAATTCATCGGTAGTTGGTGTACTCATAAATCTAATTGCATTAGTTCCTGTAGCAATAATACCAGTGGAAACTGTGTCAATTACAGTTCCATTCGCTAAAAATTTCTGAGCAGGTTGTCCACCAGCATTGTAATAAAAATCGCCGTTAGGTAATGGTCCGACAGCAGCACTTCCAAGACTCACAGTGCCAAGGCTTGGCAGATTAATCATGGTTGGTGTAAATGTGACACCATTATCGGTAGTTGTGAACTTATAAAGTTCTTTGGTATTTGCTGAAGCAGCCCAAATTGTAACAGAGTTATCAGCAGTTGAACCAGTAACTGTAAATTTATCACCAAGTCGTGTAGCAACAGTTGTATTATAACTAATCACAGCAACCGGATCCTCGGTTTCTGAAGTATATCTGTATACTTTAAAGGGATTTGCACCAGCACTTGCATCAGTTGTCATGTTGCTAACGAAAATAACACCGTTTGAAGATACTTCCACATCGTTTATAATAAATAACCCCCCGGCAATACCAGTGGTACTTAGTAACCCAACTGAATCACCATTTGTAGCGTTATAAACATAAATATTATTTCCGTAGGTAGAGTTTCTGGAAACAATATATAACCTGTGATTACCACCCACCATACCATAAGCTAGTCCTCTTTCCCCATTTCCGGTAGTGTTTAACCATATTGGCAAACTGGAAGTAGCGGCAGATTTTTCCCAAAGTGTGGTTACCTGCGAGTAACCTAGACCCGCGATAAATAAAACAAGAACAAGAAGGTAAATTAGTTTTTTCATACCAACCTCTCATATAAAGAATTTTTGAAGTGAATTAAAATGATTAAAGGAATTAACGTGAGTAGTATAAGAAATGTTCGCATAGTAAATTATTATTAGTATTAAACTGTACTAACTTAAATAATTCCACTTAACAAATCCATATTTATTAAAGATTTAATACTGAATTTATGTGTGAATCCCAGAGGTAAATCACTTTCAAATGTTGGTTTCCTGCTATAAAAACTGAATATTTTTCAGTTGTCATTATTTACCTCAATAATACCATTTTTTTTGTCGAATTGTAATTTCCGGCAATTAATCTAAAAAAATATATTCCGCTGGATAAACCTACGTCGATGGCAGATGCATTAAATTTAACTTCATATTTTCCGGCTGGTTTATATTCATCAACCAATGTTGCTACTTCATTTCCAAGGACATCAAAGACTTTAAGGATTTGCCTGCTGTCTGCTGGCGACTGCCAACTGATTAATGTAATAGGATTAAAAGGATTCGGATAATTCTGATAAAGTATAAATTCTTCGGGTATAAAATTACTCTCCTGTTTTACAGTTGTAACAGGATCGTATGAAATTAATCTTATTGCATCTGCAACGACATAAGTTGCTGTTGCTCCGGAAGTTCCGGCATTTGATATAATTACTTTCTGTGTAGTGTCGGAAGAGAATTGGTAGGTTCCTATTAATTTCCACATTGAACCATTTTGTACCTGGTTAACCCGCACAGTATCAACTCCATTTTTGTGTTTAACGATGAATGGAGTATCTGTGCAGCGATTGGAGGATGCAACCCACCAGCCGTAAACCTCGTAAATAGCTGTTGCAGGCAGCTCAAGATCGAATTGGGCATATGAACTACCATCACCGACAGGATTCAATTGAGCAGGTGTATTGCCCCAATATCCTGCGTTTGCAGAAGCAAACCATCCCGGACCAACCAAAGTACATTCCTCATCTCCCGTATCAATGATTTTTTCGAATTGCGGAACAGCCGGAAGCTTTAATGAATCTTTATGCGTGACTGTTAGAATTGTTGGAACTGCTCTTGATTCAGATGGTGTATTAACAAGTTGATTTCCAACAACCATTTGTGTCGAGCCGCCGCCATCAAGATTCATTGCTTCAACACAACCCAGATCGATCATTATCTGGGCGAGTTCAGGTAATCCGACACCCTGACTTGTAGATTGTCTTCCATCGGCAACTATCATTATTACATGATTATTAGCAGTATAACCGACAGCGGTTCTTGGATCACGATTATCATAACCTACTCCGCTGCCCCACATTATTTCTTCATTATATGTTACATTAACCTGACCATTTTTTACCAGGGTAGGCGCTCCCCCAATACCAACTAATAAATTTTCATAAACAGAACCTGCAGACTGCTGAGGTGGGGGAAGTGGAGTTTGCTGGTTGTTGGTGTATGGCATTGGCGCATCAAATCGATAAATATCAGAAACATTGTTTCCGTAGTGATATATCCATTCAACGTTAAATGTTCTGTTGAAATTCATTCCGAAGAAACTTCTGATAACCGGATAAGATTGGCTGTTACGCGTTACAGAAGCAACATTCTGCGCTTTAACTTCGTAGGGATAAACAACTGCAGAGAATGAACTGGTTCCGCCGAAAAATCCGCCATTAACTCCAGCATACGCACCTACAAACGGAACAAAATTATTTATAGTTCTGTTCGTTGAACTTATATATGGATGAATAACCAGATCAGGATTGTTCATATCAACATCGATATAAAAGATTTTTAATATCGGGGATGTACGTTCTCCGCTAAAAACCTTTACTCCTGGCGGAAGAGTATAACTTGATGTTGTCTCCGTCCAGGTTATAGTTTGGGAGAATGTTATTGTTGTTAATAAAAGAAATGATAGTAAAATATTTTTCATTGTTATACCTGTATGTTTTTTATCAGTTTAAATCCGTCAAATCAGTCCAATCCGTGTTCAATTTTTTAGAGAATAGAACACGGACTTGCCTTCGTCAGCAGGCAGGTCAAACGGATGAGACGGATCATCACGGATTTTATTTGAGAACTATTCTTACATTAATTTCTTTTTCAGAAAAATCATCAGGATTGACAAAGTTGGATTCAACACTTGCTCCGTTAACCTCGATCAAATTAATTCCTGAATATTTTCCTTTAGGGTTTTCCACTTTTAATTTAATTCTTTTTCCTCTGAAATTCCTTTCAGCAGAAAACGATTTCCATTTTGATGGAATATTTGGATTGATGATAATTCCTTTCAAAGACGTCCTGAATCCGCAAATGTAATCCATTCCAATTCTTAACATCCAAACAGCAGTGCCGGTTAACCAGCTATGACTTGCCTGATTTTCAGTTTCGTGATCAGGGCTGGTAATGTATTCTGCAAATACATAAGGCTCAACTTCGTACTTGTCAATATTTTTGGAGGAGTTTGTCGGCAGCATTTTGGAATAAGTCTCATATGCAAAGTCAGTATCACCGTTCATTATTGAGGCTAAAATAAACCACGATGAAGCGTGATTGAACACTGCACCATTTTCTTTTTTGCCCGGAACGCATCTGCTTATCAATCCGGTGTTATCTTCAACTTCTGTGTAAGAAGGATAAACGATCTGCATTCCGTATGCTGTAGTTAAATATTCCTTACCGGATTTCATTGCGCTTTCTGCTTTTTCTATTGGTGCTAATCCGGATATAACTGACCAGCTTTGTGCGTTTATAAAGATCTTGCCTTGTTTATGCTTACGTGATCCTACTTCACTGCCATCATCTCTAAATGCACGCAAGTACCATTTACCGTCCCAGCAATTTTCATCAATAACTTTTCTTAACTCTTCGTATTTATTTTTCCATCTTTCGAGTGTAGAATAATCCTGCTTGTGTTCGAGTAATTCAAATGTTTTTCTAATCACATATCCAAGGAAGAACGCGCCCCAAACAGTTTCGCCTTTTCCCTTAGGACCGATATGATCGAGTGTATCATTCCAGTCGCCATTCATAATTTTGGGTAAACCTCTTTCAGTGCAGGCAGAAATTGCAAAATCAATTGCACGTTTCATATGATCATAAACAGTTGCTTCACCTTCATCATAAAATGTAACAACCTCCTCTAGAATAGAGAAGTCTGCAGTTTCATTTAAGTATTCAACTATACCGAAGGGAATCCATAATGGAGTGTCAGAGTGATTTGTTTTTTCACCCCACTCAGTTATTTTAAAATAATTATGAAGGGTTGATCCATCTTTGAATTGAAATCTCAAAGCATTAAGTAATCTTTTTCTTACACGATCTGGATACGATATTACCATTCCAAGTATATCCTGGAATTGATCACGCATTCCTGTTCCAAATAATAATCCACCGTGATAGTATCCTGAATTGCGTGCCATATCAAAAGTAACTGCAGCCTGATACTGATTCCACACATTAAGTGATAAATTAAATTTTGGATCAGGCGTATTGACTTTGAAATTATTCAGATAGCCGCTCCAATGAGTTTTAAGGTCATCAAGTTTTTTATTGATGTTTTTTAGTTTTTTTAGTTCACTAACTTTAATTGCTTTAACAGCATTTTTTTCTTCTTTTGGAACTACAGCTATAATTACAGCAAACTCAATTTCAGATTTCTTATCGAGAGTTATTTTTGATTGCAGTGCTGCAACAGGATCGCCAGCAGTGATTTCTGTATTGCTCATCTTTCCTGCTTCAACAGAAACAGGATTTGATTCAGATCGCCATGTACCGATAAAGTTATCAAGACTTCCATCAAATCCGCTTACCGGTAACGTGGATGTAAAAAGAAGATTATATCTCCAGTCAATGTTCGGTTGTGCAACTGTAACTTTTTTGTTCAGTACCCAATAGCGACGAGTACAAACGAGCGTTTCATGTTTCTTATCAAACTTGATATCTGTGAAATGTTTATCATTCGGCTGATTGATAATATCATTCAGAGCATTGCCCATCAGAATTTCAGTAAATGAATATATCTCTAACTTTTTCTTTTTGTTGGAAAGATTTGTGAGTTTTACTTTCCAGATCTCTCCGTTTAAATCAGTAGGAACGAAATAAGTTATCTCCCCACGGATTTTATTTTTCTCGGTAATTATTGTTGTGTAGCCCTGCCCGTGTCTGCACTCATACTTGTCGTATTTTTTATCAATTGTCGGAGCCCAGCTTAAAGACCAGTATTTGCCTGAATCTGCATCCTTAATAATAACATATCTGCCAGGACGATCCCAGGGTAAGCAATTGTAACGCATTCTGGTTAATCTGTTATCGCGCGGAGTTTCAAGGTAACTGAATCCTCCGCCAGTATGCGAAATCAATCCCGCATAATTTTCATTCCACATATAGTTAAACCATGGGCGCGGAGTTTTTGGATCAGTAATTACAAATTCTCTCCCGTCTTTATTGAAGTAACCGTATTTATTTTTTATCATGATTTTGCTTTCTAAGTTTTAATCTCAGTGAAACTAAGTACTTTTAGTGCCTTAGTGGTGAGATGCTTAACCACTAAGACACTAAGAAACTCTAAGTAAAGATTATTTTATAAGTTCCTATTTTTTTCTTATCTAATTGAACGGTGAAACTGTTTTTATCACTCACACTTAATTCTTTAACTAAAACTTCTTCCAGTGTTACCTGTTCAACTTTAGATATTGAATTACAAAATTCTACTTTACCTTCAATGTCTTTTTCTGTTGGATTATAAACTCGAAGTACAAAGCCATTACCATCTTCCGATTTCTTCAATGCACTAAAAACCAGATGATCGGGAGTAACTTTCATAAAAGATAATTCTGTTGGTAATTCACCTTTAGCATTTCCTGTTTGGACAAGACTAATGTGATTATTAAAGTTCAACGCTTCTTTATAAACTTCCCCGAATTGCCAATCACCTTTATGCGGGTAAATTGCAATACGATAATTTGATTCGCCTAAACATTGGCTGCCTTTAAGATGAGTATAATCCTGCTTTGAGCTTGGCGCAATAATGTACTCAAATCCACGAAACAAAGTAACAGCAAGTGTTTTCCTTTTATCATTAAGAAGTTCATACTCCTTCAAACCATCAACCAGAACAGCCAAACCGTGCTTTCCATCCGTAACATCAGCAAAATGATGCAAAGGGTAATCATACATCGGCTGTTCAATCCAATCTCTTGTATCAGGTCTTTCAGATGATCTCTTTACAACGTCGAACTGTCCTTCGCCGTAATGGAATTTTGCATTTAGATTTGTCGGGAACATAATTCTTAAACGATGACTTTCAGCTTTGTTATCAACCTCAACTTTTAGTTCTAATCTTTTTGAGTTTTTATTCAGCGTGATAAAAAAATCAACATTTAGAGAAACTAATTTTGGATTTTTCTTCTTCCGTTCAGAAAGATTTATTGGGAGTTTTATTTTATGATTTATTTTAAATGTTGCACTTAGTATTCCATTTTGAATGAGTTTAATTTTTGCTTTACTCTTTAAAGATGTTATAAAAGGCTTAGTTGGAATATTAACCCAGGCATGTCCTGCTTCACCTTCATCATAAAAATATCCAAGTCCTTTATAGTCTTTTTTATTTACTTTATCGGAAAGATCGAATGTGCCATTTGCATTGATTTTAATTTTCAAATGATCATTTTCAATTGTATTCTTTTTTGCTAATTCCACTTTTGACTTTTGACCCTTCGACAAGCTCAGGGCAAGCTTTTGACCTTTGACTTTTGACTTCTCAACAGGCTTCAGCCAAAATGATTTATATCCAAACTCCGGAATACCCTTCAAATCAACAAAACAATGATAACGAACCATATCGAAATACATTGGGCGATCGATCAACTGTTCAAGCACCGGTTGATGTTGTTCAATCTTTACAACTTGTTTTTCAATTTCATTTCCATTCAGATCATAAATGTTAAAATCACCTTTATCAAATTCTTTTGGAATATCAATGAAGCATTCAACAACTTCATTCCTTAAGTAATTGTTAGGATTGAAAGCTACCAGGAAAAGATTTTCATCACTTACTGTTGGAATGTTAAGATTCTTAACTATATGTTTAACTGATCTCTCAAACACACCTTTAGAAATTTCAATTGCCTGTCTGTAACGATCCATCATATCATCGTGGATTTGATCAAGACTGCATCCGCCGATTGAATCATGGGAGGAATTCTGTACGATCAATTCCCATGCTTTATCAAGGTAATGGTCGTTTATATCACGTCCGGTTAAAGCTGAAAAAACATTAAATGGTTCTGCATAAAACTGATTCCACTTTTCGGATTCAAAGTTTTTTTGTTTGAGATACATTCTTGCTGAAGTCGTATAGCCGTACATATTTCCACTACGCCTGTCGAACTGAGAACTTCTTCTTTCGCCGTAAACTTTTTTTAGAGAGCTAACATCAACACTTTCAAATAAAAGTTTTGCATAATCTTCTAAAGTGGAATGGACGACATTCATATCAGGAAAGATCTTTTTTATATCTTTTATTATCTGAACAGTTTTAATATTCGGACCGCTTGAATCGTGGCCTTCCATCCAGATTATATGCGGCGTTGTAAAATCTTCAGCCTGATCATTTATAATTGCCTCAACCTGCTTTTTAATATTATCCTTATAGTATTTATCCAGAGGATCAACAATAAAATAATCCTCATTAGCTAATGGTTGATCAGAAAAATGAAACGGAAGACCGCCTCGTGACCATTTATATTCGACATCAGAGAAGAACTCATTATGAACAACCGGACGATAGATGTAGAAGTAAAAATTATATCTTGGCATTGTTGAAAACCGTGATGAAACGGCTTCAGTTCCATCCGCACCTATCCATAAAAATTCTGCTTTAGGGGAATCAATGGAATTCACTCCGCGGTAGAACATTATCAATTCAATACCAAACTCTTTATAAATTTGCGGCAGCTGTGATATCTGTCCCCACGAGAAAGGGGAGTAACCAATTTTAGAAACGCGTCCATATCTTTTGCTGGTTTTATGTCCGAGCAGAAGATTGCGGATAAGATTTTCTCCGCCTACCTGGAACTGTTCCGGTAAAACATACCATGGACCAATGAATAATCTTTTCTCTTTTACGAGTTTGATTATTTGTTCTTCTTTATGAGGACGAACTTCAAGGTAATCTTTAATTACAATTGATTGACTATCAAGATGAAACGCCCTGTACTCTGGTTCGGATACAAGTATCTCAAGTACTTTATCAATCATATCGACAAGCATTTGCCTGTTGCGCTGAAATGGATAGCGCCATTCACGATCCCAATGAGTATTTGAAATAACATGAAATGTTTTGTCTTTATAGTTTTTCATTTTTTATGTCATTCCCGCGAAGGCGGGAATCTTTATAATTATTATTTTGACTATTATGCCCATTCTGAACCCTCATGAAATCGGGGTGTAGAATCTGTTATGAAAGACTCTTTACTCCGTTCAAAGTGATAATTGTATTTTAACATTGATTTTCCATTCGTAACAAGTTATGTCTCGCAATAACCACTAAGAAACAAGTTATGCTTTAATATAACCTCTGGTAATCCACCTTTACAAACGTAAGTTGCGGCTTTAAGATTATGTCCGCTTGTTTCCGCAAAAGGAACAGCGATTGATAAACCAATTCCAGCAGCACGAATTGCGATGGTCCCGCTTTCACTGTCTTCAAAACCCACAACCTGATCAAACTTTTCTCTCGGTACATTCAGTTTATACAACGCAATACTGTAAAGATCGCGATGAGGTTTTAATCTTATTTCATTTGAATCGCTTGCGGTAATGACTGCATCGTAATAATTTCTGTAATCCTTGAACTTATTTAATATTTTAATTTTCTCGTCACCATTTGAAAGCATCTTATCAAGCTTTGATAAAATTATTTTAAACACTTCTCTCAAAACTATATCTGCTTCATAAAAAATGGAGGAAGTTACCACAGCAACTTTCAATGGATTATTTACAAAGTGATTACAGAGCACTTTGAATGATTTTCCTGCCTTATCAATATTTTTCTCAGGAAATTTCTTACCCGATTTTATTTCATAATCAACCAAAAGCTGATCGAAATAGACATCTTCAATTGATGTGATCAGACCCTTAATCATTGGAAGAAAAATTTCAATTCCAGGCATTGCTTCAATCAAATGTTTTTCCGGATCACCAAAAAGGTTTTCTGCTATGAACTTTCCTTCACCGAGTTTTATCCGTTCAAGTATTTCGTGATAACGCTGATAGTAAACATCAATGCCTATCCGTACCAAAAAATTGGAATCAGGTCTTTTGAATTGAACACGGTATTGTGAAAATAAATATTCACTTAGTTGATCTTCATCTTCATCATCCGGTAAAGATGATGGATTAAGTTTTAATAGTCTTTCATCTTTCAGTAAATCACCGCAATTAAAATCGTTCAAATTCTGGATTACTTCTTCCTTACGTTTTGCATCTTTACCGTAAATGATTGTCCAGCCAGCTGCATATAAGAATGATTTTATGATCTGATCATTCTTAAAAGTCTTTTGATATTTTTCAATCAGATATTCAACGTGCTTTGTTGTACTGTTCCCAATGATATGCGGATAATCTTTGACGGGATCTAATCCTTTCCAATGCTGTATTATCATTCTTCCGGAAAGCTTTCTGATCATAAACTCAAGCGAATGAATGCATAATGCTTCGGTCGTGGTTGTTGTACCATCCATATCCATTACAGAAGCGGTTAGGGTATTAACAGGCTTTTTTATTTTTGACGCTAGTGGATAAAGCTCATACTCAGGATGAATGTACCCGGGATTTTTTACTACCGCGAACTCATTACCAAGTTTTGAGATGAGCTGCTTTGCTTCTTTTTTATTTACGAATTTTTTTTTCATTCTCTTTGTCATTCCGAACTTGTTTCGGAATCTTTCTTTTAATTGTGAGATCCTGAAACAAGTTCAGGATGGCTTAAAAATCAATTAATAAATTGTTTACCATACTTCAAGAAAAGTTTTACTTCCCGATCACTCTGCCCTTCAGCATAAATTCTAACAATTGGTTCGGTTTCTGATGAGCGTATTAACAGCCATCGGTTATCGCCTTCCAAAATGAACTTTAAACCGTTTATTGCATTACGACTATTGTAAAATGCTTTTACGTGGATTACCCGAAAACCTTCAATACTATCGATAAACTTCCTGTAAAGATTCGGCAGTAATTCATTTCTATCCGGATTGTCATACATCAAATCAATTCTGTCATAAAAAATATTTCCAAATTCTTTTCTTTTATGATTTACAAAATCACTTAGTTTATCATAACCGGAATGTGCAAGCATCTCAATCATAAATAACGAGGAAAAAATGCCGTCACGTTCCGGCATATGAAAACCATAACCAAATCCGCCGCTTTCCTCGCAGCCAAATGCAATGTTTTTGCTGATCATAACTTCTGTGATATATTTAAATCCTACCTGAACATCGTAGATTTTTCTTTGCTTTGATTCAAATAGAGTTTTTAATTTATCAGTTACGCTTGCTGTTTTTACAATGTGACCTTTTAATTTTTTAGTGTTAACAATAAAATCAGTCAGTAATAAAATTGTTTCCTGTGCACTTAGCCAATTACCATTATCAAGCATAACACCGCTACGATCAGCGTCGCCATCTGTCGCGAGTCCAATTGAATAGTCACTTTCTTTTAATTTCTCGGATAATGGTTTCAGGTTTTTTTCAATCGGTTCGGAAAGTCTGCCGTAAAAATTTTCATCCGGCGGATAAAAAATAGTTTGAGCGGGAATATTATGAGCCAACAAAATCCTTTCCAGAAAATCACCACCCGAACCACCCATTGAATCGATTAAAATTTTTAGTCTTGATGTTCTTATAAATTCAAAATCAATAAGTTTTTCAATTTGTTCAACATAAGGTAAAAGTAAATTAGTCTGCTTAATATTTGCCGAATTTTTTTTAACAGGAGAATTGCCTAATAGCTCTTCAACTTTCAAAGTTTCTTCTGTAAGAAATGGTCCACCGTAATCAGCTTTGAACTTTACACCATTGTATTGAGGCGGATTATGCGAAGCAGTGATCATAACTCCTGAATTTAGTTTTTTGTGCTTTACAAAAAACGAAAGAACCGGGGTAGGAATAATTCTATCTGATAAAAAAACTTTAATATTGTTTCCTGAAAGAGTTTCTGCAAATATCTTAGCAAATTTTTGTGAGTTTTTTCTTCCATCAAAGCCAATTGCAATTTGCGGCTGAGAAGAACTCTGCATATTATAATCAGTAAACGCCTGAGCAACCAGCGAAATAGTTTCTTCATTTACTTCACTATCCAGTAAACCTCGCCAGCCATCAGTTCCAAAAATTATTTTCATACTTTCTTTGTAAGATTATGTGAGATCAAATTTTGTAAATCGCTGTAAATAATTTTTCTTACTGGTTTATTTTGCTTAACACTTAGAGCGGCAAGTGCACCGCACGCCTCACCTGTAGCGGCAGAAGTCGGCTGAATTCTTAATGCGCTGTGTCCTTCTCTTGTTGAAGAAATACATCTGCCGGCTACAAGAAGATTATCTGCATCTTTAACGATCAATGCTCTGGCAGGAATTTCATAATATTGACCTTCGGGCAAATGCTCCATTCTGCTGTCTTCACCTTTCTGACCGTGAATATCAATCCCATAAACTGCGCGAGCAACTGCATCATCAAATTTATATCCGAATTTTATATCATCGCCTGTAACTGCATAATCTCCGATTGCACGGCGGGTTTCTCTAACTCCAACCTGCACGGCAGTTTCCAGCAGGATGGAATTTTCAAATCCGGGTATTTCATTCTGCAGAAGTTTAACAACCTGTGCAACCTGTTTTCTGCCGATCAATTCTGCCTGTGTTAAGTTAAATGAGGTTGATGCATCCACTCCGAGAATATTTGAAGTATTAAATGATCCTTCTCCAGATTCGGGTAATGTAGTAAAGAAAATATATTGAACATCTTCCTGAAGTTGTCCTTCACTTATTGCTTTTTTAACTTGATTAAAGTATCCGGCAATTGAAATGATCTTGGAAAAATCAAAATCATATTCCATCCAGTCAAAAAAATTATCCTTGTTAGCTTTTGCATAATCTGTAACTACTTTGATATCGATATTTATCATTCTGAAAAATAAAGTAAGCGCCTGAAGTTTACCGGTTTTTTCATCGCCTTTTGCATAAGGGAAATTACCAAGATATAATAATTGTGCATCCCCCGTTGTATCAATAAAAACATTTGCACGAATTACGTACTCAATCCCATTTATTAACACGGTAATGGAATTAATTACATTTCCAATTCTGTTTACTTTTAAAATTTCAGAATGAAGAAGAACGTTGCAATCTGAATTCTTTAAAAGATTGAAAGATGCCGCACGAAATGAAGAAGCATAAAAACCATTATCGATCATTCCATTTCTGTTTCGCATTTCTTTTTCTATTTCCTCAAAAACGCCGCGTACCAAAGTTTCACCGTTAATTGAATGCTTCATAAAAGGGGAGACCATTCCTGCAGTGGACATTCCGCCGACAAATCCGTAATGTTCAATCAAAAGAACAGAGACTCCTTCTCTTGCAGCTTTAACAGCGGCACTTATTCCGGCTATACCTGCTCCGGCAACAATTACATCATATTTTGTTTTTAGTTCATTCATTTTTTAATTGCATCCACATACCAGCTTGTAATAATATGCGGACGAGTTATTGCTGTTCCAACAACAACCGCATAAGCGCCAAGTTCTATCATCCTTTTTGCGGCTTCAGGCGAATTAATTCTGCCTTCAGCAATAATTGGTTCCTTATTTTTTTTAACTAAAGTTTTTACTAACTCAAAATTTGGTGAATGAATTTTATCATTCACTGTGTCAGGTGTATATCCATTCAATGTTGTAGAAATTAAATCTGCACCAGCTTGTTCACATTCCAATGCTTCATCTTCTTTTGCAATATCAGCCATTATAAGAACATCAAATGCTGATTTGATCCTGTGAATAAATTCAGGACCGGTTAGTCCATCCCGCTTTCTGAATGTGCCATCAATTGCAATGATCGGGCACCCAATTACAGAGAGTTCATCAACATCAGAAAATGATCCTGTAATTTTAACGCTTCCGTCATCAAATTTGGATTTGATAAGCCCTATTACAGGAACATCGACTGATTCCAGTATCATTTTTATCTTCTCGATACCTTCACTTCGGATTCCTGCAGCACCGCCGGCAGCTGCAGACTTTGCAAACATAGTTACACCCTCAGGCGAGTTGAATGGTGAGTCCAATTCAGCCTGACAGGAAACTATTAATCCGTGTTTTAGTTTTGAAATTATTTCGTTGTCCATTTTTGATGAAAATATTTTGTGTTCTTTAGTGCTTTTGTGATTTAGTGGCTCAATGCTTTATAGAGTTCTGAGCTTTCCATAAATAACTCATTAGTGCCATATTTTTTATCAACATAATATCTGAAATGAAAAATACTATCTGATACTTCTAATTTCTCCGAGTCATAAACCTTATGAGATTGAGGAGCTATTAACTGAACTCTTCCACCGCTTTTCTGAACAAACTCTTCAAAATCATTAAGAATATTTTGAGCAGCATTTTCAATAAAATATTCATTATCAGTTTTTGGAATTTTTAATGAAACCCAGTATCGATTATCATTCAGCTTTATGAATTTATTGAGAAACTCATAACTTTGCCACTCATCATTCTTAATTCCTGTAAGAAACAGATTGTAATAAATACCTTTCAAACTTCGGGTCACATTTTCAAGTTTCAATAAATCAAATTCATCAGAAGCATCAATTATAGCTTTACCTTTAATTTGAAAAATTCCTTCTTTGCCAGTTAATGAAACCTCAACGTAACCTTCTTTTTGTTTTAAATAAAATGGAACGATATGGAATAAAAATTCAACATTGGAATTCTCCAGTTCTTCCTGCAGAATAATTTTTATTGATTCGGGATTCAGAACGAGTGCATTTCCCGATCGATATAGAATTCCGTGCTTCGCATTTGTGATTTTGTCAAAAAGATTTTTTGCATATCCATCAAAATATTCTTCATCTATAATCTGATAACAATTCAAACTTTCAGTTATGCTTCCGCCTGTAAACCCGTAAAAATTCAAAAGCAAAACTGAATTTCCTTTATTTGAAAAATCTATTGCAGTTAAGACTCCAGCCAGACTTGCTGAGTAAATTATATAATCGTATGTCTTATCAATGATCATAATTATTTTTTGGGTGAAGCGATGACTACTATCTTTTCATTCTGAGGAATTTTGGAAAGCTCAAAATCAACAAGTGCCATAATTTGAGATTCATTAATCAATCCTGTAAAGTCAACAATCTTAAATGAGACTAATAAAAATACATCAGGAAGAAGCGCGCCAGCATCACCAAAAGTTGTAAGCGTGGAAATCATATCTTTTATTTTTGATTTTACGGAATTAGCCTCAACACTTTCGCATAAGGCATTATTAAGCTGCAGTCTGATAGTGCCTTCGCGATCAATTACTCTGAGTTTTTGAGTTTCATCTTTTACTAATCCAAATAAATGTTTTTTAATCTGCTTAAAAGTTATTGCATAAAAGAAAGAAGTGCTTCCGCTTATAACTGCTTTATCCTCGCTGGTTCTAAGTGAAACAGATGCAATTTTTTTAATGTCTGATTCGGTCAATTCTCTTAATTCAAGATCCCGTGAACGCATTTCGCTGGAACCCATTGCTACTGCAATTACTTTTTTATTCTTGGAATCAATTTCAACTGTAACTTCAATTGATTCAGGAACCGCTCCCATTGAAGCAACTGAGTCAAATGCTTGTTGACGCAAAGAAATAATATCACTCTCAGTTGGATTGATGATACTCCTTTCCACAGAGTCCCGAATCATTCCCAATGCGGCTCCAATTGCTGAGACAACTTCACAATCTTTGGCGATCTTATGCGGATAATCTAAATGCTGTGCAGTAAAAGGAACTAATGCCGATGCGCCGCCGCCGCCGCCAACCAGCTGTATTAATTCTTTATCTAATTTGTATTCTCGTAATAGCTGATTAATAACCGGTTTAATTTTTTCTGCGGAGATAGTAAGAATCTCTCCAGCAATTTCTTTAGAGTCTTTGGATAAAATTTTTGAGAGTGATTCAAAACATTTTTTAATTGAATTATGATTTGCAGAACCATGACCAACATCTTTAACTAATCCAAGAAAATTTGATGCAGCAGTTGGAGTAATTGTAAATCTTTTTTTGTACTCATTCTTAACTTTGATTGATAGATAATCATCAGGATCATTTTTTAGCGGCTGAACTTTTTCTATTTCAATATCGGAGAAATCTTCATCGCTGAAAGAAACATAATTCAATTCTGCAATGTGTGCACTGCGGGGACCCACATCAACAATTTTATTTCCCTGAATTCTTGGAACTGAACCACCGGCAATTCCAATTGTTCTTACATCAAGTGTTCTAAGATATAGTCTGTTACCGCCGATCTGTGCACTTTTAACCTGTGGTTTACCATTTTTAATGACAGAAATATCCGTTGAAGTTCCGCCAACTTCCAGAAAAATTCCATCTGAAACTTTTTCATACATCAATGCAGCTGCAACGCCGGCAGCAGGACCGGATAACATTGTGAGTATTGGTCGCTTTCTCATTTCGTTGATGTCCATTATTCCGCCATCGGAACGCATTACCATCAAAGGAGCTTTTATTCCGCTCTTACGAATTGCGTCTTCTGTCCGATTTGCTGTTTCAAGCATCTTCGGCATCATACTGGCATTTATAACTGCAGTACGCGTACGGACTTTTAATCCATAAAGCTTTGAAATTCTGCTTGCTGCAGTTGCCTGAAGATTCATTGATTCAGCAACTTTTACAACCATGTCTTCATTTCTTGTATCATCAACACCAAAAGCTTCTGATGCAACAATTACTTTTGCACCTTCATCTAAAAGTTCATTAATAATACTTGTAATGATATTTTCAGAGAGCGGATTTCTAACATCAATGAATCTGAATTTTGTTTGAAGAAATTTTCCGGGAGAGAGTTCAATATTTTTAAGATTGATTTCTTTCTTTGCACGGATTCCTTCCAACCCTTTGCCCATTCCGATTATACCAACCACAACTACATCACCTTCGAGTAATGCATTTGTTGCTTGTGTAGTTGAATGAGCAATCAGAATTATTTCTTCAGCACTTATATGAGAATCATGAATCAGCAGGTTCATTGAATCAACAACACCTTTTGCAACGCCTTCTACAACTTTATGAGTGGTCGGTACACATGCTTTGCCGATAAGTTTAAAGTCGCTTATATCAACAGCAACGGCGTGTGTAAATGTGCCGCCAACATCAATTCCTATTTTAATTTTTCTATCCATTAAAAGGTAATATATTATTTGCCACTAAATCACAAAAGCACTAAATAACACAAAAAGTTTAGTGAATTTTTGTGTCTTGGTGATTTTGTGGCAACTTCTTGTTTCAATTAGTTACATAAACATTACTGATGAAATAATTAATCCGATTAAAGCAAGTATCCATGTATAAGTAATTGTATTCCACAAAACTTTTTGAACGTCAACTCTCATTTCATTTGCAAGCCAGACATTATGCGTGTTTGTCGGATCAGAAATTCCTTGTATTTGTCCAACAGCTAAAAGTAAACCCATAACAGCGCCGGGATTCATTCCGCTGGCAAGAAAAACCGCTGCTAGTCCGTATCCCATTCCCCAGACGTTAAGAGGACCACGATAGAGAGCCAATGGTGCGGCTAAAGTAAAAATCAAAACATACATAAACGGATTTGTCGGAACAATCTGAGCCATCATTGGTCTTATGATTCTTAACACAGGCCAGCCATTTGGGTATTGAGGTAAGTCACCGCCCGGTCCCATAATTGCAACTAGCAGCATTCCAATTCCAAACATTAATACAACCGCCGGCATTACAACTCCACCGCCTTCAAAACAGGATTGAATAAACAGATTGAGCCTTCCTTTTTTATAGGTCGTAAGAAAAGCATAAATCAATCCGACAATAAAAGCAGCAATAAAATTTATATCAAATAATAGAATAAGGAATAACGGAAGTATTGGTGATAAAAAAGAAATCCAATGAGGCTGTGAGCTGTTTTCATTCTTCCTTAAAATTATTCTTAAAATCGCTGAAAGGAAAAGGAGTATTATTCCAACAGCAATTATCCATTTCAGAACGGTGCCTGTTTTTGAAAATAAATTACTTATCTGTGACTGCAGTTCTTCAGAAGCGGTGTAGTTTAACAGATAATAAACTACTGCAAAACATACAATGATGATTGTGCTTCTTATTATTATTTTTTTAAAATTTAAATCATGTCCATCCCTGTAAATCTGAACTGTTATATATACTATAGCACCAAGTATTGATATAAGAAACATGAGCATAGCGAAGGGACGGATTTCATCAATAGTGAGACTCATTACACTTATATATACAGCCCAGTTACCAACATTTAATATACCACCTATGCTTAATCCAAAAAGAAAAATACCGACAGAAGTCATTGGACCTATACCAACGGAAGACATTATAGGCAGCACTATGGTAGCAACCATGATAATTGCACCTAGTCCGCCCAGAGTTGTAAATAGAGCAATAATTAACAAAAGTAAAATAATGGCAATTAGCCAGGGGTTGTCACCTGAAAGTTCAGCACCTTTCTTTATAAAAGCTTCTGCTACACCTGTTTTCTGCATCAATATACTAAGCATACTTCCAAATAGTGCTATAGTATATGCCTGATAGAGCTTTAGAGAACCCTGCCCAATCACAAATTCAATTATATCCGAATACTTAATACCGCCAATAAGAGAAATTAATACAGCCATTAGAGGCAGGGCAATGAGGGCAGGAATTTTTCGAAAAAACATCATCAGTGCCATAAAAAAGAAGACACCAATGAGTAGTATTATCTGAAATGTTTCCATTATTAAGAGTAATTAAATAGTAATCAAATTTACATATTAATTTTTATAAATATTTGTCAGGAATACCTTTTTCACCACGCAACGAAAAATATTTTTATTTATATTTCTGCCGGTTAAATACTTTAATTGTATATATGCATAATTAAATCTTTCCAGAGGTCACTATGAAATATTTTTTACGATTTTGTCTACTCTTATTTTTCATCTGTTCATCACAAATCCTTGCTCAGAATGAATGGCAGTACACACAGAGATTATATTTCCCTTCATCTGATACAAGCGTCATTCGGCCTTATTTATCGACTTTAACAGAGGATGGAAGACTTTTCGTTATTTCATCCAGAATTACAGATGTAAATGCGCACAATGCAATCTATGTTTTGAATCCCGGAGATACTGTTTTTTCTAAATTCATAGATTACAATGAAAACGGTGATTCGGATACTTTACTGGGTAATATTGGTGCATTAAGAGGAATTACATCACTTGGTAATACTTTATATATAACTGCAACACAACCTTATCCTAAAACCGCTCCAAATACAGTTTCAGCCACTTACATTTATCCGAACTTCGACACTTTGCAGGTTCAGAAATTCGGATTCGGTATTCAAGGCTCAGGCTATGGTTCGTATAATCACGGTTGTGATATCACAAAAGATTCTATTTTATTAACAGGTATATCATTTGGGACTACATTCAGAGCGTATAATTTCAGTTTTGGTTGGACAGGTGTTGCCGGATATGGTTCATTTGTTCCTCCGGCTCAATACACTGTTGAACCGGGTGGACTTGAGAGAGGCGGTCTTGATTTAATCAGAGATTTGGCAGTGCTACCAGGCGGTGATTACAATAACGATACAGTTTCTTTTTTTACCTCTAGAAATACTCATCCAAATCCACCACAGTCAGGTGGCATTGCTAAGTGGGTTGGAGGAACGCAGTATACACCAGATACATATGTACCTGCCAGAGTTGAAGACCTTGATGCGTTTCTGGTTTTAGGTACTGCATATCCTTGTGGTATTGATGTAGATAAAGATGGATTATTATGGGTTGCCGGCATTGATACAAACAGAAGATGGGTTAAAGCATTTTTTGTAGATGGAATTTTAGCTCTGCCGGTTTATGATTTGCCAAGTCAGTTTAGTGCAGATATACAGGATCCGAACGGCGCACCTATGGGTTCACCTTGTGATGTTTCCATCAATCCTGATGCAAACACTGCTTATGTAATAGACCATTGGGGAAGATCGGCATTTGTGTTCAAAAAGGGTGCTGTAAGTGTTGATGATAAATATACAGGAATTTTTGATTTTTCTTTGGAACAGAATTATCCGAATCCATTTAATCCTTCAACATTAATAAGATTTAACCTTCCGGCAACAAGTAATGTAAAACTTGTAGTTACAGATTTACTTGGAAAAGAAGTTGCAACTTTGGTTAATGAGATCATGCCTGCAGGCAGATACACAAAATCATTTACGGCTGACAATCTTTCCAGCGGAATTTATTTTTATACTTTAATTACGGATAATTCAAAGATCAGTAAAAAAATGTTATTGATGAAGTAGTTATTTAGTCCCGGTTTAACCGGGACTTTTTTGTTCGGTTATTGCAGAGAATATGTATGAGAACAATAAGATTATATTTGAAGTCAATCCTTCTCGCTGTCATTATTTATGCCTTAAATATTAATGCACAGGGGTTAACAGGAAAACTTGTTGGTAGTGTTATTGACGCAACGACAAAAGAAGAATTGATCGGTGCGAATGTAATACTTGATGGTACAACAATTGGCGCTGCCACAAATCTTGAGGGTAAATTCATTATACTAAACATTCCTCCCGGCAGATATAATGTTTCAGCCAGCATGATCGGATATTCTAAAGTAACCCAGCAGAATGTGGAAATTTTCATAGACCGCACGACTCAAATTTCCTTTCAGTTGCAGGATGAATCTGTTCAGATGGAACAGGTTGTAGTAGTGGCGCAACGGCCGCCAATCATTAAAGACAGAACTTCCACTGCAACAAGCATCGATGATAAACAAATTGCTGCAGCACCCATTGAAGGTCTGCGTGGTGCACTTGATCTTCAAGCCGGATTTCAAAAAGACCAGAAGGGAAATTATTCCGTTCGCGGGTCTTCATCTTACGAATTAAACTTCCAGATAAATGGTATTGAGCAGACAAATTCCAATACCAGCGCACCTGCCACTTTTGGAACTGAAAAAGCAGACAATTCGTGGAAATATGATGTAAACCCTCTCGGTGTTCAGCAGTTGCAGTTAATTACCGGCGGCTTCTCGGCAGAATATGGAAATGCACAAGCTGGCGTAGTAAAGGTTGTATTAAAGGAAGGCGCTCCAAAATTTACCGGGGAATTCCGAATGGAATACCGTCCTTCCGGACAGTATCATTATGGTTCCTATTTGTATGATAAAAATAATTGGGAGTGGCAAAAATGGGGAAGTTTAGAAAACTGGATGAGTATAAGAGATCAGATATTACGTGAACTTAAACTGGATGTAAGATATGAATGGCTTCGAAATACTGATTCCGTTGCGTATAATCAGCTTGTTGATAGAGAAATCGCCTGGGCGCATGCGCTTTGGGTGAAAAATCACGAACCCGGTGATGATAATGTGCTTGGTGTTTATGATTACCGGCAGCATTCCTATCAGAGATATTTATTTGGGTTCGGAGGACCTTTAGGTAATGATCCTAATCTTCTCAAGTTTTTTATCTCTGGCGAGTATAAAAGTAATCCTACACGTCTGCCTACTCCCGAAAAAGTTCAGGTAGCACAGAATTACATTCTGAATATGGTATATCAGCCTGCTGCGAGTCATAAACTTAGACTTATGGCTAGTTATCAAAGCTATTTTGGTGGAATATGGTCGGGTTCATCAGATATTCGTTGGTCAGGTTTGGCATTTACCCCGCCGGGAGTTTCAACAAAATATTTGGTAACTATAGATCCTGTTAGAGAAGAACAAACTATTGCTCAGACTTTAAACTGGGTTTATACAATCAATCAACACTCGTTTGCGGAAGTAAGTTTGACTCATCAAGATGAAAGATATGAATTACCTTTTAAATATCTAGCCGGTTATGGTTTGGAAGTTGATAGAGCCGATAGCTTGAACGATCCAAGCGGAACTGTTTTAAGAGAAGGAACCTGGTGGGAAAAAGATTACTTCAGAGCTCCATTTAGTTTTAGTACTAACTATTACCAGGACAGCAGAACAAAAAATTATGGTGCAAAAGCCGATTACACAAACCAGGTTACTTCCAATCATCTAATTAAAGCCGGACTGAATTTTAATTATTGGGATATGATTAATAATGGGGTTAATTCAAGTTTTCAAGCTAACTCTTTTGTTGCCAGAAACGGCTTTGCTGATTATTACAGAGCTTACCCAATTAATTTAGGAGTCTACCTTCAGGATAGAATGGAATATGAAGGCATGATTGCGAATGTCGGCGTTCGTTTTGAAACTTATAATTTTCAGGCCAGAGTTCCTATTGATGAATTCAATTATCTATATCCCGGAACAGATGGACCGGGTAGGCTAGGTTCTCCGCTTACAAGAGATTCTGAAACAAAATATATAGTATTACCCAGACTCGGCATCTCTTTTCCAATAGGTGAGGCGACTGCATTCAGACTGCAGTACGGTCATTTCGCATCAGCACCAATTTTTTCTCAGGCACTTTCCAATAAAACATGGGTAGGCTGGCAGGGAATTGGAAATCCCAATCTCGATCCAAAACTTACAATTAATTATGAATTCGGTTTGCAGCAGCAACTTGGTGCAAATCACAGACTCGATCTTGTTTTATATTACAACGACAGAGTAACTCAGATTGGAAACAGAAACATAGCTGCTTATACAGGAAGCCGCAATCAATTTGCCGGTTTTGCCAGTGATAACAATCCGCTCTATTACTACTTCTCATATGCTAATAATGCATTCGGTTCAACTCTTGGATTCGAAGCTACTCTGGAAACCTTCGCTGTTAAAAACTGGTCATATAGGATAAGCTATAGCCTTTCACAAACTACTTCCGGAAACTTCGGACCTTCAATTGTTTATCCTGATGATACCAGAGGTTATTCAACAAGAAACTTCACTGGTGAATTTTTAGCATCCTGGGATAGGACGCATAATCTAAGGGCATTAGTACAGTATTTCTTTGAAGAAGGTGAGGGCTTTGAAATTTTTGGAATAAAACCTCTGGCTAATTCGGTAATCAGTCTTACATATACAGCGCAATCAGGTTTACCTTACACCTACGTAACAGATTTTGACCTGAGAGATGTTGTTTTTAATAGAAGGTACCCAATTGAATCAGTCGTCGATTTTAACTTCATCAAGAATATTGATATTAGTGATTATAAAATCATTCTCGGCTTAAGGGTGATGAATTTATTTGATAATAAATGGATTACACCTATGTCCACTAATGACGATATAAGATTATGGGTTGAGGAAAGTGTTACTATGATGGATCCGGGAAATGACCCGCAAAGATTCAGTCATTTAATTGCGCCATACAGAGCATACAGCAATATTCCAAGGCAGGTTCTTTTTACAGTAGGATTCGGTTTTTAATTATGAACACCAAGAAAAACATAAGAACATATTTTAACTTTTTTATAATTATTATTATCTGTTTCGTAACTAATGATATAATTGCTCAGGTAGAATCATCGTCTCTAATTCTCAACCGTGGAAAGCTTTGGCAAACAGTAGCCTTTGGAAAAACAGGACCTTCTTTCAGTAACTGGACACAAAGAGGAATCGGTTTAGACTGGCCGGGGTATGATCCGTCGTTGATTGCAGAGAATATTGGCGGTTCAGCTTCACATCTGGTAACCGGTGGAATGTATGTTGGTGCTAAATTCGCTCAGGACAGTATCCTCTCAGTTGAGGACTGGTCTTTATATGCCGGTTCAATAGGTGAAGGTGCAGGCGCTAAGTATATTGTAACAAAGCATACCAAAAATTATCCTGAAGGTGCAAACCATTGGCTTAAACAAAATCCGAATGTTGGTGAAGAAGTGATTGAAACCGTTTGGGAATATAATATTAACTATGAAGACGAATTTCAAATCAGAAGGATGCTTCCGGTTAGAGTTAAAAGAACAACGCATCAATGGAGCGGCTCGCAGCTTGATGAAAATTATATAATTCACGAATACATTATCAAGAACATCTCTCCTGAAATAAGAGCTCAGGTACCAGATAATAGATTTGTTGCTGATACACTTATTGATTTCTACACTATAATAAATTATGGTTTACATTCAAACTCACGCTCCTGGTCTGTAATGTTTCCATCACTTACTCCGGGTGCAAGAAATACCTGGTTTGCTTTTGATGCTTCAAGAAGATTGATAAGAGCTTTCGCAGATGATTATCCTGAAACAGAATCTGTAACAGAAAACTTTGGATTAGTTCCTTCATTCGGACCAATTGTTAACGGCAGACCTACAGGTGAGTATTTAGCTCCTGCTTTTGCCGGCATAAAGTTGTTATACTCATCAACAGACAAAAGTGGTGGAACATCCAGAATAGCCCGTCAGGGTTGGTCATCAGCCAGTAACTCAATTGATCTCAGCGGACCATTCACAAATATTGGCTCGCTTGAAGCGCAATATGAAGTGATGAAAGATTTAAGGCTGGCAGCTAACTTCGTTTCCAGTCCGGCAGATTCCCTGATGAGAAGAACCAGAATGTGGTCTATGATGCAGCTCGGTCCCTGGGATATCCTGCCAGGTGATTCCATAGTAATTGTTACCGCAGAAATTGTAAATGGTGTTGATTATAAAATTGCCATTGATCCGGCAAACAATCCTGTAAGCGCAATCAATACAGGGTCACGAAATTTATTTAATGCAGCGGCAGACAGGTCGCAGCTTACATATAATAATAATTTTCGTCATCCTTCTCCTCCTGCAGCACCAATATTTACATTAGATTATTCGCGCGAAACAAATGAAGTAGCCAACGTTATCAGTTGGGGGATTGAAGCTGAACAGATTCCCGATCCAGATGATGGCACACTTGATCTGGCCGGGTATATTATTTACAGATCCGATTATTTACCGGTTGGTCCATGGATCCCTATTGATACGGTAATGAAAGGTGATATGAATTATTTAACCGGAACTAGTTATACTTATGTTGATACATCAGTATCTATTGGACAGGGCTATTATTATTCATTAACATCTTTCGACACTGGTAAACCATCCTGGACTGGTGTGCAAACAATTAACAATATTCCGCCTCTTGAAACATCACTATTCGCTAACAGAACTCAGGTTCCGTTTATCGCGACAATTCAGGCAAAAACCAATCTGGATGAAATTCTTGTTGTCCCAAATCCTTTTGTTATCGGTGAAGGATTCTCTCTGCCGGGAGAAAGAGATAATCTTCGATTTGTCAATCTGCCGAATCCCTGTACAATCAGAATTTATACAGTAAGAGGTGATCTGGTTAAAACAATTAATGTAGCCGATGGTTCAGGAGCAATTGTATCATGGGATCAGGTTACAGATTTCGGGCAGTTTGTTGAAAGCGGTATTTATATATATCACGTAGAATACAGTGGTGGAACAAAATTAGGCAAGTTTGCTATAGTCAGATGAAATTATTTGAATTATTAAAAAATATGTCTTCGTTAAATAAAACATACATAATACTATTGGCAGTCTGGTTTTTCTTTTGGGGAATTAACTTAGATATTTTCGCACAGGAATTTAAGAAAACAGCTACATCCGGCTTTTCTTTTTTGCAGATCCCGGTTTCAGCCAGAACCGCTGCACTTGGTGAATCTTCAATAGCACTTTCTGATATGAATTCCCAGGGCATGTTCAGCAATCCGGCAATATTGGGTTTCACTAACCATTCACATTCATTCTCCGCATCATATTCAAACTGGTTTGCAGATATTAAAAACTATGCTTCAAGCTATTCAATGCATACAGACTTTGGTGTTTTGGGAGTTGGAGTAGTCATGTTGGATTACGGCACAATGCCAAGAACTTTAGTATCAGTTGGGCAGAAAGTTTACGATGTAATAGGCAGTTTCGAGGCAAATTCTATTTCAGCAGGTTTGTCTTACTCCAGATTATTAACCGACAGATTTTCATTTGGTGTCTCATTAAAATATGTGCAGGAAAAAATTGACAGGCATTCTGCTGATAATATTTTGTTTGATGGCGGAGTTCTTTACTACACGGGTCTGAGTTCATTCAGGATTGCCGCAAGTATTCAAAACTTTGGAACCAATACAAAATTTATCAATGATGAATTTAAGATGCCTGCTATGTTCCGTTTGGGTGCCGCCGCGGAAGTAATAGGGGATATGAATTCTGAATACCGGGTAACACTTATCGGTGAGGCAGCACATCCAAATGACGGGGATGAGAGAGTGAATGTCGGAACTGAATTATCCTGGAAAAATATGATTACAATTCGTGCCGGGTATAAATTCTTTTATGATGAAGAATCTTACAGCTTTGGATTTGGTTTAGATCCAAAACTTAGTTTTCCAGTTAATTTTGATTTTGCGTTTGCCGATTACGGCAGACTCGGTAATATTTTAAGATTTACTTTACAGCTTGGATGGTATTAAAATTTAATTAAATGAAAAAGTTTTTATTTCTTATAACCGGAATTGTTTTTATGAACGGATTTTGCTTTGCACAATTGAAATCTGTAACAGCATTTACTGATTATTCGTATGCATTAACAACCCGTCTTGCAATTACAAATGCAGACGCAGTCGGCGGTGGTGTAAAGATTAAGTTTACTGTCTGGAATAACTTCAATTTAGGTATAATCGGCGGATACAAACTGTATTCGGTCAATGAGCCCGACGTACTCAATACCTGGGGATGGACATTCTGGACTGACAGATATTATACTAAAATAGTTTCAGATCTCGCTGCCGATCCTAGTCTTTCTGTTGAAATAGGTGCAGTTCAGAAGATGGATTTGATTCCAGTAGTTCTCTTCGCTGAATACGATTTCGAACTTGCTGATAAGTTTTTTGTTACTCCTTCAGTTGGAACTGGCATTTATTTCTACACGCGAAGAATGTATGCAGTTGAAAACTGGGGTAAACGTTTTCCGGCTGCTGATTATACATTTTATTACAGCTTTAGAAATTTTGCACCAGCAAAGAAGGGCAATCCGGCTTTTGTTAATTCCAGTCTTGATTTGGAGTATAAGCTGTTCGAAATTATGAGTATCTACTCTTCAATTAATTATAATTACATTATCCCGACTGAAGGATCAATGGGTTACGATTTTTTTCCTTTTGAGAATGAAGTCTCATTAAAACTTGGTATAGTCATTAAGTATTGAATCTGATGAAAGCTTTTAAATATTCCATAATTATTCTGGTCTTCTCAGTGTCTTTAATTAAAGCACAAAATTACCCATGGATCATAGGTGCAAATGGTAATTATAATCTTCCGATTGCTGCTATGTCCGACAGAATGGAAGGTAATATTGGTGGTTTAATTTATGCCGGTAAGAATACCTCAGAAAATTGGACCTGGGTAGGCAAACTTGAGTACTTTAAATTAACTGATGTTAATAAAGACCAAATGTTCAAAATAGTTAAAGCAGAAGTAAATGATGTTATAAGTGATTACAGATTTGAATTACCTTTACTTGAAATGGAATTCACTGCTGCCGGTCTTAGTGTTGAAGCAAGATACAATGTTTTTACTTCTTCCGTTTTTAAAGCAGATCTGAATTTCGGTTTTGGTTTTTATTATTGGGAATTTACAAGGAGTGGCTATCAGGACTCACTATTCATTGACACTACCGGAGCAGGTGATCTGCTTCTAGCCGAATATTTAAATGTTCCGTCACTGTTTCAGAAAGACTGGAGTGGGGGACTGACTATCGGCACTGATTTTAATATCGCTCTTTTTGATCCTCTTTCACTGAATCTTGGCGTAAACTATAAGATTATTATAGCTGAATTGTGGCCTGCACTTTCACTTAATCTTGAAAATGTAAGCGGTTTACAATTCCTTGATATACGGGCAGGTTTCAGAGTAAAACTTTAATTAGCTGCAAATCACTTTCAAAATCGCTATGAATAAATTTTTTTTAACACTCTTATTAACTTCAATTATTATATCTGTACCGTCTTGTAATGCCCAGGTAATTCAGCAGGCTGTTCGAGGCGTATGGCTTACAAATGTTGACAGCGAAGTTCTTAACTCAAAAGAAAATATTATTGAAGCAGTTAGTCTTCTTGACGAACTTGGATTCAATACTATTTTTGTTGTTACCTGGAATAAAGCAATGACATCATACCCGAGCAAAATAATGAAAGAATTTACCGGGGTTGAAATTGATACTTTATTTACCGGTCGTGATCCTCTGAAAGAATTAATTGAAGAAGCACATAAACGGAATATCAAAGTAATTGCCTGGTTTGAGTTTGGTTTTTCTTCATCGTATGAGTTAAACGGAGGACTAATAATCGAAAGAAAACCTGAATGGGCTGCAAAAGATGTAAAGGGTATTCTTGTACAAAAGAACGGTTTTGAATGGATGAATGGCTTTCATCCCGAGGTCCAGGATTTTCTTTTATCTCTCATTATGGAAGTTGTTGAGAATTATGATATTGATGGAATACAAGGTGACGATAGACTTCCAGCATTGCCTTCTGAAGCAGGATATGATGAATACACAGTCAGTCTTTTCAAATCTCAGCACGATGGTCAGGAACCGCCAGCTTATCATAAAGATTTTTACTGGGTTCAATGGCGTGCCGATCTGCTGACAGATTTTATGCGGCGGATATATGAAACCGTTAAAGCTTATGATGATAATATAATTGTCTCAATGGCTCCAAGTATATATCCCTGGAGTAAAGAAGAATACCTGCAGGATTGGCCAAACTGGATGCGAAAAGGTTACGTCGAATTAGTTTGTCCTCAGGTATATCGATATGATTTTAAGAATTACAAAAATGCACTCAACAGTATAATAGAAGATCAGATTGATAAAAAAGATTTTGATAAATTTTTTCCGGGAGTACTGTTAAAGGTGGGTGATTACTACCCCTCGCAGGAATTTCTAAAACAAATGATAGATGAGAACAGGAAGAATAATATTTATGGAGAGGTTTTTTTCTTTTATGAAGGGATTAAAAAGTATCCTGATTTCTTCAAAGAAATTTATAAAGATAGAGTTAGATTTCCGGATCTTATTAAAAAGTGAATGAGGTAATGTGAAAAGATTTGTTTTATTATTTGTATTGCTTGTATCGATAACTGAAATTTCATCTCAGCAGAATACAGAGTTTCGTGCAACCTGGCTGACTAATGTTGATAGTTTTGTACTCACTTCAGATAACAGCATTGTTGAAGCCGTAAATTATCTTTCGTCAATTGGTATCAATGTAATTTTCCCAGTTGTTTATAATAAAGGTTATACTGTTTATCCCAGTGCTATTATGGACAGTTTGTTTGGGGTTAAAGTAATTCCCGAAACAGGATTTCAAAACAGGGATTTCCTGGAAAGACTTTTAATTGAAGCACATAGGGTTGGTATTGAGGTTATTCCATGGTTTGAATTCGGATTTTCCTCATCCTACAGTTTGAATGGCGGACATATAGTAGCAAGATTTCCGCACTGGGCAACAAAAAATAATCAGGGAAATCTTGTTGTTAAAAACGGATTTGACTGGCTGAGTGGAATAAATCCTGAAGTTCAGGATTATATGCTATCTCTTGTTATGGAAGTAATTGATAATTATGATGTTGATGGTGTTCAGGGGGATGACAGGCTTCCTGCAATGCCCGTTGAGGGAGGATATGACTCTGTTACTGTTGAGGTTTATAAAGCGGAGCACGGCGGAAACACGCCTCCGCTTAATGCCGGTGATACGAACTGGAAAAGATGGAGAGCCGACAAACTAAATGAATTCCACGTGAGAATGCGTGATTCAGTCAAATCAAGAGGGGAAAATCTCATTCTTTCTTCGTCACCAACTCCTTTTCCCTGGGGATATAATGAGTATCTGCAGGACTCTAGAAATTGGGCTCAAAATGATATAGTCGATAATATCATACCGCAGCTATATCGTTATGATTTAAGCAGTTACCAGCTTACCTTAAATGAATCTCTAACTCAGATAAGAAGCGTAAATCCCGATATTTATTTTGCAGGTGTGTTAACTAAAGCAGGCTCTTATGTGATTCCACCCTCGCTTTTATTATCTAAACTTCAATTGAATAGAAATAATAATGTGAAAGGCGAATGCACATTTTTCTATGAAGCACTCAGAGCAAATAACAGCCAGCTCGGTGATACTTTAAGAAGCACTTTTTATAGTCAGCCGGCATTAGTGCCATATCGTAATGGTAAAATATGGCGACCTAAAGCGACCATAAAAAATGAAAATGATCCTGAAACAATTGTGACAGGTAATTGGGTATCATATCCTCTATCGGGATTTGATGGTACAATAATCCGTACAAATGATTCTTTAAACTATGCAGCAGCAGAGTATTTTGCAGATGTTCCATTTAGTGCTCATTTTGATGTATTTGCATTTCTAACTCCAAATTCTCCCTGGACACAACAGGCGAATTATGTGGTTTACTCCGACACAGATTCAATCAATCAAACAATCAACCAGGCAAACCTTTCAAAACGAGGCTGGCATAAGATCGGCACTGCATACCTGAGCCAGGGTAACAGAAGGGTAATGAAGATCGACAACACACAGCTTGAATCTGGTAAATGGCTTGTAGCCGATGCTGTAATGATAATGATAAACCGTAAACTTTCACCGGATGTTATTATTACGAATATTGAAGACGAAAAAGAAAGTACTCCTGTTATCGTAAATGAATTTTCACTAAGTCAGAATTACCCGAATCCTTTTAATCCTATTACAACCATCAGTTGGCATTCTCCGGTAGGCAGCAGGCAAGTCCTTAAAGTCTTTGATGTCCTTGGTAGGGAAATTGCAACTTTAGTAGATGAATTCAAACCAGCAGGAAATTATGAGGTTGAATTTAATGCCCGCGAATTATCATCCGGTGTCTATTTTTATCAGTTAAAAACTGATACACACATTCAAACAAAAAAAATGATCCTCTTAAGATGAAAAATAATTATACTTTATATCTAATAAGATTGGGATGCCTGATCTTTCTTTTATTCCCATTAACAATTCTTCCTCAACCGCTTAAAGAGTTCCGGGCAGTAAAACTAACTAATGTAGATAGTAACGTATTATTCACTGATCAGAATATTGCTCAGGGGATGGACTATCTTGCTTCGGTAAACATAAATGCCGTTCTTGTGGTTGTGTGGCATAGTGCTCATACACTATATCCAAGTTCAACAATGGATAGTCTTTTCTCAAAACCTATTCATCCTAACTTTGTGGGAAGGGATATGCTTGAACGAGTAAAAATTGAAGCCCATAGAAACGGAATAGAAGTTTATCCATGGTTCGAATATGGATTTGCCGCATGGTATTCCGGAAGCGGTACTGCGACAGGCGGACATATCATTCAATCTAAACCTGATTGGGCAAGCAGATTCAGTAACGGACAGATAGCAAAGAAGAATGGTTTCGACTGGATGTCTCCAATCCATCCTGAAGTTCAGGACTTTTTCAATAAACTTATCACTGAAGTTATTACAAATTATGATATAGATGGTGTTGAGTTTTCTGATAGAATTCCTGCAATGCCTGTTGAAGGCGGATATGAGCCATTCACAGTTTCGCTTTATCAGTCAGAACATGGAGGACAAAATCCTCCAACCAATTATTTTGATAATGGATGGAAACGCTGGCGTGCAAACAAAATGAATGATTGGTATATGGGCGTAAGAAACCTGATGAAGAATTATGATGATAATTTATTTGTTTCTACAAGTCCCAGTATTTATCCCTGGAGTTATGATAATTATCTGCAGGATGTTCAAACCTGGCTTGATTCCGGCATTTGTGATCAGTTCATACCTCAACTATATCGTTATACTTATCCTGAATACTTGTTTGAATTAAATCAGGCTGTTAACCAGGCAGGTTCAGCCAACCTTCACAAACTATTTGGTGGATTATTAATGAACATAGGATTACCGCCAAATGACTATTTAATCTCACCAGATTATTTACTTTCAGCTTTGCAGGCTAACAGGGATAGGGGAGTAATGGGTGAAGCATATTTTTATTATGAAGGCTTCAGAAAAAATAACAATCAGCTTGGGGATACATTGAAGGCAACTTTTTATTCACAGCCTGCTTTAATGCCGGGAAGAAATGGTGTCTGGCGTCCTAAAGCAACTATAAAAAATGAAAATGATCCTGAAACAATTTTAACAGGTAATTGGGTATCATATCCTCTGTCGGGATTTGAAGGTACAATAATCCGCACAAATGATTCTTTAAATTTCGCATCAGTCGAATATTATGCAGATGTTCCATTCAATGCATACTTCGATGTTTATGCTTATCTTACTCCTAATACACCTTGGACACAGCAGGCAAATTATGTTGTTTATTCAGATACTGATTCAATCAATCAAACTATCAACCAATCTGATTTAACTAAACGGGGCTGGCAAAAAATAAGCACTGTATTTTTAACCGAAGGAAATAAGAGAATTTTGAAGATTGATAACACTCAGCTTGAACCAGGTAAATGGCTGGTGGCAGATGCTATGATGATGATGATAAACAGAAAACTTTCTCCGGATGTTATCATCACAAATATTGAAGATGAAATTGAAATTGCTCCGTCAATTGTAAATGAGTTTTCACTTAGCCAGAATTACCCGAATCCGTTTAATCCAGCTACAGTTATTGGTTATCGGTTATCGGTTAATGGTTTTGTAAGCTTAAAAGTTTATGATGTCCTTGGTAAAGAAGTAACAACACTTGTTGATGAATATAAACCCGCCGGAAAATACGAGGTTAAATTTAATGCATCCGCCATCGGCGGAGGTTTATCCAGCGGAGTATATTTTTATCAATTAGTATCCGGCAGCCTGGTTCAAACTAAAAAAATGATTCTACTCCGCTGATGAACAAACGTGCAGATGCTCTTGATGCTCTCCGTGGTTTCGCAATCATAACAATGATACTTTCCGGCAGTATTCCATTTGGTGGACCTGCCGCACTCCCTGGCTGGATGTATCACGCGCAGCTTCCTCCTCCTGAATTTGTTTTTAATCCTAAAGTTCCGGGTATTACCTGGGTTGATCTGGTTTTTCCATTCTTTTTATTCGCAATGGGTGCAGCATTTCCTTTTGCCTTAAGAAAAAGAATCGAACAGGGAGTACCGTACTGGAAATTATCACTTCAGGCAATTCAAAGAGGATTTCTTCTTGTCGTTTTTGCATTATTTCTTCAGCACTCAAAACCTTATGCACTTAGCGGAAGTCCGGAATCATTTCATTGGTTAATCGGACTGTTGGGTTTTATAATTCTTTTTCTCATTTACTTCAGATATCCAAAAGATATAAATTCTAAGGTTGTACTTGCAGTAAAAATCCTCACTGGCATCGCGGCTTTGGTTTTATTTTCACAACTAACATACACAAAGGGCAGCGGATTTCTTTTAAGCAGAAGTGATATAATAATTTTGGTTCTAGCTAAAGTTGCCTTATTTGGCTCGATCATCTGGTTATTTACAAAGGATAATTTACTTATCAGACTTTCTGTTCTGGCTTTTCTTCTTGCATTCAGAATTACGCACAATATTGAAGGAAGCTGGACAGGCTTTATATGGAATTTAACTCCGGTACCTGAAATATATAAGTTTTACTTCCTGCAGTATTTATTTATTGTCATTCCCGGAACAATAGCAGGTGATCTTTTTTACAAATGGATGAAATCATCACCAGAAGAAAATGAATCTGAAAGCAAAGCAAATTATGTTTATCTGTTTTTGCTTTGTGTTGGTATTATCATTCTGAATTTGTTTGGACTTTACAGCCGTCAATTAACGCTAAATATAATTGGAAATATTATTCTTCTTTCTGCCGGAATTTTATTGCTTAAAAATTCGAAGTCACAACTACTCAATCTGTACAGAAAATTATTTAACTGGGGAACATTCTGGCTTTTATTAGGATTAGCTTTTGAATCATTTGAAGGAGGAATAAAAAAAGATCAATCTACGCTTAGCTATTACCTTGTTACTTCAGGTTTAGCTTTTATGGCTTTAATAGCATTCTCAATAATTTCAGATCATTGGAAAAAATCCAGGTATATAAATTTGATTATTGAAAACGGACAGAATCCAATGATTGCTTACATTGCCGGAAGCAACTTTGTTATGCCAATACTTGCATTAACCGGTTTATCAACTCTTTTGAATTATTTACTAATCAATCCCTGGCTTGGGTTTTTAAAGGGACTTATCTTCACTCTACTTGCTGCATTAGTAACCAGCTTCTTCACAAAGAAGAAGATTTTCTGGCGAAGTTAAAAACTAACTGGCATTCAAAACCGTTTAGTTTTGTCAGGAAGTTAAACTACAATGATTTACCAATTCATTAATATTTTATGAAAAACAATTTGAGCAATTATATTCCATCATACCAAGGCTGGGAGTTTAATCCCAGCCTATGGTATAATCTGATATTACCTTAATAATATCATCTTCTTAACTGCTGTATAATCACCCGCCTTTAATTGATAGAAATAAATTCCGCTTGCCAACCTGCTTGCATCAAACTCAATCTCATATCTTCCGGCTGTTTTGTATTCATCAACTAGAGTTGCAATCTCCTTGCCTAATACATCAAAAACTTTCAGCAATACATCACTATTAACGGGTAACTGATAACTAATAACTGTATTCGGGTTGAATGGATTCGGATAATTCTGCTCAAGTACAAATTCTGCCGGAAGGGAATTATCACTTTCATCTTCCACCCAGACAGCACCGGCATCTGTTGTGCGGAGTATAAGTCCATTTTCTCCTACAGCCCAGCCGTAAGTGTCCTTGATGTGAAGTGCATTAAGTTTTGAGGGTAGGTTACCAGTGTCAATTGTCCAGGTAATTCCACCGTCTATTGTTTCTAATATTCCTCCAAAGCTACTGCTGTCATAGCCAATTGCCCAGCCAAGATTATTATCAAGGAATGAGATATCTCTGAACAGGTAAGGAACGTTTGGAACTGTAATCCAGTTCACTCCGCCGTTTGTTGTTTTAAGTAATATGGACTGAAAAGAATCATCCAATTCATTATGGTAACCACCAACAATCCAACCGTGGTTTTCATCTGAGAAAAATACTTTGTTTAGTGGAAGATCAGTAACAGAGGATTGTTGCACCCAGCCGGTTTGTGGATTATACTTAAGTATCATTCCGCTTTCACCAACACTCCAGCCGGCAGCTGGTGTAAAGCAGATTGACTGAAGGTTGTAGTGATATTCAATATTGTTTATAGTAGTATCGGGATATTTCCAACCCAATTCCCAGCTGTTTCCACTATTTGTTGTAGTTAGTATTATCGCACCATAAGTCCAAACCCAACGAGGAAACACTTTATAGATGACACCAATAGCAAATCCTGTTTGTTCATCTGCGAAACAAATATCTTTAACAGCAAATGAAAATCCTGCTGAGTCGCAATCACCATCATATACTGTTGTCCATTCACTTCCATTATTATCTGATTTTAATATTCTATCAATACCACAACAATAGACTGTAGCAAAAATTATATTATCATTCATACTATGAAGAGAAGTAATTTGCTCAAACCCAGAATAATTTATCATTAAACTATTTATGCCGTTATTCATAGAAAAAAAAATACCTGCACATCCTCCATGAAGGCCACAAGCGCTAAAACCACCTGCAAGAATCAAATTATCTTCATTTATCATAAGAACATCCATTAATGGAAATTTTGATTTCTTCAATACCCAGCTTTCACCATAATCAGAACTCTTAAAGAGAGCAGGGAAGCTTTCCCACATATTCACATAAATAAATCCATTTTTGGGACTACTGAAATAAATTTTATTTATGTTGTCATATATTTTGAATGTATAAATTTTGTCCCAGGTTACAGCTCCGTCAGTGCTCTTCATAAAATGTTTATTTCCCCGGGAAACACTGTCATCCATAACAGCGTAAATCAGATTATTATCGAGAAGTTGATACGAATGAATTCTATAAGATATACGTGTTTTTACTGTCCAGGTTGCTCCCATATCTTCCGTTTTGCAAATAAAGTTATTAGAATCATTTTGTGCTCTGAAATATCCGTTTGAGTTATCAACGAATTGCAGGTCGTAAATTTTTCTGTATTCATCCGCTATTGTTTCATCCCAGGTTATTCCACCATTCGTGGTTTTTAGAATGATAGCTTTCAATGTGTCTAAAAAGTAAGAATAACTAGTTGCAACTCCAGTGTGAGCATTTTGAAACCAAAGAGAGCTGTAAACTTGATTCGATAAGTTAGGTGAAACATCTGTCCAACTTATTCCTCCGTTTGTTGTTTTATAAATATTACTCCCGAAAGCAAAAACATTATTTTCATCAATTACATAAATTGAACCAAACTCAAAAGAAAATTGAGACATCCAGTTACTACCACCAGTTGTTGTTTTCCAGATATGGTTTGTCCATGGTCTACCATCTATGTATGTATTTCCAACTGCCCATCCGATTGATTCATTTAAGAAGTCAATGTGTTTAATGGATATACTATCAGGAATATTTATTGTATTCCAGTTTTCACCACCGTCTGTAGTCTTAAGCAATGTGCCATTTCTTCCTGCAATCCATCCAATATCCTCATTAACAAAATCAATCGTGTTAATAGGAACTTTTAGATCAGAGCCGTCGTTAATTATTTCCCATTGCGCGGAGAGGGGAGTGAGATAGATAAGAGATAATATAGTAGTGAGTAATGCAAAACTTTTTGCAAAACGATAATTAGTTATGTCACACATTTCGCACCTCCTGATAAATAATTATTTTAATATCGAGTTTTCATTCTCGCACTTAAACCTCCGAGGTTTCGCAAACCTCGGAGGTTTGACTCAGCCGCTGAATGTTTTTTATTTATTTTCTTTTGTAGGGAACGGACTCCTGTCCGTTCCACTTTTTTATTTCACCATCATTATACCGCATCGGTCAGCCTGCCACCCGTGTGGATGGCGAAGCAGGGAGACCGATCCCCACATTTTATTTTATCAATTCCATTTTCTTTTCACATCTGTAATCGATTGCTTCTAATCGATATAAATATTCTGGTTTATCTTCCTCCTTAATGGAGTCTTGTACTACCTTAAATACCACTTCATACGAGCCGGGATTTTTCACTCCATCCACTAATTTTTCTATCAATTCACCATTAGAATTGTAAACCGTTATTTGTACTGCTGTCTTGAGCGGTACGCAAAATTTTATTTTTGTACTTTCCTTAAAAGGATTCGGGTAATTCTGGCTCAGAAAAAACTCTGATGGAATAAATTCAGTCATAACTTTCTTTTTACTCACTTATTAAAATCGAATTCCATTTGCTAATAGGATTGTCATTAAAATTTATTTTTTCTGGTTATATGGTAAGTTTTTTGGGGTGAGATTTCTACCAGAATTCTATCAAATACTTACACTTTTCTATCATCAGGGGTAATAATTATTTCGCAATTGTTAACAATTGGTAATTTTTGGGTAGAAAACACATTATTGATCATCTAAGATGATCTACTCGTGGTGATTGCGAATTGACTAACTACAATAATAAAAAATCTACGATGTTTTTATAATTTGGTTATATATAAAATCTGCAAGTTGACCTCGTATAGGATTCATAAATGCTTAGAACAACAATCATTCGAAAAAATTGAATAAATACTTCTCATCGAATTTGATTTCGAATTTCTTTAATAATCCGACATATTCTTCACGGAAAGTTCTCTTCTTATGGTGCGCTTCCTGATTGGATATGTATTTATAAATTACATCTAGATTTGATCGACTATAGGAGAAAGCCCCATAACCATCCTGCCAATGGAATTTTCCATGAAACCATTTTTTATTATTTATAAAAGATGAGGATTCCCTTTTAATACAAGCAACCAGGTCGGATAATTTATCATTGGGATTTAATTCGATCAGAATATGAATATGATCAGCCATCCCATTAATGATTATTACTTTGTGTTTACGATTGGATATAATGCCGCTGATGTATTTGAATAATTCATCGCGCATTTCTTTGGTTAACAATCTCTCGCGGTATTTCACTGCAAAGATTAAATGAACGTATAATCGTGTAAATGCACCCGCTTTCAATTTACCTCCTTTTATTGATCCTCTACGAGGATCTTAAATTAATGGGATTATTTTACTACAAATATTAAACATCTACGATGTTTTTGCAATATGATTGCACAACCAATAATATTTTATTAATGCTGAACGATGATTTGCTTTTGTGGGATAATCCCTTTGTATAAAAATATTAAACTAAATTTCGGTTAGAAAATACAATATTGATCATCTGCGATGATCTGATCGTGATGATTACGAATTGTTCTACAATTATAAAACATCTACGATGTTTTTGATATGCGCTTTGGATAATTTATAACCTCGTAGAGGTTATATATTTGTAAAAAGCGTTCATCCCCGCAAAATCTAAATCCTCGTAGAGGATTTATAAATTCAACCAATAGGAATTTCTATTTGTTGATCATCTACGATGATCTATATTTAACCGTCCCATTTTTAACTACTACAATGATTAAACATCTACGATGTTTTTTAATAATCATCGACAAACCAATTGCGGAATGATTAAATGTTGACCTCGTAGAGGATTTATAAATCCTTATTGTTTCGCTGATACTGTGATGGCGAAACCCCAAATTGTTTTTTGAATGCTTCTGAAAAGTAAACCGGATTATTAAAACCAACCTCTAATGAAATCTCTGAGAGATTTCCAAAACCCAGTTTAATTAATTCGGCGGCTTTGTTTAGCCTTATCCGTCTGATCAACTCCCCAGGTGTTTCTCCTGTTAAGGATAAGATTTTTCTGTGTAAAACGGGTCTGCTAACGAGGAGTTCATCAGCAAGAAATTCCACATTAAGAGGTGAATCAGAAATTCTGCTCAAAATTACATCAAATACTTTTTGCATAAATTTCTTATCAACTGATGTAATTTTTTGCCCGCTTAAATCGAATATTCCTTTGCTCTGAAAATATTTTTGCAGCCTTTTTCTTTGTTCTACTAGATTTTTTATTCTTGCTCTCAATTCATCCGGCTCAAATGGTTTCATTATATAATCATCAGCACCGGTTTCTAATCCCTCCAGCTTATCTTCCATTGCTGCCTTCGCCGTCAGTAGTATTACAGGAATATGACTCGTTCGCTCGTCGGTCTTCAGTTTTTGACATAGCTGGAAGCCATCCATCACCGGCATCATAATGTCGCTGATTATCAAATCGGGTATTTCTTCAGCTGATTTATTCCACCCGTCTTCTCCATCAACAGCTTCGATTATTTTATATTCTTTCTTAATATTATCCTTAATGTAATATCTTACATCTGAGTTATCCTCAACGATCAATACCAGCGGCAGTGATTCATTTTCAAAATATTTGATCTCAACCTCCACCCCTTTTGTCTTCGTCTCAGCTTCTTCATAATCAAATATTTTTTCATCTTTCTCTTCATACGCTTCAAGAATCTCTTCCGGTTTCAAATGCTCTTTGCCAAGAGGAATGCTGACTGTAACCGTTGTTCCTTCTCCTTCTTCACTTTCTACAGATATGCTGCCTTTATGAAGCTCTACTAATTCTTTTGTAAGTGATAATCCTATACCCGTCCCTTCCTGTTCACGGGTGTGGCTGCTGTCTACCTGGTAAAACCGATCAAAGATTTTATCGAGCTTGTCTTTTGGTATTCCTACACCTGTATCACGAATGGATATTTCAACGAATTGGTCATCCCGAACCAGCCGGTCCGGCAGGCGGGCTTGTTTAGGGATCTTCAGATTAGCTGAATTAGATGATATAGATTGAGATCCTGAAATAAATTCAGGATAACAACTGACTGTAACTTCAATACTTCCACCATCAGGTGTAAACTTGAATGCATTGGAAAGTATGTTTGTAATAATCTTCTCGATTTTATCCTTATCAAAATAAACTACCACCTCATCTTTATCAGAATAAAACTTAAGTGTAATTTTCTTTCTTTCAGCATACGATGTAAACGACAAAACAAGTGCTTTAAGTAAAGGAATTATATTACGAGGAGCAGCCTGAAGTTTCATATTACCTGATTCAAGCTTTGATATATCCAGCAGCTGGTTTACCAGCTCAAGCAGTTTGTTTGCATTCCTGTGAACCAGGCTAAGATCATCTTTCATTTTTCCTTCATTCAGCTTTTCAATCATCATCTTTACAGGTCCGAGAATCATTGTTAGGGGAGTTCTGAATTCGTGCGAGATGTTTGTAAAGAATCTTGATTTCATCTCATCTACTTCGTGAAGTTTCTGCGCTTCAAACCTGCTCATTTCGAATTCGCTTTTTATTCTTATTCGCTTAACCTGTGCTTTCCACGTTAGGTATATAATGCTTCCAATCAATAAAAAATAAAACAAGTAAGCCCAGCTTGTTTTCCACCACGGCGGTGTGATTATTATTTTTATTGATGCGCCTTTCTCATTCCAGTAGCCATCTTTGTTTGAAGCTGTTACTCTGAAAAAATATTCTCCCGGATCAAGATTGGTATATGTGGCATTTCTCTGATTTCCTGCATCTACCCAGTTTTCATCAAAGTTCTCAAGGATGTATTTGTATTTATTTTTTTCAGGTGCGCTAAAGTGCAATCCAACAAATTCAAAATGAAGGTCGTTCTGGTCATAAGGCAGAGTTATCTCATCAAGTTCAGAAATAAATCCTTCATAGCTTATTTTTTCATCTGGTCTGTTAAAAAGTGATATGCTGCTTAAAAGTACCTTTGGTGGAGTTGGGTCATCTTTGATACTATCCGGATGAAAAACTATTTGTCCTGCGGTAGTATTGAAATACATATTTCCATCGGGTGTCTTAAAACTCATTGTTCTGGTGGTGAATACATCAGGGAAACCGTCTTCCTTAGTATAATTACGAAATCTTCCGGTTTGCGGATTAAACTTCGACAAACCTAACTGAGTGGCAATCCAGAGATTATAATGATCATCTTCCTGAATGCTAATTACCAGGTTTTGCAGCAGTCCATCTCTTTCGTTATAAGTCTTCTGAATAATTCCTTTCTCACGGTCAAACAAATTTAGACCTGTAAAATATTCTCCCACCCAAAATTTCCCTTTACTATCTTCAAAGATTGTATTGATACTATAAAAACCGTAATTACTGAACTTTTCGTTTTCCCTGTCATACCTATCCAGTCCCCCATTATTTGTACCTATCCATAAAGTTTTAAAACTATCTTCGTAGATCTGTTTAATAAGTATATTACTTAAGCTTGAAGGATCATTGGGATCGTATTCATATAGAGTTGCTTTATTGTTTTTAGGATCGAACTTAATTAGTCCAAAATAATCTGTACCTATCCAAATATAACCAAGATGATCCGGATGAAGTGCCCATACTGCCTTGTTTACTAAATTGATTTTCTCTTCTGGGTTGCTTAGGTAAAATTGATAAGTATTATAGCGGGGGTCAAACCTTATTAGTCCGCAATCCTTTGTTCCTAGCCATAAATAACCATCTTTATCCTTAATACTTACATAATATGATTTTGTAATGCAGGGTTCATCTGTTAGGTAATGTTTAATTGTGGCATTTTTAATATCATATTTATCCAAACCATTTTTAGTTGAATACCATATGAATCCATCAGGATCGTAAATTCCGGAATAAACGATTGAGGAGCTTAAACTATTTGCCGAAAGATTTTCATCGCTATTTATCAGTTTGAATTGATTCTTTCTTTTATCAAATTTTACAAATGCTGAATGATGAATCCCAATCCATATTATTCCAGATCGATCTTCATACATACTCAATATCTGGTTGAAGAGTGCTTTTTTAAGAGGGTGATTAATTACATCGAATTGAAGAACTTCTCCACTGGTTGGATTTAAACAGAATATACCCTGCTCGCCCCTATAAAACCCACACCAGACTAAACCATCTTTATCCTGAAATACATGACCTAAGAACGGATTGTGCTTGTCATATTGTTCATCAGCATATCTTGGAAAGTTTATAAAGGTTTCCAGCAAATTATTAAACGGATCCAGACGTAGTAAAGAGTTATCCGTAGCTATCCAGATCTTCTCATCATTTGACTTAAAGAAGGATTGAACACAACCAATATTTTCTTCCGTATATCTCTTCTCATCATATGGATATTTTGACAGGGTTTTTGCTTCCAAATCTAATGTCCACAGTCCATTAATATCAGTTGCAATCAGGAATTTACCGGTTGATGGATCTTTCATAATATTATTGATGCTGATTTTATGGTAGCTGCGTGCTGATTTAAGGTATGGTCTGACATCACTATCTATGAAGTAATAGTAAGTAAAACTTCCTTTTTCAGGATCAAAAAGATTTATTCCGGTATGTGTGCCTATCCAGAATCTACCTGAATCATCCTCAAACATGCAGCGCACCCAATTATTATCTACATTTAAGGTGTCATCAACATTGATCGTAAATCGCTCAAATGATTCACTTGCCCGATTAAATTTATTCAGTCCGTCTACAGTACCTATCCACAAGTTTTTGTTTTTATCTTCATAGATAGTTATAATGTAACCGTTGCTTATGCTTCTAAGATTATCTTTTTCCGGTAGATAAACTTTCATTGTGTAACCATCGTATTGCACCAAACCGTTTTGAGTACCTAGCCATAAATAACCGAGATAATCCTCAAAAGCGCGAGTTCCACTATCCTCAGGTAAACCATCAGCTATTGTTATCTCTTCAAATACCGGGGGTTTGTAAATGGATGTCAGATTCTGTTTGGAATTGATAATAATTTGGGGAAATGTCTGATGAGACAAAAAAAGAAGAAGTGTAAACAGAAGCATATAAAACGGAACTTGAACTCGCATTACAAGCCCTTTACATTTTATCTATTTCAAAATTCCTAATAAAAGATAAGAGTTGCAAGAAAAATCGTACTCTTTAAGGTTTTTTATATTCGATCAAGTTCTCTTGAGTTGTTAAGTGCTACCAAAAGCCAGAATTAAAACTAAGTCGGACAATTTGTATCATCATATAGCTTTTTGTTATTCCGATAAATGATTTTTTATATTTATAATCATAAAAATGATTAATATTATAATGAAAAATGTTAACCAACCAAAAGGTGAAATAGTAATTTATAAAGCCAGTGATGGTTCAGCTCAACTGGATGTAAAGCTTGAGGAAGAAACCGTTTGGCTTACGCAAGCTCAAATGCTAATTCTGTTTCAAACTACTAAGCAAAATGTCAGTTTACATATCAATAATATCTTTAAAGAAGGTGAACTTTCAGAGAAATCAGTTGTCAAGGAATACTTGACAACTGCTGCAGACGGTAAAACATACAAAACCAAATATTATAATCTCGATGTGATAATCTCAGTTGGTTATAGAGTGAAATCTAAAAGAGGCACCCAATTCAGAATTGGGCTAAAGCCCGGATGGTTTTTTATTTTTTTATTAAACCCCATCTAAAGATGGGGGCAATTTATTCATTCCCAGACTATTTAAAATATTACTCTTCAATAGCCCCGACCTTCAGGTCGGGGACGAATAAAACCTGACTCTCCGCTTCTTCCGGCTTTAGCCAAATCCTTTTTCCTTAATCTTAGAATTTTTATTTTCCTGTCAAATAATGAGAGGATTTATTTATGCCATACCTTAATATTTATCTCCATGTAATCTGGTCAACAAAAAACAGAGCAAAGCTGATTACAAAAGAATTAAAGCAAATTTTAATTGAGCATATCAAAACAAACGCAAAAGAAAAAGGAATCTTTATAGTTGCCATTAACTGCGTCCAGGATCATATTCATCTACTTATTTTACTTGGTGCCGATCAAACAATTGCAAAGGTCACTCAGCTAATTAAAGGAGAATCCTCTCATTGGATTAATAAAAACAAATTATTGAGAACTAAATTTGAGTGGCAGAACGATTATATAGCAGTATCTGTAAGCAAATCAATTATAGATAAAGTTAAAAAGTATATAGAAAATCAGGAAGAGCATCATAGAATTAAAAGTTTTAGTGAAGAGTTTGAGGAGTTCAAAATAAAATATGGGTTTGAGGATTTGCGGTAGGTGTATTTGGGCTAAAGCCCGGAACATGTCATGAATTTATTTACCCCGATCTGAAGATCGGGGCTATTCTCAATATTACTCAACCCTAACATCATCGGATAAATGCCGGAACCAGAAATAATATAAACCGGCTGAAAGAAAGATAAGAAGAACAAAAAGATAAATGAATAAATCGAATCTTCTTAAAATCAATGTCATTCCGGTGAGGAATAATACTATTTGCCAGGGTAGTGCAAAGCTGATAGCAATTATATCCCTTCTGTTCTCAGAATTTATTTGAGTTTTCTTTTCATCGGGAAGTAAAGACTTTATAGGTTTCCAGAATCCAAAGGGACGTGAAGTTTTATAAAAGTTGACAAGGGTTGCTTTACTGGTCTGCTCCGTTAACAATGTTACTATAATGGTAACAGAAAAAGATGAAACCAATAAAATTGCAAATGACATATACTCAGTTGCTTCCGGGTAAAACAATTTCTGAACAATAGCAGTGCCCATTCCAAATACAGTTCCGGCTGTGAATCCGTACCCGTTCATTCTCCACCAGTACCATCGGACCAATAAAGGAACAACCATTCCAGCACCGAGTCCCATTGTCAACCATCCCCATATTTCATTTATGCTTTTTATGTTAATAGTTAGTCCCAGTCCTAGCAGAACAATTATAACTGAAGCAAATCTGCTGTGAACAATTAATTTTTTCTCTGTTGCCCGAGGGTTGATGAATTCCTGATAAATATCTCTTACCCAGTAGGAAGCACCTGAATTAATTAGTGAACTGAAAGTTGACATTGCAGCAGCCATTAAACCGGCTACCAATAAACCTTTTAATCCCAAAGGAAGAATATTAAAAATAACTGTTGGCAGAACTTTTTCAGGATCACTGATAATTTCTCCTGAACTGACACCGAATGAAATTCCAAGCACAGCAATAGCCGCAATAAAAGGCCATCGGAAAGAAAGTAGAAATATCCAGAACAAAGAAAGCAAGCCCGCATCTCTGTCGCTTCTGGCTGCAAAGAATCTTTGTGCCATATATCCGCCCGTTCCGGCACTTCCTTCAATTACTACTTTGATTAAGTAAAAGAGTAATGCAATGCCAAAAAGATTATAAATAGAATATGCGGAATTTTCAGGAAAGCTTAATTCCCAGGAGGGAAGAATGCTCGTCCAGGCATCTTTAGTTGTTTCTATAGGGAGGAAGCTTCCGTCTTTCAGAGGTACAGATATAGAAAATAAATCTGGAATTTCAGCGGATAAAAGTGATATGGTGCATACGATTATGATCATCACAAAAATTAATATGCCCTGAAATACATCGGTCCATACAACTCCCTGAAGTCCGCTTGCAACTGTATAGATTGTTGTTAAAACAATAATTAGTGATGCAGCCCAAAATTCTGATGAAAGACCAAAGAACTCAGGTATGCCGAGAATATCACCGATGAATTTTCCGGCACCGACAGAGAAGTAAGAAACAATTGCAACAGTAATGATGAGAGTTGAAATTGCAGAAATGAATCTTGCTGCCTTCCCTTGAATTCCATCACCGAATCTGTATGTCATCCATTCAGCAAGCGTCATAACTTTTGATCGGCGTGTCCACTTACCCATAAATATCATAAGGAAAGCCATAATTAGTACAAGTCCGCCACGCATTTCCACAAAGAATCCAACTGCACCAAAGGCATATATAAGTGCAACGTTTATCATAGTTCCGCTTACATCAAAGTTTGATGCCATGCCGGAAGCACCAAGCGCCCACCAGGGAATTTTTCTTCCGCCGAGAAAGTATGAATCAATTCCGGATGAAGCTCTACGCTCAAAGTACAAACCGATTAAAGTAATAGTAAGTAAGTACAGAATGACTATTGCAAGATCAATAATTGACATAGACCTGCTCTTTCTCAGCCTCGATTAAGTATGACTTGATTTCATCAATATCAACAGGTTCAGTTTTATTATCAATCTCAACAAGAATTAAGAATCCTTTTTCAGAGCCAGCCCTCCGGAATGCATTCATAAATTTTATCTGATCGCTTTCGATAATCTTTCCTGTTTCAGGTGACCAGATTTCTTTTGTTGTCATACATCCAAGCGATGGTGTAAAAGGGTAGTAAGGTTTGCCGGAATAAAAATTTGGATCGATAGTAGTACCGTGTGCAATAATTTCATTTCTGCCTGCCATACCTGCATAATATGCCTCGTAAATTGGAAAATAATTTTTCCAGCCATCAGGAAAAAGGTTTGTGTAGATTTCTTTATCCCAGAGAGTATCTAAGATTTCGTTATGAAAATAAAACTTAGGACTCACTTCAAAAGGAAGGACCATTTGAAGATTGGGAGTTGGACCAATAAAAACATTTTTTGAAAAACCGATTGAATGAATTGAAAATATTCCCTGCGGTGTATTTCCGTTTGTAATATATCCGGGAAGATTAGTAACAGCTCTCGCAAGGTGAGGAATGTAAAAGAATTCATTACTATTATCTCTTAAAAATTTTCCATCCGGTTTTCTGATTACAGTTAGTCCGGGATAATCTCGATTCTTTCTTTGAAATGAAAATACAATTGTTTTATCGCTGCCAAAATTGAAATTTAATAGATCAGCCAGAGGCGGAATAGTTTCTTTACTGTCTGATAATTTATATTCCAGCAATTGAATGATTGGATCCTTGAAAGAATAAGTAACCCTTTTCTTAAAAGATTCAGTCATTCCCAATAAATCCAGATCCGTGTTTCTTAAATAATTTATACACATTGCAAATAGTTTGGGATCATCCGTTAATTGTGCAAATTGTAATACCTCAGTATTAAATTCATTTTGATATAGCGTATAAATTACTTCAAGATATGCGCGTTGAAAGGAATTCGATCTTTGTTCAATATCATTCCAGGTATGTCTAATGACTGAATCAGTGAAATTCGAACGATATTGAATAAGTTCCATTGCCCAGAAAGCTGACATATATTTTGGTTCAATAGAATCATTTAATGGAAGAGAGAATGATTGAATGATTGTTTGATTGATTGATTTATCTAAAAACTTCTCCCTCTCAATTTTTAATGTTGCTTCTGCATAATAATCCTTTTCTGAAAATTCATCAGAAGAACACTGTATAAATAAAAAAATGAATAGTAAGCCGATAATCAGTTTCATAAAAATATTTCTCTTCTTGAATCGCAGGCTTTACAGGTGTTTTTCCTGCATAGATGATTTTCGTAATTATTGGAAAAATAAACTAATCCTTCTTCATAAAGCAATTTAATGCTTATTAGATAAGTCTGTAATTCATTGTAGATATGTTTTTTAATTATGTTCCTGTTCAATAAATATTTTTCGAAATTCACAAAACTTTTAGCACAGCCGGGAATCTCTTTAAGTTTTTGTTCTCCATTAGTAGATACTCCTATTGGCAACACATTCATATAATCCCAGGGCGAATAATCATACCATGGAACTTTAGCAACAGTCTCAAGATAATGACCGTAAGTAAGTGAAGAAAAATCAGTTCCGAGCATCAGCACAAATGAATTTTGTTGATGAGTTAACCAATCAACCACACTTCCTTCACCAAGTGGACTTTCTGGTGAATTATTTTCATCAATATAATTGGTAACCTCACCCCATAAACCAAAAGAGTGAGTCGGTGAAGATGTTCTAATCACTCCATCACTCAATCTGAAAGTTTCTGACATCAACCCAACTTTACTTTTAGATTCTGATCTGTCAAAAACTTCATAATTACCAGAAGTTTTCTTAAAACAATAAGTAAATGTTGGAAATATTATTGAACCAGTATTTGTTATGATTATTTTGAGTACATCAATTATGGTATCCGGTTGAATGAATGGGAAAGCAGATTTTATTTTGCTAAAACTCGAATGGACGATTATGTTTTGATGAGGACTGACTCCTATGCTGAACAGGTATTCTTCAAAATTCATATCCAAATTTATACTAAAATTATATTTCAAAATCATATTTTGAAAATATTTAAAACAAAAAAGGCTCATCTGCCTTAAGCAATTGAGCCTTTAGAATAATTTTATGTATGCTGGTTATCTACTATAGTGCCATTTGTCCCCTGAGGTTTTTTTATTCATTTGTTACTTT
>CAZXCP010000010.1:0-18529 GCA_964639355.1 uncultured Ignavibacteriaceae bacterium
AATTTGTGAATAGGTCAAGAGTTTTTTGTGAGAATCAAAAATGAATTGCGGTTGCGGTAGACAAAATCTAAATAACATAAATAAAAGAGTAATACTTATCAAAATGCAAATGAAAAGAATACTTAGAGAAATCGAGCCCTTTATATTCTGAATCCTTTACTTCAAATGTATGATCATGTGAAAATATCGTTAACAAATGACAAGTTGGATAAAATAATGGATAATGCTGACTCACATAAAAACATAATAGATCTTACATCAGGCGAATCTACGGACAGAGGTAACGTTGGGAACATCCAGTTATATAAAAAAGGCGATACTTTAAAATTATCGGGTAGTCTCGCAATATTCTATTTTGGTAATAATGTGCGAACATTGACGGTAGATGAGGTAAAACTTGCTGTTGAAAAACTAGAAACCAAATTGGATCTGGATTTATCGAAGGGACAGATTAAATCATTGGAGGTTGGTGAAAATTTCATCCTTAAGGAACCATGCCAGAATTATTTCCACTATTTCGGAACGCTATCTAGAAAAAGAAGGCGAGACTACAAACACGGAATCTATTATAGCGGTGAGTCAACGGAGTTAGTGATGTATGATAAGATTCGGGATGTCAAGAGAAGGAGCGATAAGTTTAAAAATATTCCTGCAGCAACTGTTACTAAGAATATCCTGAGAATTGAAATAAGGATTAAGAAAAATGTTCATAAAATAATGAAAAAAAACAGCCCTGTATTAGTCTCGGATCTGTACAATGTGAATTTTTATAAGGAGTGCAAGGAAAAACTCAAGGCTCTTTACTTTAAAATTACTAAGCTTCCCAGCTTACCGATGAATTATTTCCCAACTTCCAAGTCTGAACTTATAAAATATTTGACTTGTATAGTGATAAATGATGCAAGTCAAAAATCAATAATTGAAAGCCATATCAATATAGGTTTTCTGCAAGGATTAATTTCGAAAAGAAATAAACACAGGATGTTGGGTTATTTAAATAATAATCCGGCTTATAATCACAACCCTCATCAAAGTGAATACATTATAGAACTCGATGAAAAAGTAAACTCTATATGAATCGTAAATAGCTGCAGATGTATTAAAAAGAAATTATCAAATCAGTTTTATATAACAATAAATAAAAAGGAAAAATAAAATGTTAAAAATTCGTCGAAACTCTAAATACGACTATGAACAAATTGCTGCGGATATACGAAAGGGATTATCGTATACCGATATTATGTATAAACACGGTGTAAAGAGCCGTTCCACAATAAACTCCGTTAAGCGAAAGTATAATATTAGAACTTCTGAAATTGGAAATCAATTAATCCGGAAAAAGAAATTGCAGGATATTTCACAGGAAATACAAATCATAAAAGAGTCAAAGAAACTAGCAGTAAGTCTAGTTGATAGCCACAATAATTTTACAAACATTGCGAATAAGGCAATGTCTATTATAGAGGAGTATGCTCAACAGAAAACAGAAAATAGTAAATCGATATTAAAATTAATTTCTGTGCTGGAAACAACTTTTGCTAAATCAGACTGCCATCCAAGTAATCTGAAAAGCATTATAGACGATTTGAACAGTGTTTTACGTAAGATTGAAGATCCTTACCGTTCAGCGGAACTGCAATTGAAAGCGATCAAAGAATTTAAAGATATTCAGAGAATCTTTATTGAGATTGAGGGAAAGCTGAGAGATTTCAATGGCTTACAAAATTTATTCAAAGCAATTTTTTACGGGTTTAAAATACTACCAGATAATAAATACCTTAAATACCGAAACTTTGTAATTCAGAACTGTCCTGAAGCAAGACCTTATTTTCTACATTATGAGGGTATTAGCAATTATAACCAAGATGCACAGAATCAACAAGATGACTGATATTTGAATAAAGTATATCGTTGACCGGAAGATGAGATAATGACGCCCTATGTACTAGTATCAGAATATATAAAAGCCAATATGATGATTCCGAAACTTTCAATCTAATTTATTCAATTTAACGTTGGCACAATTCACATAAAACTGCTAACTTTAGTGCGCCAGTTCTTTGCTTTTATGATTCTATCACAATCATCCCTGACCATACATTTCTAACGGGATGGCCGATTTATGGTGGGTAAGGCTATGCATCCTATTTTTATTTTGATATTTTTATTATAACAATTTTGATTCACTAAATGAATATCTTCAATGTCCATTCACAAGTAGTAGATCAATACTCAAAGTATATATCCAGCTTTCTTGAGATTGCCGATAATCGAATACGTGAATCCGTTGATGATTATTTCAGCTCCAGGAAACTTTGGCCACAACCGCTAATCCAGTTCAACCCCTCTTTTGCCTCAGCAGATTCTATTGACGAATTATGTGCGAAGGGCATTCTACATAATGAACTTAAGAATATCTTCAAGGGCTACAGATTATATAAACACCAGGTAGAGGCACTGGAACTAGGGAGTAAGCAGCGCAATTTTATTGTTACATCCGGTACGGGATCAGGAAAATCACTTACCTTTATTGGATCAATCTTCAATTACCTTTTCTCTAATCCGGCTCGTAAGAAAGGAATTTCCGCATTAATTGTATATCCAATGAATGCATTGATAAATTCGCAATTCCTCGAGATCGACAGGTATAAAAACTCCTATGAAGAAAATACAGGTAAGCCATTCCCGATAACATTCCGTCAATACACCGGACAAGAATCCAAAACCGAAAAAGGTGAAGCTCTGGACGAACTTCCTGATATTTTGCTAACAAACTATATGATGCTCGAACTGATAATGACAAGATTAGGTGAAAGGGACTTTCGGGATTCAATTGCAGATAATCTTCGATTCCTGGTCTTTGATGAGCTGCATACTTACAGAGGACGGCAGGGATCTGATGTATCCATGCTTATCAGAAGAATAAATTCTAAATGCAAAAATAAAATAGTATCAATAGGTACGTCAGCAACTATGGTTTCAGGAACTTCAATTCTTGAACAGAAGCGGAAAGTGGTTGAAGTAGCTGAAAAAATATTCGGACAGAAGTTTGAAGTCGATCAGATAATTAATGAAAAGCTTATTAGATCAGTTAGTGATGGAAAATTCGAAGTTGATAAATCTGAACTGATCCGTGAATTGGAATCAGGATTTGAAAGCGGACTAACTAAGGCTAAAGTCCGTGAATTAAATTTAGCTTGCTGGTTTGAGAATGAAGTTGCTCTTGATGACATGGACGGCGAGCTGGTTCGAAAGAAACCGTTAATGCGGGACGAGATAGTAAACCTGCTCAGTGAATATGCCGGATTAGGAACAGATTTATGTGAGTCGAGGATCAACGAGTTCTTAGTGCTCGTAAATGAGATAAATAAAAAAGAAGGTAAAACTGATTCGGCTATACTGCCATTCAAAGTACACCAATTCATCGCACAAACGGGAACAGTTTATGTTACTTTGGAATCGGCTGAGGATAGAATAATAACTCTTGATCCAGCAGGAATTGTTGTTGATGATGAAGGTGAGAAAAAACCTCTCTATCCTGTCATTTTCAGCAGAACTTCCGGAGTTGAGTTTATATGTGTTAAAAAAGATACGAGCAAAAAACTACTCGATCCCAGAGAGTTTAATCAAAGGATTGCAGATGAGGAAGAGGAAAATGTTGAGATAGGTTATATTATTACTGAGCAGGAGGAACCGATATGGAGCAGCGATCAATTAACAAACCTGCCTGATTCCTGGTTAAAGGTTCGTTCTAACGGTGAAGTAGAGATTAAAAAGGAGTATAAAGATAAATTACCCCAGCGAATTTCTTTTAATGAACACGGTAATTTCTCAGATAACGAAAATGAATTTCAGCATAAGGGATGGTTTATGTCCGCCCCATTGTTATTTGACCCTACATCAGGAACTTTTTATGATCGAAAAACAGCAGAGGGGACAAAGTTAACAAAGCTTGGAACTGAAGGTCGAAGCACAGCCACCACAATACTTGCATTCTCAGCAATTAAAGCCCTTGAAGATGAAAACCAGAAATATGAAGAACAAAAGTTATTGAGTTTTACCGATAACAGACAGGATGCTGCACTTCAAGCCGGACATTTCAATGATTTTTATCGTGTCGGCAAATTACGTGCAGCCATATATCAGGCACTAAGTCAAAATCAGGATAAAACACTAGATCATTCCACTATTACACAGCAGGTATTCCAGGCACTCAATCTTAAGCAGGAGCAATACGCAAAAAATCCATCGCCGTTACCCATACAGGCTGAAGAAAATGAAAATGCATTCAAGAACTACCTGACTTACAGAATTCTCTCTGATTTGAAGAGAGGCTGGAGGGTCACGCTTCCGAATCTTGAGCAATGCGGATTATTACATATAGGTTACAAACATCTCAAAGAAACTTGCGAGGTTGAGGATTTCTGGAAAGATCTTTCTTTATTAAACAAAATGAATATTGAAGAAAGATTTGATTTCTTAACTCAGATCATTGATTACTTTAGAAAAAATTATGCTTTGTCTCATACTATGCTGGAACCGAATGAAATAATAAGAGTTTCGGGTGTCATCAGAGAAGAAATTAAACCGGAGTGGGGTTTAGATGAAAACGATAAGATTGATCTGCCTTACTTTATGAGAGTTGAAACTGTAACTTCCAATTATCAGAAAATCTATACAGCAAGCATTGGTGCTCAAAGCTACTTCGGTAAGTTTCTGAAAGCAGAAGCGAAAAAAAGAGATGAAGTAATTGATAAAAACAACTATACTGATTTCGTTTATAAATTACTGGATAAGTTGGTTCAGGCAAAATACTTATCTGTGAAGGAGATAAATCAGGGGAAATCAAAAATTAAACTTTATAGTCTTGAAGTTAAAACCATCTTATGGAAAATTGGAGATGGTGAAACAGTAATACCTGATAAGATACGCTTAAAGACCTATAAAGATTATACGCCAAAGATCAATAAATATTTCAGAGATTTTTATAGACAGGATTTTTCCAGGCTGAAGATAATTGAGGCCAGAGAACATACTGCCCAGATTAAGAATGAAGACAGAAAGATCAGAGAACAGCAATTCAGGGATGGAGATATTAGTTTACTCTCCTGTTCACCTACAATGGAATTAGGAATTGATATAGCTACTCTAAACATAGTGCATTTAAGAAATGTGCCGCCAAATCCGGCAAATTATGCTCAAAGAAGCGGACGTGCTGGTAGAAGCGGACAGGCTGCTCTTGTCCTGACATTCTGTTCAAATTATTCTCCGCATGATAAACATTATTTTAAAAAACCGGCAGACATGGTTTCCGGTGTAGTTAAACCCTCAAGGATTGATTTACTAAATGAAGAGTTGATGAGTACTCATCTCAATGCAATTTATTTATCTGAAGCGGGAATAAATGCCCTTGATCATTCAATTGGTGATTTAATTGATATTGATGATATACCTGATCTTAAGATGAAAGAAAGTGTTAGGGAGAGCATTAGTTTCAATTCAGAGAGAAAGAATCTTGTCAGGATATATTTCAAAAATGTAATTAGCCAGATTGAGAATGAACTTGAGAAAACATATTGGTATAAAGAAGAATGGTTCAGGAAAAATATTGAAGATATACCACGAAAGTTTGATGATTCATTAAACAGGTGGAGAGAGATATACAGATCGGCAGTAAGACAAAGAGCCCGTGCTCAGGAGATTATCAATAATCCCATTTACTCAAACTTCTCAGATGAACGAAAAAGAGCCTATGCCGAAGAGAAACAGGCAAATAAGCAAATTGATCTGCTGATGAACAGAGACTCTGAGTCTAATAAAAACTTTTCTGAATTCTATCCTTACAGATATCTTGCTTCAGAAGGATTCTTACCCGGATATAATTTTACAAGACTTCCGATTCGTGCTTACATTCCCAAAGGTGAAGATGGTGAGTTTGTTTCGAGACCAAGATTTTTAGCTTTACGTGAGTTTGGACCGGGCAACATAATATATCACGATGGAGCAAGATATAAGATCAATCAGATTATCCAGCACGAAATGGAAAGTAAAATTGAACGAATGAAGGTTAGTAAAGCTACAAATTATGCTCTGATGGGTGAGGACTACCAACTTGAATATTGTCCATTTACTAATGTTTATTTGAAGACTGATAAAGAAAGAGAGATATATACTGATTTACTTCCACTTGCAGAAAACAGAAGCTATAAAATAGACCGGATTTCCTGTGAGGAAGAAGAAAGACAATCGATGGGATATGATATTAAAACTTTCTTTACTATAGAGGGGATAAAAGACAGAGTTGAAACTGTTGTTGTGAAAGACGGAACGGACTCACTATTAAAAGTAAGGTACATTCCCGCAGCAACTCTGATTAAGTTAAATGAAAAATGGAGGTCAAGAAAGGAACCCGGATTTCTGGTTAATATTAAGACCGGTTTTTGGAAGAAAGAGCTTAGTAAAGCAGAAATTAAAAAAGAGGATGGAAAAGATTTATCAAACATCAAACGGGTAAGACTTTTTACTAAAGATACTGCCGATGCTATTTTTATTCACCCATTGAAAGCCCTATCATTCGAGGAGGGATTAGAAGCAGACTCCATAATCACATTACAATATGCTTTGAAGCGTGCTATTGAGAACATCTATCAGGTTGAGCAGAATGAAATTGGAGTTGAGGTAATGGGCTCGACTGATTGGCCAAACATTCTCATATATGAAGCAGCTGAAGGTAGTTTAGGAATATTATCCCAGTTAGTTCGTGATAAAGATGAATTTAAGAAACTGATTAAAGAAGCTTATAAAGTTTGTTACTTCGAGAATGGAGAAGACACCAATCCGAAAGCCGGTCCTGCTACTTACGAGGATCTGCTTAGTTATTACAATCAATGGTATCATCAGCGTATTGATCGTCATTTGATTAAAGATCAGCTTGAACGATTAATGATATGTGAAATGGAAGTAAAACCAACAGGTACATTTGAAAATTATGATGAGCAGTATGAATTTTTATTAGAAAGAATTGATCCCAATTCAAGTACAGAGAAAAAATTTCTGATGTATTTATTTGATAACGGCCTCAAGCTGCCGGATCAGGCACAATTCAGTCCAAATGATCTGTATGTTCGACCGGATTTCTACTATAAAAATGAAAAAGCCTGTGTATTTTGTGATGGAACACCTCACGATGATAGATCAGTAAAAGAAGATGATAGAAAGAAGCGGGAAGCACTCAGGAATAAAGGTTACGATGTAATAGAATATTATTATAAAGATTCGCTCGGAGAACTTGTTAAAAAAAGAAGTGATATATTCATTAAAGTTAAATAAACTATGGTGAGAAAGTACCAACCCGGCTCATTAGTAAGACTCAGAAATCGAGAATGGGTTGTTATGCCTTCTCAGGATGAAGATCTGCTGATGATCAAGCCGCTTGGCGGAACTGAAGATGAAACAACAGGTATTTACCTTCCACTTCAGCTAAATGACGAAATACCAATCACTTCTCAATTTCCTGTACCATCAGTGAATGATCTTGAGAACTTTTCCTCTGCTAAAATATTATATAACGCAGCAAGATTATCATTCAGAAATGTCGCCGGTCCATTCAGAAGTGTTGGAAAGCTTTCTTTCCGTCCTAAATCATATCAGATAGTTCCGTTGATAATGTCTCTCAGACAGGACACTATCAGATTGTTGATAGCTGACGATGTAGGTGTCGGTAAAACTATTGAAGCTCTCATGGTAGTTCGTGAACTTCTTGACAGAGGAGAAATAAAAAGGTTTGCTGTTGTTTGTCTGCCACATTTATGTGAACAGTGGCAGCAGGAAATTAAAGACAAGTTTTCGCTTGATGCTGTTATTGTACGTTCAAGCACTGCTGCTCAATTAGACCGTAAAATCCGTAGTGACGAAAGCATATTCAAAGCATATCCCTACCAGGTAATTTCAATTGATTTTATTAAAGCAGATAAGCGAAGAAGTGTTTTTTTGAATGATTGCCCCGAATTGGTAATTGTTGACGAAGCACATACCTGCACCCATCCTGCCGGAGTGAGTATTAAGCAGCAGCAAAGATATTATCTGATCCACGATGTTGCTAAAAAAGAAAATCAGCATCTGTTGCTTTTAACTGCTACTCCTCACAGCGGAAAACAAAATCAGTTTCAGTCATTGCTTGGCTTACTTAATCCGGAGTATTCAACACTTGATATTGTAGCTGCTGATCAGAATAAAAGGAAAGAAGTTGCAAAACACATAATCATCAGAAGAAGAGCTGATGTTCAGGAGTTTTATGAAAACACCACTTTCCCGCTGAGAGATTCAGGTGAAATTGCCTATGAATTATCGCCGGACTATAAAAAAGTATTTTCCGATCTTCTAAGCTTTGCAAGAGAGATTGATATTTCCGATCAAAAGCTGACTGCTAAAAAGAAGTTTAAATATTTCGCAATTCTTTCATTGTTCAGAGGCGTGATGTCAAGTCCGCTTGCTGGAATAGAAATGCTCACAAAAAAAGCTAAAAAACTATCAGATGAAGAATTAGAAATAGAGGAAGAAGCAATTCTAAATCCTGTTGCCGATTCTAATGAATCTGATTCTGATGCAGTGCCAGCAAACATCCTGGAAAAGGTTGAATTAAAATCATCTGAAGCCAATATGCTGAAATCTATTGCAGATAGATTGGCTGGTATTAAAGATAATAAAGCAGAGAAAGCAGTTAGTATTCTGAAAGGATGGATTAAAGAAGGATTTAATCCGATTGTTTTTTGCCGTTTCATTCCTACCGCAAAATATTTGGGTGATTATCTTCAAGATAAGCTGCCATCAAATGTCGATCTTCTGGTCATCACAGGTGAAATGGTAGATGAAGAAAGAAGACAGAAGATTGATGAATTCGGTCAGTCAAAAAACAGAAAAATACTTGTATCAACGGATTGTCTGAGTGAAGGTATAAATCTGCAGCAGCACTTTAATGCAGTTCTTCATTACGATCTCGTCTGGAATCCTAATAAACTTGAACAAAGAGAGGGAAGGGTTGATCGTTATGGTCAGACAGCTCCCGAAGTAAAGACCTATATGCTCTGGGGAAAGGATAATCCGATAGATTCAGTAGTACTAAATGTTTTACTGCTTAAAGCAAGGGAGATTCGTAAGCAGACAGGAATATCTGTTCCATTTCCTGAAGACAGTCAGAGTATTCTTGATAGTTTAATCAACGCTATAATAGTTAGTCCCAACGCAATTAAAATTGATAACCAGCTTAACCTGGATTTATATTCAGATGAAGTTGTTGATAAATCCGGAATGGTTACAAATGTATATAAAGATTCCGTAGAAAGAGACAAAGTTGCTCGAAGCATTTTCGCTCAGCATTCCATAAAAGTTGATGAGATAGAGCAGGATCTGAAACAAACCGATGAAGCAATAGGCGATCCAACAGATGTTAAAAATTTTGTGTTTGATGTTGTATTAAATCTGGGTGCTCAAATTAAACAGTATAAAGCCGGATTTGTCCTTTACACTACAAACTTACCGGCAGTATTCAAACCGGTTTTCAATAATAAAGATGAAGTCTATATAAGTTTTATCTCCCCAACACCTGAAGGATTTGAATACATTGGTAGAAATCACCCATTCGTCGAACAGCTCTGTCAGTATGTGCTTAATAATTCATTCAGCCAGAACGGAAGTCTTAAAATAGCATCAAGGGCTGCAGTAATCACAACAGATATGGTTGAAGAAAAAACAACTATTCTTCAAATGAGAGTAAGGAATATTATATCTGATAAGCATTCAGGTAATGAGCTCGTAGCTGAGGAAGTGATAGTCTGGGGATACACAGGCAATGCTGCAGATAATAACTTCCTTCCTGCAGGTACAGCCAAAAAATTATTAGAAGAGTCATATCCGGAATCTGATCTTCCGAAACAAAGACAAGATGATGTTCTAAGCAGAGAACTGGAAGCTATACCGCAACTGGATAAAAATTTAAGAAAGATTGTAGAAGAAAGATCGAATGAACTTATCAAGGCACACGAGAGATTCAGAAAACTGCTCGGCGGTAGCCGCTACAAAGTTGTCGAACCGGTTTTACCGCCGGACATTCTGGGAATTTATGTTTTATTACCGATGGTTAAATGACGGCAAAAAGAAATTTTACGGAGTAGATGCGGGAGTAATGGTTGACAAGTTGTATATGTAATGCATATGATGAATGCCTAAGTGTTGCCCAAGTAATGCCCAAGTTATGTCCAAGTAGTGCATGTGTTGAATTCCTAAGAAATTGCGACAACACGTTGCAGTAATGTCGCAGTAACGTCGCAGTAAAAAGTAAGGGGATAAATGTTGCTGAAATCTCGTGGCTTGTCAATGCAAGTCGAAACTGGTTGGAGAAAAAAATGCGGGAGTAGTGATGGAGTAAATGCGGGAGTATGCGGGAGTAGTGCTGGAGTACATGCAGGAGTAAAAATATCGGAGTAAAAGGAATGGAACGTAGATGACACAGACCTGCCTATGCCGGGAGGCAGGTTAAGCGGATTTTCGCAGATAAAATTTGACATGTTTAATTAATAAACTTTTTTTATGAAAACCACAGCCATTAAAATAGAAGGACAAATAATCTCACCGGAGATATTTGACCGCCTTGATGCTTCCGACATCAAAGGACAGAATCCTTCTGATTTTGGCTTTGAGAAAAATGAAAAGGTTAAAGACCGCATTGCCCTCGCTTGGGCTGACGCTAAAGATCAATGGAACATATTTAAACGAAGAATTGAAAACCTGCCCGAAGGTGAATCCGGTACAACTCAAACCAGAAGGTACTGGATTGAACCGCTTCTCGAAAATCTTGGATATGATCTTTCTCTCGGCAGAGCAGAAATTATTGGGCAGGATTCTTTTGCAATCAGCCACCGTACAAATAACATTGATGCGTTCCCGGTTCATATAGTTGGATTTAACGATAGTCTCGATAAGAAAAGAGAAACCGGCGGTCCGAGATTATCCCCTCACGCTCTGCTCCAGGAATATCTTAACCGTGCCGATCATCTTTATGGATTAGTTACTAACGGATACCAGTTAAGAGTTCTGCGTGATTCCGGTAAGCTGATAAGATTAACTTACCTCGAATTCGATCTTCTAAGAATGCTTGAGGATGATCTGTACGCTGAGTTTTCACTTATGTATCGTCTTATTCATTCGTCAAGAATGCCAAAGACGATGGGTGAAAGCGAATCCAGTATTATTGAGCAGTATCACCAGGATAGTCTTGAAGCAGGTGCAAGAATCCGGGAAAAGCTAAGTGAAGCTGTAGAGAAATCTATTATACTTATCGGTAATGGTTTCTTAAAGCATCCGGCAAATGATAATCTCAGACAGCAGCTTAATGATAAATCATTAAAGGCTGAGGATTATTATAAATCCCTGCTCAGGTTCATATACCGTATCCTTTTCTTAATGGTTATTGAAGAAAGGGATATTGTTTATCCTGATAAACTTGATAAATCAACTGCCAGATTGAAAAAAATCTATTACGACTTTTACAGCATTTCACGCATAAGAAAACTTTCTGAAAAGTTTTTCCTGTTTGATGAAAAGCTTGAAGATCTGTGGATTGCACTCCGCAATGCATTTAAGATATTCGGAAATGAGCGAATTGCACAAAAGCTTGGCATTTATCCTCTGGATGGTGATCTTTTTGATGCCGGCGCTTTGGGCATACTTGATAATTGTAATCTCGATAACCACACTTTGCTTGAGTGCATTAAAAACCTGAGCATCTTTGAAAACAAAGAAACCAAAAGCACAATAAGAGTAAACTATGCGGCACTGAATGTAGAAGAATTCGGTTCGGTATATGAAGGATTGCTTGAAAAATCTCCACAGGTTAATTCTGATGGAAACGAATACCGTTTTACTTTTATTGCAGGAACCGAACGCTCATCTTCCGGCTCTCATTACACACCGGAAGAATTAGTCCAGCCATTAATCAAACACTCACTTGATTACGTTATCGAGGACAAACTCAAGAACGCCGATTCCAAAAGAAAGAGTCATTCTGATCCCAACTTGTCGGGAGAAGAATCTCTACGCCAGGCAAAGGAACGAGCTTTACTTTCCATCAAAGTCTGCGATGTTGCCTGCGGAAGCGGACACATCCTTTTATCCGCAGCAAGAAGAATTGCACAGGAATTAACAAAAGTAAGAACCGGCGAAGACCAGCCCTCTCCCGAACCATACAGACAGGCAATACGCGATGTTATTAACCATTGCATTTACGGAGTTGATAAAAATCCTCTTGCTGTTGAGCTCTGTAAAGTTGCTCTATGGCTTGAGGCACACAATCCCGGAATGCCGCTTAACTTCTTAGACCACAAAATAAAATGCGGCGATTCTATTGTAGGACTTGCACGCATTGAAGAGCTGCAGAACGGTATTGCCACCGAAGCATTTAAAACTCTGCCCGGTGATGATAAAGATATTGCCGCATCTTTTAGGAAGCAGAATAAAACAGAAAGAGAAAACAGGGCACAGCTAAAGCTTACCGATACAGAAGAAATTATTAACAACCTTAATACAATCTCCGTAAGGTTTAAGAACTTTAATTTACTCCCCGATACAACCGTTGATGAAGTTAAAAAGAAACAGCAAGAATACAACCTGTTAAAAGGCAGTGACTGGATGAAATTAAAAGAGCTTGCGGATGTGCAGGCTGCACAGTTCTTTATTGATAAGATAAATGCCAACAAAGAGTTTTTAACCACAGATGCAGAATACTTTAGAATTTTTGCGGGACAGAAAAAAGAAGTGAACACACGCAAAGTCTCACACGCAATGGCAGTTGCTGCTGAGAAAAAATTCTTCCATTGGTTTTTGGAGTTTCCAGAGGTAATACAAGAAGGAGGGTTTAATTGTATTCTTGGCAATCCACCATTTTTGGGAGGTAAGCGGATTAGCGGACAGAATGGTGATAATTATTTAAATTCTATAAAATTTTATTTTGACCCATCTTTGGGAGTAGTTGATCTTGTCTCTTATTTTTTTCGACGTTCATATCAATTAATTAAGCTCAATGGATTTTTGGGATTATTATCAACTAATACAATTGCGCAAGGCGATACGAGAGTAAGCAGTCTAGAATACATTTTAAAAAATGAAGGTAAAATTAATTTTGCTATAAAATCGATGAGATGGCCAGGAGTAGCAGTTTTAGAAGTATCATTAATAACAATTCATAAAAGTTTATGGCAAGGGAAAATTATCTTAAATCAGATTGAAACTAAAAACATAAGTTCCTTTTTACTTTCAGATGTTGAGGTTCAGAATCCTTATAAACTTATTAAAAATTTACAAAAAAGTTTTTTGGGATCAGTTGTTGTGGGTGACGGTTTTATCCTTTCTAAAGAAAAAGCATTATCAATTATCAGAAATGATGATAAATACAAAAAAGTTATTTGTGAATATCTGACAGGCCAAGATTTGAATACAAACTACGATTGCAGTGCTAGTAGAATGATAATAAATTTCTTCGACTGGTCATTAAACGAGGCATCAAAATATGAAGAGACCTTTAATATTGTTAAAGAATTAGTAAAACCTCAAAGAGACAAGGTAAAGAGAAAGGTTTATCGAGAGAAGTGGTGGCAATATGCAGAGAAGTGTTTGAATCTCTATGAAGCTATTAAAAATCAGCGAAGAATTATAGTAGTTGCTCAGGTAAGTAAAACTCTTGCGTTTGAATTTGTTAGACCGAACACAGTATTTAGTGTGCAATTAGTAGTTATTAATTTTGATGAAGCTAAATATCTGAGCATATTACAATCAAACATACATGCTCAATGGGCTTGGAAATATTGCACTACACTCAAAACAGATCTGAGATATGTAAATCAAAATATTTTCGAAACGTTTCCATTTCCACAAAACTTATCAAAAGAAACCGAAGCAGAGCTTGAAAAAACAGGAGAAGAATACCACGAGTTCCGCCGCCAGCTTATGATGGATATGCAGCTTGGCTTAACAAAAACGTATAACTTGTTTCACAATCCAGAAGTCAGCAGTCAGAAGTCAGAAGAAGCAAAAGAGATAAGAGAGTTTAAACAAGCTAAGTTGCAAATACCAATAGAAGAAGCAATACAAAGAATAGAAAAACTAAGAGCACTCCACAAACAAATGGATGAGGCAGTCCTAAAAGCCTACGGCTGGTCCAAAGATTCTCCCCCTTCACAAGGGGGAGACACAGAGGGGGTCGACTTAAACCACGACTTCTACGAAGTAGATTACTTACCAGAAAACGACAGAGTGCGTTACACCATCTCCCCCGAAGCACGCAAAGAAATATTAAAAAGATTATTAGAACTCAACCACAAAATCCACGCAGAAGAGGTTGCGAAGGGGTTGTGGGAGAAGAAGGGGAAGAAAAGTAAAAGCAAAAAACCTTTAGTAGTAAAAGAACAGGGAGGGTTGTTTGGGGAATAAAAAATTTTACAATCATCTATAGGACATAATTAATGAATATTCCGGATGAAATAACACATCATAGAGAAGTAGTTAAAGATATTATTAACAGAATTGAATTTGAAGGAGGATGGGAAGGTCAGTACGTAGACTTAAAGCATCATTTTGACTTGAATCCAAAAAATGGTGAATATTCAATGATCCCTTTCCTTAAACATATTTTAGCTTTTGCAAATACACCAAGAGCCAAGCATGCATATGTCATTTTTGGAATTTCTGAAAATAAAGCGACTTGTAGTTTTGAAGTTACTGGCACTGAAAAATTTCCCAATCCTACAGATCTTCACAATTTGATTGAATCCAAAACTAATATACCACGTGACAGTATTACTATTGATGGAGGGTTTAGGTATAAAAATATGAGGATACCATATTTTGCGATCGACATTGAAGTTGGTGGTCCTTTTAGATTAAATGAGGATTTGGTTTATGATAAGAAAAAAGTATTAAAGAATAACATATATATTCGTTCTGGAAAAAAATCAATTCAAGCTGAGAATTATCAAATTGAACAGATGAAAGATTGGTTGGAATGGATAATAGATGATTTATCTATTGGACCCGGATCCGATATTGAACAGCTTATTAGATCAAAAATTCAAAACATTAAAAAATTTCATAAAGAGAAAGGCTACGCGAAGGTATTATTTGAAGAGGAAAGTCCTACTATTATCAGCAATACCTCAAGATCACTTCTGTATTTATATTATTCAGATGAAAGACTTAATGACTCATTTTTAGATACAATGCGAGCTGATCCAGATTTTATTACTGCTAATTTTAGAATTCTTATCTCAAATGATTTACCAATGGATGTAGCTATAAATGCTGATGAATTAAACATACTAACAAAAACACCTAAAGATTTTTTCCATTTTAATGATGCGTATTCTAAATATTGTTATGCATTTATAGATTCATTTGAAAAAGAAATTAAAGATAGTCGAATCGGTCACCTAATCGATCTAAAGTATAAAGTTGGAAAGAATGAGAATAATTCTATTATTTCTTATCTGTTTGAAAGAATAACAAAAAAAGACGTAAAAAATATTATTGTTAAAGGAGATTTAGGTACTGGAAAAACTATAACAGCAAAATTTTTTACATATGTTATTTGTAAAGAGTATTTAAACAAAAGAAATTCAAATCATAAGGTTGTGTACATAAATCTGAATGGTTACAATGTCAGAGCTACCAATGAAGATATATTACGTCCTATCTTTACTAAGCTAGATTCTTTATCGCCCAAAGATATAAATGGTTTAATATCAGATATAACTAACGAGAAGATAATACTTCTATTAGACTCTGTCGATGAACTACATTTTCCATTTGGTTACAAGGGATTCGAAGAGGTTAAAAGCTTTTTGCAACGTTTCGTAAATAGTAGTCCAATTGTACAGTTTTTACGATCAAATTATTTTAAATCCGATAAAAGTATGATTGAATTTATCGGCTCATTTCACTTTGAACCGTTTTCGAGTTAGAATAATAACAGTGTAAGTGTTGTCAATATTCTTCCTTTTGAGAGAGAACAAATTGAGAAACTTTTTATCAGTTATTTCAGTGAAGAAGAGCAAGCTTTAGTGACCTTCAAAGAATTAGAGAGTAGTGATTTCAAGGAGATTCTTAACGATCCACTTTTATTACACTATTTACTTTTATTTATGACTCAAGATGGATTAGAAATTAGTACATTTAAGAATCCATCAAAATATAAACATAGGTATCCGGCTATTAAATATATTATTGAAGAAATGTTGAAAAGAGAGTTTTGTAAAAGAAAAGGTCAGCAAAAATATTTTGATCAACAGTTTATGTCAGAATTCCAAAACTTTTTAAATAGAGCCGCTTATACCTCAATTGTTTCCAAAAGTAAAAAGAAATTTTCACTAAAAGATTGGGATTCTCACTTGGAATCAACTTTAAACCGGAAATATGAAGATCAACCAGAAATAAGAGAGCAGATATCAGATGTATTCAGAACAATGGCCTGGATAAAACGTTATGAAGAAGAAAATAAATATGAATTTAGACATGAATTAATTAATTATATATGTGCTTCTCAATTTCTGCTTCACTCATTGAATAGCTTTTCAAATTATGAGTCACTATTATTAGATGAATTATTAAAAGATGAAAATTCCTATGGTAAGGTGATAGAGTTCAGTCTCGAGTTGGCAACTTTTCCTCAGATATATGAAATAATTGTCTTGATGCAACAGACAAAAAATGTGAAAATAATTGAAGTTTGTCGAGATATAATTTCAAAATTTAGACGCTGGGAGGAAATTTGTGATAAAATAATTGATTTCCAGAAGGATTCAAATAAATTAACACCACTTGTCAATTTTGTTATTCAATTTAGCGATCTAGCTGATAGAGTGAGCCCGTTTTTTATGAACCTTTCACAACATAGGAAGTTTCAAGTGATCCTACCCCTTCTGGTAAAATTAAATCCAACTACGAAACCAGTTAGCTCTGGATTTTTATTCAAAATTGTTAATGAATTGAAAAATATGTCAAGTTCATGGTTCAGTGGTGGGTATGTTTTTTCATTCCAAGATCAATTAAAATATCTTACTAAATCAAAGGAAAAAGATTCATACATAGATAAAATGATCTTAAAAAACTTTTCAATATCCCAAAAAGATATTTTCGATATAAATAACTATCAAAATATTTTTTCTAGACTTAGCGGTAAAGATTTTAAGGATCAAGAATTTTCAAAATACATTGTAAAAACATTGAGAGAATTCAAGGTTTAAGAATAGTTAAAGTCCTGATTATATATTTTAATTAGTTGATTAACCGATTAAAGACTGCAAGAAGACTATGTTAGTGAAAGTAGTCGCTGAAGGTAGATGGGATAAGAAGTGGAAGAAGAAAATAAATGCTTCTGTTATGAAAGAGAATCAGTCAAACTACGGACAGGAAAAATTTTTTTAACAACTAATAAAAAGAAAGAAAAATGGAAATTATCTTAATAGTTGTTTTGGGTGTAACTGGCTTATTAATGTTCACCGGGCTCATAAATCATAGCAGGGCAAAATCCTACCTTAATAAAGAACTTGTTGTCGAACCAAAAATACTTAAAAAAGTAAAAGACAAAACGGGAATTGAGGCAACTGCAGCGGTTGGAATTACAATATTTGATGTTCTTTACAACACTTCTAAAATGGATCCATTTGTATTAAAAGGAATAGAACATTTGCATCACGGTCAAAATTTTGAAAGTCTCGGGGACCTCTCGTCTTTTCTGAAAGACAACATTATTAAATCCGAAGAAGGTGCTACTGCCTGGAGACAAATGATACATAAGTATAAAGGTTATACAGGTGAGGAATATGCATTTGATAAATTGGATCAAAAGGGAATTGACTATATAAAACCAGAATCTGGAGCAAATGAGCAATATGATGCGATAATAGATGGACAGAAAGTTGATATTGCTATAACTGATGACCCAAGATATATCGCAGAAAAATTAGAAGATCCGGAAATTGTTGTATATACTAATCGAGAAATGGCCGCAGCTTATGGCAATAATCCCCGTGTTATTATAGATGAAGATATATCAGTCCAGGAAATGTTTCAAAAAACAGATGAAACTTTTTCGGGAATAGATGATTTGGGAGATTTTATTGACGGCATTCCTGTAGTAACAGCTATTATATCCGGGATAAAAAATACGAAAGGTGTTATTGCTGGCAAAAAAAATATTGGGACAGCAATTGAACATACAGCCACAGATGTAGTTGGTGTCGGTATTGGCGGATGGGCAGGAGCGGAAATAGGATTATCGGTTGGTTTATCCTTAGCACCTGTTACAGGAGGCATTTCAGTTATATTAGCTCCTATAATTGGAGGAATTGCTGGAGTCTTTGGTGGTAGAAGCATTGGCAAATGGTTCAAAGAAAGGCATCTTAGAAAAGCTAAAGAAACTTTAGAGTCCACTGCCGGAAAATTTAGACAAGCTTTCCTTAAAAAATATTCCTATATAGTCAAGAAA
>CAZXCP010000010.1:18539-54811 GCA_964639355.1 uncultured Ignavibacteriaceae bacterium
AAAATAGAACAAACATATTTAAGAAATAAGAATAGGAGTGAGTTCGCTCATAAAGAATCACAGAGTTGGTTCGGACGAATTTTCTTTCCTAAAGTTATAACAAAATTTTATTCACTTGCTTCCAAAAAATTCTCAGATGAGTTAGAAAATACTAAAACGTTTTACGAAGATTTAAAGCTAAAACTAGAAACATCATCAGAATATGATGGAGGTATTTTACTTTATTCTCAAGGATCTTCAATTTTAGGTGGAGACACTCAGTTATTAAAAATCTATAACGAAATGTCAAGCAAAATACGATCAGTTGAAAATGAAATTAAGAAACTATCTTAAAGAATTGTCTCTCAACCAGGAAATCCTTACAGAAGAATTACGAAAAGGGCTGTGGGAGAAGGGGAAGAAGAAAACAAAAGCTTCTGTTGTGAAAGAACAACAGGAGAAATACGGACAAGGAGGGTTGTTTGGAGAGTGAAAAATTAAAATATCAAGTAATTGATTTCTATAGAAATGAATTGAATAAATACAAAGAAATAGTTGGTCCTGGATTAAGAAGATTACTTGAGGAAGAACGAACGCCATACCTGAAATCACTTAATGTTCTTTATGATATTTATATGTTTCAAAACTACCTTTTGGATAATCAAGTCGAATATTTTAACAAACCAGGCAATCCGACACTAAGTTTATTCTTTACAAAAGCTGCTGGAGACATTTTTGCATTACGACAATGTTTAATGGTTGGGCAACTTGTGTCAGCTTCATCAATTGAAAGAAATATTTTTGAAACTTATGTCAACACAAGATTAGTTTTAGAAAAAGACTCGGAGTCTCGCTTCCAATTATTTGAAGAGTATCAACACGCTCTCCTTTGGGATAGAGTAAGATCATACAAAAATTATTTGCAGGAATTAGAGAGTGATAAAACGATACCGGATGAAAAATTGAATTCCGAAAAAGAATATTTTCAAAATCTATATAGAGATATTGATATGGAGGTAATTGAAAGTAATTATCAAAAAGTCAAAGAAAATTATCATCCCAAATATCCATATCACTGGGCTTGGAGGATTTATAAAGATGAAAATAAAGGAAATAATCCAAACCTCAGTTTTATTTGCAAGAAATTAGGTATTTATAATGATTATTTACACGTATATGCTACATCTTCACTTGCCGTACATAACCAACCACTATTGGCGAATATGATGACGAGGAGAGGTGGAATTACTTCTGTCCCAATCTTTACAGAGACGACAAATTCCATTGCAGGTATTTCAACAAGTCTAGTTAATGAAATAATTATAATGATACTTGAATATGCTGACTCAAATAAATTAGATGAGATAGGATTATTTCTAAATAACTTGTTTAAAGAAAGTTTCATTGATGAGTAAAATAAAAGGAAGCTGGGAACCTGAAGATGATTGGTTCTATGAGGCAAATATTCAAAATAAAATAGAAAAGCATCTTAAATCTGAAAATTGGGGAGTTGAAGTAGTTGATACAAAATCAAGAAAAAAGGGTCCAGATATTTTGGCTAAAAAAAACGGGACTAACCTTCAAGTAGAAGTTAAAGGTTATCCTTCAGATAAATATGTCAGAGGAAAAGATAAAGGGAAAGAAAAGAAAACAAATCCCAAAACTCAGGCAAGACATTGGTTTGCTGAAGCATTACTAACAATAATTTTAGCTAAATGTAAGTCTCCCAACTTAAAGATTGCATTAGGTTTTCCTGATGATAAAATTTATTTGAAAAAATGGACTGAAATTAAGTGGTTAAGAGAAAAAATACATTTATCTGTTTATTGGGTTAATCGAGATGGATTAGTAAATAGAGAGAGATAGGAGTGTATCATCAATAAATAATTTTAGTTTGGAAATATCAGATGTCAAAAATTCTGTTGAATACATATCGACCATTAAATCTAACAAATTACGGTTCAGCAGCTAATGTAAAATTTAATATTCCACCGTATGTTGACGGTTCTTGTCGAAGAGAGCCCGATTTTGAATCCGAATATCCATCTATTACAGCATTATGCAGAGGTCGTGCTTGTGCTCCAAGATTATTTGAAGGTGATCGAATAATTTATCTAACTGTAAAAAGTGATTATGAGAATATAGGGGAAGAACATTATAAGCTTACGGCAATATTAAAAATTTATAAAAGATTTGAAAATCATCAAGATGCATCAAAATGGTATGTTAAAAATAAAATTCAAATTCCAAGTAATTGTTTGGTTGATGGAAATCCACCTTTGCCAATAGAGAAGACATCAGGATTGAAAACATCTCAAATGAAAAGGATAATAAAACACGATGAGCCAATTAGATCATTACATCTAGATAAGATGTTAAGAGAATGGGATAATGAATATTGGGATAAAATAAAAAAGTATCCGGTTTTTATTACCTGTAAAAAGATACTTATTGAATTAAATAACCCCCCAATTATTTCGATCAAGGATTTAACAAAAATATTTAAGAAGGTTCCTGTAACCCGCACACCTCCAGAAATAACGAGGAACGAGTACAAAAAAATTCTTACACTTATTAAAAAATACAAGAATAGATAATTATGTATATATCGTTGAATGAAATTAAAACTTTAACACTTGAAGTCATCAAAAGACTTGTTGATAATAAAATTCAAGAGGGAAAATCAGTTGATTACAAAGAGAGTCTATCCGTAAATACAAATGATGAGAAAAAGGAATTTCTAGCAGACGTCTCTTCTTTTGCAAATGCTGATGGAGGAAATCTGATTTATGGTGTGAAAGAAGTAGATGGCATCCCTACGGATATTTGTGGATTTAAAGTTGATAGCATCGATGCTGAAATATTGAAATTAGAAAACCTCATCAGAGATTGTACAGATCCAAGGGTGCAGGGGGCATTGATAAATTACATTACTTTAGACAATGGTCAATTTGTTCTTGTAATTTATATCCCTAAAAGTTTTAATCCACCACACGTAGTTAAATTTGGAAGCCACTGGAAATTCTATTCAAGAAATTCAGCAGGTAAATATCCACTTGATGTAACAGAACTAAAATCTATTATTAGTCTGTCAGACACCGTGCAAGAAAGAATTAGAAACTTTAGAATAGAAAGAATAAGTCGGATTAAAAACAAAGAACTCCCAATTCCAATCATTAATGGCCCTAAATTTATATATCACATTATTCCTTTATCTTCTTTTGCGACGAATGAGTTAATTGACATAGCTAAATTTGAACATTCAAGTCTTCGGTACGATTTTTATTCAGACCTAAGAAAAATCTATAATTATGATGGTATATTAGTTCACGACTTTGATGGAGTCCATCCTGCTGTATGGTACAATCAAATTTTTAGGAACGGGTCGCTTGAGGTATTTAAAACTGGAGTCAATTATCAAGGAATTAAGGTTATCGGGTTTTCTAGTTTTGAACAAGATTTAATTAATGGGGTTAGCGATAGTAAAACAATTTTTGAGTTTTTTGGATTAAATTTTCCAATTATCATATTTCATTCAATTTTAGATATCCAGGATTATAGTATCCAAGCTAAATCTTTAATTCGAAGTACTGGTGGTCACCCGTTTACACAAAATGATTTTCTTTTACCAGAGATTCTACTTAATGAAAGTCAATTAGATAATTTACCTCTGGCTTTAAAACCGCTTTTTGATCCAATTTGGAACGCTGTTGGTTATCCACAATCGCCAAATTTTAATCCTGAAGGTGAGTGGAAGGTAAAGTGATAAAATGAAAATTGTTATAGTTGATTTTACCCAAAACTCTAAAAAGACACTAAGAGATGTAATTGAGAAAATGAACGATGCTCAAGTAAAATTTAAATTTGAGTATCAGAAAGGTCGGAGTGAAGACAGACAAAATCTTAAAGAGTTGATGGAATGGAATCAAGGTTTCGAATTATTAAAGCATTACAAATCAGACATAGATAATGACAATGCAATAGGAATATTTAATCTGCCATTAGAAAACAATTGGTTTAGTGTTACAAGCTATGAAAATAAAACTAGTTTGATTACCAGCTATGATTGGGAAAGTATATCTCATCTTAACTTAGAATCTTTTCTTGTTACAGAAATTACCGAGAACCTATTAGAGCAAATGGTTTATCACAAAGATTACAGTTTTGCCCATGACCCTCCGATCGGCTGTATTCACGATATGTGTAGTTGGAAAACCGATATAAATCTGAAAATTTTAACAGCATATATTTGTCCTCGATGTATGGCAACATTAAAGGAATCGTTAGCTACTGATAAAATTAATGCAATAATTGCATTGTTTGATTTGGCAAGGAATTATGCATTCAACAAAATCCCAATTACCGAAGAACCGAATGAACAGAACTTAATTTTCCCCGTAGCTATTTACATCAGAAAACTGAAGAATGAACCTGACATAAGGGAGAAGTTCAGTCTATTACTTGATCTTTTTGATGTTACGGTGAGAGTTTCTACACTTATGCTATCCGCCAGAATAAAGGGAAAAAATAAAGAATTTATAAGTATTGCTGAGAGAAAAGCTCCAGCTCTGGGTGATTGGGTTAGAAGTCTAAATGAAGCTAAGAACCAATTGGAAAATGATCAAGATTCTTTTTTTTCAGCTCACTATTCTTCAATCAATGAAGCTCATTCTCTGATCTGTAAAAAGGATATGGTTAAATTAAGAAATGAAACTAAAGGTCATGCATACACACTTCCTCCATATCAATTACAAAATTATTTTCAAGAATATAATCCAGTTGTAAATGAATTGATAAAAATTCTGAGCAGGTTTTTAAGTCAAAAACTATTTATGATAGATCGTTGCGCTTTCGATAGAAGTATAGATTCATTTAAGTTGATAGCATCGGTAGCGAATGGAGATAATCCGGTTTTTGCCAAAAATGAATATATAATTGATAGGTCTCTACCGAGAACGCATTTACTAAATAGTAGGAATGAGATGATAGTTTTTAATTCTGATAAAACTGATTTTATTTCACTGTTTCCAAATTTGATTTATACTATTTGTCCAACCTGCGGTCAACCTAGAAACTTAATAATTGATTCAGAAAATAAATATTTAGATCTGCTAATTGGGCATAGAGTTACGGTTACGGATTTAAATTCTATTGACTGCTAAAGAGGGGATGTTAAAGTTGGGAAAATCACAATTCAAAATTATTTTAGGTTACAATTACGGTTGATAATCAAATAAGAAATTATAAATGCAAGATGATATAACAAATATTCGCAAACAATTTGCATCCTTGTTAATGGCACTGAGAGAACTATATCAAAAAAACGTTTTGGATTTGTCCAAAGCAATGACAATCAAGAACTTTGTACAGAAAACAGAAAACCTCAAAAAAGAATTTGAAGAAATAATAGTAAAACAAGTCAGGGATGAATCAGATCTCAATTCCAAAGCAGCTCACATTGAAGAGAAAGCTGCTGATCCAGAGAAGAAAAAATTCACAAAGAGCGGAAGAATTGTTCTAATATCTCAAAAGGGAAACAGATTAGACGGAGAGCATAATTGTGATGAATGTAATATGGTAAGAAAGCCAGTTTACAGATACTCAGAAAGTAATATTGGTCCTGTAATAATCTGCAATGAATGTAAAATCAAACTCTTCAACAGATCATTCGATCCAGCCGGTCCTAAAGGAGAAGATTTAATCGGTAAACGTATCAAGTCGGGTAGAGGCTGGGAAACTAATAGGAGGAAGCATTGATTACTATAAATTGGTTATTTGATTCGGTTTCAATTATTAACAATAACTTAGTACTATGAAAGCATTTAAGGTTATTTATAAACACGGTCATTTTATAGACGTTGAATCTAAAAAAAGATTAATCCCTGTTCAGGACGAAGAATACATTATTACTGCCTCTGAGAAAGCATTCAAAGTTGAAGACACGAAACTAAAAGTTGGTGATGTTCGTAACCGCCAAGAAAAAGCTGTTTGGGCTGAAAGAGAATTTGGAGAAGGGAATTATTATAAGTTAATGAATGAGGGAGAAAAACTTTTTTTTAGAGTAGGTAATTCAAGAAGAATTCAGGGTGATGAAAGCCATCAGTATATTTTTCTATGTGAACTTCGTGAAGACTTATATCTTTATCGACTCAAAGGCAAAAAAGGTGACCAGGAAGAACATTGGCGATTGGCAAACTGTATTTGTGTGTTAGAAAGTTGTTTACTTGGTGGATTAACACTCACAGAAAAGATTCCCGCTAAATCCCTTAACGCTCTCTTTAGTAACACAGTCCAATTTTACTTTAGTATGCAGCGTTCAGCAAGTGCAAATGCATTTAATACTTTTTTTGTTTACAACGAAGGTATGAATATTACATTTGAAGACACTACAAATCGAAGATACTACGGTTTAAGTAAAATGCGAAAAAAGTTCATAATAAATGAAGCTCATAATTTTATCAAGTAAATTGGAAGTGGAATTCCAAAGACTGATGCATCGTACAATAATTACTACTGGGCAACAGCTTGGGCTGGTGTTTCTTCAAATTTGTTCAGCAAACTCAGAAAGCGATAAAAAGTTAAATCATGTTTTTCACATTAAACGAAATAAAAAATATAACAGAAGAAAAAGTTCAAAGGTTAAAGAACCAGGAATAAATTATAATCAGGAGGAGATGTTTGGAGAGGGAAAAATTTAAACTAAACAACCTAATATTGATTAACTTTCATAAAAAGGGAGACTATTATGGATTCCATTCCTAATTTTTTACCATTCAGTAGAATGAACGAACGACTTCGTATTACAAAAGAAGATTCTGATATAGCATATTTCTATGATTTAATGCTTTTTGGTGAGTTTATTTTAAAAATGATTTGTTCAGGTATTGTTGCTGGAATTGAAGATGACCCGGAACGTCATAGATATAGAATAATTTATAATTTAGTTAGAACTGATGGTTTGGGCGATTGGAGTAAAGCAATTGATGAAGTTTTAACAGGAACAAGTTCACAGTATATTTCAATTACTTTACATGATGAACAAAAAGAACTAACCCAACGATTAGGGGATGGTCATTGGCAAAATACGGCAGTAAATCTGATTTTCAAGTGTTTATGCTTAAAGAATAACTCGCAGGAAAAATTACCTTCGAAAGTTCAGGGGAAAAGCTGGTTCCAATATTTTGTTGAATTAAGGAATAAAACGCGAGGTCACGGGGCGATTACGGGTCAAATGTGTTCAATGATAGTTCCTGAACTTGAGCAATCAATAATGTTGTTTGTACAGAACTTCAAAATATTTCAAAGGTCTTGGGCATTTTTACACAGGAATTATTCTGGGAAATATAGAGTTACTAAATGGACCAAGTCATCAGAATTCGACTACCTTAAAACTTCTCACGCAACTCACCACATTACTCTGATCGATGGTGTGTATTTATTCTTAAATAGGCCCTATAGAACTGATTTAATTTGTTCCAATGTTGATGCAACAGATTTTTATTTCCCAAATGGAAACTTTAATGGGAAAACTTATGAATTATTATCATACATAAGTGATGATTTAATAGAAGGAGATGCTGCCCAATACTTATTACCACCAAGCGAATTACCTAAAAGTGAAACTCAAGGATTGGGTTCATTAGATATTCAAGAAAAATGTTTTGGAAATTTACCTCCGTTACCAAATAATTATATTCAACGACCGGGATTAGAAAAAGAGCTGTTGAATCATTTACTAAATGATAGACATCCTGTTGTTACCCTGACAGGAAGAGGAGGTATTGGGAAAACATCTTTAGCGTTATATGTTCTTTGGGAGTTGGCAAAAAAACAAAGATATGATGCTATTCTTTGGTTCAGTGCTCGCGATATAGATTTATCATTGAGAGGTGCAAAACTAGTAAAACCTCACATTTTATCTGATAAAGATATTGCAAAAGAATTCTCCAGACTTCTAGAACCGCTGGGATTCATGGACAAAGAATTTGATCATCTTAACTATTTTATGACAGCTTTAACTAAAAGTCCGGTAGGCTCATCTTTACTTTTTGTGTTTGACAATTTTGAAACGGTGAACAGCCCGGTTGATTTATACACATGGATTGATACTTATGTAAGACTCCCTAATAAAATATTAATTACAACTAGAGTAAGGGACTTTAAGGGCGATTACCCCGTTGAAGTAATGGGTATGAATGTGATTGAATGCCATAAATTAATAATGAATACTGCTCAATATTTTGGAATAAGTCATCTGATTAATCAAGAGTATGAAAAGGAGATATATAACGAATCAGATGGGCATCCCTACGTCATTAAAATTCTTTTAGGCGAAGTTGCAAAAGCAAAAAAAAGAGTATCTATACAGAGAATAGTTGCCAATCAAAACGAAATTTTAGATGCATTATTTGAGCGAACTTTTAACAACCTTAGTCCAGGAGCTAAAAGAATATTTGTTACTTTATGTGACTGGAATTCAGTATATCCAAAAGTTGCTGTTGAGGCAGTTATACTGCGACCATCTAATGAAAAAATGGATCCCGATGCTGCAATTGAAGAACTAAGTAAAAGTTCCTTTATAGAAATAATTGAATCAAAAAAGGATGAAGAACTTTTTATTAATGTGCCGCTTGTTGCAGCGATTTTTGGTAAAAGAAAACTTGCTGTATTTCCTGATAAAAATATAATAAAAGAAGACTCTGCACTTTTAAAAGAGTTCGGCGCAATTCAATCAACCGATATTCAGCATGGTCTACAACCAAGAGTGGTTAGAATGTTTCAATCTATTTCTCATAAGATTCAAGATGGTAATTCTTTAAAAGAAAAGTTACCCATATTAGAATTTATCGCTCAAAAGTATCCACCTGCTTGGTTATTATTGGCAAATTTGTTTGAAGAAACAGATAGTATAAATGATTTGGACAAAACGAAAAAGTATATTAGAGCATATTTAGAAATCACAAAAGGATTTAATGAACAGCAAAAAGCGTGGAAAAAATTATCTGAAGTATGTAGAAGAACAGATGATTGGTTAGGGGAGCTTAATGCATTAATTGAAAGAATTTGTTTGGAAGGAGCACCATATAATATTTTGAGTTCATCAATTAAAAGAATTAATTCAATGTTCCGCCAAATTCCTAAAACCGTACACCTGGATGACCTAGCAACTATGATTAAACCATTGATAGAAAAAATGCTTAGGCAACAATCTGAAGCAGATTCATTTGATTGTTCAAATATGGCTTGGCTTTGTGTTCAAACTCGGCAAAAGCAGCAAGCAAAAGAATTTGTTAAAATTGCTTTAGAAAAGAATCCTGACAATCATCATTGCATAAGCCTGAAAAAAGTACTGAAGAAAAAATAATGACATTATCTTCGAATGAGGAAATAATAATTATTATTCTTCCAAAATTAAATTTGGAGTTTAGTCATAAAGTAGGGAAAAGAGATTTATGTTTTTCACATTAAACGAAATAAAAAATCTAACTGAAGAAAAAGTTAACTCCTTAAAAGAAAATCAGGTTGCTGAGGATAAGCATCTTGAATACAAACTAACTTTACCTGGCGAAAGATACGAGGAAAAGAAAGAATTTTTAGCAGATATTTCTTCTTTTGCAAATGCGGATGGCGGTGTTATCATTTATGGAATTGAGGCGAAAGATGGAGTACCCGAAGATATTCCGGGTGTAGAAATTGAAAATACAGATGCTGTGATTTTACGTTTAGAAAATTTATTGAGGACTTCTATTGAACCCAGAATTATAGGAACGTATTTTCAGCCATTAAAACTATCCAATGGCAGATTTTTGATCATTGCATATATACCTAAAAGTTTTAATCCACCACACGTTGTGAACTATCAGGGGCATTGGAGATTTTACATAAGGCATTCTGCAGGAAAACATCAAATGGACTTAAGTGAAGTTAAAAATTCAATTAATCTTTCAGAAAATCTTGGTGAGCGAATAAAGAACTTTAGGTTAGATAGAATAAGCAGAATCATTTCCAATGATGTAAATATTCCTTTGGTTGAATCTCCTAAAATAGTTCTTCATTTATTACCACTCATTTCATTTGAAAAGAGATACAGAATCGATTTGAATATTGATATTAGTCAAAATCTGAGACCCTTATTCGATAGTACATCCTATCAAAGATACAATCTTGATGGATTAATGACTTATTCTACTATTGGTGATTTCAAGACTGCTGATGCTTATTTGCTTTTATATTACAATGGAATTATTGAAACTTTTAATTCAAGAGTACTAAACGTATCAAGTAGAGACCAAAAAGCTTTTACAGTAGAAGCAATTGAAAGGGGATTAATAGATGAACTAACGAGACTTCTTGGTGAACTTAATTCCTTAAATGTTAATTGTCCGATTATAATTATGATTACTTTATTAGGAGTGAAGGGGTATTTGATGGATTCATCAATCGCATTTATTCATGCAAATGATTCAATTGATAGAGATACTGTATTTCTCCCGGAAGTTATGTTAAATGACTATTCTGAAAAAATAGAATTAGTTATCAAACCGATTTTTGACAGTTTGTGGCAAGCATTTGGCTTTTCAAAATGCAGGCATTATAACGATAAAGGAGAGTGGATGTTAAAATGAAATTAAGTGAATTATATTTCCCCTATGAACAAGGAGTAGTTGATAAATTATTCAATCAGGTTTTAGACCGATTTAAATCCCAAAGGAAGGCCCCGTATTTAGATAAATATCAAAATCCAAAAGAGGATGAATTTCTGGAACTTGCATCCATAGATTATACTTCTGGGAAAATTTATTTTCGGAGAAGATTGAATAATCCTGAAAGATGGGATGTATCTTTCGGGGAACTTAAAAATGCGGTTAAGGCTACTGTAAGATTGGGAAGGATTCTAAGACCTACTGATTATCTTAAAATGGATGGCAAATCTAATTTTGTAGGCACTCCCTTGCATTTGCTTATTTCTTTATTATCTCAGGAAGAATATCAAAAATATAGTTTAGCTAATCGATACCTGACTCATCAAAAATTTGGAAAAGTTAAAATACTCAGGATCGACTATCCAGAAAATAATATTCATATTGAGTATACGCCCAAACCAAAAGCAATTAAAATAGAATTCTGGGAGATTACTGAAGATGAATTTAAAGAGGCATTAAATGAATCCGCAGCTTGAACAGAAAATACTAGATTGTATTCTATGCCTATCTCTAGGAATTAATTTTGAGATAGAGCGAGAAGAAAATCTCAGATATGCCTATCAGTATAAACCCGAGAAGGTTAAAATTTTATGGATTGTTGAATCACCTCCAAAGTCGGTCCCACCAAGATATTTCTATCGACCGGAATTGACAAGGTTTGATAGCTTGTTTAGAGAAACTATGAAAGCTTTAAACATTCCAATTAGCAACCCTAAATCTACAGCATTAAAAGAATTTCAAAGTCGAGGCAATTTTCTTATAGATTCAATGAAATGTCCTGCAGATAAAAGTAATGCACATTTAAAGCCGCAGATGAGAATCAACTGCAGTTCTATTCTTAAGGAAGAAATATTGTCTCTGAATCCGGAAAATATATTAATTATTAAAGCTGATGTATATGATCCGGTCATTAGTCTTCTGAAGGAATCAGATAATTTGGATCCGAAAAAAAATGTTTCAGATAAAGTATTAAATAAACATTCTATCCCATTTCCTGGTTCAGGTCAGCAGGTTAGGTTTAGGGAAGCAGTTAAGCAATATCTGAAGTTGAATTGATGTTTAATAATAGAATTGAGATATAAAGTATCGTAATATTAATATAAAATCTGATCTTGCATGTTTATGAGATTAGATTATATATTAGAAATACGATAAACAAAGTCTTATTTTTAATATGAAAAAACATATATCCTTTCGTTCGGCACAGTTACTTAATACATTAAATGCCCAAAATAAGCATTTTTTAACAATTAAAGATGCAAAAGAGATATTACACGATAGCGGAGATGAAGCTGTAAGAAGATTACTAATTTATATGGCACAAAGAGGCCTATTGCTTAGAATTAAAGATGGGCTCTATCACGTAATTCCTTATGAAAAAGACAGTAATGAGTACTTTCCTAATTGGCATTTAGCTGCAGAAGCACTGGTTCAGTCTCAAAATTATTACATAGGTTTTTATAGTGCTTTGGATATTTTTGGATTAATTACTCAACCTTCCCTTAAAGAGCAAATAGTTGTCGATGAACAAATTATTCCAAAATATCATATAGTGAGAAATATAAAATTTGAATTTATCACATTAAGAAAAAACAGATTTTTCGGTTACGAAAAAACCTGGATTGATGATTTCAATAAAGTAAATTGCAGTGATCTTGAAAAGACATTTATTGACTGTCTTTACAAACCAAACTATGCAGGCGGAATAAATGAGATTATAAAAGCGATTTATAAGAGCAGAGAGAAAATTAAACCGGAAAGAATGATTGAATATCTGGAAAAGTTCGATGCTCAGGTTGCTTACAAACGGTTGGGATTTCTTTTACACCATCTGGATATCTTAAAAGAGCTTAGAACGGAAATAATCACAAAGCTAAGTAATTCCTATTCTTTACTCGACCCATCATTACCTAAAAAAGGAAAACATAATTCTGAATGGAAGATCCAGGATAATATTGACATTAAATCAGCAATGAAATCGATTGAGACTTAGCTGTGATTAAACCTGGTGAAATACAAAAGTTTGCCGGCAGGCTTGAAATCCGCGATACACAGGTGGAAAAAGATTATGTAATCGGCTGGGTATTAAAAGGTATTTCACAAAACAGTTACCTCAAAAAAAGTTTAATTTTCAAAGGCGGTACTGCATTAAGAAAAATCTTTTTTGAAGATTACAGATTATCTGAAGATCTGGATTTTACTTTTAATGGAGATAAATATAATTCTGAAGAGTTAAAAAAGAATTTCGAAGCAATAATTGAGTGGATTGAAAATGAATCACGAATCAATCTGAATATTCAGGATGAGGATAAAACTTATAATAATTTTTATCTGGGATACACAGGGCCATTGGGTGGTAAGGGGGCAAACAAAAGTATTAAAGTTGATATTGCTGATGATGAGCTCCTTTGTAACGATCCGGTGGAAAAGCCCGTACTTACTGAATATTCTGATCTACAAGATGAGTTTAAAGTTCTAAGCTATACTATTGGTGAAATTATTGCTGAGAAACTTCGTTCATTGATGCAAAGAACGATGCCCAGAGATTTATATGACATCTGGTATTTCCTGGAAATTGAAAATTTTAATATTGAAGACCATATCTCTGATTTCGAAAGAAAAACAGAATTCAAGAAATTGAATCCTAACGACTTAACCAAAACCGTGTCAAACAAAAAAGAAACATTCAAACGTCAGTGGAACGATAATTTAGTAAACCAAATAAAAGAAGTTCCCGATTTTGAAGATGTGTGGAGAAAATTGGGGAAGCATTGGAGAAGGTTTGATAAAGGCTCTTATTAATTAAATAGCATCCTGGTGAGTAGGTTCACTTTTAATAGCACTAAGGATTTGGGAGTTGAGCAGGGAGTCATCTTCCAAAAGTTTATTGATAAAAAAGAACAATTAAAAGATTTATTTTTATAATGGTTAATTAGTACTTGATTAAGAATGGAACAATGATGTTCTATATTTTAATATTCAATGCTTGATGCAATGGAAATCTTCAACAACATATTCATCAAAATTATTTCTGCGTTAATTTCCGTAGCCTTCCTAATATACTTTATACAATTGTTTGATGGATTTCACAAAATAATGGAGTCTGTGAGAACTAAACTTGGTAGAAATAAAACGATTAGTGTTGACGAACTTGGTGAATTTGACAGAATCAGATCAATGAATGAAGAATTGAATAGAATGCCTGAAGAAAAAGAAAAAAATAAAACTTAAAATTCCCCTAAATCAAACCTCACATCTCAAAATAGTCAATATTGATTATTTTGTTCTAAAACTTTTATTTCTATATTTAACTCACAGAATGAGGATGGACTTAATCAGAGAGGTCTTACCTTAATCTCAAATAACTTTATCCCGCTTGACTGAGTAATGGCTCAGCTTCATTATTCAGATTAATCCCGCTCAGTTAAAGCAATTACTGTATTATTCAATCATCAGGAGAGCAGATGAAACGTATAATAATTTGCTGTGACGGCACTTGGAATACACCTGATAAAAATAAAGATGGTGTACCGCTGCAGACTAACGTTGTTAAAATTGCCGAAGCAATCAAACCTGTTTCGGATTTTGGAGTACAGCAGCTGACTTATTACAATTCCGGTGTTGGCACTACAGGCACAATTTTCAGAAAGTGGTTTGATGGCGCTACCGGCAGTGGTATATCTAAAAATATTCTAGAGGCTTATAAGTATTTGATTCTCAATTATGAACCTAACGATGAAATATTTTTATTTGGGTTCAGTCGAGGTGCATTTACTGTGAGAAGTCTCGGAGGTTTAATTCGCAACTCAGGAATTCTCCGCAGAGATTGTATTGATATGATTCAAAAAGCGTACAAACTTTACAAAGTACGATCACAATCTTCACATCCGAAACAAAAGGAAGCAACTCTTTTCAGAAAAACATACGCAGTATCGGATAAAGTACCAATTAAATTTATCGGGGTGTGGGATACAGTGGGCTCACTTGGAAATCCGTTAGTTATAAATACTCTTCTGAGCAAAATAAGTCCTGTAACGCTCTCAAATCAGTTTCATGATACTGAATTAAGTTCAATAGTTCAGAACGCTTTTCATGCACTTGCTATTGATGAAAAGAGACGAAACTTTAAACCTGCAATCTGGATTAAGCAACAGGATTCAAAAAATCAGCACGTTGAACAGCAATGGTTTATTGGTGCTCATTCAAATATAGGCGGCGGATATGCATCTACTGCATTATCAGACATTGCACTTGAATGGATGATTAAAAAAGCCAAATCCTGTAAACTTGATATTAATCCTGTCGAAACTGCTCCAAATCATTTGAAGTCACCTGACGAATCATGGAAAGGGTTCTATAAGATTATTCGGAGATTATTCAGACCAATCGGTAGAGCGAATAATTCATTTGAAGAACTTCATTTATCGGTAAGTAAAAGATATGATGAAGATCCTGATTACAGACCCAGAAATTTAGTTATATATAAACATCAGTATTCAAAATAGAAAAGAGGACTAGATAATAATGAATAACAGAAAATCACTAACAGTCGTAATATTTATTTCGATTCTCATTATTTCTCTGGAAGGTTGTTCTGCAGTTGAAGTTAAGGCTGTGCAGTCATCAAAAGCAGATGATATTTTCAGTAAAACAGTAGTTGCGCTTTGGTGGGGAGGAGGCGATCCGCTTGAAGAAGTTGATTGTTCAGGTAATGGTTTACAATTCGTAAGAGTGAAATCAAGCTGGTTATACTCGCTTTGTACTGTTGTAACACTCGGTGCGGTTGTTCCATTTGATGTAGAATATCGATGTACTTCAGTACCATTACAGAATGGAGGCGAAATAGGCGGACTGGAGGATTCAATCAATGAGCGATAACATTATAATTACAGATAATTACAGGTGGAGTAATGAACACAATAACATTCAGAGACAGGTTCTTCATCGCTATCAAATAAGTAACAGTACAATCGGAGGTTTTAAAGACGGACTTGCTGGCATTCAGAAAATGATTGGACTGGCGCGCTCAGGAAATGAAAGGTTAAGATCTTATGGTGGTAAATGGTCTTTGTCGGATGTAGCAATTTGTAATGACTCTATCCATGATTCAAAGCCATTGACGTATTTTGGTACTGTTGGTGTAAATTCCATAAATGGCACTGCTTTGTTTCCTGATGATCCAACGGCACTTGAAAAACGATTGTTCTTTTTCCAATCGGGCTGCCAGATAAATCAGATAAACAATGTTCTTGAGTCGAGAGGGTTTTGTCTTCCTACTACAGGAGCAAGCAATGGACAGACCATTTCGGGTGCAGTGTCAACAGGAACCCATGGCTCTGCACTTAAAATTGGGGCAATGCAGGATTATGTAAGAGCAATTCATATTGTTACAAGTGAATCGGATCACTTTTTTATTCAACCTGATTCAAATCCGATAATTAACTCCAATTTCAGCAATGTTTTCGGTGCAAAATTAATTACTGATGATAAACTTTTTTATAGTGCTGTAGTCAGCTTTGGAAGTTTTGGAGTTATTCACGGATACATCGTTGAAGCGTTAACTTTATTCATGTTTGAAACATACTGTACAAGAATTGATTATGACAATGCCGAAGCTGTATATCAACATCTAAAAAATTTTCGTCACTCAGCTTCTGATAATCTTAAATCATTTCTTACGGATTTTGGATTACCATTTGATCAGGATCCATATCATCTTGATATAATTGTTAATCCCTATGCATCAAGTAAGAATTCTTATCTTCGTGTTATGTATAAGAAGAAACTGGATCAGAATAAATTGAGTCCGCCGCCCGGAGGTTCATCCACTAGAGTTGGTGATGATATTATTTCTTTAATAGGAATGATGAGTGATTCGGCAAGTGCAGTTGTTCCGGTCATCGTAAACGGTTTGTTTGGCAGTGTAGCAGAAGAACAGTCAGGTTATACACAAACTCCAAAAAATATTTTTGGAGATTCTACTATCTACAGACCAAAAGGCGGCAGTGCAAGTACCGAGCTTGGTGTTCCCATTGACAAAGCAGAGCAGGCAGTAAGAACTGTTATGAGGATTGCCAATCAATCTAATTTTGCCGGACTTATTGGTGTGAGATTCGTGCGAAACTCAAAAGCAACAGTGGCTTTCACAAGATTCAGCCCTCTGACTTGTACGATCGAGTTACCCGGTCTTAATTCATTAAACACTCAAAACTTTTACCTGAAAGTATTTAAAGGAATGGATGATCTGAACATTCCCTTTACTTTGCACTGGGGGCAGGAAGGAGATTATTCCAGAAGCAGATTGACTTCAATGTACGGAAATAAATTAACTGAATGGATCGAAGAGAGAAATAAATTTCTTCCCGATCCAATGCAGCGATATATGTTCACCAATGATTTTATGAAAAGGTGCGGGTTGGGCGAAGCCCCGGGACTTACCGGTGGTGATGTTATAGTTTAGCAGTTTAATAATACAATTAAATAATTGGCATACTGCACTATAAACTGCTTTACAGTTGGCAGTAATCAGTATGAAACAGTCTTAGAATTTTTTTCGCAACAATTTTCAGTTTTCAGTTCGGTTTGCCTTAACGCGTACTTCATACTTTTTACTGATTTTATTTTCTGCCATGTGCAGATCAACACTTACACCTGTATGGTGAAGTCTAAAATCATTTACAGTCACCGAATCAATCTGGAATTCATCCGTTAATGATGATTGAATGAAGTGATCGATTGCTGTTCTTGCATCGCTTTCGGTATTGTAAGTTATATTTGCTTCAGCCTGATAGATGCCGTCTTTGTCGGAAACAAAAACCATAGTTCCGTTCGGATTTTTATAAAACATGCAAACCATGTCAGGATTTGAATTATCCTTATGAACCGGGTTTCCATACTTCTTTGTTACATCACCTTGTTTTTTGCCAATCAGGTAATGAATTTCTATATCCTGAGCTGATATACTTTGATTGCTTATAATAAAGGCGAAAGCAATGAGATAAATTATTCCTAATACTCTCATAATAACACCTCAATAGAGTTAAAGATTTTTGTTTGAAAAATATTTGTAAGGATTATAAATATGCGCTGCCTGTGATCAGGTTTAACAGAAATGAGCAAGATGGAAAATTTGTAATCCAATCGAGCCTCTGAATGTAGTTAAGTACCTGTAAAAATCAGTAATAGATTACCTGCACAAAATTATTACTAATATCGGTTATTTACAATGCATTCATTAGTCGACTTGTCTCACACTTTTACCGGTAAATCTATACCGTTTATCCCGCTTTTATTGTTTCGCTTTCAGTATTTAGCTAAGTTTTGTCTGTAAAAATGCAACAAAAATGAAATCATCATTCGGACTAGTAAATACGCGGCAGCTATCTGTTTTTATTGATAGAATACAGTCTTATATGAATTCCGTTTTTAAAATTATTAACCCGGAAGTAATAATCTGGTCAGCAGCCTTGATTTATCTTGCTTTTCTAAACGATGCTGACGTAACTCACTTTACAATTTGTCCGCTTTCAAATTTAGGAATTGATAGCTGTCCGGGCTGCGGTTTAGGAAAATCAATAACTCTGTTTTTTAATGGTGACATATCAGGTTCCTTCAACACTCACTTACTTGGAATACCAGCAGTATTAATTCTTACATACAGAATAGTTTCATTAGTTCGATTTAATCTATTAACACAGAAAAAATTAAACATCAAAGAAAGGACATATAATGCCTAACGTTTTACAACTCCTGCCCGGTCTTGAAGGAGAGGAAATGGGATATGTGCAAATGCTGATAAAAGATATGAACGAAACACAGGCTCAGCACTTTGCAATTGCTTATGGTTCCAGAAGAAAAGATCCTTTAATGATTCTGCTTGTATGTCTTGTAGGCTTTCTCGGTTTTGCCGGCATACACAGATTTATTCTAAATCACATAGGATTGGGAGTACTTTTCTTCTTTACACTTGGTTTATGTTTCATCGGAACAATTGTAGACCTGGTGAACCATAGAAAACTTGCCTTCGAATATAATTCCAGGGTAGCTCAAGAAATTGCAATGCTTGTTAAGCAATCCTGAAACAATTCTTATGGGGCGGCATTTTGTCGCCTCGCTAAAAAAAATCACAATTAAATAACAATATTTTTTATTGAATACCATTAACTATCTGCCTAAATTGTGGCAGTAAAATGGATTCAATTTTATTTTCTAAGATGAGCGGTGCGGGAAATGATTTTATTGTAATTGATAAAAATCTGAATCCCGCTTTTAACCTTACCGAAAAGATAATTCAGAAGTTATGTAACAGACGAACAGGAATTGGCGGCGATGGTATAATAACTATTGAAGATTCGGATGACTTTGATTTTGAAATGAATTATTATAATGCAGACGGTTCTTTTGGAAGTCTTTGCGGTAATGGTGCCAGATGCGGAATTAAATTTGCATCTCTAACAGACAGGTTGGCAAATTCAGATTGCAGATTTATTGCTAACCGTATTGAATATACCGGCAGGATGCTGGATAATGAGATGGTTCTCTTTAATCTCAATCCGCCGAAGAAGATAAAATATAATTTTAAGATAAAAGCATTCGGACAGTTAATGAATGCTTGTTACGCTGATACTGGATCACCGCACCTTGTTGTTAATATTATTGATGTTGAGAAGAATCCGGAAGTTCCCGGCGTAAAATTTAAGACATTAAATGAGGTTCCCGTTATTCAGATTGGTAGAGAATTAAGATATGCTGATGAATTTTCACCCTCTGGAACCAATGTGAATTTTATTTTTGTTGAAAATGAAAAAGTGTTTATCAGAACTTATGAGCGCGGTGTTGAGGATGAAACCTGGGCTTGCGGTACCGGAGCAGTTGCAGCCGCACTTATAACTTATGTTACAAATAAACTCAAACCGCCGATAACAATTATTCCCAGAAGCGGGCAGGCATTAGTTGTTAATTTTATAGTTGAGAATAATAGAGTAAATAATTTATCGTTAACCGGACCGGCGGAAGTAGTGTTCACCGGTCATATACCATTAAATTTTTTTAGTTAATCTTCGGAGATAAAATGACAAAAGTTCTTTTCTCAGTCCAGTATGATGTTTTACCTGAATTCAGGAGTGAATATTTAAAGTTTGTTAAAGAGTTAAAAGCTGTTCTTAAGAAAGAAGGATTGGAATCATATGATGTGTTTGAAGTAAAAGGCAGAACCAACAGTTTTCAGGAAATATATACTTTTTCTTCAATGGAAGCGTATGAAGCCTTCGACGACAGCGAAGATGAAAGATTGAATATTCTTCTGACAAAACTTGGTGATATGACTGCAGAGAATACTACTAAGTATTCAACACTGATTGAACTGTCAGAAGAGTAATTATCGCCGGCAACTGCCGGCTTTTTTATTAACAATTTCAATCATACTCTATTATTAACCATTGTCACAGTTCCTGCCATAAACAGACTATTAATTTTTAAGGCCTCAAAATATGAATAAGACCGTTCATAAAATTTACATTGCTTCGTTTTTTTTAATAGGATTTTTGGTAACAATTTTGCTGGCATATAATGGTTTTACTTACTACGCAACTTCACTTGAAGAAAGATTTTTTGATCCGGCTCACGCAAGTTTAAAACCTAGTGGTGATTGGGGACATGGTTTTGGCATCATTGGAACCTTAATGATGATTGCAGGTGTGGGAATATATATGATGAGAAAAAGAAGCCGGAAATTTTTTACTTTTGGATACCTGAAACACTGGTTAGAACTTCATATTTTCTTGTGTACCCTTGGCCCGATTTTAGTTCTCTTTCACACTGCTTTCAAGTTTGGTGGGATTGTATCCGTTAGTTTCTGGAGTATGGTTATTGTTGTATTCAGCGGGGTTATCGGCAGATTTATTTATGTGCAAATACCAAGAACTATTCAGGGAAAAGAGATAGATATATCAGAACTTATTACAATTCGCCAGCAAATGTCAAATGATATTTATATCGACTTATCGTTGAATACATATTTAAGAAATGAATTAAACCGACTGTCATCAGTCCAGCGATTCGATGAATTAAGTATTAGTAAAGCGCTTTTTGGCATCATACCCGATTACATAAAAATGAGAGTTTACCTGTATCATCTGAATAAACAATTGAAGATTACAGGCATATCTAAATTACGAACTAAGGAAATTGTCAGAACTGCAAAGTCGGAAATAGTTTTATCGCGAAGAATAGGATTGCTCAAGACTATGAGGAGATTATTTCACTATTGGCACCTTGCACATTTACCTTTTGCAATAACTATGTTTGTTATTATGTTAATTCACGTAATAGTTACAATAGTTTTTGGATATAAATGGATATTTTAAGGAACTAATGAAAATAAAAACCGTATACATTTATGGTACAATTGCAATAATTGTTGCTTTTGTATTGATTGTTTCTGCTATTCAAAGTTCATCAAATAATGGAGTTTTAACTCACTCCGAAACTAAAATGCCTGCTGATGATTTTCATAAGAGCATTTCTGATAACCCTAATCAGCAGCCTGGTTCATCAAATGTTACGTCAGAGACCTTAAGTAAATTAAACGAATTGAAAAAGCAATTTGAGTCAATGCCTGATGATACAACACGGATAAGAGAATATGCAGATTTTCTGTCTATGTCACACAAACAAAATGATGCTATTCCTCTTTATGAAAAGATATTAAGTAATGACCCTAACCGTATCGATATATTATTTTCACTTACTTTCATTTATTACAACCAGAATAATATGGATAAAGCTGAAGAGTTTACAAAGAGAATTTTATCAGCAGACCCTGCAAATGTTCAGGCTTTATATAATTCAGGTGCCATTCAAGCCAGCAGAGGTAATAAAGTAAAAGCAAGAAAGATCTGGGAAGATCTTATTAGTAGTTTTCCTGCTTCAGAAACCACAGAACTCGCTAAAAATTCATTGAAACAAATACAATAAACTGTTAGAGACATTTGATAATTTGGAAACACTGATTGAAAATCTGATATCTTATATTATCATTGGCGGAGTAGTATTACTCATCTTCTACTTCTACCTGAAAATTAATAGGAAGAAAAGTGAAGAAACTTCCCGGAAAATCCGCAAAGCAAAAGCTTCAGGTTTGAATGAACCGGTTTCACTGCATCCTGTTGTTGATATCGACTCTTGTATTGGAAGCGGAGCATGTATAAAAGCATGTCCTGAAAATGATGTTCTTGGATTGGTAAACGGAAAAGCTCAGACAATTAATGCATCAAGATGTGTTGGCCATGGAGCCTGTTTTCATGCCTGTCCGGTACAGGCAATATCGCTTTGTATTGGTACAGAACAAAGGGGAGTAGAATTACCTCACGTCAGCCAGGAATTTGAAACTAATATTCCTGGAATTTATATAGCGGGCGAAATCGGAGGAATGGGATTAATAAAAAATGCTGTCGAGCAGGGGAGACAGGCTGTTGAATATTTTTGTAAAAAAATTTATCAATCCTCAAATGCAAAATATGATCTGGTAATTGTAGGTGCTGGTCCTGCGGGTGTTTCGGCGTCGCTAACAGCAGCTAAGAACAATTTAAAATTTGTTACATTAGAACAGGATTCTCTGGGTGGAACCGTATTCAGTTTTCCCAGAGCAAAAATTGTTATGACTTCACCAATGAACCTTCCTCTTTTTGGTAAAGTTAAAATGAATCAAACAACTAAATCAGAATTGCTTGAATTATGGCAGGAAGTCTTACAACGAAATAAAATTACTATCAATGAACATGAAAAAGTTGAGTTGATTCAGAAACAAGATGATTATTTTTTAGTTAAAACAAATCAGAATACTTATACTTCAAAAGGAGTACTTCTTGCCATAGGCCGAAGAGGAACTCCCAGAAAACTTGGTGTTCCCGGCGAAGAGAGAGAAAAAGTTTATTACAGATTGCTTGAACCTGAACTTATTCATAATCAGAATATACTTGTAGTTGGAGGCGGTGATTCGGCTGTTGAATCAGCAATGCTTTTAGCAGATGAAAATAATAGAGTAACACTATCATACAGGGGTGAGAGTTTCTCCAGAATAAAACAATCTAACCTTGAGCGAATAAAAAAATATTCGCAGTCTGGAAAAATTAAAATTATACTGAAATCAGAAGTTTTTGAGATTAATGAGAACGATGTGTTGTTAAAAACCATGAATGAAGTAATGTTAACATTGAAAAATGATCTCTTGTATGTTTTCGCTGGAGGTGAACTGCCCACAAAATTTCTTGAGCAGATCGGGATAAAAATCACTAAAAAATTCGGGGATGCAGTATTAAAACACAATTAAAAACTATGAAATTGAGTGTACTGATGGTTGCCTTGTCGCTGATAATAATCTCAGCGACTTCGGCATATTCTCAAATATCTCCCGGTGATCTTTCAAAAGCCCACTCGAATCTTGAAGGTTTAAGTAATTGTACCAAATGTCATGAACTTGGAAAGCAGGTTCTCAATTCAAAATGTTTGGATTGTCATTCTGAAATTAAGCAACTCATAAATTCCAATCGGGGTTATCACTCGGGTAATGAAGTCCGAGGCAAAGACTGCTGGAGTTGCCATAGTGAGCACCATGGCAGAAACTTCAGAATAATTAGTTTTAATGCTGAGGATTTCGATCATAACAAAACAGGATTTCAACTTACAGGCTCACATAAAAGTATAGATTGTATTGAATGTCATAAATCCGAATTCATAAACAATTCAAAATTAAAGAAGAAGCATACTACCTACCTGGGATTGAACAGTGAATGTAAAAGCTGTCATCAGGATTATCATCAGTCAACTTTAGGTGATGACTGTTTAAACTGCCATACTACAGAAAAATTTAAACCGGCAACTGGTTTCGATCATGGAAACGCAAGGTATGCACTTACAGGAAAACACCTCAATGTAGATTGCGTAAGTTGTCACATTATTGAAAAAAGAGACAATAAGGATTTTCAAAAGTTTAGAGACTTAAGTTTTAATAATTGTTCTTCGTGTCATAAAGATATACATAAAGGAGCTTTTGGTGCCGACTGTAAGAGTTGTCATTCGACCAGAGGATTTAATTTTATCAATGATTCTGCCTTCGATCATTCGAAAACCAAATTTCCACTTGTTGGAAAACATAAGCTCGTTAAGTGTAACGATTGCCATAAAGGCGGATTATCAATTAAACCTGCTTTTAATAAGTGCACTGATTGCCATTCTGATTACCATAAAGCAGAACTATTAGCTAACAACCAAATCCGCGATTGTAAAGAATGTCATAATGAATATGGTTTTACTCCATCATTATATACAATAGATGAGCATAATTTGTCATCATTTAAACTTACAGGAAGTCATCTTGCAGTGCCTTGTAAAAGTTGTCACGGTAAAAATGACAGATGGCATTTCCGAAATATCGGCATCAAATGCATTGACTGTCACAATAATGTTCACGGTTCAGAATTAGCAGCCAAATATTTACCTGCTAATAAATGCGAGAATTGTCACATCACCGAAAACTGGAACACTATCAGTTTTAACCATTCACTAACGGCATTTGAATTGGAAGGGAAACATAGTAATTTATCTTGTCAACAATGTCACACAAACAAAGAGAATTCGGTCGTTCATAAGTTTATATTTACCTCTTTGAGAAGTGATTGCATTGTTTGTCATACCGATATTCATTTTGGTCAGTTCATCAGTAATGGGATCAATGATTGTATGAGGTGTCACACTTTTGATAACTGGAAACCGGTCAGGTTTGATCATAATAAATCAAATTTCAGATTAGATGGTGCTCACTCAAAACTTGAATGTTCAAAATGTCATCCTTTAATAACTATTAGTGAAAATAATTTTATAAAATTTAAACTTGAAGATTTCAGATGCGCATCCTGTCATTCCTGATAGTGATATTTATATTTTTTTGTGCTGATGACTTTGCTCAATCACAGCATGGTGAAAATTTCGATATAGATTGCTCATTTTGTCACGATGCCTCAAGCTGGAATGTTGATTTAAAGAAAGTTACATTTGATCATGCTAATACAGAATTTGCATTGATCGGTCAGCATAAAACTGTTGAATGCAAATCGTGTCACTCATCTCTTACGTTTTCCGAAACATCCTCTGACTGTATTTCCTGTCATAAGGATATTCACGCTGGTACAGCAGGAGCAGACTGCTCGGTCTGTCATACACCGGATACCTGGATTGTGAAAGATGTTTTGAACTTACACCAGACCGGCAGATTTCCGCTTACCGGAGGTCATAAAACGGCCGACTGTATTGATTGTCATTCCGGCTATGCAGATCTTAATTTCCAGGTGTTGGGATTGAATTGTATCGATTGCCATTCAACTGATTATTTTGCAACGCTAAATCCTGATCATGTTAGTGCAGGTTTTTCGACAGATTGTTATGACTGTCACAGTATAAAATCTCTAACCTGGAACACAATTAACTTAGATCATAACTTCTTTCCATTGGTTGGGGGACATAGTATTACGAATTGCTTTACATGCCACGCACAAGGCAGCAATTTCACAGGATTATCTGCAGAATGTTTTTCCTGTCATGAATCCGATTATAATGCAACTCAGAACCCTAATCATATTCAAGCCGGATTTTCTACAGATTGTAATCAATGTCATACAATTTATTCATTTATACCAGCATCTTTCGATCATAATCTGACAAACTTTCCGCTAACAGGTAGACACATAACGGTTAATTGCACACTTTGCCACACTTCCGGTTATTCCGGAACACCAACGGAGTGCGTTAGTTGTCATCTGGTTAATTATAATTCGACATCAAATCCGAATCATATTTCTGCCGGATTTCCTACTACCTGTAATGATTGTCATAGTACCTCTGCATGGCAGCCTGCGCAATTTGATCATGATGGATCCTATTTCCCGATTTACTCGGGTAAACATAAAGACAAATGGAATAACTGTTCGGATTGTCACACAATACAGAATAATTTCAGCATATTCAGTTGTATTGATTGTCATGAGCATAGAAAATCAGAAATGGATGATGAGCATAGCGGAATAAACGGGTATGTTTACGAAAGTACCGCCTGTTTGTCCTGTCACCCAACAGGGAGGAAAGAAGGGGCGTTCAATCACAACAATACTGACTTTATTCTCGAAGGTGCTCACAAATCTGCTGAGTGTTCGCAATGTCATCAGTCAGGTTATGCAGGAACAACAACAAATTGTTTTGATTGTCACAATTCAGATTATACGAGCTCATCCAATCCAAATCATAATGTATTGAGTATTCCTGCAGACTGTAAATCCTGCCATTCAACAAACCCGGGATGGTCACCCGCATCATTTCCAATTCACAATGAATTTTTTGTTTTAACCGGCCGGCACCTGGAAGTAGCAAATGATTGTAACTCGTGTCATAGCGGTAATTATTCGACAACCCAAAATTTATGTATCGGTTGTCATCAGGCTGCATATAACAATGCACAGAATCCGAATCATACCGCTTCAGGTATTCCATCAGGATGTTCTGATTGTCATAGCACAATTGCATGGATACCCTCATCATTTGATCATATAACTACCGGTTTTCAACTAACGGGACAACATCAATTGCAGGATTGTTCTTCCTGCCATAACGGCACTACAGGCGGATTGATTGGTGAATGCTTTTTTTGTCACAGCGAACAATTTGCCGCTGCACCAAATCATCTTCAGCAGAATCTCCCGACCAATTGTGAGATTTGCCATAATACTTCTCAATGGATGCAGATAACATTCAACCATCAGCTAACTGGTTTTGTATTAACCGGTGCACATTTAACAGCAGAATGCATTTCCTGTCATGAGTCTGGTTATGCAGGAACAAACACAGAATGTTTTGGATGTCACTCCGGCGAGTATAACAGTACTACAAACCCTAACCATGCCTCTGTTGGGTTTCCGGTACTCTGTCAGGATTGTCACTCAACAAACTCATGGCTTCCGGCTCAATTTGATCATGACGGACAGTACTTTCCAATTTATTCCGGTAAGCATAAAAACAATTGGACTGCTTGCATTGATTGTCACACAGTACCAAATAACTACAGTATTTTCAGTTGCATAGATTGTCACGAACACAACCAACAATCCATGAATAATGATCACAGCGAGGTAACCGGATATGTATATGAAAGCACAGCATGCCTCTCCTGTCATCCAAACGGAAATAACAGAAATATGATGTTTGAGATGCAATCCGGTTTTGAATTCCGTAAATCAATTCCTTCTATTCAGAGAAATGGAATCAATCGAATAAGATGAAATATCTTTTTATTTCTATAATATTTATTTCTTCTATCGGACTTGCACAAATTGCACAGAATGAGATTAAGTCAGGAAAGGTTTCATTCATTTCTTCGCAATTTGTTTATGTGAAGTTTGAGAATACGTCTGGAATTGAAGAAGGCGATACGCTTTATTTTAAATCTCCAAAGAAAGTTATTCCTGCTTTAGTAGTAAAACATATTTCAACTACTTCAGCTGCCTGTGAGAAATTGTCTGATCAAAAGTTTGCAGTAAATGATGAGCTGATTGCATATACAATACACGAAACGAAGGAAACAAAACAGGATGACGTTAGTATTTTAAAAACTCCGGCTATAACGGATTCCATTGGCCTAAAAGTTAATTCAGAAAGTGAAATGAGAATTCGTACAGCTCCAAAGTCGATTCGGGGAAGAATCTCCACACAATCTTATTCAGGTTTCGATAACTATTCTAATAGGGGTGATTATCAGAGGTGGCGGCATTCTATAAGATTAAGCGGAGAAAACATAGAAAGCACCGGTCTGTCTTTTTCCGCATATTCTATTTTTGCCTACCGGCAGGATGACTGGGAAAGTGTACGGTCAAATATAGGGAACGCTTTAAAAGTTTATGACCTTAATATTGGTTACCACTTTGATGAATCAACCCGTATCTGGCTGGGAAGATATCTGAACAGTAAAATTTCAAATCTTAGCACGGTAGATGGACTACAGTTCGAGAAAAAATTATCATCATTTGCTCTTGGATTGGTTGCCGGGTCAAGACCAAACTTTTCTGATTTCGGATATAACTTTAAACTTTTTGAATATGGGTTCTACCTGAATAAGTCCGATACTATTGGAAAAGGAATTATGGAAAACACCATTTCTGTTTTGGAACAAACAAATGATTTTAAAACAGATAGACGATTCATCTATTTTCAGCATAGCAATAATATAATTGAAAGAACATCATTCTTCATTTCGTCTGAAATAGATTTATATAAAAAAGTACTGGATAAAGAAGAGAACTCACCCTCGTTAACAAGTGTATTCGTTTCTGCAAGATACGCACCTGTAAAGGAATTTTCTTTCTCTTTGTCATACGATGCAAGAAAGAATGTAATCTATTATGAAACTTTCAAGAGTTTTATAGATAGTGTTTTTGAGAATGAAACAAGACAGGGAATAAGATTACGTAGCAACATAAGGCCATTCAGAAACTTGTCAATCGGCTTAAATTATGGATACCGCTATCGTAAATCAGATTTGAAACAAAATACAAACTATGGTGGAAACATCAGTTATTCAAATATCCCATTACTAGATTTTTCAACAAATGTATCGTTTAACAAGTTGAATAGCAGTTATATTGAAGCTAATATTTACGGGGTTTCCATCTACAAAGCAATTGATCAGATTTATCTTGATATATCAGTTGGCTTTCGGTTAAATGAATATATACTGCTTCAGAACAATAGTAAATACAATGAAAGATCTGTAATAGTAGATTTTTCCTCAGGTGTGCTGAATCCATTTTATATTTCACTAGGCTATGAGGGTATTTTTGAAAAGGTAAACACCTCAGGCAGAATTCTATTCGATCTTTCATTTCGATTTTAGCTAATAAATTTCCGCTTTATTAGATAAAGTAATATCTCTATCTTTACAACGTTAATAATTGAATTACAATGTTTGAATATACAGGTGTTTTACATCTTCATTCAGTCTTTTCCGACGGTACCGGCGAAGTTCCTGATATTGCCAGGTTTGCAGATGAAGTGGGACTAGATTTTGTTATTCTAACCGATCATAATACTTTAAGGGCACTACACGAAGGTTACGAAAAATGGTATGGGAATGCTCTTTTACTCGTCGGTGTTGAGATAAATGATAAAGAAAATAAAAACCATTATCTTGCATTTGGTATTGAAGATGCATTTTCAACACGACTGCCTGCCAAAGATTATGTAAAAAAAGTTAAAGAAAACGGCGGTATTGGTTTCCTTGCTCATCCTCATGAAAAAAGAACTCACATGAAAGAGCATCCGCCATTTCCGTGGACCGATTGGGATATAAAAGAATTTGATGGCATAGAGATATGGAATCATATGTCCGAATGGATGGAAAATCTTACTGAAGAAAATAAATACCGCTCCTTTCTTCATCCTCTCAGAACTATAGAATCACCACCAAAAGAAACGCTTGAAATATGGGACAAATTAAATCTTGAACGCAAAGTAACTGCAATTGGTGGAGTTGATGCACATGCACATAAATATAATCTGCTTGGATTTATGGAAGTGGAAATTTTTCCTTACAAAGTTTTATTTAAATCAATACACACACACGTACTACTGGATGAGGAAATAAAAAAAGGAACTTCCCAGAAAGCAATTAATAAAGCCAAGTGGCTTATATACAATGCAATGAAGGAAGGAAGAAGTTTTATTGCTAATGACTATCACGGTGAATCCAAAGGATTTCGTTTCTATGCTGAACAAGAAAATAAATTATACACTATGGGTGATACAATTACTTCGAAAGGAGAGTTAGCTTTGAAAGTTCTTTTACCGGGTTTAGAAGGTCAGATAAGATTGGTAAGAAATGGCAGAGTAATCGAAACAGCAGAAGGGCTTAATGCTGAATTCGTTGTTAGTAAAAAGGGAGCTTACAGAGTGGAGGTATTCAGAAAGGAAAGTGCATGGATTTATTCCAATCATATAAGGGTTGGTTTGTAGAGAGTTTTTTTTTATCAACCAATCAGCAAATCATCCAATCCTTCATCATTTCTACTTTAGATATTTCTGACTAATTTTAAGTAACTGAAAAATAATAGTGAGTGTATTTGCGCCCGTAGTTCAATTGGATAGAATGTTGGATTCCGGTTCCAAAGGTTGCAGGTTCAAGTCCTGCCGGGCGTACTTCATTAATTACGAATTACGAATTACGAATTAGGAATTTTTGGGAGTATTGTCATTGCAGTTCTACTGATTTTTTAAGAATCAACTGAATAATTTCAAAAGCTTATTTCTGACTATCAAAAGAAAGATTATGAACTTTAATAAAATCGATAGTAAAATAGCATCATTTATGCAGAAATGGGGAGTTCTTGCACTTCGTATTTCACTTGGAATAATATTTATCTGGTTCGGAGTACTTAAGACTATTGGAATATCCCCGGCAGAACCTTTAGTAAAGGCTACTGTGGGTTGGCTTCCTTTTTTCAGTACTGATGGATGGGTAATCGTAATAGGCTGGTGGGAAGTTGCAATCGGAATATTTTTTCTATTCAAGCAAACATTGCGGATAGCAATCGGACTGCTTGCATTACAAATGATTGGAACCTTTATGCCTCTTATCATTTTAACTGAAGTAACTTTTCAACCCGGAGGATTTCCATATGCACCTACAATGGAAGGGCAGTATATAATAAAAAATCTTCTCATTATCTCGGCTGCTCTGGTTGTTGGTGGAACAGTAAGAAAATCAGATAATTTGTAACGTTCATACTTTTTGAACTCTACCCATTCTGTATTAAATTTGACCCGCTTTTAATAATTTTTCTTCAGAATCAAGGATTTTCCGGATGTTAGCTAAAAAGAAGAAACTCAGCAGAAAAGAAATAAAACAGGATAGACTTGTTGAGTTCTATTACAAATCTCAGAATTATTTTACAGAGAATAAAAACCGGATATATATGTATCTCGGTGTATTAGTTATTGTTATTCTTGCAATTTATTATGTTGTTGATCAGCGAAAAGAATCAAATCTAAAAGCAGGTTTGGAATTATCGCGTGTGATGGAATTATATGATATGGGTGCTTACCTTGAGGCAATCGAAGGTAGACAGGGTACCAATATTATTGGTCTGAAACGAATTGTTGAGGAATACGGCAGTACAGAAAATGGCGAAACCGCTAAAATATTTTTAGCAAATTCTTATTCTTCCCTCGGGCAAATTGAAGAGGCATATAAATATTATGAAGATTATGGTGGAAGTATTGATATGTATAAAGCTACTGCATTTGCCGGGCAGGGAAGTTACCACTCATTCAAAGGTGAGTATAAAAGAGCTGCTGATCTATACTTTCGCGCTGCAAGAGTTTCTAAAGAAAATATAATGAGACCGGAATATCTGCTTCAGGCAGCAATAAATTATATTAATGCCGGTGATAAAGCAGAAGCCAAAGAATTGCTTCAGACCATAAAAGAAGATTATAAAACATCGCAGGCATTTGCTTCGGTCGACAGATATTTAGCCATAATTGACAAGTAATTGGCATTTTTTATCATTTTTTGCCACAGAATCGATTAGTTTTAAGGCTTTTCTGTTCAATAATGAATTTTTCATTTTCTTGACTTTCAGGGGATGTATATCTATTTTTTTCAATCTTTTATTAACATTTAATTCAGGAAATAATGGCCGATACTTCAGATTTCAGGAACGGACTTATAATCAAATTTAAAAATGATCTGTATTCTATTGTTGAATTCCAGCATGTAAAACCGGGTAAAGGTGGTGCCTTTGTTCGCTCAACACTAAAAAATCTTAAAACAGGAAGGGTACTCGACAATACTTTCCGTTCCGGAGAAAGTATTGAAATTGTAAGAGTTGAAAGAAGAAAATATCAGTACCTCTATCGTGATGGAGAATTTTTAGTGTGCATGGATAATGATACCTATGAACAAATTAATGTTCCCATTGAACTCTTCGGTGATGGTGTTATCTACTTAAAAGAATCCGAAGAAGTCGAAATTCTTTTTAACGGAAGCGAAATTATAACTGTTGACCCGCCTATCTTTGCTCATCTTAAAGTTACGAGCACCGAGCCGGGATTTAAAGGTAACACAGCAACTGGCGCACTTAAACCGGCTACTCTTGAAACCGGAGCTACAGTTAATGTTCCGCTTTTCATCGATGAAAATGATTTATTAAAAATTGATACACGTACCGGGGAGTATGTAGAGAGAGTAAAATCTAAATAAAGGAAGCAGAATGGATTTAAATCTTATAAAAAAATTAGTTAAGCTGATTGAAACCAGCGATGTAACCGATCTTGAAATCGAAGAGAACGGAACAAGAATAAGGGTTGCAAAAAAAGTCCGAATCGCTCAGGTACCTTTGAATGCACCACAGTATTCTGTACCGGCTCCCCATCCCCAAACTGAATTAAAAGAATTTAAAGCAGCACCCAAAGAAGAAGAAGCATCCACAGGATTACACGAGATTAAATCGCCTATTGTTGGAACTTTTTACAGAGCTCCTGCTCCCGATGCGGATACATATGTGCAGGTTGGTGATATGGTATCTCCGGGCACAGTTCTCTGCATTGTTGAAGCTATGAAACTTATGAACGAAATCGAATCTGATGTGAGTGGAAAAATTGTAAAGGTGCTGGTTGAGAACGGAAAACCAGTTGAATATAACCAGCCGTTATTTTTGATTCAGACATAAGATTTAACAAATTATTGAGAAAATTTTGTTTAATAAGATTTTAATTGCTAACCGCGGTGAAATTGCATTAAGAGTAATAAGAACCTGCAAGGAACTTGGAATAAAAACAGTGGCAGTATATTCTGAAGCTGACAGAGAATCCTTGCACGTTACTTTTGCTGATGAAGCTGTATGTATCGGTCCCGCCCCCGGAAAAGAAAGCTATCTTAAAATACCTTCCATTATTTCAGCAGCTCAAATTACAGGTGCAGACGCTATTCATCCGGGCTACGGATTTCTTTCTGAAAATGCTGACTTTTCGGAAATATGCAGTGAATCGAACATTAAATTCATTGGTCCTTCACCCGATATGATTAAAGCAATGGGTGACAAATCTTTTGCTAAAGAAACAATGAAAAAAAATGGTGTTCCTGTAATTCCGGGCAGTGATGGTGTAATTAATAATGTAGCTGATGGAAAAAAAGTAGCACTCGAAATGGAATTTCCTGTTATCATAAAAGCTTCTGCCGGCGGCGGTGGTAAGGGCATGCGTATAGTTTGGGAGGAGAACGATTTTGATAAGGCTTTTCAAATGGCACAAACTGAAGCCGAAGCTGCTTTTGGAAATCCGGCTGTTTACATTGAAAAGTTTCTTGAAAATCCCAGGCATGTTGAATTTCAGGTTATGGGTGACAAATTTGGAAATGTATATCATTATGGTGAGAGAGATTGTTCTGTGCAAAGGAGACATCAGAAATTAATTGAGGAAGCACCTTCACCTGCTCTGGATAAAGAACTAAGAGAAAGAATGGGTGCTGCTGCTGTTTTGGGTGCTAAGTCTGTTAATTATGAAGGAGCGGGAACAATAGAATTCCTGTTAGATAAACATCGGAATTTTTATTTTATGGAAATGAACACCAGAATCCAGGTTGAGCATCCTGTTACAGAATTCGTTTGGGGAGTTGATCTCATTAGGCAGCAGATACTTGTAGCCGGAGGTGAGAAAGTTGAAGTACTTCCGCAGCAGCCGAAAGGGCATAGCATAGAATTCCGTATCAATGCAGAAGATTACGAAAATAACTTCAGACCCTCACCCGGGAAAATTACTTCGCTGAATATGCCCGGAGGATTTGGAGTTCGTGTTGATTCACATATTTATCAGTCATATACCATTCCTCCTCATTACGATTCTTTGGTAGCTAAGCTGATAGTTTGGGGTACAGACCGTCCGCATGCAATTGCCAGAGGCAGAAGAGCACTGGAAGAGTTTGTTATTGAGGGAATAAAAACTACAATACCTTTTCACTTAAAAGTTCTTGATGATGCAAGGTTTTTAAGTGGTAATTTTGACACCGGATTTTTGGAAAAATTCTAAACACTTTATATTGAAATAAATTTTTAACAGAGGTTAAAATGAACATTCCTGAGAACTTAAAATACACAAAGGATCACGAGTGGGTGCTCGTTGAGGGTAATACCGGAAAAATCGGAATTACCGACTATGCTCAGGGCGAATTAGGCGATGTTGTTTTTGTTGATATCGATCCTAACCTGGCTGAAGCAAAAAAAGGTGAATCTGTCGGTACAATAGAAGCTGTAAAAACAGTAAGCGATATGTATGCTCCTTTTTCAGGTAAAGTTATTGAGATAAATTCAAAACTTGCTGACAATCCTGAATTACTAAATTCGGATCCATATGGTGAAGGCTGGATGCTGAAAATTGAAATAGCCGATGCTGCAGAATTGAATGACTTGCTGGGTGCTGCTTCTTACAAAGCTTTGATTGGTCAGTAAACATTCTATCTCTATTCGGTTTATATCAGTTTGTTGTTTTGCAGGATCCGGCTCATTGCCGGATTTTGTTTTTGTAAAAGAATAAATCTTATATGTCATCAAGAGAAACAATACTCATAATAGATTTTGGATCACAGTACACTCAGCTTATCACCCGTCGTGTACGGGAAGCAAATGTTTACTCCGAAATTCATCCTCATACCATAAAGCCAGAGAAAGTAAAAGAAATTAATCCTGTTGGCATTATCCTTTCCGGTGGACCGATGTCAGTTTATGATAATGATTCTCCTGATATTGACACACAAATTTTAAATGCAAATATTCCTATACTTGGAATTTGTTATGGACTCCAGCTAATTTGCAAAAAATTTAACGGCAAAGTAGATCCTGCAAAAGATAGAGAATACGGCAGAGCAAGATTAAATATTATCAAAGAATCTGATTTATTTACGGGGATAAAAAAAGAATCTAATGTTTGGATGAGTCATGGTGACTATCTTACTGAAGCTCCCCCGGGATTCGAAATAATTGCAAAGTCGGATCATTCTCCTATATGTTCTGTCGCTGATGAAAAAAGAAAAATTTATGGAGTTCAATTCCATCCGGAAGTAATGCACTCCGAAGAAGGCACAAAGATTCTGAAGAATTTTTTGTTCAATGTTTGCAAATGTAAGGGGAATTGGACTCCCCATAATTTTATTGAAGAAACCATTCAGCGGATTAAAGAACAGGCTGGCAATTCAAAAGTAATTTGTGCATTAAGTGGTGGCGTTGATTCCACTGTAGCTGCTGTGCTTGTAAAAAAAGCAATTGGTGAAAATCTTATTTGTATTCACATCGATACAGGCTTGATGAGGAAAAATGAAAGTGAAATGATCGGAAAGTTATTCGATGAGAGACTGAATCTGAATCATATTCATATTGATGCGTCAGAGTTATTTCTATCTAACCTAATTGGTGTATTTGATCCCGAGAAGAAAAGAAAGATAATCGGAAATACTTTTATTGAAGTATTTGAAAAACAGGCAAAAAAATATAATGATGCACAATTTCTCGTACAGGGTACACTTTATCCTGATGTAATAGAATCTGTTTCTGTAAAAGGAGCATCGGTAACTATTAAATCCCATCATAATGTAGGTGGATTACCGGAGAAAATGGACATCAGTTTGATTGAACCCTTCAGAGAATTGTTTAAGGATGAAGTCAGAAATGTGGGACGAGAACTCGATATTCCGGAAGAATTTATTGAACGCCATCCATTCCCCGGACCCGGTCTGGCTGTTAGAATTCTTGGTGAAGTTAGTAAAGAGAAATTAGATATACTTCGTGAAGCTGATGATATTTTTATCAGTGCAATTAAAGAAGCGCAGTTATATAATGAAATCTGGCAGGCATTCGCAGTCCTTCTCCCGGTACAATCTGTAGGTGTTATGGGTGATTCAAGAACTTATGATTACGTACTTTCTCTGCGTGCTGTTACATCCGTTGACGGAATGACAGCTGATTGGTACCAGTTTGAACATGATTTTCTATCTGAAGTATCTAATAAAATCATTAATAAAGTAAGGGGCGTTAATAGAGTTGTTTACGATATAAGTTCTAAACCACCGGCAACTATTGAATGGGAGTAGCATTGTCTGAACAGATTAAATTTTCCGAGAAATTAAATCTTGCCGCCGGTTATGAAAGTATCGGAAATTATTTACATGCATTACAGATTTATACATCGTTAATTGAGTTGGATGAAACATATATTGAACCTTATCTCAGACTTGTTTTACTGTATGAAAAAACGGGCAGGATTGAAGAAGCTGAAAAAGTTCTCGGTAAATTAACAGAACTTAATAGCGGTAGTGACTACGCATTAATATTTGCATCTGAATTTTTAATCAGGTTTTCTAAATGGGAAAAAGCATTGAGTATAGTAAAAAATATTGATGAATCATTATACCCTATTGCATATTATTGGTCAGGACTTTGTAATTATAATATGAAAAATTATAAACAGGCAAGAAAATCACTTGAATATCTGAGGAAAATTGATGATAAG
>CAZXCP010000011.1:0-53916 GCA_964639355.1 uncultured Ignavibacteriaceae bacterium
TCTGATTTAAGATTGTGTCTCTCTAAGTAAAAATGGATAGTCATATATCGATCTTAGTTTATTTCCATACCTAATATAATAATTTCACACACATTTCACACACATTCTCTTAACCTGATTTTACTTCAGTTTATCCAGAGATACTAAAAAAGCCCCTTTTAGGAGCTTTTTTGAATGTTTTGTATATAATAAGATAAAGGCAGGTAAAGTAAAATAAGCAATTTGTGGAGGTGGCGGGAGTCGAACCCGCGTCCGAAGTTAAGATACTATGAACGTCTACACATATAGTCTGTTAATTGTTTTAACTTAATACTGCCCGACAGACAGGGATCGTATTAAGCTTGCCTGCTTTAGTTTCGCATCATCTGCACAGGCAACAGAATCAGCTATTGTACCTAAACAACGTTCAGTCATATCCCGGCACAAGAGGATATGGTGAACGGCTGCTAATTTTTAATTAGGCAGCTAAGGCGTAATTAGATTCGCCAGTTATTATTTTATTCCCAATTGTTTAACGTGTCTTCGGGGAACACGATGCGCAGTTCAAAGCCTCTTCAACCCCGTCGAAACCAAAATTCACCCCCGTAAAAAAAAGTCTTCAGTTTTCAGTCCTCAGTCTGCAATCTGTAATCTGTAATCTGTACTCTGTACTCTGTACTTATCTGATGTAAACTTTAACTGAATTTTTACGGAATCCATTTTGTATCGGGAATGTTTGAGACTTTATTCTCAAAACGTGAAAGAACAAAAAACAGATCGCTTAATCTGTTAATAAATATAATAATGTTATCACCAATCTTCACCTGCTCATTTAATGCTACTACTTTTCTTTCAGCTCGCCGGGCTACAGTTCTGCATACGTGAAGATAAACTGCTCCTTTAGACCCGCCGGGCAATATAAAGTTCCTTAATTCTTCCAGCTGGCTGTTAAAATAGTCTATGTCAGCTTCAGCTTGATTGATGTAAGACTCGGGTGTTCTGGTTATTTTCAATTTCTGATCTTTTTCAGATATCGGGGTTGCAAGATCAGAACCAACAACAAATAATTGATTCTGGATTCGCTGAAGAACAGATATGATTTTTTCACTTTTAATTTCGGTAATAGCTAATCCGATAAATGAATTCAATTCATCAATTGTACCATAAGCATCTATTCTGCTGTTACTTTTAGAAACTCTTTGTCCACCGAATAAACCTGTTTCACCTTTATCACCGGTCTTGGTATAGATTTTCATTTTTTAAATGGAAACTCCTGTACTGTAGCTTTGGTAATCTTCTCGCCGTTTTTAGCAATTAAGATTGTCCCCGGCTGAATATAATTTCTTTTGATATAGGCCAGTCCGATTGACTTATTCAATTTTCTTGCATTCACTGCGGAGGTTACCAATCCGACTTCATTTTCATTGTTATCAAGCAGTGCAAAATGCTGATCTGATTCAATATTCTCTTCAAAGTGAACACCCGTAAGCAGTTTCTGAACCTTATCATAGCTATCGAGTCGGGCTATGACTTCCTGACCGATATAACATCCTTTTTTAAAGTCGATTAAATGAACTAACCTTGCTTCATGAGGATTATACAGGTCGTTAAGTTCATTTGGTGCGGCAGGAATTCCTAATACAACTCTGTATTCATGATAAGCTTCTTCACCAACCAGAGCAAAATTAAAAATACCATGGTTTTCTTTCATATAAGTTAAAAGCTTAATAGTATTATCATCATCGGCTAAAATAAGATATTTGTCACGGCCTGAGAAGTCCACCATTTTAACCAGGAAGAATAAAATGCCTTCTGCATTGAATACCTTAAACGAATTAGGAGTTATATCATTTATTGAACTGCCTGCAATGAGTGTCATAAACGAATTTGATTGAGGACCTGAAAGCTCGAGTAAATTAAACCGTTCACCTGCATCTTCGGCCTTAACATCATCAGCAATAACATACTTATTTATCCATCCAAAAACTCTTTCTTTGTTAGAAACTCCAACCACAAGAAATTGATGAGTGTCAAAGTTCAGAATTGTTGATACACTAAGTATTCTTCCCTTCTCGGTTGTAAAAATAGTTTGAGTTACCTCTTCCTTTTTTAGATCTTTTACAGAGTTTGTTGTTATACGATGCAGAAAATCAAGTGAGTCTTTTCCTTTCAATTCAATAAGAGAATAATTAAATAGTATCCGTAAAGCCGCACCATAGTATAATGCTTCTAATTCTTCTTCCACAGAACTAAAAAATGGAATAGCATTCACGCCATAATAATCTCTGAATTCAATATTTTGCTGTTTGAAATACTCAAAAAGTTTAGTGGAACCATTACTCATAAAACTCACCAATAATCAGAAAATTTAGTTTTGAAATGTCTTAAGATTTTTACCGGAACGAGCCGGAATGCTGATACAAAAATAATAAAATTTTTAATAAGGACGGGTTTGTCTCGCATTACGGGAATTGATATAGACCCCTTTCGTTTTATTCCATACAAATGCAACTGAATCCCTTGCATAAATTCTGTCGGGCATGCTAATAAATACATACTCGTAGTAGTCTGGATATTCGTCATTATTAACATTCGCAATATTTCTCCTGAAATCCAACCCATCGTAGGTCATTAATAAATGAGGTGCACTCCTTAGTCCATCCACCAGAAAATAATTATAGCTAATAGTTCCAATGCCTTGAGCATAATAAAAAACAGCTTCTAAATAAGGTGTACGATTATAATCCCATTTATTTATTGCAAACGTGTTAAACCCTCCGTGAGAAGGAATTATTGATTCCCACACAAGGCTCAGATTATTACCGATACATTCAAGAAGAATAAGATAAATAAAAGGAGTACCTAAATTTGTACTATCTAAGTCTATGTAGCTTTCATCGTATCCGATAAGATTTTTGACTTCAACCAACCTCTCCCCCGAACGCGAAGTTGTTATGACAGCAAATACATAATTCCTGTCATCTTTATCTTTATAATAAACTATTGCCGGTTTAGGAAGCGAATTCAGGGTAGTTCGATCGGTTTGTAATAAATAACTTCCGTAAGGATAATTATTAAAAACATACTCGATTACAGAAATAGTGTCGCAAGGAAATCTCTCACTTCTATCCTTCCTTAATTCAATATTATAACGTTGTATTTCAGCATCTTTCTGCGGATCGTATGCAACATCACCCGTTAAAGCCGTAGTTGACTGATCGGGCTCGGTGCTACAGGAAAATACCAGCATCCCTGTTATTAAAACAATAATAATATAATGTATAGTTCTTTTCATACTAATTCATAAAAAAACAAATGCCTCAAAACCACATACCAAATATAGATCCTGAGGCATAAAATCTTCAGTTGCTCCTTACTTATTTTGAATATTCATCAAAAAAATAAGCTGAACTTTGTATACCAAGTTTGAAATGGGTCAGATTAAAATGCTCGTTGGGAGAATGCAGATTTTCCGTGTTGAGTCCCAGACCCATTAAAACCGGAGAAGCTTTAAGTTTATTGGCAAAATCAACAACTATCGGGATGCTTCCACCTTCCCTCATAAAAACAGTTTTTTTACCAAATGCTTTTGCCATAGCTTTTGAAGCCGCAATAGTTGCAGGATCTTCTAACGGAGTAATTACCGGGTATCCACCATGCAGATCTCTTACTTCCACTTTAACGGTAGAAGGAGCTAAATCTTTAATATGCTTTGCAAAAAGTTTAGCTATTTTGCCGGGTTTCTGGTGCGGGACCAGACGCATACTTATTTTGGCTGTGGCTTTTGACGGTAATACGGTCTTAGCACCCTTACCAGTCCATCCGCCAAAGATACCATTACAATCTAAAGTTGGCCGTGCCCAGATCCTCTCAAGAGTTGAATATCCTTTTTCACCCTTGAGTTCTTTCAATCCTATACTTTTAGCAAAATCCTTTTCTTTGAATTTTAGTTTCTTGAAATTTTCTCTTTCCTGTTTGGAAAGTTTAAGTACATCATCATAAAAGCCCGGAATAGTAATTCTGCCATCTTTATCTTTTAATTTTGCTATAATTTGTGAAAGTACATTGATAGGGTTATCAACGGCACCGCCAAATGTTCCGGAGTGAAGATCGCGATTAGGTCCTGTTACCTCAACTTCCATATACGCAAGTCCTCGTAACCCATAAGTAATTGTAGGAGTACCAGGCGAAAACAATGCTGTATCGGAAATAAGTACGGCATCACATTTCAGCAGCTCTGTATTTTCAGATAGGAACGGAGTTAAATGTTCACTACCAATTTCTTCCTCGCCTTCGATCAGAAATTTTACATTTAATGGAAGCTGACCCAAAGTTTTAAAGTATGCTTCAACACTTTTAATATGAACATACATCTGACCTTTATCATCTGTTGCACCACGGGCATAAATTTTTCCATCTTTAATTGCAGGATCAAAAGGATCATTATGCCAGAGATCGATAGGATCAACTGGCTGAACATCATAATGTCCATAAATAAGAACTGTTGGTTTACCCGGTGCTCCGAGCCATTCTCCGTAAACTAACGGATGACCATTTGTTTGAAAAATTTCAATGCGATTCATTCCAGCATCGCGCAACTTATCGGCAACAAAGTCAGCTGCTTTCTGCATATCATCTTTATGCTCAGCTAAGGTACTTATGCTTGGAATTCTTAAAAAATCTTTCAGTTCTTCAATATATCTGTCATAATTGGATTCGATATAATTAATTACCTTTTCCACAATCAGCTCCTTTAATTTTTAATTTTAAATCTGTCTATTATCGGAATATGTTTTCTGAAATTTTCTATTGTTTGTTCATCGAGTTTAAATAATATATGATCGGGAGGAACAAAAAACTCCCGCCAGGGGTCATCAATAATATAAATATTGCCCTCATCGTCTTTTGTTATTGATTCATAGGAACCCACATAATTCAGTTCGGGATAATTTGGAATTACAGGCTCGAAACTGAAAAACTCCGATGAAATAACTTCCAGCTCTTCATTGAAAAGTAGGTGATAAATCTTGAGATTATTTCTATCAAGCAGCCAGACAGATAAATCCTCATCACTGAACAAACCTGTGATGGTACCAATACCCAGATCCGAGGTATAAATTTTCTTTATAATTTCTTTGGAATATTTATCAGCTATAAATAGTAATGTGCTGTCGGAAAAAGCTTTACCTTCAAGAAATCCTTCCAGCCCAAGATAGAAGTATTTTGAGTCGACAGTAAGACCTTCATAACCGATATTCCAGGCTGTGTATCTGTAAAAAAGTTCTTCGGGTTGAAAATTTATTTTCGATACACTTAATAAGGTATCAAATGCATCATTAAATTTAATTTCAAAAATGCCGACATAGTCCTTGTAATTTTCAGTATGTCCTTCAACCGAAAGATAGAATTTATTATCATACCTATCATAAACAATTTCTTCAAAATCCAATTTTGGATAATCTTTGAAATACTCCGTTACCACTTTACTGAAATGGATTGAGTAAAACTTAAAAATGCAATCATCAATTATCACGAATCGATGCAGAGCACCAATATCATCAGCCAGAAGGAATGTTTTTTTCCCGGGTTCAGTTTTCAAAAATGTAATACCTGAAGTCTGATCAGTTCTATAATCACCGGATTTAAGCCATTGGGGGTAAGCCTGATCGCGAATGAGCTCTCTGCCGGAATCCTGTGCAATAAGCTGAATTGATAGCAGTAAAATGAATGCTGTGTAATAAACTTTACTTAGCATTTAAACTGGTTAAATATGTAACTTTCATTGTAGAAATATAAGAATTCTGTCCGATAAATTTTAATTATTTATCTATCTTGTTAAACTTTTAACAGCTTGCTATATTAAAAAGTGATTTTAGCCAGATACATACTGAAGAACCATTTTATTCCTTTCCTGTTTGCGAATATCACATTAATGTGTGTTTTTCTGCTGCAATTTATGATGAAATTTGCGGACAGACTTGTAGGGAAAGGACTGGATACCTGGACAATTATACAACTTATTGTGTACAATCTGTCATGGATGTTCGTGCTGGTTGTACCCATGTCTACTCTGGTTGCAACACTTATGGCTTACGGCAATATGTCTCAGAACAATGAGGTGACTATTATGAAATCTTCAGGTATCAGTTTATATAAAATGATGATACCTGCAGTCGCTGCCAGTGTTGTTGTAGCTTTCTTGCTTTTTGAATTCAACAACGAAGTTCTTCCTGATGCAAATCATCAGGCAAAAATTCTAATGCACGACATTTCACAGAAGAAACCCACATTATCTCTTGAACCAGGGGTGTTTTCTCAGGAAGTTTATAATTATGCAATACTGACAAGAAGAATTGACCAGCATGAAAATAAACTTTATGATGTTACAATTTATGACTATTCAAATCCTACAAGAATAAATGTAGTGACAGCTGAAAGGGGCAGAATATTTTTTTCTGAGGATAAACGGAAATTGATTATGGATCTTACCAATGGTGAAATTCATGAATCGGAAGTACAAAACACTTCCATGTACAGAAAACTTGAATTTGAGAAGCATCGTATTACAATGAATGCGGAACAGTTTTCATTTCAGCAATCGAGTATTGCATCAAGAGGTGAACGTGAGTTAAGTGTTGAATCAATGAACTATATAATTGACAGCCTGAAAGCTCAAAGAGATGAAATAAATAAATCTCTCCGATCTGAAGTTGATAAATATATGTTCGTTAATCAGGTACCGCCCTTCAGGGCAAGTCTGGATGAAAGAAATGTAAACCCTGATATTGTTTACCTGCGTACACTCGACAAAATAAAAACAGCTAAGAATATAATTTATTCATCCTACAGACGAGTTGAGTGGCAGAATAGGGAAATTGAAAAATATGAGGTCGAGGTTTACAAAAAGTATGCTTTACCAGCTGCATGTATTGTATTTATTTTAATAGGTGCACCGCTTGGTGTTATGGTTAGAAAAGGAGGATTTGGCACAGCTGCAAGTATAAGTCTTTTCTTTTTCCTTCTCTATTGGGCATTTTTAATTGGAGGAGAAAAATTAGCTGAAAGAGGTTTCTTCTCACCGTTTATTGGAATGTGGGCGGCAAATATTGTTCTTGCTATCGCAGGAGTATTAATTACTATTAAAACTAACCGGGAGCTTACCACCTTGAGTTTTGATTTTATCAGGAAGATTACACCGAAATTTTTCAATATCAGAGCTGCTGACAGTGAAAATTAAAATAATTGACAGATACCTGATTAAACAATTTCTGCAGACGGTAATATTCGGATTACTTGCATTCACTCTCATATTTGTGGTGATTGATGCAATGGAAAATCTTGATGACTTTATCGATCAAAACGTTTCGGCAGATATAATTCTTCACTATTATTTTGTTTTTGCTCCTGAGATGATAAAGCTGATGACTCCTGTTGCAGTATTATTTGCTGCGCTCTTCACTGCGGGTAAAGCAGCAAATCTTAGTGAACTTACTGCTATAAAAGCCAGCGGAATAAGTTTATACAGATTTATGGCGCCGTTTATCATAACAACAATACTGATTACTTTTGTATCAGTTTATTTCGGAGGCTTCGTTGTTCCGTCAGCAAATCAAATAAAAATTAATATCGAACAGATTTATTTAAAAAAGAATCTCAGCTTCACCGGAAGCAACATATATTTTCAGGATACAAAAACACGTATTGTCAGTATATCATATTTTGATGATAATCTGGATCAGGCCAACAGGGTCAGTATTCAGGATTTTGATCAGAACGATTTAACAAGAATGGTTGGTCGGATTGATGCTGCAAGATTAAATTATGACACAACAAATAACATCTGGAAAGCTCACAATGGTGTTAAAAGAGTTTTCACAAACAAACAGGAGGCAGTTTATTTTGATTTTCTGGAAATAGACGATTTGAATTTCTCCCCCGATGATCTGCTTGCTAAACAAAGAAAAATTGCAGAAATGAATTTAACGGAGCTGCAGGAATTAATTATTGCACAAAGGAGAGCCGGCAATGACCCCACTCCGACTCTGATAGAGTATCATTCCCGTTTTGCTTTTGCTGTTACACCATTAATTGTAGTTTTATTTGGATTGCCAATATCAGCTAATAAAAGAAAAGGCGGAGTTGCTGCTCAGGTTGGAATTAATATACTTGTAACTTTCCTTTACCTAGTATTTATGAAAATCAGCCAGGCGTTCGGAAAGAATGGTGCACTCGACCCGCTTTTAACTGCCTGGACAGCAAATTTAATATTTCTAGCCGGAGCAGTTTATAATGTATGGCGCTCAAGGATGTAATATTTTCATGTCCTCGGTATATCATTCAGCTAATCTGATACTTTAACCTCCATATAAAAGAATTATTACCTGTCATTCTATTTTTTTAAAATATATGCAATAAAAAAAGCTGTGCAGTATATCATCCACACAGCTTTTAAGAATCGGTTTCAGATAAATTAATTTACTTTTTCATCCGTTTTAGGTGCCACAAATCCAAAGTGAGGACTGGGTTGATTATCAACTTTGATTTCACCAAACTTTGCTTCAAATTTATCAATATTTTCTTTTAGTGCTTTCAACAGCATTTTAGCATGCTGGGGTGTAGTAATAATTCGTGCATGTACTTTAGCTTTCGGAACACCGGGAACTACACGTGTAAAATCTATTACAAACTCAGCAGGTGAGTGTGAAATGATAGCAAGATTAGAATAAATTCCTTCTGCTTCTTTTTCACCGATTTCAATATTCAGCTGCTGACCAGGCGGTTGAATTTTATTTTGATTCATGTTTTATCTTAAATTTATTTTCTTAGTTCATCAGCTTTGCTGAACGCTTTTGCTGCATCGTCCTGCATACCTAAAACCGAGTAAACCCTGCCTAAAGTTTCCCAGATATTTGCATCGGAAACTTCTGATTCAACAGCTTTCTCAAGATATGGAAGCGCTGCCTGATACTTAGACAGATAATCAGAAGACATTTTTCCTTCTTCTTCAGCTTTTTTATTGATGTAAGTACCCCAACGAAGATAAGTTACACCAAGATTAAAAATTGCATTACTGTATTCAGGATCAAGTTCAATAGCTTCAAGGAATTGCTTTTCTGCATTTTCATAATCTTCTACACTGAGCAGAACAACACCGTAGTTATACCGATTGTATTTATCGTTGGGATTATCTTCGACTGCTTTCTTAAAAAGATTAAGTGCTTCTTCGGGTCTTCCTAAATTTATCAGTGTATTGGATAAAGCAAGAGACATTTCCTGATCATCAGGATATAACTCATTTCCTTTTTTCAGAATATCAAGTGCCTTCTCAAAATTCAGTTTTGCTTCATCTTCTTTTTCCTGATTCTTGAGGTTTAATCCTTTAACATAATATATCTCACCCAAAAATCTGTATCCATCAACGGCATCTTCCATTTTAATAATTTTCTCCAATGGTGGAATAGCAGAATCATTATCTCCTTTAGTTAAATATACAACTGCAAGTGTTTTATAAGTTTCTGCAGAATCAGGTTCAATCACCGATGCTGTGTTAAATTCACTTATTGCTCTGTCATAAAAAATTGCAATACTATCGGGGTCGTTAGTTTTATTTCCCTGTTGAAAAGAATTTACGCCACGGTTAAATGTTGTAACCCAGTGAGCTTTTCTTGTATAAGAAATTTCCATTGCAAATTTGCTGCTGATTCTCAGAGAATTATCGAATGCTTTCACCATTTCAGAAAAATTACCTTGTTCACCATAGACATATCCGAGAAGATAATATCCCTCATCACTTTGTGAATTTTTTTCTACTTCTTTATTTAGTACATCTACCGCTTTATCCCAATTTTTTTGCTGGATATAAAGTTTCGCACTGGTAATTTCAGTCGATGCGCATTGGTAACCACTAAACATTAACCCAAGAACCAGGGCAATTGCAACAAAAAACTTATAATGTTTCATTTTTACTCCGATTTTATTCTTTTATTGCTTAAATAATGTTAAAAATTCTAATTAAGAATATCAATTTCAAACGTAAAAATACTACATAATTATTTAAATAAATAAAGAAATCTTTAACAGTAGCAATAAATTGATTTTAGGGCACTAAAGCAATAATTTTAGGTATTAAATCGAGGTTATTTTGACCACTGAAAAAGTAATTCGTTCCATACCAAAAGTTCTGCTTCATGATCATTTAGATGGTGGTTTACGCCCTGAGACTATCATAGAACTTGCGGATGAAATCAAATATAAAAAACTGCCGACAAAGGACCCTATTGAACTGGGACAATGGTTCCACCGCGGTGCTAACAAAGGTAGTCTTGTTGAATTTCTGCAGGGTTTTGAGCATACTGTTGCTGTTATGCAATCGAAGGAAAATCTTTTTCGGGTTGCATATGAAATGATGGAGGATATGAAGAACGATGGAGTTTGTTATGTTGAAACAAGGTTTGCACCTGTTTTACATACAGAAAAGGATCTATATTTAGAAGATACTGTCCGGGCTGTATTAGAAGGTCTTGAGAAGGGTAAAAAAGATTTCGGCGTTGGTTACGGTTTGATTTTATGTGGTATGAGGAATATGAAAAATACACTCGAAATTGCAGAACTTGCGGTGAATTTCAGAAGGCAGGGTGTAGTTGGATTTGACCTGGCAGGTGAAGAAGGCGGTTTCCCTCCAAAAAAACATGTTGATGCATTTCAATTTATTCAAAAAGCAAATTTTAATATAACAATTCATGCCGGTGAAGCATTCGGGAAAGAATCAATCTGGCAGGCAATCCAGTGGTGTGGTGCACACCGGATTGGTCATGCTACAAGGCTGCTTGAAGATATAATTCTGGATGATGAAGGAAATGTTTTCGGTTTCGGTGATCTTGCACAATATGTGCTGGATAAAAGAATTCCTTTAGAAATATGTCTCTCAAGCAATCTTCACACCGGTGCAATTGACAAACTGGAAAACCATCCTTTCGGAATACTTTTTAAAGAAAAATTCAGAGTCACTATTAATACCGATGACCGTTTAATGAGTGATACGGATATGACAAAAGAATTTTTAGCTGCAATAAAATTTTTCAACCTGAGTTTTGATGATGTGGAAAAAATAACCATCAACTCTATGAAATCGGCATTCATTCCTTACAAGGAAAGACTATACTACATTTATAATGTAATCAAACCCGGATATCAGAAAATCCGTGAACAATTATTATCATTCAAAACTACTGAAGGAAATCATGAAGAAACTGTTCGCTAACTATAATTTTGAGTTTGACAAGAATGAAAGAAAAATTCTTACTAACTATTGTAAACAGGTATTAAAACAGGTTGCCGGCGACAACCGATTATTTGCGGAGGAAAAAGCTTTTAAATCGATAATTGAAAAATTGAACTCAGGGACAGAAACCATAAAACTAACAAAAGATGAAAAAACCAGACTTACGCATCAGTTAGAGGAGAATGTTAAATTCTTAAAGAAAAGTATGGAGAAATCATGGTTCCTGAAAAAATGGCTTTACAAGTCTATGGTAAATCAATACAGTAATATGTTAGATAAACATTTCAGAGGATAAAGAGTATAGATGATTCCAGAAAATAAAATTATAAAAGCTCCTACAGGTAAAAATATTTCCTGCAAAGGATGGATTCAGGAAGCAGCTTTAAGAATGCTTATGAATAACCTTGATCCCGAAGTTGCCGAAAGACCAGAGGAATTAATTGTTTACGGTGGCAGTGGTAAAGCAGCCAGAAACTGGGAATCATTTGAAGCGATTATAAACTCTTTAAAAAAACTTGAGAATGATGAAACTCTTCTGGTTCAGTCCGGCAAACCTGTTGGCGTTTTCAGAACACATATAAATGCACCAAGAGTAATTATATCTAACTCTATGCTTGTTCCTGAATGGGGTACCTGGGATGAGTTCCGCAGGCTGGAAAAACTTGGCTTAACTATGTATGGTCAGATGACTGCCGGAAGCTGGATTTATATAGGATCGCAGGGAATTCTTCAAGGTACTTATGAAACTTTTGCTGAATGTGCACGAAAATATTTTGGCAGTTCTTTAAAGGGCAGGCTTGTACTTACAGCAGGACTGGGCGGAATGGGCGGTGCTCAACCATTGGCTGCAATTTTTAGTGGTGCTGCTTTTCTTGGTGTTGAAGTTGATAAATCCCGCGCTCAAAAAAGAATAGAAACCGGTTATCTCGATTATCTTACAGACAGTATTGATGATGCACTTGAAAGAGTATTAAATGCTCAAGCTAAAGGTGAAGCACTTTCAGTTGGAGTTATAGGTAATGCCGGTGAGGTGCATCATGAAATCCTTAATCGCGGAATTATACCTGATATTGTCACCGATCAGACATCAGCTCATGATGTTCTGAATGGATACGTGCCTATGGGAATGAGTTTTGAAGAAGCATTAACTTTAAGAACTGCTGATCCACAAAAATATATGGCTCTTTCAAGACAAACTATAGTTAAACATGTTGAAGCAATGCTTGAGTTTCAAAAACGCGGATCAATAGTATTTGATTATGGTAATAACATCCGAGGTGAAGCAAGAGATAACGGACTGTCAAATGCTTTCGATATTCCCGGATTTGTACCTGAATTTATTCGTCCGCTTTTCTGTGATGGAAAAGGTCCCTTCAGATGGGCAGCATTGTCAGGAGATCCAGAAGATATTTATACGACTGATCAGGCAGTTCGTGATACATTTCCTGAAAATAAATTATTATTGAACTGGATTAATATGGCTCAGCAAAAAATTCATTTTCAGGGATTGCCCGCCAGAATTTGCTGGCTTGGATATGGTGAGCGCGCAAAGTTGGGAAAAATATTTAATCAGCTTGTAGCTGAAGGAAAAGTTAAAGCTCCGATTGTAATAGGAAGAGACCACCTTGATTGCGGATCAGTTGCTTCACCAAACAGAGAGACAGAAGCAATGATTGACGGAAGTGATGCCATAGCCGATTGGCCAATCCTTAATGCACTGCTCAATGCCATAGGCGGTGCAAGTTGGGTTTCTGTCCATCATGGCGGAGGAGTTGGAATCGGAAAATCGATTCATGCCGGAATGGTTGTAGTTGCAGACGGCACCAGGGAAGCTGAAGAGCGATTGGATCGTGTATTAACCTATGATCCTGGTATGGGAATAGTCCGTCACGCAGATGCTGGCTATGAACAGGCAGCGGAGAATGCCAGAAAATGGAATATTAAAATTCCAATGATGAAATAATTTATACTGACTTTATCAGATGATTATGAAACAGGAAAAGAAAAATATTATTAAGAGTTCTTTGTTCGTTGCATTATTTTTTGTGTTAATCGCAATATCAATTTCTTTCCTTACATCGGGCAGAAACAGTGATAACCATTACAGTATTGTTTCAATCTCAGATGAAAAAATTGGTAAGGATTGTTCATACAAGGGAATGAAACTACACGGTAAGATTCAGTTTGTTAATTCTTTCCCTGATTTAAAAGTGCAGGTTGTGGAATCGTTTCCCGACCTTAAAGTAAAAATCGTTGATGCGTTTCCTGATGAATGCGGAAAATGGCAGATAGTGAGTTCGTTTCCTGATATAAAAGTGCAGATAGTGGAATCGTTTCCTGATATAAAAATTAAATTTGTGGAATCCTTTCCGGGATTACCTTAAACAATAGCTAAAAATAAAAGAGGTTATTATGAAAATTAAAGTGTTAATTGCAGATAAGTTTCCGGACAAATATATCAACGAGCTTAAATCGCTCGACCTGGAAGTTCTGTATGAACCTAAGTATGGCGAAAAAGATCTTCCGGCAGCAAGCAAGGATGTTGATATACTTGTTGTTCGTTCTACCATTGTTAATGAAGAAACAATTAACAATTCTGAAAAGCTCAATCTGATCATCAGAGCCGGGTCCGGGGTAAATAACATTAATATTTCAGCAGCAAATAAAAAGGGCATTTATGTCGCTAACTGTCCCGGCATGAATGCAGTTGCAGTTGCTGAGTTAGCAATCGGACTTATGATTTCACTTGACCGTTTCATTCCGGACAATGTTTCAGACTTCAATAGGGGTGTTTGGAATAAAGATAAATACTCTAAGGGCAAAGGATTGAAAGGCAAGACTTTAGGGTTGATAGGTGTTGGGAACATAGGAAAGGAAGTTGCGAAGCGTGCACTTGCATTCGAGATGAATGTGTATGGTAAAGACATTACCCGGATCGAAGGAGTTCAAATAAAGGATTTCAGCGAAATGGATCAGCTTCTTCCTCTTTGTGATATTGTATCGATTCATCTGCCGGCAACACCTCAAACCAAAGGATTATTCAATAAACAAATGTTAAGCTATTTGAAGGATGGTGCATACCTGATAAATACATCCAGACAGGACATAGTGGTAGAAGATGATCTTCTTGAAGCAATAAAAGAAAAGAACATACGATATGCCTGTGATGTTTTTAAAGGTGAACCTGAAGGTAAATCCGGTGAAGTGTCCTCCAAACTTCAGAATAATCCTCATATTTATGTTACACATCACATAGGTGCTTCAACGCAGCAGGCACAGGATGCAGTGGCAGAAGAGACTATCAGGATTATAAAACACTTTGTACACAGCGGTGTAATTGACCACTGGGTGAACAGAGCGAAAATAACAGATGCACATTATCAGTTGGTAGTTAAACATTTTGATAAACCGGGAGTCCTGGCAGCCGTGCTTGATGTAATAAGGCAGGGAAATATAAATGTTGAAGAAATTGAAAACATCATTTTTGAAGGTGGCATTGCAGCCTGCTGTACGATGAAACTTAAATCGGCAGTAACAGCTGAAATGCTAAAAACTATGCGTGATAATCCAAATGTCATCAGTGTTAGTCATGTAGAGATATAAAAAAAGCAAGGGCGATTCAATAATTGAATCGCCCTTCTTGATCTGCAATCTCTTCGGAGAAAATTTATTTGATTATTATCATCTTCTTCGAATCCACAAACAGTCCACTGTTTCCGCTTGCCTGAAGTTGATATATATAAGTTCCAGAAGGCAAACCTGTACCGTCAAAATGATATTTATGATAACCGGCTTCTTTAGACATGTTAACTAAAGATGTGATTTTTTCACCAAGTATAGAATAAATAACTATTTTTACATCAGCTTGCTCTGCCAGGGAATAATCTATAACTGTTGTTGGATTGAAAGGATTCGGATAATTTTGTTGTAAAATAAATTCCGAAGGATACAACACTTCTACGGCTACTTCATTTGAATATTCAAAAGTACCATCAAAATCTTTTTGTTTAAGTCTGTAAAAATATACACCCGGGATTAACTGTTTATCAGAGTAAGAATATGAATTAAATTCAGTAGTTGTGCCTTTGCCTTTTATAAAAGAAACCGGCACATAGGGTGATTTTCCATTTTCGGAATGTAAGAAAGCCCGCTGAACTTCAAAACCGTCATTATTCAATTCCGATGCAGTTGACCAGTTCAAAGTAACAATGTCACCTTTTACTAATCCAGTGAATGAAGTTAATTCCACCGGAATTTCATCCTTAGCCTGTGTGTAAGCATCGTAGGCATCTACTCTACCAGCACCATAACGATTGTCCTTACCCGGATCACCTTTTTCGACAGCAGTCGTTTGAAGAATTCTGCTTACATCAGCAGGTTCCAGATACGGATTTACACCGAGCATAAGCGCAACAGTACCTGCCAAATGAGGAGTAGCTCCTGATGTACCGCTGAAGGATTGATAGCCTCCGCCAATATTTGTTGATATAGTTCCAGCACCGGGAGCAGATACATCGGGTTTTATCAATCCCATAGCGCCTGGTGAAGTGTGATACGGATAATCTCTGTATTCCATAGGCATAACATACGGGTAAGTGGGAAAAGTCTGCTGAATATTTTCCCATGCGGCAGGCCCATAGGGTGAACTTGAGACGATGATATCTGTGCTTGCATTAACATTTGCAGCGCCAATTACAGAACTAACTCCGCCGACAAGTGTTTGGTCAGGATGTACCCAGGGACCCGGGTTATTACCCGGTGTTGCAATGTTGTATGGAATTGGTGCTGAACCAAGACTTCCTCCGTCATTGCTTGTAGAGTTTGTATGTACAATTCCGGCGGCTAATTCGATATCCGTCATTTGCCTGAACATGGGATAATTTGGTTTAGGATTAAAATACCATTTATAACTCAGCGAGCTTGTGATGACATCCGCACCCTTATCTAAAGCATATTGTTGAGCAAGCCAGTATTGTGATTCACCGCTTGGTTTTAGGATTATGAGATTTGCACCTGGTGCAACACCCGTCTGAGTTCCACCAGTACCATAACCCGCTACAATACCCGATGTAGCAGTACCGTGGCTGCTGCCCGAAATTACATCGTTATTGTTGTTCTGGTAGTTCCACCCGACAAGATCATCAATCAATCCGTTACCATCATCGTCAATACCGTTTAAATCACCCGGATCAAATACCCAGGCTGAACCGTTCCATATAATTGTCTGCCCATTATTATTTGCATCTTCACCAAGATTTTGCCATATATTATTGACTAAATCAGGATGCTTCCAATCGGTTCCGGTATCAATATTTGCAACAAGAACTCCTCTGCCGCTATCACCTTCTGCCCAAACAAGTGGTGCACGAATCAGAGTTAAACCAGGCTGAGGAGCATTAATTGCCTCTTCTGATAAATTGTTTTCCATATTAAACTTTGTAACACCAAGATCATCAACAAGCTCTTCAACATTGTACTGACGGTCGTAATATATAGTTTCAATTTCCGAAAATCGTTGAGCTATTTCAATAATTGCAGATTTGGTTGCTCTAAGAGAAATAACATTAATAGCCCAGTTAAAATGAATATTATTTGCACGTCCATCCTTTTCCAGTGGGTTTAGAAAATTCTTGACCGGAGCCTGTTTTGCTTCGGAAAATTCTTTCAGGATACGAACGACTTCTTCTCGTTTTTGCTTTCTGTTAAGTTGATAGGTTCTGCTGTGAAGGTCAGAATAGTTTAACCTCTCCTTCATTACGATGTAAACATCAATCAACTCATTCTCTGCACTTGAGTTCATAACCCCCAGCAAATAGGGATGAATTTTCGGACTCCCATCCTGTGCAAATACATTAAGTGAAATGAAAATAAGAAAAACAATCATTGATAGAAGCATTTTTTGCATAACTGCATCCTTTCATTTTGTAATTATATGTTCTGATTTTTTTTACCTAAACCGGATCGACTTTACATTTTTACTTTATTAATAACATTTTTCTTACGGCAGAATAACTTTGCTTCGGACCCGCAGCAGATAATTGATAGAAATAAGTTCCTGACGGCAAACCATTAAAATTTAAATTCACTTTATGACCACCTGGCTGCATAAATCCGTATTCATCTTCTCTGATTGTTTTACCAAGTGTATTAAATATTTTAAGATTTACTGATGAATTTTCTGTTAAAAAGAATTCAATTACTGTTGAAGCATTAAATGGATTGGGATAATTCTGCTGAACTACGAATTCAATCGGTGATATTTCAGTCTCAACTATCGCCGAATAATTAAAGCTTCCACTGAAATCAATTTGCTTTAGCTTGTATTTATAAACTCCTGCAAGAAGATCCTTGTCTGTAAAAGAATAATATCTTAGTCCGGATGATGTACCAGAACCTTCAACGAAACCAGTAGGTGCCCAGTGTTCATCAGAACCACATCGAAGGATTTCAAAACCATGATTGTTAACTTCTGATGCAGTTATCCAATTTAAAGTTACATCATTACCGTCAGGATTTGCACCAAAAGAAATAAGTTCAACCGGAACAATGTCATTGATGTAAAACTTGTAGAAACCTGCCGGAGCAGTCATAGGTTTCGTAAGAGTTTTACCCTGATTTGACGTAGCACTGATATAGTAATAAAGATCTGTTGCATTTATTTGTGCGGGGATGTATCCTACAAGAGTATCTCCGCCTGAATAATTCATCGGGACAGCAGAATATCCAAGTGTAGTATCCGTAGTCCAGAATAAATTTGCTTGTGATAAGCCCCCCTGTGTTTTTACTAAAGCTTTAATTTCGATCGGGCTGTAAGTGTAAAGCGTATCTCTAATACTTGAATGAGCTATGTATAAAGGATCGAATGCACCTACTTCTTTTACTATACAATGAATTGCTCCGCTTTGAGGAATAATGGAATTACAATCAATACCTACTATTTTATAACCCGGCATTGCTTCGCGGTAAATTCTTAATGCAGTAGTATCGTATTGAAACTCATAAGTAGGTACTATTACAGTTTTATTAATAATGATTGAATTTGTATAAGTTCTATAATTAGCATTCGGAGGATAAAGACCATTCTGAGGCGGCATTGGTATTCTGACTACTTTGAATGGTTTTCCAAAGGCAGTCAAATAATTATTTAATACATATTGCAGATTAGCTTCAATATATGGCCCATCAGCTACTCCGGGCGGATATTGACCAACAAGAAGAGTTTCTTCATCCAAAAGTTTCATATGCATATCAATGTGGTGAATTCCGTCATATGGGAGATTATCCATTTTTATGTATCGATTAATTCCCATAAAAGAATTCATTATTGCATCAATTTGTGCTTCAGTTTTACCTGAGTTCTCATTCAATATTAGTTTGGAAGAAAACCCGGTACCTAAACCATCAACCATAAAATTGCCGCCAGTGTGGACTAATCTGTTAGGTTCAACAGTAGTTTGATAGATCGGAACATTAATATTATTTGCAAACAGGACGGGAATGTTGTCGTCATTAGGGCGGGGTCGATTATACACCCAATCTACAATCGCCATACTGTCCGAATTCTCAAAATAAACCGTCCACGGACCATAATCTCTTACCCATATAGAATTGAATGGATAATATAGAAATCCCAGGTTATTGGTTGGTACACCTCCATTCATTAAATATGTTTTAACAGAATTTGAATCGGTGCAAACAATATACACTTTACACTCAGCTTGTGCATGTCTCACTGTTTCCCTAAGAATCGATTGATAGCTTGTCCAGGTGATTATAATTCCCTGCAATTCTTCCCACTCTGCCATAGTCCTCACGGGTGTTGGCGGAGGAGTTGAAAATTCCGGATTAAATGTAGGCGAATAGGTCTGCCAGATAACTCTTTCTTCTTCTGTCATTTGCTTGGGAAGATCCTGTGCAGAAAGTCGTGTAAGAAATAAACAGGCGAATAGAATTGGTAGAAGTTTGTGCATAATCGTGAATCGCTATTTTGTTATACAACTAAAAATTGATGATAAATTTAAACAAATTTAACATCAATCATTTCATTAATAATACCATAAAAATATGGTAATTGAAGCAGATATTTAATTCCCTCAAGGTCCTGATCCTCAAAATCAAAAATAACATGCTGCAAATTGATACGAATAAAATCATTAGCGAGTTCAGAATAACCGGGTTGGAGTTTAGAGAAGCTATTTTTGTGACCATCCAATAAATTTGCTTCATACCTTGTAACGAAACTCTTTAAAGCCTGGTCAGATTTCCCTGCCAGCAAAAAATTTATGTAGGGCGCATCTATTAATTCAATGATCTCTTCCGAGAAACTTAGCCCGTTAAAAAAAATCTCTTCCTGAAAATTTTTATCTCCTACTATAAGTGCGGTCTCTTCGATCGGGAAAAAATCCTGGGTGATAAGTTTTGTCTTAATATCAATGTTATATAATTCACGAAACAGAATTTTGCTCAGAACTATTTCATTTGATGTAACATCACCTGCAATTGATAATTCATCTACCGAATTTTCATTTTCTTTGAAATAGAGATATGAATTGGAAAGCAGTGCATTAAATGAAATTCCGGTACGTGAAGAAACAAACAAATCCTTGAAAGTCAGCAGATCTATAGAAGGAATAAGTCCTATTGAATTTTCATCTTCGTTCAATCTTTTAGATATAATTGAGGATGGTAAAAAACTCACATCAAATTCTTTGTCCGGACATAGTTCATTGTAGTAAAGTCTGGAATAAAAATTATCTGGAAGTAATACTTTAGCGTTCATAAAATAAAAAAAAGCCGCTGCCAACAGCGGCTCAAATCAGCTTAAAATAAAAATTATGTGTTTTTACTTTTAATTCTTGCTGCTTTTCCGGATAGTTTTCTGAGATAGTACAATTTTGCTCTTCTCACATTACCTTCTTTCAGCAGTTCAATCTTTGCAATTTTAGGTGAATTGATAGGGAAAATTCTTTCAACACCCACACCGCTTGAAACTTTTCTTACAGTAAAAGATTTATTTAATCCGGTTCCACGAATACTTATTACATCGCCTTCGAAAGTCTGGATTCTTTCCTTATCACCTTCAATAACTCTGACGTGAACACGTATATGGTCTCCGGAATTAAATTTAGGTAAGTCACTTCTTACCTGATCCGGTATAATATTATTTACATCAATCATTGGTAGCTCCACTATTTATTTTTTTCCATTTCTCAGTTAATAATTTAGATTGTTCCTCTTTCCAGTTTTTTATTTCCTTTTCATTTCCGGATAAAAGGACATCTGGTACTTTTAATCCCCTGTATTCAGCTGGTCTTGTATAATATGGCGCTTCGACAATTTCTCCATCCTGAAAAGAATCGTTTAAAGCAGCTTCACTATCATTAAGCACTCCAGGTAAAACTCTTACAATAGCATCAATAATAATAAGTGCCGGGAGTTCACCTCCGGTAAGCACAAAATTACCAATAGAAATCTCATCGGTTGCAAAGTATTCTCTGACACGGTCATCTACTTCTTTATAGTGTCCGGTAACAATTAATATGTTGGTTGCAAGCGAGAAACGATTTGCATCCTTCTGATTAAATATTTTTCCTTTAGGCGTGGTAAAGATTATATGATCATAATCTCTATCCAGCTTAAGTTTTTCAATACACTCAAAGAACGGCTCGGGTTTCAATACCATACCCGGACCACCGCCGAACGGTTTATCATCAATTTGCTTATGCTTATTAAATGCATAATCTCTCAAATTGTGAATGACCAGTTCTAGTTTTTTTTTATCCTGTGCACGCTTAAGTATGCTTGTGTTAAGCGGACTGCTCAACAATTCCGGTACTGCAGAAATAACATCAATTCTCATCATCTTCATACTCACCGTATCCGGCTTTTAAGAATACCTTTTTATTTTTTTCATCTATATAGTCAATAAATTCAAGAACGAAAGGAATAAGTATTTCATTCCTATTTGCATCAAGTACTACAAAAACATCATTAGCGGGCAGTTGTAAAACTTCATTTATGCTGCCAATCAGCTTGCTTTCTCTCCAAACTTCAGAACCAACCAGATCGTGGATAAAATATGTTCCATCCGGCAATTCAGTGATATCTTTACTTCCGATGAAGACGTCACGATTTAACAGAACTTCCAATTCCCTTTGAGAATTAAAACGTTCAAATTTAATCTGAAAGTTTTTTTTAGAGCTTTTAGTTTTCTCTACAACAAACTTTTTTTTGGATCCAAAGAAGTCCAGATATACTTCTTTCAATTTTAGAAGTTTGTGCGGAAAATCTGTAACGATCCGGAGATTCAGAAAACCTTCAGAACTACTGATTGAAATGATACGAGCGACAAGGAAATATTCGTTCAAATCAATCGATCCGGCTCCTTAGTCCAATATTTCAAGGATTGCCCGTTTGCCTTCCTTAGCAGCCACAGCTGTTAATAGTGTACGCATTGCCTGGGCAGTTTTACCTTGTTTACCAATAACTTTACCAACATCATCGGACTGCACTTTGAGGGTGAGAATATATTTATTATCCTCAGAAGATTTCACCTCAATAGTAACACCCTCAGGATGATCAACAAGGTGTTTTGCGATAAATTCGATGAACTCTTTCATTACAGAAGCCTCCTATAATAACTTGGGAGCAGAAACATTTGTGTACAATAATGCTTATTAGCATTGCGGAATCAATTTAAGTGTTCCCTCCAGAAGCAGCACCCATTACTTCCGTGTACTTATTTGAATCAATTATTCAGAAACGGGTTCAGTCTGATCAGGAGCAGCGTCAGCAGTCTGAGCACTTTCATCCTGTACTGGTTCAACCTTTTTCTTTTTCTTCAAACCCTTTGCACTGGACTTTGCTTCTTGTTGTTTTTCCCAGTTTTCAATTTCGGTTTTAACCCGATCCTCAGCAAATCCTCTTTTCTTTAGATCTTTCTTTAAAAGAATTCCTTTTTTTCTAAGCAGACTTTTAACAGTAAGAGTTGGTTGAGCACCTCTATCTAACCAAGCCTGAACTCTATCTTCATTTATCTGTACTGTATGTGGATTTGTTAACGGATTGTACAATCCAACCGCTTCAATAAATTTTCCGTCTCTTGGTGATCTTGAATCAGCCGCAACGATTTTATAAATGGGTTGTTTCTTTTTACCCATTCTTCTTAGTCTTAACTTAACAGCCAAGTTTATTAACCTCCGGTATAATAATATTATATCAATTAAATTTAATGTTTCGGAAAGATGCCGGATTTCCAAATCCTTTTTTACTCATCTGGCTCATCATTTTTTGCATCTCTCCAAACTGCTTAATTAAACGATTTACATCCTGAATTGACGTGCCGCTTCCTTTTGCAATTCTTTTTCTCCGGTTACCATTCAGAATTTTTGGACTTTTTCTTTCATCACTTGTCATTGAGTTGATGATTGCTTCAACACGAATTAAAGCTTTGTCATCAATTTGTGCATTTTTTAGTTGATTTCCTACTCCGGGAATCATTCCAAGCAAAGATGACAATGAGCCCATTTTCTTTATGGTTTTAATTTGCTTAAGAAAATCATCAAAATCAAATTTATTTTTCCTTAATTTTTCCTCTAGTTTCTCGGCTTCGGATTCATCAAATGACTCTTGAGCCTTTTCAACGAGAGAAACAATATCTCCTTTACCCAAAATTCTTGACGCCAACCGGTCTGGATAAAAAGATTCCAAACTGTCAACTTTTTCACCGCTGCTTATAAACTTAATTGGTTTACCAACAACGGAGCGGATCGAAAGTGCGGCACCGCCGCGGGTATCTCCGTCAAGTTTTGTAAGAACAATTCCATCAAAATTTACAGCATCATTAAAAGCTTTTGCAGAATTAACTGCATCCTGCCCTGTCATTGAGTCTACAACAAACAAACACTCATCAGGTATGAGAAGACTTTTCATCTGTGCGACTTCATTCATCATTTCATCATCAATGTGAAGTCTGCCTGCCGTATCTACTATCAGAGTATCAAATCTATTGTCTTTTGCGTAAGCAAGAGCCCGGGTAACAACTTTAAGTGCATCCATTTCCTCCAGTGAAAATACTTCAATTTCTATCGATCTTCCAAGCTGTTTCAGCTGTTCAATTGCTGCAGGTCTATAAATATCGGCAGCTGCCAAAAGAACTTTTCTTTTACCGGATTTTAACTTCTTTGCAAGTTTGGCACAAAAGGTTGTTTTACCTGATCCCTGTAAACCAACTACCAGCAGGACAGTTACACCGGATGGGTTCAGTTTAATTTCCTGTTGATCTCCTCCAAGCAGTTGAATCAACTCATCATAAATGATTTTTGTGATCAGCTGTCCGGGAGTTATTGAAGTTATAACTTCCTGACCCAGAGCTTTCTTAGTTACATTATCAATAAACTCTTTTGCAACTTTGTAATTAACATCAGCATCCAAAAGAACACGACGAATTTCTCTGAGAGTATCAGAAATATTCTTTTCAGTAAGTTTCCCCTGGCCTCTTACTTTCTTAAGAGCATTTTCAAGCTTTAACGAAAGATCTTCAAACATATTAATTGTTAGTTTTTAACTCAGAAGAATCAGGCACTTTGTTTTAAAGCATTGGCACCGGACACAATTTCAAGTATCTCTTTAGTTATTGCCGCCTGTCTGGCTTTATTATAAGTAAGATTCAATGTACGTATCAATTCTTTTGCATTTGTGGTTGCATTATCCATTGCTGTCATTCTCGATGCAAACTCAGCAGCATTTGATTCAAGCAACATCCTCCACACCTGTCCTCTTAAATGCTTTGGAATCAAATAGTTGAAAATAGATTTCTGGTCGGGTTCATATATATAATTGGATTCCGTATCAGACAATGCTTTCTCCTCTTTCTGAATGGGAATAGGAAGAAATTGATAAACCACAATCCTTTGCTGAATAAGAGATTTAAACTCATTAAATATCACAACAACTTTATCAAACTCGCCCTTCAGATATCCGGCAACCAATTCATCAGAAACTTTTTGAGCCGAGGTATAATTGAGAGATATGAACACATCAGGAAAAGTCTTTGCCACATTGTAATTTCTTTTGGAAAAGAAATCCGACCCCTTTTTTCCAATACAAAAAAGTTGATAATCCGTTCCGGATTCTTTTACCTCATCATTTATAAATCTGTTTGCTTCGCGTATAATATTTGTATTGAAAGCACCGCAAAGCCCTCTATCAGCTGTTATAACAACTATAGCAACATTTTTTATAATTTCACGTGGGGCAAGCAGCGGATTAGAAATCTTATCATCATCTGTAACCAGATTAGAAAGCATTTCAGCAATACGATTTGCATAAGGTCTGGCATTAATAATTGCATCCTGTGCTCTTCTTAATTTGGCTGCAGCAACCATCTTCATAGCTTTGGTTATCTGCTGAGTGTTTTTAACACCTTTAATCCGGCTTTTTATGTCTCGTAAAGTTGCCATTTATTTAAATTAGTTATGAACTTTTCTTGAATGCAGGTAAAAATTCTTTTGCTGCTTTATTAAGAAGTTCTTCAGTGTCCTTACTAATATCTTTATCCTTTTTAATATTATCATAAATCTGTTTGTGTTTGATCTCTATAAATTCAAGAGCTTCCTTCTCAAATCTTTTAACATCTGCAACGGGAATTTCATCCATATAACCTCTGGTACCAAGGAAAATACTTACAACCTGTTTTTCAACCGAGACAGGATCATACTGTCCCTGTTTCAGTAACTGGACAAGACGGGCACCTTTAGCTAACGTTCTTTGCGTCGATTTATCAAGATCAGATCCGAATTTAGCAAAAGCTTCAAGTTCCCTGTACTGTGCCAGGTCAAGTTTTAATGTTCCTGCAACTTTTTTCATTGCTTTTATCTGAGCATTACCACCCACTCTTGATACGGATATACCAACGTTTATAGCAGGTCTAACGCCCGCATTAAACAGATTTGATTCAAGATAAATCTGTCCGTCGGTAATTGAGATAACATTGGTAGGAATGTAAGCAGAAACGTCGCCCTGCTGTGTTTCAATAATGGGAAGTGCAGTCAGACTCCCGCCGCCTTCCTCTTCCGATAATTTTGATGCTCTCTCGAGCAGTCTTGAGTGAAGATAAAAGACATCACCCGGATAAGCTTCACGACCCGGTGGTCTTCTGAGTAACAATGATAATTCTCTGTATGCCTGTGCCTGTTTTGATAAATCATCATAGATAACCAGAGCATGTCTTCCATTATCCCGGAAGTATTCACCAAGGGTTGCACCTGAATATGGAGCAATAAACTGAAGCGGAGCCGGTTCTGATGCAGCGGCTGATATAACTGTTGTGTACTCCATTGCACCATGTTCCTGTAGCTTAGCAACTACCTGTGCAACAGTAGATTCTTTTTGACCAACAGCAACATATATACAATATACAGGTTTTATACCAAGTGCCTTTGCCTCCTCGGTATGCGTGTATTTCTGATTTATAATAGTATCAATAGCGACAGCGGTTTTTCCGGTTTGCCTGTCGCCAATTATTAATTCTCTTTGCCCTCTTCCAATCGGAATCATAGCATCAACTGCAGCGATACCTGTTTGAAGAGGTTCTTTTACCGGCTGACGCTGAATAACGCCTCTGGCTTTACGCTCGATAGGAAGAAATTTATCTGTATTTATTGCTCCTTTACCATCTATAGGTATTCCAAGGGGAGTTACGACTCTGCCCAGCATTGCTTCACCAACCGGTAAAGAAGCAACTCTTTTTGTTCTTTTAACGGTATCGCCTTCTTTTACTAGAGTAGAACTTCCAAAAAGAACACAGCCAACACTATCTTCTTCAAGATTTAAGACCATGCCAAAAACATCATTAGGAAATTCCACCAATTCACTAGCCATAACTTTGGATAACCCATAAACTCTTGCAATACCATCACCAACCTGTAAAACAGTGCCAATATCATAAATATCAACTTCACTTTCATAACCTGAAAGCTGTTTTCTTAATACCGCTGAAATTTCATCGGGTCTTACTTCAAGCATTTTAATTCCTTTTACTTCTTAATTAATTAAGTGATATTCCGCTTCGTACAAAATGTTTTTTTAACAATCCAAGCTGATGTTTAACCGAAGCATCATAAATAGTATCGCCGATTCTCGCAACAAAACCGCCTAATAATTTTTCATCAATCTGATAACTAATATTTACTTTTTTACCCAGAGATGCTTCAAATCGTTTTTGAATCTGTTCCTTATGTTCCTTCGATAACTCAAAAGCTGATAGGACAGCAGCTTGCATAATTCCCAGCTGCTCATCCCGCATTTCAAGAAACCGTTTAGCTACTGAAGGAAGCAGTGACTCTCTGCCCTTGCTGACAATAAACTTCAAAAAGTTTAAAGTTTCCGCTTCAACTTTACCGGAAAATATCTCAACTAATATTGATTCCTTTATTGCAGATTTGATAACAGGATTTTCCATTGCCAGTTGCAATTCTCTGCTGCTTTCAAAAGCACCAAGAATCAATTCCATATCAGCTGCGGTCTTTTCAAGACTATTCTTTTCAATAGAATTAATCAAAAAAGATGAAGCATATCTGGATGATATTTTGGTTTCGGTCATATTTTTTAATTTTTAGATATCTCGTTGATATAACTTTCCACAATCTTTTTATTTACATCTGCATTTAGATTCTGCTTCAGAATTTTTTCCGCAGCCTGAACAGAAATTTCAGCGATTTGATTTTTGAGTTCAGTAAATGCTTCTGATTTTTTCCGATCTATTTCAGCTGAAGCTTCTTCAATAATTTTCTGAGCCTGAATTTTGCTGTCCTTAAGCATTTGTTCCTTAAGATGTGCAGCATATTGACGGCTCTCTTCAATAAGTTTTTTCGATTCATCTTCAGCTTTACTTAAACTGGCCTGGTTTTCCTCAAGTATTTTTTTAGCTTCCTCCCTGGCTTTTTCCGCCTGCTCAAGTGAGATTTTAATATTATCCTCTCTTTGTTTAAGCGCAGTAAGGATAGGTTTCCAGGCAAACTTGCCAAGTAAAAACAGGAGCAGTAAAAATGTTATCGTAGTCCAGAAAGCAAGACCGGCATTAACCGATAACAAACTGTTACCGCCTTCGGCAGCAATTACAAGAAAGAAAGAATTAGCTATCATTTCAGTTCTTATTTAGTTAATTAATTCTGTAACTATTTATTATTTACCAGCCAGGATAAAGCAGATAACGAGTGCAAAGAGTGAAATACCTTCGATCAGTGCAGCTGCAATAATCATAGAGGTTCTAATAGCACCAGCGGCTTCCGGCTGTCTTCCGCTCGCATCCATTGCGGCAGCAGCTAATTTACCAATACCTAATGCGCCGCCAAGAATTGTTAACCCGGCACCTAAACCGGCAGCTAAATATGCAAAGTCCATTTATTTTCTCCTTTTATTAAATTTACTATTATAATGTATTTTAATGATCCTGATGAACTGCCATCCCGATAAAAAGTGAGGACAACATTGTAAAGATATAAGCCTGTAATAAGGCAACTAAAATTTCAAGTCCATATATGAATAATGCCATAGGTATTGCTAAACCAGACCAATAAGCACTCTGCATAACAAATATCAAACTTATCAATGCATAAATAACAATATGTCCTGCTGTCAGATTTGCGAAAAGACGTATAGCCAGAGCAAATGGTTTTGCCAGCAATCCAAGAAATTCTACAATCGCCATAATTGGCAATAAGAATACAGGGACGCCATGTGGTACCAAGCCTTTAAAGTATCCAAAAAATCCGTTGTGCTTAATACCACCGAGTTGAATTATACTAAATGAAAAAATCGCTAAAACAGTAGTTACGGCTATATTACTCGTAAAAGTTGCTGAGAATGGAATAAGACCAAGAAAATTTCCGAACATTATAAAAAAGAAAGCTGTGAGTAAATACGGAAGGAAACTTTCATATCCTTTTCCAATGGTTGGCCGGGCGATTTCATCTCTGACAAAGATTATAAAAACCTCCCAGAAATTTGTTGCACCTTTTGGTACCAGAGATTTCTTATAAGATCTTGCTACATTAATAAAAACCAGAGCAAGCAGTAAGGCACCTAACCACATAAAAATAACATGCCTGGTTATAGAAATATCTAAGCCGAATAACTCAATTTGTGGGAGATATATTTTCCCGAAGGGAGAGAAATCAAGATAATTTCCGTCCATCACGTGGTGCATAATCCAATCGCTTTCAGAATTAGAGCCTGCTAAAGCAATTGAGGAATCAGCTTTATCTGAAATAGTTAAAGAGTCAATTTGGGACATTATTATTCAGATTTCGGTTTCTTACCGGATAAATTCAAAATTTCTATAGTTAAAAAATAGATATAAGAAATAAAGATTGTAAAGATAAAAGAATACATACTAACATTCAAGAAATTCAATACCAGTACAATCATAATCAAAGTAAGAAACATACGTATTACCAAACCCCCTAAAGCCATAATAAGGAAGGACTTATCGGATTTAGAAAGTCCGGCTTCAATCAAGAAGTGTCCAATTGTAAAGTTAAGGGTTGGGATAAGTAATCCCCAAAAAAGTGAGTCGAAAAGGTACGGATTCAGTTGATTTTCCAACCTTAAAGTAAGAAGGATAATAATGGATAGTATGAATGGCACTATTGTGAAGAGAAAAGCCTTATTTTTGTTCATTTTCCGCTTTTCTCTTCTCAATAACATTTATAGTTTTTATTAAATTATACATACCTGCCCCTATGCCGAGCAAGGCAAATGTAATAGTAAACACATACTTCAGATCCAGTTTTTTGTCAAGCCAGTCTCCAAGAAGTACCATGATAACAATAGTTGCAGCAAGCTGCAGTCCCAGTCCCATATAAGGAGCAGCTTCTCTTAAACTACGATTAAAGCCTCCATACTTATCAGAGTCAATTTTCACATCAAGGTAAGTTTAGAGAGGAAGGCTTTTCAGACTTTTTAAGATCGCCCATAGAGCTTCTGCCTTCAAATATTGCTCCTGCTTCAACCACAAGAATTTTTGTTACCAGATCGCCTTTGAGATTGGCTTTTGCTTCAAGGGTAACTTTATCTTTCGCATTTACCACACCTTCAACTTTGCCGCCTATCGTAACCGAATCGGCGTGAATATCTCCCAGAATGTTTCCTGTTTCACCAACGGTAAGATTTCCTTTGGCTTCAACATTCCCCTTTACAACACCGTCTAACCGTACATTACCATTACTGGTTAATTTACCTTCAATGATAACGCTGCTGCTAATTATTGTTACTTCTTCCATTGTAGTATTCCCGTTTGTTTTTGATTTCATGTTAATTCTCCTAATTATTAAGTAGCACTTTTTGGGGATCGATTGCCTGTCCGTCTTTCCAAATTTCAAAATGCAGATGCGGACCGGTGGTATCCGTTCCGGAATTACCACTCAATGCTATAAGTTCACCTTGTTTAACAACATCACCTTCTCTTTTTAATATCTGATTGCAGTGAAGATATTTAGAAATGTAACCCGAACTATGACTAATAATAACAGTATAACCATATTGTGTTGTATAATTTGCAAAAATAATGTATCCGCTTGCCGCTGCATATACGGGTGTATTTTCTTTAACAACATAATCGACGCCGTAGTGACCCTGGTTAGGTTTATACTCTCTGCTAATATATCCCTTTACCGGAGAAATAAAAAAAACGTCATTGTCAGGCTGCTCATCACGGAATAATTCTGAGAATAATTTCTGAACTGCAGTGACTAAATTTCCCTCAGCTGGTATTTTAGTGTTTTGAGTATTTTCTTTAACCTTTTCATTTTTATGCTTAAGTATCGTCGAATCCCCCAGCTGAATTGCATTTCTGAGCTTAATATTGGTTGATTTTAAGTTTTCCAATTCTTTAGTAAGAAAAACAATCTTACTGCTTAATTCCTCGTACTGCTGCTCCTCAAGAGTAGTTTTTTTTAACCAGGAAGGAAGGAATATTCTCTCAAGAGGTGTTAAGTAAATCGAATAGAATCCGAGCAGTCCGGTAATAAGTGTAAATATGAGAAGATAGACTAGCATTCTTCTGCCATTTACAATAAATGATTTGGCTTCTGTTCTGGTTCCTTCGGGATAAATTATTACAGTAGTTTTTGCAAGAGATTTAATGTAGTTAATCATTTTTCAGACTGACTCCAATTTTCTTTTAATATCTTCCAGTTTAAATTTTCCTTCACGAATAAGTTCCAGTTTGCCCTTGCTTAAATCAATAATTGTTGATGATTCGAAATACGATTTCTTTTCAGAATAAAATATGTAATCAACTTCATCCCCGAATTCTTCAATAATTAAAGATGGTTCCGTAATCGGAGGCTTCCCTGTTCTGTTAACGCTGGTTGATATTAAAGGCATTTTTAATTCTGAAAGCAGCTTAAGACAAAATCTGTTGTTCGGTACTCTGAATGCGCCGGTATCAGATTGTAATATCTCACGCGTGCCTGCATTCAATTTCAAGATTACCGAAATCGGATTAGGCCACAATGCCAGAAGAAAATCGAAATAACTTTCAGAATTTATTTCAGCATATTTTTTAAGGATTTCCACGCTTTCAATAAGAAAGATATATCGCTTCCACTCGTCTCTTCCTTTTACCAAACCGATTTTTTTCTTTGCATCTTCATTAAACGGATTTGCACCAAATCCATATATCGTATCTGTTGGATAAATGAATATTCCACCGCTTAGAAACAATTTTTTCGCACTGTCTACTGCTTCATCCAAATTCTGGTCAATATTTACTATTCTCGACTTTTTTCCAATCATTGTAATTTAATTTATCATTTCGCTTATAGTTTTTATAACCTGGTCAGGCGTTAATTTTTTACCGCAATCGAAAGTATGGATGGGACAGTGATCGTACCCATGCACACCACAAGGTTTACAATACAAGTAATCATAACTTAAAAATCTGCTCTCTTTAATGTAAGGATAAAATCCAAAATCAGGAATAGTTGAACAGTAAATAGTCAGCACTTTAATATCTACGCACATTCCAAGATGAGTAGGAGCGCTATCATTTGTAATCAACAATTCGGAGTTTCTTAGAAGTTCAATGCTTTCAATAAGACTGAATTGACCTCCGGTATCAAAAACGTCTTCATCAAACTTCTTTAAAATCGAACTTGTTATTTCTGAGTCTTTACTGCCTCCGATAAGTACAACCTGTGTTCCTTTTTCCAGTAGAAAATTAATAATATCGATAAAGTATTCAAATGGATATCTTTTGGTTGTCCACACACTACCAGGACTAATTGATATAAATCCTTTTCTGATATTATTTGTCTTAAGATAATCTGCTACTTTGTCCTTAATATTTTCCGTGATATTGAGTTCTGGACGGATCCTCCAGTTTTCGTCGGTATATTTATAATCAATCAGGTCCAAGTTCCGCTGAACTTCATGTCTGTCATATCTATAGTCAACAATTTTTTTATAAACATATTTTATTGCCGAATTTGAAAACCCTGTTGTTTCTGATACACCCGAAAACATTACTAAGAGGGATGTCCGCAGGGAACGATGCGGCGAATAAATTCTGGTATAATTATTTGCTTTTATTGTATTAACGAATTCAAGCATTCCTTTAATAGATCTATGTTTACCCCGCTTCTCCAGAGTTAACACTTCATTCACGAAAGATGAAGCTGAAAAAATTTCTCTTGTTGATGGAATGCATACAACATCAATTAATGAATTTGGGTGGATATCAATAAGTTTCTGAATCATAGGTAAGGTTAATACGGCATCACCTATAAATGCTGTTTGTATAATAAGTGTTCTATCCATTAATATTGATATGATAATTCAATTGAGTCAATAAAAACTCTGTTATTAATGTTTCCATCTGTTGTGCATCCAGAGCCATTGTTCTGGATATTTTCTGATTACTGATTCCAAATATGAAAGATGTCTTTTACTCAATTCTTCAATTTTTGCTTCATTGTCTTCCGGTAGATTTTCTTTGCTTATCTCAACCATTTCTGTATAATAAGAGTAATCCTTTTGCCTTATTGCAATTCCATATAACAACGGTGCGCGGGTTTTAAGAGCCAGTACTGCCGGACCAACAAGAATAGAAGTTTTTCTTCCGAAAAAATTAAGTTTAATACTGTCTTCCGGTCCCCGTTGATCTGCTACCATAGCAACCAATTTATTCTCTCGAAGAACAGCATAAATCTGACGTATAGAGACACCTAAAAGAACGACTTCATTTATCCATTTTGTTCTTATTTTATTCATCCAGTTTGACACAAGATTATTACGCATAGGTTTTACTACGACAGCGCATTTTTTATCTATCTGAAGAGCTATAGAATTAGCAATATACTCCCAATTACCAAAATGTGCAGATAACAATATTACTCCATTGCCAATTTCCATTTTTTTCAAGATTAATTCCGGATTCCTGCATTTAACCATATTCATCATTTTATTTCTGGAAATTGAGGGCATAACAAGTATTTCGGTCAATGTAATTGCAAAACTTTTGTATGAACCGAACGCCAGCTTTATGATTTCTTTTTTACTCTTTTCAGGAAATGCTTTAGATAAATTATCGATTGTTATCTTTTTTCTTATCGTTAAAATATAAAAAAAGAAGAGAGCAATTATCAAAGCTAATCTTCTGGCAAGGTAAAGCCCAATAAATCTGAAGAATAGACTAAAAGAAATAAAGAGTATGTATTCAAATCTGTTTTTCAATTACAAAAATATTTTTGCTGATTAAAAATAAGGAATGTTGAGTAATAAAGTGAGTTTAAAGGGATATATAAAATGAACCCCTCACAAAGAGGGGTTAAAATCATCTTACATAAATTCTGCGTGCCCAACTGTCATCTCTTAGTTCACCCCTTTTAGTGGAATGAACAAGGCTGTAGTCAGAAAATCCAAGAAGATCGGCAAAGATAAACTGAACACCGCCTTCAATTTCGTTATAATACCAGATTTCATAAGGCCGTGTTTCGATCTGGCTCGGGTAACGTTCAATTTCCGAAGGCTCTCCATACATAAGGTAAATTCTGCCCCGATCAGTCTTCCAACCCGGTTTTGCTAATGTAGCATATCTGGCGTTCGCTATATCTACGCGCTGAAAATAACTGAGGTAGTATTCATTCTTTCTGGAATCGGATACCAGATCACGGGCATTCCAGAATTCATTCATAAACTGCCTCTTGCCTTCTTCATTTGTAAGTCTTTTAAACCGATCAATTTCTGATGAAGTGGCGATGTATTTTGATTTTTCAAAAATATCATCAAGTTCCTCTTCAGACATCGATCCAAAAGTTGTTGCCAGTAAACTAAGATTACCAGTATCAGCTGTATCATCAGCAAACAAGTCAGGGTTATAAACAAAAAATTTCTTCGATGTTGAAACACCTTTGTTATGAAGGCTGTCTATCAGTTGGAGTACAATAGTGTAAGTATCAGTCGGTAAATTGGCAATGACGAAGGAACCTACTTCAACTCTTGAATCTGCATTCCTTGAAAAATATTTATCCTTTCCACTAACAAGATTACCCCGGCTGTTAAAAATCAATTGGTTCCATTTCAGCTTAGATTCATCCATTCCTAAATTTTCAAGATTATATAATTCAACGTAAAAGAAAAGTACAGGTTGATCTTTTCCGAACACCAGATTCGGAATTGGAATTACCTCATAAGTATTCTTATAGAATATTGAATTTTTATTTTCACTGCCCTGTATCATTTTGTAAGCGAGTTGAATATCACTTATTCCAACATCATCGTTGAAGATTGGTTTAACCCTGATATAATCAGTGATAGTTTTTGAATTAGCCGGATCATTGAAATCTGAACCAACAATTTCACATTTAAGCGAACCTTCAGGTAGTATAAAACCAATGATTCCAATTAAACTCTGACTATGATCAGCATCATCCTCTAATACGGGATGAGTTACTTTCCACTGGTTGTTAACCAGAATTTCCCCGCTTGCCGAATCTTCGACAAGAATTTTTAATATACCATCAATTCTTTTCCCATCAGAATCATCCACGGGTTTCATTCCGCTTTGATTAAAAGAATAGTAAAATTCAACAAAGTTGCTGGTTGAATCATATGCAAACTGAGCAAAGTCAAATTCAAAATCTATTCTTTGTTGGGGAAATAAAATGGCTGGTAAAAACGCGAGCAGCAATAAAAGCTTTTTCATAGTAATGCAAAAAATAAGTTAATATTAAAACGCCTGCTAATATATAGCAGGCGTTTAATAAAGATAAAGTCAATTATTCAAAAAACATCTTCACAGTAAAAATATGATTCGCAGTAGGGAATTCTTTAACATCTCTGAACGCATAATCAAAGCTGAACCCGATATCGGTTCCAATTGTGTAGCTGATTCCTGCTCCAAGTGTTAAGCCGAATATTGATTCATCATTGTTCTCCATCATAAAATTATATCCGCCTCTGACAAAGAAACTATTCATAAATCCATATTCTAATCCGAAGTGCATCTTGTCTTCCAAAGAGTTATTGGCAGTAAAGGTAGATGCAAGCATTAAGTTATTCTGTTCGTTTATGTTGTATGCATATGCTAAACTCAACTCAAAATAACTTGGTATCTGGAAATCTTCGGTAACAACTTCCCAGGTAGCATTAGGTGAACCTGGTTGAGAACCTGGAACACCGGTGCTCTGTCTCAAGCCTTGTCCACTATAATTCATGTTAGCGCCAACATTTTTAATAGCAGCACCAAGCATAATGTTAGGGCTGAATTTATATTGCACGCCTGCATCCAATGCGAAGCCTGTTGCTGAAGTATTCCCGATCGATTCGGTAATAAGTTTTAAGTTTGTACCGATGGAAATTCTATCTGTCAAAAGCTTTGAATAAGTCAAGCCCATTGTCAGAAAAGTTGGAGAATAAGTACTGCCTGTACCATCGGGGAAGTCATTTGTTGTAACCGGTATATCACCAAAATCAAATGTTTTAAAACTTAATGCGATCGAACCGAAATCACTTAAGCTGGTTCCGACAGCAAAATAAGATACATTTATATCGGCGATATAATTCATATAACTGAACATCGCTTCAGTATTTTGAGTTAATCCCAACCCTGCTGGATTATAATAGATAGCCTCCAGCCCGGTTAGGGAAGCAATAAATGCACCCCCGGTAGCGATTCCCCTGGCTCCGACGGGAACAAGTAGCTGCTCAGCTCCATTAGTGCCTTTTCTAGAAACATCCCCTGCATATATTGATGCAAGAAAGCCGAATGTTAATATTAAGAGTATTATTTTTTTCATTTTCAAAACTCCACATATTTTGATTTATTAAAGCCGGGCAGACACTTATATCTGCCCGGTTATTTCATTAGTATCTTGGCAACTGTTTTTGAGGCATTATGATAGAGAACTTAAGTACCTTATCACCATACGACTGCGAAGAGACAATTGCTAAATATAAACCTGATGCCACTCTGAGTCCTGATTCATTTAACAGATTCCAGTTTAGGAATGGTGCTCCGCCGGCCTCCTTTGTTAATGTTCTCAGCAAGTTTCCTGATAAACTGTAAATTTTTACAGTTATCTCTTCTTCAGGAAGATTTGAAAATGTAACAAAAGGTTCATCAGCTGGGCTATTCGTATAACTGGTAGCCACATTATAACCATATAACGGGTTTGGAAATACATTCACTCTATCAAAAAGCGCTTTCTTTTCTTCTGCTGTTAAGCTACCTTTTGGTGTTGTGAATTTAAATCTATCAAGATCAGTATATGGATAATTGCTCATCCTGATTATAAACTTATCACCAGGTGTTATAAATTGCCCTTCCTCTCTATCCAGACCAACCACATAAAGAGCATTGAACCAGGGTGAGGCAGCAATTCTTCTTTGATTTTCGGTAATTCCCTGAGCATCGGCGGGAATTGTAAATCCCCTTATAGGATCAGCCCAGACTGTACTTGTACCGGAGCCTGTAGTAAATGATCCTCCTGTATATTCAATTTGGCCGCCAGCAGGGTCATATGGCGCATCAAAAACAACTATTACTTCCCTTGTAAATTTAAGTGAATCTCCCGGATCCCAAATTCCATCAGGAGTGCCGAAAAATCCTGAGCCTGTTCCGCGTCTTTCGATAAAACCAACTGCTAATTGCCTTTCTTCATTGTACTTTGTATCAACAACCCAGGCAGTAAACGGAACATCAACATAACCTTGCCCTAATAGACCAACAGGACCTTTACCAGCAGTATCTGCTTCTGTAATGCCTCCGGCATATCGATGGCTTTGAGTCTGCTGAAGGAAGTTTGCTCCAATGTAACCATTCAGATATCTGTATGCTTTTCCGATGCCCTGTTCGCCAAATCTGATCTCAACACGTCTGAGTCTATCGGCTCTGATAACATTGGAACGAGCCGCTGATCCGAACAGCGTATTTGCACTACCTTGTGATATGTCCTGGCCAACATAATAAATTCCAGTACCTTCAGTAGGTAAAAATCTGGAATACCACTTGTTTTCTAAAGGCTCATAAAGATCTGTTGCATTAAAGGACGGGTTGGAAGCCCTGACCTTCAATAGAAAACCATCTGTTAATTTGCCAGCATAATTTGTGGTATCGAAATCATAGACTTTTGAGGAATCGATTAAAACTGTATTGGTAGTTTCATTTGTCAACCTCCAGTATGGACTATATTGGGCAGTAGCAGGAGCAGTCTTGTCAGTAAAAAACTGAACTAAATAATCATGTCCGGTCATTTGATCTCTATCAACGGCCAGATATGAAATACGTCCATCGGAAGCACCAGTTTCTGGGTTAACAAAACTATTATCAACAGCAGGATCATACATATTACTTCCAAAAGTGAAAGCAATTATTGCAGTTTCAAATTCTTCCAGTCCACTGCTGGTAATGTCTAGATAGTCTCCGGGACCTCCATAAGTTCCGGTTGCTCTATTGACAATAGCATTATGATTTAACGTATATTGTGTAATAGTGAAATAATACTCTCTACCTTTAACAAACGGTGTATTAGTAAGAGCATCCTGTCTTAACCGCAGTTTAATTCTGCCGGTTTCCGGATTAGCCAGTAATACTGAGTCTAGAACCTTCTCTGGACTAGCTAAAGCTAAATCCTGACCACCATTAGAAGAAACTCTATAAATAGCTTCTATTCCGTTATTAATTCCATAAGATCCTAAGAACTCGATGTTTTTTACACCTTGCACAGAGCCTGCTTTGTCGTTTATTCTAAATTGGTTCACATAAAAGCCCTGAATCCATCTGTCAACATCGAGAACAGTATCTATTGCTCTGTAATTCATAGCAGTTGATGTTTCAATGGTGAGATCAATGAAGTTCTCACCAGATCTCATACTAAAGGGTATTGCAGGAGGTGCAGGCGGCGACGGGAAATTACTATCGAAAACCTGTTGAGCAATCACGTCTATTTCCCGTGCAACTGTTATTGAGTTATAAGCATCGGTGCCTCTTCCAACAACATAAGCAACGACTATTTCCTTTTCTTCACCCTTGAAAAGAGTGAATGGACCTGTATTAGACATCTGTCTTACGTCCCATGGTTGAGTTCCAATCCAACCGATTTCTGTAACAGGATCACCAGAGAACCAGAATCGAGGATCGACTGTATTACAATCTACTCCACCTCTAACCTCGCCAATTGGTAAGGTACAAGGATCTACTTCACCACCGCCTCTCTGCAAACCAAGGCTGTAGTTTCTTGCCTGCAAATGGTTATCAGGATCGTTAAACTCAACTGAAAATCCATTAAGGTATTCAACTACGGAAGATAACGGCTGATTTCTTGCGCCGGGATATTCTATGATTCCAATTCTCCTGCCCCTGATACTGTATGCAGTATCAAGCGGTTCATCTAAACCATCATCATACATTCCATTTCCATTTACATCATTAAATGTAACTCCCGGAATATATTCAAGAGGACCGGAAAAGAAGTCAATCATATAGCAAGGGGGATTTTGCCCATACGTATTATCCGGTCCAAAATTATAAGTATAAGCAGCATTCTCAGCTACATCACAGCCAACAAGATCGTCATCCGGATTGCCTAAATCGGGATCTGCCCAAACACCAAAGAAGCAGGAATCCAGTTTCTCCGGTTCATTTGCGGCTCCAAGACCAACATATTTAATTCTATATCTGACAAACATCATATTTCCGACAGCACCCTTGGATTGCAATGCAAAAACTGTCTGTTTTACTTCAATACCAAGAGGGTCTACCTGATTCCATCGTCTTTGAGCGCCAGGAACACCATCATTATATACGCACCAAACAGTCTCATCACCCAGGAAATCGGGAGCGTCTTCATCCGGATCCCAAACGCCGTTTCCATTTTTATCAACCGGATTATAAACACCGTCACCATCGCCATCATAGAAATCAGCACCCATTTCAACAGCATCTCTCCAATCCTGCCAGGCAGGTCCGAATGCAGGATCAGATGCTTTAATAACATACATAACTGCGTCAGCATCGTTCGATTTACCAACAGGTCCCGGTAAATAATCTCTCACTAAGCTAGCAGAGGCAACTGCATTTGAAAAAACAGTACCATTTGACAAACCTGTAAGGAAAAATCCGGATGAAAACAGAAATATCTGACCACCGAACCGACCTCCGGCTCCACCGGGAGCAATATTTACATCGGCAATAACACCTGATCTGTTCATCGGAATGTTTAAATTATTGATATTCATTCTATATGAATCGCCATACTTACCACCCTGATTTACTTCACTTGATTTATAAATGATGGAAGGCGTATTTTTAGACCTGGTCACATCATCGCCGATAAAACCTGCAGTAAGTAAAACCACAAATCCAAGCAGTAAAACCGTGGCGAAATACGAAATTTTAATTTTTTTATTCTTCATTGATCTAATCCTCATTTAGAGTTAAAAACTGATATTAGCAAAATTGATCTTTAGCCCAAGCTTAATCAATCTGGGTATACCGAAGTTGGCAGGATTTCTTTCAAGACTCATATAATCCTGTCTCCAGCCCTCACCATTTTGAAGTATGGCGGTGCGACCTTGCTCAGTGTTCAACCAACCGGTAGAAAGAGGATCGCCGGTAGAGCGGTAAACATTTGTTATATTGTCTGAATCAAGAAGATTCTCTATCCAGAGATATGGAGTTAAAATCATTTTATCGCCAACATAAAATGCTTTTTCTACCTTTAGGTCAATTCTGAACCATCCGGGAGCAAAAGCAGAATTTATATAACCTTGATTTTCTGCAATCAGACTGTTATCACCCAAAAGGTTCCACCTTGAAACCGGTGTATAGGGACGACCACTGTTTATTGAAAACAGTACGTTTGCATTGAATGATTCAAGCCAACCAAGTTCTCCTTTGGGTACATAGAAATCGACATTAACTACAGCAGTGTGTCTCTGGTCAAAGCTTAAAGGAGCAATTACCTTTGGTGGAAGATTGTCCTGATTTCTAAATACAGCAGTCTGACTTGAACTGGTTGAGGATCCGGTTCCTTCGGCAATCTGGAAAGTATATTGTGCTGATATTCCAAAATAATTCAATCTTGATATATCAAATGAAACAGCAAGACCTTTGGTAGTACCGAAATCTGAATTCTGGGGATATATAGCTGTTCTTATACTCCCACCTTCTAATTCACTCCACTGATTGCTCTCTACGTTTACTAACCCTCTAATGTTCTTATAGAAGGCAGTAATATTTAAAGCTGCTGCTCCATCAGCTAATAATTGACGGAAGCCAATTTCATACTGAGTGGTTTCTTCAGGTTTTAATGCACCGTTAAAGCCGCTTTGAGGATCGAATCCACCGGGATTAAATTGCAGATAATCAAAAGGACCAAAGTACACATCATTCAATTCCGGAACCTGAATGAACCTTCCATATTGTGCGTGGAAGACTGTAGATTCAGTGACTGGAAATCCTATACCAATTCTGGGTGAGAATTCTATTTCAACATCTCTCAATTTAAAGTCACCATCATCTATTGCATTTGGATCAGTTCCACCGGAAAGCGGCAAAGCAGGATTTACTAGCACATATGATTTTAAATCGAAATAGTCCATTCTTACGCCAAGGTTAAGAACAAGATCTTCTAATTCAAACCTGTCCTGAAGATATGCATAACCAATTATCGGTTCATATGGTCTTTGAAGCATTACCGGAAAATCGGATTCAACTTTATTCTGTCCGGTAACATCATATCCGTAAACGAATGGTTGAAGTCTTTCATACCGGTCCTGTTCGGGAAGATCTAAATATCTTGCTAATTGATAAGCAAAAATTCCGTATCCTCTTACAACAGTTTGAGAAACACCGAATCCGAATTCAAGAAGGTGATTGTCAATTTGAGAAGTAATATCCAGATCCAGAGTTAATGCGGTATTTTCTCTTCTCTGATATAATCCATTAGACCAGCCATATGGACGAAAGACACCAAATTCATCAAGGTCAGTAGCTATTGAAGAACCGGCTGCATTACGTACCGGGATGTTGTTTTCATCAACAAGTGCTGTTCTTTGTCCGTATCGGAACAAATGAACTCCCAGATCATTTATCCATCTTAAACTGTCGCCATAAGCCATCAAATCATTTTTGAAGAAAGGATTATATCTTTCAAGATTAAATGTTCGGTAACCCAAATTTAAGTTCCAGAAAGTGGTATTGCTTATAGTTTGACTTACCCTGGCATTCAAGGAAGTATTATCTCTTGTAACTTCATCATTAAAAGCCGAGTTATTCTTAATATTTCTGGTTACAAGCAGCTTGCTAGCTCTGTCGTTGTATAAACCGCTTAAGTTAATTGAAAAATCTCCTATTCTGTGCGATGTTCTTCCTGAAAGTCTCCATGCTTCAGCAGAGTTATTCGGTGTAAACTTATATGAAGCATTAATGCTCGGGAATTCATATGGAATAGCCGGAGGAGAATCATCTTTTGACCATTGTCTTTCTGCAGATAAGAAAAATGTGTGTTCAGGAGTTCCGGGGATTATTGGTCCGCTAAGAGTTCCCGAATAAAGATTGTAACCAAAATCATCTGTAAAGCTCGAGGTAATTACATCAGCCAGAACACTGTAAGAGGACTGTCCGGATTTGGTAGTAACGCTAACTATACCAGATTGAGCCTGACCGTACTTTGCCTCATAGCCGCCAACCTGAAATGATATTTGTTCAATTGCAACATTGGCTACCTGCGCATCTGAACCTCTTGTATAAAGGTTGTTCTGAGGAACACCATCTATAATATACAATACTTCGCTGCCTCTGCCGCCTCTTACGTTTATAGTAGCATTACCGCTGGTTCCGCCGCTTCCTTCCTGAACGACAACACCAGATTGCAAAGAGGCTATATTAGATATACCGCGAACCGGCAGTCTTGAAATCTGATCAGAGTCAATTACACGAACCGTGTTTGTAGCTTTCTCTTCAAATAATTTTCTATCTATAACGACAATATCCGGGAGGGAAAAATCTGTTGTCAAATCAACATTTAATTCATATGTAATATTTGCAACGATTCGAACATTTTCAAAAGTTTTTGGTGCATAACCAACATAGGATACCCTTACATTATATGTACCGGGGGTTATGTTTAATATAAAGTACTCTCCATTAATATCTGAAGCTGCACCCAGATTAGTACCTTCAATAAGAACGTTAGCTCCTATTAAAGGTTCCTTGGTATCGGTGTCAATAATTTTACCGCTGAGCTTACCAACACCTATCTGAGCAAGTGCAACCGATGATAACAGGAAAAAGAGAGTAATAATAATGGAAAAATTGTAAAGTTTTTTCATCTCTTCTCCACATAATAATGTTAAAAACAAATTGTATAATACAAAGTTTATGTTTTGTCCATATATAAAAAAAACGGATGGACAACCTTATTCTTAAGGTCAATTCCATCCGCTTATACACTTTTAAGAACTAACCATAATTACTTTAACAGCATCATTTTCTTTGATGATGTAAAGTTTCCTGCTGTAATTGAGTACACATACATACCTGATGCAAGATTGGAAGCATTAAATGTAACGTCATAGCTTCCGGCTTCCTGAACGGTATTTACGAGATTAGCTACCTCTCTACCGAGCATATCAAAAACTTTAATACTTACATTGCTTCTTTCAGCAAGTGAGTAATTTATGGAAGTACTCGGGTTGAAAGGATTAGGATAATTTTGAGCTAATTCAAAGCTGTTCAAATTTACTCCATCATCCACGCTTGTAGAAGGAATAAAGAATGTAACCGGTGAAACATAAATTACAGTTCTGGCAAGTGGATTTACAATAGGAGTAGTATTTCCCTCTTCATACCAATACATAACATATGCTGTAACATCATATCCTCCGGTAACCGGAACTTTTTTCATCATCGGTGCCAGATGAGAACCTGCTTCATTAATATTAGGTGTATTGGTTAAATTTACAGGTGTTTCCCATTCTCCATCTAAAGTTCGCCATGAATAATAAATGTCTATAATCGTATCAGTTGCTGCTCCGGTAGCAGAAGCGCCCCATTTAGCAAACAGTATCTCTCTGTCTTTATCGAATGCTAAGTGACCTGATGGACCCATCTGACCGATTCCAGGACTATTATCGACCGTCCACACTGTAAATAAATTATCGTCAAATCCTTCATAAATAATTTTTGCATCCCAACCTGAAGGAGCAGCTGGATCTTCAAATATTTCTACCAGGGCATTAACTCCTGTATTATTGGAACCAACTGTATCAGTCACCTGAATTAACATGTGGACCAGACCGTCTTTATTTACATTTATATCACCTTCATAGGAAACATAAGTATCTCCTTTTTTATAATCGAACAGCCTGACATATCTGCTTAACGCTGGTATATCTCTGAAATCGCAAACATTGAATTCACTCCAGGTTAATCCATCATCTGTAGATTTTGAGTAGCCGGGGTACCAACCACTAACTATAGGATTTGGAGCTAAGGTTGAATCAAAAGTACCTAATGATCCGTAGTAAAGTACTCCATTGTGAGAGGTACCACCCAAAGTAATGTTTCCTACACTTTCGAATACAGCATCACCCCATTGAGGAGGATCAATAACGTCGATTGTGGCATAATCCTGAGTTCTCCAAAGTCTTAAGGCTGCATCAACCGAATTATCAGAAGTCCAGAATATCCAATCTGAGTTATCACTGGTAAATGTAGGAACCTGTGATGAATAAGCTGGTGGTCCTTCATCGATAGCAGCATAAGTTTGACCGGAACCTATAGGCTGATCTACACCAAATCCAACGAAACCAAATGCTCCTGGATTTAATTGAGGCCAGGAAAAAGCAGCAGTAACATCATCCAGATTAGTACTCTGGCTACCATTTGAAATTGCCATACTCGGGTATCTTGCAACGATAGCTGTTAATGAATTTATTGAAGCGGGTGTTCTTGTCCAGGTAGTTCCATCCTGTGAATGACTATACCATAGTTCACCGGTACCAGCAGCATAAGTTGTTGCTCCACGATATACTATAGCCATAATGTCTGCATAGGGATCATATGCAAAAGGATTTAACGGTGCAATTGCAGGACCGTAAGTGTTTCCCATTGTATCTACTGCAAAGAAGCTGGCAGCCATTGAGCCATTTCCTTTAGGTTCAGAGACGCTAACCGGACCCGTAGGTTCTATAAATACTAATGGTTTCTTTGGTACTTGTACCCGTTCCTGAGCTAAACCTAAATTAGCTATTAGAACTATAAGGATAGCAAATAGTGATAGTTTTTTGATCATAATGATCTCCTTTGGAAGTTTGTGTAATTTAATTAGTTAATAAGTTAATTAGTTAATTCTACTTGAAACTGCGAATTTTGACTATTATTTAGAAATACAAAGCCAAAATACCAACAAAGCGATTTTTAGTCAAGTTTTTAAGCCTTTTTTATTTCCGTGACAGAGATAATGATTTTTGTGCATTTTGTCAAGAGATTTGATTTTCCGCTAAAAATCGAATCCAACCGAGAATATATCAAATACGCCGTTAATGTATTCAATTTCCTTTAATATCGAATTATCAACTTTTGAATCAACATTTATAGCAGTGAGTGCCTGTTCACCTCTGACAATCCTGCCTAAAGACAGACCTGCTATGTTAATGTTTGCATCTGCCAGTATCTTTCCAACCGATGCAAGCATACCGGGTTTGTCATCATTTCTGTAAAGAATGAGGTTGCCTTCCGGTTTGAGTTCCAGATGGTAATCGTCAACTTCAACAATACGCAGTTCTTTATTGCCGAAGATTGTACCTGACATTTTTTTATTAATGTTTTCAGAAATTAATTCAACAGTAACCAAATTTTTATAATGATCGCTTTCAGTTTTTCTTACCTGTCTTAAGGATATACCCATTTCATCAATTATTGAGAATGAATTAACATAATTAACAGGTTCCGAAAGCCTGTTTTCCAGAAACCCTTTTAAAACCGCTGCACTTAATTCCGATTCATAATTATGCAGTGACCTGCCGCTTAACGTTATTACAATTTGTTGAAGCTTTGCGTTGAAGATCTGCGAAATGAATGAACCGATTTTTTCACCGAGTTTAAGATAAGGTTGAAATTCTTTTTCAACAGGTTTATAAAATCCTCGTAAGTTAACAGAACCGGTTATTTTACCCTCGTTAAAATATTGAATGATTTGTTCTGCAATTTGAAGTGCAACCTTTTCCTGCGCCTCATCAGTTGATGCACCTAAATGCGGAGTACAAACTACTTTCGGGTGATTGATTAATTTACCTGAAAAATCGGGAGGTTCAGTTTCATAAACATCAAATGCTGCAGAGGATACTTTACCTGAATCAAGTGCCGCAATCAAATCCTTCTCGTTTACAATCCCTCCCCGGGCACAATTGATTATTTTAACTCCATCCTTACAGTTGTTTAAAGTAGCAGTGCACAATAAATTTTTTGTTGACTCATTTAACGGAACATGTAGAGTAATCAAATCTGCATTCTTCCAAAGCTCATTGAGTTCAACCAGTGATATTCCAAATTCACCTGCAACCTCTTTTGACAGTAGAGGATCATAACCGAGAATGTTCATTCCAAAAGCTGCTGCTCTTTTAGCAACTTCCCTACCGATTTTTCCCAGACCAATAACAGCCAGAGTTTTACCATATAATTCTGTTCCACTGAAATTTTTTCTTTCCCATTTTTGATTTAACAGGGACCGGTTTGATTGAGGAATGTTTCTGCACATTGACAGTATTAATGCCAAGGTATGTTCAGCGGTTGAAATCGTGTTTCCTCCGGGAGTATTCATTACCACAATCCCTTTTCTTGTTGCCGCTTGAACATCGATATTGTCCACACCTGTTCCGGCACGACCAATAATTTCCATAGATTTCATATTATCGATCAGATCGGCATCAACCTGAGTGGAACTGCGCACAACCAGAGCATTAAAGGATGGAATAATTTTGATGAGTTCTTCTTTTTTTAATCCCGGATTATATTCAACATTAAATCCTGCGGATTTAAAAACGGAAACACTGTTAACATTGACCGGATCAGAAATTAATATTCTCTTCATCAGCAATTATAATATTGTAACCAATTGCTTCAGTAAAAACTTTCTTATAATATTGAATTTACTTTCTGCACAATCTGCTGTTTTGCTACTGCACCAATAATAGTTTCTTTTACCTGACCATTTTTAAAAAGCAAAAGAGTCGGAATACTTCTGACACCATATTTAATGGATGTTTCCTGATTATTATCGACATCAAGTTTTCCGACTTTTAATTTACCACTGTATTCTTCTGCTAACTGTTCAACAACTGGCGCAATAATTTTACAGGGACCGCACCAGACAGCCCAAAAATCTATCAGAACCGGAAGGTCTGAATTTATTACTTCATTTTCAAAATTTTCATCAGTAATTGTAACGGTTTTCATTTTCTCCTCTGGAAGGATTTATTTTTTTAATAGTATTATTATTTTATTGTCCGACATAATTCACAACATCTTCACCGCCATCTGCATTGATGACTCCACCGGAAATCCACTCACCGCCATCCCTGCAAAGAAGTGAAATAACGTTAGCAACTTCTTCAGGTGTTGTTAACCTTCCCCGCGGATTTTTTCTGAGTGCAACACCAATCATTTCAGCGTTGCCGGGAATTTTTCTTAAAGCTGGAGTATCTGTAACGCCAGCCATTATTGCATTTACAGCAACATCCATTTTGCCTAATTCGCAGGATAACTGACGAACATGAGATTCGAGTGCAGCCTTAGCGGCCGAAACCGCTCCATAGTAAGGGATTGCAGAATGACTGCCGGAACTTGTCATTGCGAATATTCTTGCCTTCTTTGCCATCAGCCCTCTTGCCATTACATCCTGTACCCAGTAAACCAGTGAATGTGCCATTACATCAAGTGTCATTTCCATTTGCACTTTTGTAATCGCCTGTTCACTTGGGTTAGGAATGAAAGGTCTTAATGTTCCGAACGCCAGAGAATGCATTATAATTTTTACAAGAGCCTGTCCGGAAAATTTATTACTCAAATCATTTAATACTTCTTCTCTTTTATTAGCATCTGCAGCATTGATGTTATAAAAAATTGCTTCAACCTTATTTGATTTAATTTCGCTGATTATTCTGTCAACATTATGCATAGTAGCCTGACGGTCTAAATGTACACCTACAATATTATAACCGTCTTTGGCAAGCTTAAGTGCCGTTGCTTCACCAAATCCCGACGAAGCGCCAAGAATCAGAGCCCAATAATTCGTGTTTGCATTCTGTTCCATATAAACTGTTTTTTTCTTACTAATTAAATATTAAATTTTGCGTCGAAATAATACAAAATTGAAGTCTGTTAAACAATAAATGGCTTCTCCTATCTTTGATATATATCATAAACGAATCAAAGTATTTATCTTAACGGAAGATTGCTATTTCAATAAATGAAAATGAAAAAAAAAGTTAAAAAATCGGATCGACAGAATCAAAATAAATCAGATATTCAACCTGAATATATAAAAAATTGGAAAATATTAGTCTTTTTGTTTATAGTCATTTTGTATGGTCAGGTAATTAATTTTGACTTCGTTTATTTAGATGATGATAAAATTATTCTCGACCACTATGATAAAATTTCCTCATTATCTAATATTCCGGCTGCTTTACTTTCAGAATATGGTTTTGATCAGGGATCGCCCTATTACAGACCAGTAATCATAATATCTCTAATGGTTGATGCACAGTTAGCAGGCAAAAATCCATTATTCTATCATCTCTCAAATTTATTATTTCATTTACTTACAACATTTTTTTTGTTCATACTTTTAAATGAGTTAAAAATATCTAAGAAGATATCATTTTTTTTAGTGTTCGTATTTGCCGCTCACCCTCTTTTAACAAACGCGATAGTCTGGATTGCCGGAAGAAATGATTTACTAGCTGCTATGTTCAGCCTCCTATCAGTAATTTACTTCATTAAGTATTTCAGATTGTTTTCCAAGAAAAATTTTTTGTTACATATTACTTTTTTTTGCCTTGCTGTTTTTTCTAAGGAAGTAGCTTTAATATTACCTATACTTTACATTAGTTATTTATTCTTCTATAGTAAACAAAATCTGAAATGGAGACAGCTAACTAAATTCTTTATTAGCTGGTCGATTATCATTATATTATTTCAAGTCATTAGAACAAGTGTTATTAGTGATACAGGCAACCTCACTTATGGAGTTCCTGCATTGATTAATAACATTCAGGTTATCCCGGAAATAATATTTAAAATATTCTTACCCATTAATATCTCAGTTCTCCCTACTTTCACAGTATTCAGAACAATAACCGGAACAATTTTACTTGGCACAATCATTCTGTTACCTTTGTTTGTAAGTAAATTAGACAAGAAGAAGTATTACTTTGGTATAATTTGGTTTTTAATTTTTATTGTGCCAGGTTTATTTATTTATTATGCTGACCAATCTGAAAAATTCGATTATCTTGACACGAGGGTTTATTTACCGTTTATTGGATTCCTGATAGTTATTGGAGAATTAACTGATAAAATCTCATTCGGTTTTTTTAAGGAAAAAAAACTAGTGCCTGGCGGAGTAATAATAATACTCTTATCAATAATTACTTTTTTTCAAAGCAAGAAGTATGAAAATGCTATTACTTTTGCAGAAAGTGCAATTTTAAGTAATACTCAACGACCATTTTTTTATCACAAACTTGCGGATTATTATTTTGAAATCGGGGATTACAAAAAAGCTGCTGATAATTTAGAAACTGCAATTCAACTTAGTCCAGAAAAATTGTTTTATTATAAGAACCTGATACTTGCTTATTCTAATCTCAAGGAGTATGATAAAGCAATTAATGCTATCTACAGAGCACTGAAGATAAAGCCAAATGATCCGGAATTTTGGCGTGCCTTAATTATGATGTATTATAATAAAGGCGATCACCGAAATGCTTTGTTATACGCAGATAAATATATTTCACTGGGCGGTAGTATAGAAAAAGATTTTTACGAAGAACTGAAAGGAAATCGCGAATAAAATTTTCGAATTAAGTAATAATTAGCCTGTTTATTTACTTTGACTTGAGCATAATGGATTCTTCCCCAATAATTTCTATTAATGATGAGAGCAAAGCTGTTGTTAGATCCACTCGAAAATCCTTTAATACGAATATTTTACTTCTATTTCCTTTTTCATTCAACTGAATAAAAATCGGAACAGAGCCTTGATGTTTAATGAATATCGCTTTTATTTTTTTAATTACTTCCTCTGTTACTTTTTCTTTATCTATCACAATTTTAAGACTCTCAGTTAAGGTTTCTCTTACTTTATTCATCGGTTGTAATTTCTTAACATGAACTTTTACTGCGTCGCCGCTGCTCTCAAGATCACCGAAAATCAAAACGGATTCTTCTTCTTTCAGCATACTTCCAAATTCCTTATATACTTTTGAGAACATAAGACATTCGCAGGAACCTGAAAAATCATCAATCTTAAAGAAAGCCATTGTATTTCCGGCTTTATCAATCTTTGTTCTAAGATCAGTAATAACTCCGCATGCCCTGATATCTACCATATCAGTCAGTTCTTCAGTTTCACCAATATGAATGGTCGCGAATGATTTGTACTCAAGTTCGTATTTTCTCAATGGATGACCGGTTACATAAAATCCTATTACCTGCCTTTCACGAGCCAGAATTTCCAGTTCCGTCCAGGGTTTCACTTCATTAAGAATTGGTTCAGAGATACGGACTTGTTCATCACCACCAAACAGACTATTCTCTGATAATATTTTTGAATTCTGTGCTTTGTGACTAAAATCAATTGCAGTTTCAATCGCATCGAAAAGTTTTGCACGATTTTTATCTATGGAATCAAATGCACCGGCAAGTACCAATCCCTCGAGTGTTTTTTTGTTAACCACTCTATTGTCAACATTAATACAAAAATCGAATATGCTGGTAAAATCACGACCGAGTTTCTTTCTGGAGTTGATAATCTCCTGAACGGCATTGATTCCGACATTTTTAATTGCCGACATTCCAAAACGGATCTCACCATTCTCTGCCACAAAATAAACTGAAGGATTATTAACATCCGGGGGAAGAACTTTTATTTTAAGTTTACGGCAGTCTTCAAGGAATTTTGTTACCTTACCCGTATTGCCAAATTCATTTTTAAGGTTGGCAGCTAAAAATTCTGCCGGATAATAAGTTTTTAAATAAGCTGTCTGATAAGCAATATAGCTATATGCAACAGCATGACTTTTATTGAATCCGTAATTAGCGAACTTAAAAATCGCATCAAATATTTCCTTAGCAACTCTCTGAGGAATTTCTCTTTGAACAGCACCCTGAAGAAATTTAATTTTTTGTTCTTCCATTGCAAGAAGGTCTTTCTTCCCCATCGCCCTCCGCAGAATATCAGCTTCAGCAAGGCTCATTCCGCCAACCTGATTTGCAATCTGAATAACCTGTTCCTGGTAAACAATAACACCGTAAGTTTCATTCAGGATAGGTTCAAGAATCGGGTGCAGATACTTAACCTTTTTCCTGCCGAATTTTCTTTCGATAAAATCATCAATGAATTCCATTGGACCGGGACGATACAATGCATTCATAGCAGCCAGATCATTTAAGCTGTTAGGCTGTAATTTTTTTAAATACTCCCTCATTGGCGGAGATTCAAACTGGAACACACCGGTTGTTTGTCCTTTAGAGAATAATGCATAAGTCTTTTCATCATTCAGAGGAATTGTATCAATATTAATATCTATGTTATGATTTTTTTTGACTAACTCGAGAGTGTCGCGGATAATTGTTAATGTTCTTAATCCAAGAAAGTCCATTTTAAGTAATCCTGAACTTTCTATATCTTTCATATTAAACTGTGTAACTAGATCATTCTGGGAAGTGGCGTTAACGGCATTTGCAAGTGGAACATACTTACTTACATCATCGGGAGTTATAACAACACCGGCTGCATGTTTTGAAGCGTTACGGTTCATTCCCTCGAGAACTTTAGCATATTTAATTAAATCTCTGATCGATTCATCAGCAGAATTTTTAACCCATTCTAGTTCAGGAACTTCTGCTAAAGCCTGATCGATAGAATAAACTTTCCCGAATTTTGACGGAATATATTTGGTAATTCTATTCACCGTAGGAATCGGAACTTTAAGCACACGAGCAACATCCCGTATCACAGCTTTTGATGAAAGTCTGTTAAAAGTTATAATCTGACTGACACATTCACTTCCATACTTTTCTCTGACATAATCAATAATATCACCACGCTGATCGTCTGCAAAATCCACATCGATATCGGGCATTGATTTTCTTGCCGGATTTAAAAATCTTTCGAACAACAAAGCATACTCAAGCGGATTTATATTAGTGATACCAAGCGCGTATGCAACCAAACTTCCCGCAACACTGCCCCTGCCGGGACCAACAGGAATATTTTTTTTCCTTGCTGTATTAATAAAATCCTGAACTATTAAAAAGTACCCGGCAAAACCCATTTTTTTAATAGTGTCCAGTTCAAACTTAAATCGCTCTTCAACATCGGACGTAACTTCTAATTTCCTTTCTTGCACGCCCTGCCAAGCAAGAAGTTCAAGATATTCTTCCAGAGTTTTTGCTTTTGAATCTGCAGGAATGGGAAAGTGGGGGAAATGATGTCCTTCAAAATCCAGCTGCAGATCAATTTTTGAATCAATTTCTAAAGTGTTTTCAATTGCATCTTTATGCTTTTTAAAAATTTTAGTCATCTCATCAGACGATTTAAAATAAACCTGGTCGGTTCCGTAACGAAGGTCTTTATAATCAGCTCCATTTTTGTCAGAGAGCAGAAGTAAGATATTGTGCGGAATAGCATGATCTTTTTCGATATAGTGACAATCATTAGTGGCAACTAACTTTATTTCCAATTCCTTTGAGAGTTTTGGCATTCCTTCGAGAACAGGTTTTTCATTTTCCATATTATGATCCTGTATCTCGAGGTAAAAGTCATCACCAAAAATTTCTTTGTATGTGATTGCTGTTTTTTTTGCTTTGGCATAATCACCATTTACAAGATGTGTTGAAACGACACCGCTTACACATGCTGATGTACAGATCAATCCTTCTGAATATTGCTTGAGCAATTCAAGATCTATTCTGGGTTTATAATAAAATCCTTCGGTATGTCCGAGTGTAGACAACTTTGAAAGATTTTCATAACCCTTTTTATTTTTTGCAAGTAGGATAAGATGATTATAATGCTTTGCTCTTTTTTTACCGGGAACGTCTTCTGTTTTTCCTTTATCAAACCTGTTACCTTCGCTTACTATATAAGCTTCCATTCCAATGATGGGTTTGATGCCTTCTTTTTTTGCCTTCTTATAAAACTCAGCAGCGCCGTACATAACACCGTGATCTGTAATTGCAACCGATGTCATATTGTACTTTTTAGCAGCGTGGATCAATCCTTCTACAGTGCAGGCTCCATCCTGTAAACTATAATGTGTATGATTATGTAAGTGAATAAACTCAGACATTTTAAATTCAAAATTTCAATGATTAAGAGTGGTAATTCGATTTGAAGAATTCTTAATTAACTAAAACGAATATAAAGATTGTTGAGATAAAAAATCTGCCAAATCAATATCTCAAAAAAAATTAATACGGAAATATTAAATTATTTTTTTCCTGTATGACCAAATCCGCCTTCACCTCTTTTGCTGTCATTTAGTTCATCACTTTCTTTCATTTCAGCAAGATAAACTTTGGACAGAACAAGCTGTGCAATTCTGTCACCCGATGTAATTGTAAAATCTTCTTTACTCAGGTTAATCAATATTATTTTTATTTCTCCACGGTAATCTGAATCAATCGTTCCGGGAGAATTGAGTACACCAATACCGTGTTTGACTGCAAGTCCGCTTCTGGGTCTTACCTGTATTTCATAACCGACAGGAATTTCTACCGATATATTCGTCGGAACCAGTTCAATTTGACCTGGTCTGAGGACAATTCCCTCAGTGATTGCAGCTCTGATATCCATTCCTGCACTTCCTGATGTGACATATTCCGGAACTGGAATAGCCTTAAAACGTTCATCAATTCTTTTGAATTTTATCAGTACTTTCTCAGGTATCATTTGCTTTTTTGTTTTGCTAATTTTTCTTTTAATAATCTTAATTCTCCGGGATCAATAATGAACTTCAGAACAATTGAAGTATATACAATTAACATTGCCAGTTTAACCAACAGGTTCAGTTCATCAGAGCTTCTTAAAAAATAGTAGGATGCTCCGATGAATAAAACAAGGACAAATAGTTTCACAAGTCTTTTATATTCATAATCTATCTTATAATACTTTTGAGTGACTATAAAATATCCCAGTGCCATAACTGCATAACTGATAAGAGTTGCGAAAGCAGCACCTATTATTCCAAATACCGGAATAAGCAGAAGATTGGAAACAATATTCGTTACAGCCCCCGCCCCGGCAACTATTGGCGCATAAATGCTTTTTTCTTCAATATAAATTCCTGCGGAGAAAACAACATAAAATCCGTTAAACAAATAACCGAGTAAAATTATTGGTACTATATCAAGTCCGCTCCAGTATTGTGACCCGATTATTGTGAAACCACCTAAATTTATTTTGACGATATCATCAATAAAAAGACTAAGAACTATAAGCATAGTAAAACCGACCAATGAAAAATATGTCATTACTTTTGAAAACATCTGCTTTGCATTTTCTTCTTTTGCATTCTGCAGAAAAAACGGCTGCCATGCATACTGAAACATATTTACAAACAGCATCATAAAAATTCCCAGCTTATAGTTAGCTTTATAAATACCCACTGTATCAAGATCGGTAAGCCTTTCAAGTATAGGAACATCTACCACCTGAACAAGCATAACTGCAATTCCGGCTGGCAAGTAGGGTAATCCAAATTTTAATAATCTGCTGAATAATGTTTTATGAAAACTAAGTTTAAGGAATCTCACAATAGTTGGAGAAACTAAAACAAGTGAAAGCAATGAGGCGATGATGTTACTGATAAAAATTGCCTCAATTCCCCATTCCAATCCTACAATTAAAATCACATTAAGTGAA
>CAZXCP010000012.1:0-124 GCA_964639355.1 uncultured Ignavibacteriaceae bacterium
CTACGACCTCTTCAATAAATAATTACAATAGTCGGGGTGATAGGATTCCTCCACAATGCGAAAAACAGAGCAAAGTTGGAGTCCCTTTGGGAGAACCTACGACCTCTTCAAGATTATATAGTCG
>CAZXCP010000012.1:224-53481 GCA_964639355.1 uncultured Ignavibacteriaceae bacterium
TCGGGGTGATAGGATTCCTCCACAGTGCGAAAGATAGTGCAAAGTTGGAGTCCCTTTGGGAGAACCTACGACCTCTTCAAGATTATATAGTCGCGGTGATAGGATTCCTCCACAGTGCGAAAGACAGCGCAAAGGTGGAGTCCCTCTGGGAGAACCTACGACCTCTTCAATAAATAATTGCAATAGTCGGGGTGATAGGATTCCTCCACAGTGCGAAAGATAGTGCAAAGTTGGAGTCCCTACGACCTCTTCAATAAATAATTACAATAGTCGGGGTGATAGGATTTCTCCACAGTGCGAAAGACAGCGCAAAGTTGGAGTCCCTCCGGGAGAACCTACGACCTCTTCAAAAAAAATATTACAGTCGGGTTGATAGAATTCCTCCACAATGCGAAAGATAGTGCAAAGTTGGAGTCCCTACGACCTCTTCCAAAAAATATTATAGTCGGGGTGATAGGATTCGAACCTACGACCTCTTCGTCCCGAACGAAGCGCGCTAGCCGGGCTGCGCTACACCCCGAAGTATCAAAAAACCGGAAAATAATGTAAAGAACACTGGTTAATCAGTTGTCGTAGCCGGGCGGAGTTTATCCCGATTTTATCGGGACTACACCCCGTAAAAAGCGATGCAAATTTAATAAATTATTGGAATAAAAGGCAGTTGTTTAGATTAAACGAAAACTGATTTTTTAATATAATTCACTTTTTATTCCGTTTTCCATCTCAATTACTTTAAATTTAGTGCAATAATTTTTATTATAATTGAAAAATAAATTGCACAATCAGTGTGCTTCAAAATCAAGAGGACAGAATGAACGAACAACTAATCGAATGCGTGCCAAATTTTTCTGAAGGACAAAGACCTGAAATAATCAAACAAATAACTGATGAAATTGAAAAGGTAGAAGGCGTAAAACTGCTGGATGTCGATCCGGGTTATGATATGAATCGTAGTGTTGTAACTTTTATAGGAAATGCAAAAGGCGTTAAGGAAGCCGCATTCAACTCTATAAAAAAAGCTGCCGAGCTTATTGATATGAGCAAACATAAAGGCTCACATCCAAGAATGGGTGCAACAGATGTTTGTCCTTTTGTACCTGTTAGTGGAATAACCACCGAAGAATGTATTGAACTATCGAAAGAAGTAGCAAAAAAAGTTGGCGAAGAACTCGGCATACCTGTCTATTTGTATGAGAAATCTGCATCAAAACCAGAAAGAGAAAATCTTGCAAAAATAAGACAGGGCGAATATGAAGCTCTTGAAGAAAAACTTAAGAAGTCTGAATGGAAACCTGATTTCGGTCCTGCAAAGTTTAATGCAAAAGCCGGTGCGACAGTAATCGGAGTTAGAGAATTTTTAATTGCCTATAATATCAACCTTAACTCTCGTGAACCTAAGTATGCAACTGACATTGCCTTTGAGCTAAGGGAAAAGGGAAGATCAGCCAGAAAAGAAAATCATGGTAACTTTTATTTTAAAAGTGAAGAAATAATTAAATATGAAAAAGGAAGCTATCCGTGCGGCGATTGTGACTTCATCGGAAAAACAATTGAGGAAACGGCAGAACACTGTAAAAAGATTCATAATTATGATTTGTTTGATATCCTCGATCAGCACGGAATAAATGGTGATAAACCTGAAGGTCAATCAGTCAAGAAACCGGGAATATTCAAACATTGTAAAGCGATCGGCTGGATGGTTGAAAAGTACGATCGTGCACAAATATCAATTAATCTGACCAACTATAAAGTAACTTCAATGCATCACGTGTTTGATGAAACAGAAAAACTTGCTGCTGAACGAGGTTTGCGGGTAACCGGAAGTGAGATAGTGGGAATGGTTCCGTATCCTGCTTTGTTAGAAACAGGAAAACATTACCTAAGAAGACAGCATCGTTCAACCGGAGTTCCAATTCGTGATATTCTGAATACTGCAGTTCAGTCACTGGGATTAAATGATGTATCGGAATTTAAAATTGAAGAGAGAGTTTTAGGATTACCAAAGAATCTTGATTCAGCACTTGTTGAAATGAAACTAACAGATTTCGTTGATGAAGTATCCAGAGAAACTCCTGCCCCGGGAGGAGGATCCATTGCTGCTCTGGCAGGTGCATTAGGTGCGGCTTTGTCCTCGATGGTAAGCAATCTTACAGCTAATAAACGCGGCAGTGATCCTGAAATTGATAGGCTACTAAATGAAGCGGCGGATAAAAGTCAGGAGATCAAAAACAAATTAGTACAAGCAATTGATGATGATACAAATGCATTTAATGATTATATGGCTGCACGCAGATTACCAAATAAAACAGCTGAAGAAAAGAAAGCACGTGAAGAGGCAATGCAAAAAGGATTGAAGCAGGCGGTTCGTGTTCCATTAAACACTGCTTTGCTAAGCTATGATGCCATCGAGATAGCAGAAATAGTTGCAAAGAACGGTAATCCGAATTCTATTACTGACGTCGGTGTTGGAGCACAGAGTGCTTACACCGGAGTACTTGGTGGAATTTATAACGTTCTTATCAATTTAAAAGACATTAAAGATCAGAAATTTGTTGATGAGATTAAGAAAACTTGTGCTGAATTAAAAGAGAAAGCACAAAATAAACTCAATGAAATCCTGAGTTTTGTGGAGAATGAATTGTAATAATCTAAATAAGCAGCACGTCTTAGATTTCAAGTTAAGTACCGAAATAATAGTAGAACAAAATAAAGTAGTAAATATTTTATCTCAAAGAATGATTTTCTTTAAGTAATCCTTTACAAATGCATCCGCATAATTTCTGAATACCCAATCCCTTGAAACGCTAAATTTCTTAAAGTATATTTAAGTAAATCAAAAAGGAGTTATATGAAATTCAATATTATTTTAGAAAAAGCTGAAGAGGGTGGATTCAATGTATCAGTACCTGCCCTGGATGGCTGCTTTACTCAGGCAGAAACTGAAGAAGAAGCTATGGTAAATGCTAAAGAAGCAATTTTATGCTATCTGGAGGGTTTGGAAAAGTTAAACCAAATAAAAACAGCCCCAAATCTCAGTTATCGCGAATTAGAGGTTGTAATTTGAGTAAAACTTTCTCAGGCAAAGAAGTTGTTAAAACTTTGCGCAGAATCGGATATTATGTTGATCATCAGCGTGGCAGTCACATCTTCATGCACAATCTATCTGAAAATAAAAGTATTATAGTTCCCAATCATTCAGAAATTAAAAAGGGAACTTTGAGGAATATTCTTAAAAAAGTTGGAATTACAATTGAAGAATTGAAAGATCTTTTATAATTAAAAAATTATTAAACATGAGCGAAAGTTATTTAATAATTGAAATTTGAGCTTTATTATTATCATTTAAAATATTACAATCCTGATTTTATCATCTGTTCTTAAAGCTCTATTTATCCATTTCTTTATTCTAAACATCTACCCTGGCTTGATATGAGAAGTTTACCCTGATATGTAAATATCTGTGCTGAATTAAAAGATATAGCTCAGAAAAAACTTTCTGAAGTACTTCTATTTGTAGAAGAAAAATTATAAATGTAACCTCAGGCTTTCTGCCTGAGGCTGCAAAATCAATAGCTGGTTCGATCCTACTCATAAATCTCATAAAAAATATTTTTATGGTAGAATCTTACATTCTGACCTAATGCCAGGAACTGTGCTGTTTCAGGTTCTTTGTTCAATAATCTGAAATACTCATCGGAGTTAAACTGCAAACGCACTTTCTTGATTGAACTTTGATTCTGTAATTCACTGTCTATCCAGAAATTATCCTGCTGATATACCGCCCGACCTGAAACATTTCTTACCTGTTGAGAAAGATTTCTTACCTGTCCTTTTGAATTTTTATACACTAACCGTTCGCTTCCTTGCTGCATTTGATTATAGTTAGAGGCAGTATTTAACTTCTGAAATTCTTCGCTTACAACAACACTGCCTCGCCCGCTTTTTTCTCTCATTCTGAAAAAGTCAGCTTCATTTTCTCTACGGAGTTCGGGTTGAGGCGGAATGGTCTGCAATCCATCTGATAGTCTTCCTCCGCGTATCCTTATTTCCTCATCTTCCAGGATAAGATAACTTGTATAAGGTGTAATTATTCCGTGCTTACGTGCAAGTACTGTTATTTCTTCGATTATCTCTTTATTATCTCCATCAAGCCGGACCAAATCCAGTAAATGTCCGATTCTTCTTGAAGCCCAGATTGGAGGAATGAATGAATATTCTTCGTTTCTCTTTTCAAAATTTTCTGTAAGTGTAAACTCTTTCTTTTGATTGTTTAACAATCCTGTTAAAGTAATTTGCACCTTGCCGCTTCCTTTATATCTTCCGAACACCAGTAGATTTGATCCTTTAAATAAGTCAGGAAGATCTTTAGGATATGTCTGATAGGTCGATATTCCTTTTCCAAAATCAATATTAAGATTGCTGAGCACCGGCGATTGAATTTTATCATAAAAGTTAGAGACTTTTATTTCGATATCTTCATTCTCCCCTACATAAGTCCGCCATGCTTTGGATGCTTCAGTTATTTTATCAAGCAAATGAGTGTTAATGTCATCACCAATTCCAAATGTGAAAATTCTGGAATTATTTTTATTCAGATTGATAATGTGTTTCAACAGCCTGCCTTCATCTGTTTCACCGATTGTTGGTTTGCCATCAGTAAGAAACACTACAAAATGGGGGCGCGAAGAGTTATTGTAACTTCTAAAAGCAAGTTCAAATGCTTCTTCAATGTTTGTCCCGCCAATTGCCTGCAGATCATCAATAAATCTTTTAGCTTCACCAATGTTATGCTTTTCGGCTTTCTGCAATGAATTAAACAGGGAATATGCTTCTGTGGAAAACCGGATAATGTTAAAATGATCGTCAGGATTTAAGTTGTTCACACAATACAGCAGAGCTTTTTTTGCCTGTTCCATTTTTTCTCCGCTCATACTGCCGGATACATCAAGTATGAAAGTTATATCTTTACTTTCAATAATTGATCTGTTTAATTCGATAGAAGGTGAAGCGCTAAGAAGGAAATATCCGTCTTCAGTATCTGTTTTATATGTCCATAAGGATAATCCAACAGAGGAGGGATTTTTAGAAAAATATAATCTGAAATCAATATCGGGTTTAATATTTTCAGCCTCATAAGATATGATTGAGTGGTAATCACTTTTATTTACTATATCAACTTCATGGGTAGGACAGTATATATTTTTTATCTTTTCAGGTGACTTTAAATCAACCTTAACCGAAACATTCTTTAACGGTTTTGCAGAGAACTTTTCTGTGTTCAGAGGATAGAGGTATTCGAACAAGTTATAATCCGATTCCAGAATCTGTGAATAGCTTATTGAAATTTTCTTTTCACTCCTTGGTTCAATAGGGAATATCCTTAGCTTGAAAATGTTCTGTTCACTATATTCAAGGAGTGCAGGGTCACGCATTTGTCTTACAATATCTTCATAAATTTTTCGTGCTTTATCAGCATCCATCATTTCCGCTTTAGTTTCTTTGCCGTTTATTACCATAGTAAAGTTGCTTATCACAGCTCCTTTGGGAACGGGGAAAATATAGAATCCTTCAAGTTGATGATGTGATGGATTGTAAAACGCTTGATCAATTTTTGTTAGTGCTGATTGACCGTCAATCTTAACATCCACCTTATGATAAACTACCTCAAGCGGAAAAGGATTCGGTAGCGGATGCGGTCTGGGAATTACAATAAAACCATCAGCCAGCGAAATATTTTGAAAAAGAAATAAAATAAAAAGAAAAGCAATAAGATTATTTAATGTTTTCATTTTGAAACTTCCTGATTTATTCTTTGCGACTTTGCGAAACCCTTTGCGTTCTTTGCGTGAACCAAAATCCTTTTTTCACGCAAAGCCGCAAAGATTATTAATATTAAAACTTATAATTTTTCTTTGATGCCTGTTCACGGATTGTTTTAATCATTACCGCATCAAGAGTGTTATCCTGCTTATTCTCAAGCATTTTTTGAGCAACATATTTGCTTCGCTCATTATTCAACTTATTTATCCTTGTCTGTAACCTGGTACGATCTTTTTCCATTTTGTCGATGTATGCTTTGCGTTCCTGTACTGACATCTTTTTCATTTCATCAGGCAGATCTTCGGTTTTAATTTCTTCAATCTTCAAAGTTCCTTCTTTCTTTGCATCAACTAAATCCCACTGAGAATTTTTATACTGTGCACCAGATTTTGTTACTGATCTTTCTACCATCACACCCGGACTTAAACTCATTGAGTTTGCATCCTGTTCGGCCTGAAGCTCTTTTTTCTCCCTGCCGGCAGTACCAAAAGCGATGTAGGTTTTATTCAGTTCTTGACCAAGCTTAATTATTTCAGCATCCTGTGGTGCATCTATGTGGACAAGTTCTGCATTGTGATCAATATTCATATATTTACCATCGGCAAGATCAGCACCGTCTTTCCACATTGTCTGAACGCCTTCCTGATAATTTCCACAAAATATTGTGTTTACTATTATTCCTTTACTGACAGCCTTTTTGCAGGCTTCTTTATAATCAACACTTCCCTGAGTAAATGGTTCGTTACCAGCAATAAAAATTATTTTCAAATTATCATTTGATTTATTCCATTGAAGATTTTCAACTGCATTCAGGATCACTTTTCCACAATACTCTTCGCCGCCGTTTGTTTGAAGTTTGAAAAGCTCATCAGAAATTTTATCAAGATCCTGAGTGAAAGGAACAATATTTCTCATATAACCTTCATCTGCCGGAATGGATTGTTTGCCATATTCATACAAAGCAACGTGAAGATCGACCGGTTTGCCATTCTTTTTTGTTGTTGCTAATTCATTAACGATTTTCCACAGTTGACTTTTTGCCTGATCGATAAGACCATCCATACTGCCGCTTGTATCCAGTAGTATTGCTAATTGTATAGAGTTGTTTTTGGGTGATTTGCTTTCAACCATATGATTTGGAAATACAGATATGTAGAAAAAGAAAAAGATTAAAACTGACAGCGATTTCATAACGCCTCCGTTACGGATTAGTGATTAATAAAAACTGCTGCTTTCACGAAATGAGATGGGTCTTTGTTCCTGAAACCAATAAATAAATTTTAAAGGTATGGATTTTTACCTATTCAATAATAAAATCAAAGTAAGTTTCAGGGAATGGTTCGTTTCTTAAAGTAAAATGCCACCATTCTTCAGCGAGATTCCGGAAGCCGTATTTATCCATTAAGGTTTTTAATAGTAATCTGTTTGCTCTCTGCTGTGGTGTCAGAGCCGGATTTTCTGTATGGGATAAAGGATGGAAACAATCAAACCCTGTTCCCATATCAATGCTGTTATCATTAAATCTTTTTCCCACCGGTTCATAACACTCGCACTGGTTATCATTATCAAATTCAGGCTGGTGGGGAAGCGGTATTGGTACGATCGTTAAATCAACAGTACTGCCGCGGCTGTGTCCTGACCTTTCTGCAATATAACCATCAATAAAAAGTCTGCTTTTATCAATAGTTGGATAAAATTCTTTCCTGGTTAGTGTGTCGCTTAAATCTTTTGCCCATCTTACAAAATGATCAACTGCTCTCTGCGGACGATATGCGTCATAGATCTTTAATGATAATGAGAATTTTCTTAGCTCCTCCTGAACCTTCAGTAATGCTTCAGCTGCTTCTCTGGTCATATAACATTTCTCAGCATAATAACCATCGACAGGTACTCCGAGAAAATTATGATTTGTAGTGTAACGCATATCCAGTATGACATCAGGAATCACTTCCCTTATTTCAACGAAACCATCGGGAATATTACTCTGGGCAGAAATGGATTGTGCAAGAAAAAGAACGAATATCGATTTACGAATCAGATTAAGATTGAGAAAATATTTATTCATAGATGCAGTTCAATAATTATTTTGAATGACAATCTGTACACATCAAATCTCTGACGTCTGATCCAATATCAATCGGATGTTCAAATTCTAATCCTTCTATATCAACTTTGCGAATTCCTTTGCTATCCGTTTGTGTTATTATAAGATGACAGCTGTTGCAATCGTGCGAGATTACCAATCCATCATCGCTAACGTGATTACCTGCGTGACATCTGAAACACCCCGGAGTGTAAACGTGAGAAATATTATCAGGAAATGACTTCCAGTTTGCATTCATATAAGGAAAATAATTTCGGCTGTAAATTCTTTGAACTTCCCTGATTGCGGTTGTTATCTTCTCCTTCTCCTGTTGATAAATATTTCTATAAGTTGAACGATAAAATGAAGAAATAATTGTGTCAATACTATCAAGTGCTATTTCCTTATCAGAATAAGGCATTTCAAGTGCATGAACGGATATGCTTTTAATATATGGTAGTCCGGGATCAATTTTATTTTGCTCCATAAAAGCATTGACCATTTTGTCCGGTTGATGAAAAATATGAGATGGCCTGTTATGGCAGTCTATGCAATCCATCAATCTTAAATTTTCCTTCGGGAATTTTTTCTCATCGAAGCTCGCCGTTTTATCGCGGTATATAATTTCTCTTCCGTCCTTTGTAACCAGCTTAACCCAGGGGATCTCCTGTCGACGATCATCTGAGTGAATGTAGTAAATTTCGTGTTCGGAACTTGTGTGCCAGTGAATTCCTGTTGCCGCACCAAATTCACTATCGCCACCGCCAATTTTTATCAGCATGCCAAGATTTGAACGGGAGTTTTGTTCATCCGAAATAAAATATGTGTATGCTGTTTTTTTCTGACTGTAAAAATGTTGTGGAGAATGACATTGCTCGCAGGTACCTTCTGCAGGACGCAGCTCCCTCACGGGTGTCGGAATCGGTCTTGAATATTTATTAAATGTTACAGAATAAAGCTGGTATGCACCTGACAATTTTGATTTTACATACCAATCAGTTCCGCTGCCAATATGACAACCGACGCAGCCTACTCTGGAATGAGGGGAACCAAGATATGCAGTATATTCGGGTTCCATAACCTGGTGACAAACCGTTCCGCAAAATTCATCTGTTTCTGTGTATTCATAAGCTTTATAACTTCCGAAGGCGGTAAAAAGTAATAAGATCAAAGTCCCGATTGAAAAGGTAGCAAATGCTGCACGTTTTTTGGGATCATTAAGGTCAATTACAGGTAGTTTGCCTTCACGTGATTTTCCCTGGCTAATTCTTTTTCGTTCTCTTAGTATTCCATAAGCAATTAATAATAAACCGAAAATGAGAATTGCAGGCAGAATTATGAAAGCAAGAATTCCGATGTAAGGATTATCACCTATACTGCTGAATATTTCGAGGATGAAAACGAAGAGAATTAATCCAAAACTTACGGAAGCAATTGCAGCACCGATTAGAGTAATTGGGTTATAAACAGCGGGTGGAAATATTCTTCTCAATTTTCACTCCTTTAAAAAATAAGTGAGTTAAAAGGATTATTAGAACAGAATTTAAATACGTAACTGAAGATTAAAATTAATCTTCGTTATCATCAAGATTTATGCTTGATAATCCCTCTTTTTCTCTTTGTTCCTTTTTTATTCTTTTTAGTTCAAGCGGATGCTCTTCAGCCATTTCTTCTTCGGATATGGTGCCTTTTAACCAGGCCATACTCATAGGATATATGTCCGGATTGAATATAACGAAGTAAAAATGCCAAACAACAATTGCAAGGAATGCAAGCCAGGCTTCATAGTAATGGATTGTCCGGGCGATATCCCATTCGGTTTTTGTAAATGAACCGGCGATATCAGTGTAAATCCACATCAGCAATCCGGTGACTGTCATTACAATTGTACCCCAAACCAAAGCCCAGTACTCTGCTTTTTCAACATAGCTGAATCTATCGAGTTCGGGTTTTGTTTTGTTTATTCCGAGGTTGAACTTAGCAACACCAATTGCATCTGTAAAATCCTTCCAGCGCGGAAGAAGATCTATTACGAGTTGTCTGCCTCTTTTTGTAAACAATATATAATATATATGGTAGAAACAAACTGCAACCATAACAACCGCTGCAATGCGGTGAATAAGACTTCTGTACACAAATGCGTCTGTACTTATATCTGTTATGTGCTTTACCCACCAGGAATCAGGATAGCGCAGCATAAATCCGGTTATAACTAATACAATAAAACTTAAAGCCATTGTTGCATGTTGAATTCTTTCATTTACAGTCATTCTTAAATACAATGCGTGACCATGCTTTTCATGAGGCATCTTGCCAATTTTTTTCAACCTTCTAATTTTTGCTTTGCGGTAGAGATCGATTGTATTGTGCAGAAACATTCCGCCTATAATCGAAACAATTAATAAGATGTAAAGATAAGATATCCAATAAAGTATTGGTTCTTCTTCACGATCCAAAGTTACGTGAATTGTACCGGTCGCGAAGACCTCATTTGCGCCGGGATGACACGAACCGCATGTTGCAACCAGATTATCTTTATGAATCATCGAAGTAGGATCCGTAGAAGGCTTTATATTATGTACTCCATGACAACTTCCACAATTTGCAACAGTTGCAGAACCACCTCTGAGAGCAAGTCCATGATATGAATCTTTAAAAGTTGAATACCTGTTAGCAGCTAAGCCGTATCGTTCCGATAATCTTACAGATTCATGACAGGGAGAGCATAACTGCAAAGAAACATTCTGAAAAGCTACAGGTGAATTTGGATCGAGATGATTAAGAATATTGTGCTCGCCGTGACAATAAGTACAGGTAGGAGAGTCGGTATTGCCTCTTAAAACAGCAATTCCATGAATACTTTCATTGTATTCTTTTTCAATATCTGAATGACAGGTTCCGCATGTAACTGATATATTCATTCTGTTGACAGAAGAGCGGGAATCGACAGCTTTAATAACGTCATGAGCATTGTGGCAATCAATACAGGCGGCAGCATCAGGATTTCCACCATGTAAAGATTGTCCGTGAACACTATTATCATAAGCCTGAATAAAACCAGCTGATGGTGTTGTTCGTCTTCTTATTTCGGGATCATCGAGATGACAGGAAAGACAAAGTTTTTCCTGTGCAGTTTTTAATTCTAATTTGGTTTTCCCGGAGGATTCTGTAATGTTTGTTTTATGACAATAAATACAATCAGGAGCAGAAATTTCACCATCTTTAAAAGCTTGATAGTGATTTGACATCTGATAGCTACCTGATGCTTCTTTATGACACTGTCCGCAGGATACAGGAATATTTGCTCTGCTCCATTTGCTTCTTTCAACTTTAGAAACATCATGAATTCCGTGGCAACTCAGACAGTTAATATCTGCACCCGTACCTTTTCCGCCTGTTTTTAATATCTGGGGATGAAATTGATGTTTTGTAAGAGAAGCCTGGTGACAGCTAACGCAATTTACCTGTGTCATCGGATCCTTGTGCGGTATATCATCGGCACTGAAACCACTATGACACGAAACGCAGTTTAATTTTGAATGTGCAGATCGTTTTAGTAAATCTTCATTAACATAAAGGGAGATTTCCTTTCCCTTCTTTTCCATAGTGAGGTCATTATCACTATGGCACATCAGGCAATCATCATTCGATTGAGCATTTGTAAGTGAGGGTAGTAATAATCCGATAAAAAGGAAGGACTTTATCAGATTTCTAAGATGTTTGGGAAGCATCTGTTTTTCCATTTTTTGATGACTGATTCTGTGCCATAGTTAAAAAACAATAAACAAAGAACTTTTATTCTTCAGCTTTTAGAGTAAGTAACCAATCGATAAGAGCTTTATATTCCTCATCAGTGCCATTAAATTTAGTTGGGTGAGCTTTATCGTTTAACTTTTCTTCTTTCATTAAATATTTTACAAGGAAATCATTTTCGACTTCATTACCCACTTTTGACAGATCCACAACACCTGATTTTTTAGTAGCTGTTATTTCAAGTGATTCAACAGAATGACAGGACACACATTTTTTATCTGTGAAAACCTGTTTTCCGTCAGGACCTTCATCAGCTGCTATAGTAAAAGCAAATCCATACAATGCAACAATTGCAACTATAAGACCGACATAAATTAGTACGTTTTTCATTATTATCCTTTCTTTATTTATCAGTATGATTTGATTTATTACAAATTTGCTCTTTTTATACAATTAAAATACCACTATTAAAATAGTTAAGAATGAACAAAAATCATCATTTTTTTGCAATTTTTCTAATTATCTTCTCACGTTTGGGAAGCAAATTATTTGCGGATTCGCAACATTTAGAAAATTAGATGGACAGTTATTGTACTAAATAGACTGCTGTATAAACCGACAAAATAAATCCTCTATTATGAAGTACTTCATATCGCTGCCTAAATGACGATCAAATGTTAACTTATATGTAAATATTTCTGTTAAATTTTTATTTTTTGGAAAAAATTTTTGAAATAAAATTATTTAGTCAGATTACAGCTTGACTGCTTATAAAACAATTATAACGATGAATTCGGAAAAGTAAAATGGATGATTGCTTACACTAATTAATTAACTCATATTAAGCAGGGTTAATCAGAAATGGTATCTTATTAGAGATCTCATTAAGGTCGAAAGGTTTGTAAAAAATTTCTCTTATACTCTTTTTAATTTTATTCTCAGAAGCAGAATACTTACTGCTATACACATATGTGAGTACTATGGGAGTCTTAGGATTTACCGTCTTCAATTTCCTGACTATGTCCTGAATTAAATCGTTAGGTTCCGAATCAATTATTACCAGATCCACACAGGAATTTTGCATAGTGGCGGATACTGCATCAATATTAGTGGTTGCAACAACTTTATAATGACTTTGAAGAAACATTAATAAACTGTAGCACAAACTAAAATCCGGACTGTAAATTACTACACTTTTCATTTCTTTATGATTGGATTGACAGCTACCATTTTATTAGTTAAAGCTGACGATTAATTGATTGACAGTAAAAATTATTTTTATTCACAGTTAAGTTTTGTTAATATTTACGAAATTTATGCCAGTGGATAAACTTCTCTTAATTACCGATAATCAAATATTCAGCATTGAAGATTTTAGATTTGAAGAAAAACAGATGATGGAATTCTCGGTAATGAAAACAGCAGAAAGCCAATGATACTTATAATAAGATTAGTTCATAGATTGCAGATAATATTTTAGCCCCAAAGACTTCAACCATACCTGTGTCAGGGTGAGTTTATACTGCATTGATGATGAATCTCAGTTATAGGAATAGCGAATTAAATTTTTATATCAAGTTCCTTAAGCTTTCTGTAAAGTGTTGATAGTCCTACCTGAAGAACCTCAGCGGTTTTTTCTTTATTCGTTTCGTTGTGTTCAAGTGCCCTTAAGATAAAATCTCTTTCAAACTTGCGCACTGATTCATCGAGTGAGCCGGTTACAGGAAATTCAGTACGATCCATATCGGGTTTGAATGTCGGTGGAAGATCATTTAAAGATATAACTTCATTTTTACAGAAAATTGCTGCCCTCTCAATAACATTTTCAAGTTCCCTTATTTCACCTTTCCAAGTGTAGGAAATGAGTGCACGCATAGCATCGCTGTCAATTCCCTTGATATTTTTATTAAGTTCTGCTCTGTATTTGTTAAGGAAATGATTTGCCAGTAAAGGAATGTCTTCCTCTCTTTCCTTAAGTGACGGAAGATGAATTTCAACAACATTAATTCTGTAAAATAAATCTTCTCTGAATCTGCCATTCCTGACTTCTTCCTGCAAATCACGGTTAGTTGATGCAACAAATCTTGCCTGTACAGGCAGGGCAGTAGTTGTTCCAACGGGAGTGTATTCTTTTTCCTGGATTGCTCTAAGTAATTTAACCTGAAGCTGCGGAGGCATTTCACTGATCTCGTCTAAAAATAAAGTCCCGCCCTGAGCAGCTTTCATGTAACCGTCCTTATCACTAATCGCTCCGGTAAATGCTCCTTTTTTATGACCAAATAATTCACTCTCAATCAGATTTTCAGAGATAGCACCACAATTAACAGCAATGAACGGTTTATTCTTTCTGCTGCTTTTGAAATGTAACGCGCGTGCAACAAGTTCTTTTCCAGTACCGCTGTTTCCTGTAATCAATACAGTGCTGTCAGTTCCGGCAACAGCATCAATCATTTCATATACTTTCTTAATAGGCTGACTCTTGCCAATAATATTTTCATAGTCATATTTACGATTAATTTCATCTCTTAAAACCTTATTTTCAAGCATAAGATCTTTGAATTCAAAAATTCGTTTAACTTTAATCAGCAATTCGTCAAATTCAACCGGTTTCAAAATATAATCACTTGCACCGTTTCTTAGCGCAGTAATAGCTGTTTCAAGAGAGCCAAAAGCGGTTATAACAATTACTGCAGTCATCAAATCAATTCGTCTTATTTTCTCTAATAACTCAGTGCCCTTCATTACAGGCATCTCAATATCAGTTATGATTATATCAAACGGTGAATCTATTAATTTATCATAAGCTATTTTACCGTTCTCAGCTTCATCTACATCATATCCTTCTTTTTTTAAGACGTAGGAAAGATTTTCTCGTATAAGTTGTTCGTCATCTACTACTAAAATTTTGTTCGACATAATATTCCTGATTATAGTTTTAAAAAGATGGATGAATGGGCAGAGTTACTATGAACGAAGTACCTTTATTCAATTCGCTTTGTAATTTTATTTCTCCCTGAAAACTTTTAATAATACCGTAACTTACCCACAATCCTAAGCCTGTTCCTCTGCCTTCGGTTTTTGTAGTAAAGAATGGTTCAAATATTTTCTGGAGATTCTCTTCTTTAATTCCTTTTCCCGTATCCGAAAAGATTATTGTTACATGATCTTCATCCGAAGAAGATGTCACACGGATAAATTCATTCTTTGTCAATTCACCTTTTTCAATAATTGCATCAACGGCATTTAATAAAATATTTACGAATACCTGCTGTATCTGATCTGAAACAAGCGGGAGCAGTGGGATTTTAGTACTCAAATCAGTCACAAAATCAATTCCTTTAGCTTTTGTTCCTACTTTGGTAATCTCAACTGCTTCATTAATTATTAAATTTAAATCTGTTAACTGAAGTTCATAATTCGAGGGTCTTGAAAAATCTACCAGGTCTCTAATGATTTTTGAAATTCTGGTAATTTGACTTTTAACGAGACTTAATTTTTCTTTTACAAAAGGTTCATCTGTTGATCGTTGTGCAACCTGAACCAGTGCTGATATTGATGCAAGCGGATTTCCGACCTCATGAGCAATACCCGCTGCAAGAGTACCAATACTTTCCATTTTCTGGGTGTGAACTAATTGTCTCTCAAGCGTTCTTTTTTCACTAAGATCTCGGTGAATACCGAAATAACCCGATACTTTACCATCCCTGTCAAGGATGGGTGAAATCAATAACTGAGTGTAAAATGCAGAATTGTCCTTTCTTTTATTTTCAACTTCGCCGACCCATACTTTACCGGAAGATATTGTTGTCCACATCCTGTCCCAGAACTTGGGGGTATTTTTACCGCTTCCGAATACCCTAGGATTCTTTCCCAGCAGTTCCTCTTTTTCATATCCGCTTGCCTGCAGAAAGGCTTTATTTACGTAAATCATTCTACCATTCAAATCAGTTATCTGAATTGGGTTAACACTGTTCTCTGCAACATTAAAAAATCTGATTAGTTCCAGTTCTTTTTGTTTTTCAATTGAAATATCTCTGGCTGAAATAAAGATAAATTTGGGAATATTTTGTTCAGAGTTAAAATTAAATGGAATAAATGAGAGCTGAACATCGATCAGAGACCTGTTTACAAATAATCGCGTTTCGAACACCTCAGAAGAATTTTTATTTATTGCTTTATTGAAAATCTTTTCTGCTTCACTTCGGTCACACAGTTCAACGTAGTCAAAAAACAAGTCAGGTTCTTTACCATTCAGATTTAGTTTTTTCCTTGCAGTTAAATTGAGCATTTCAATTTTGCCATTTTTGTGCACAAGAAAACACATTTCCGGGAAACCATCAAATACAGAAAAGTTGAATAAATTATTTTCTATCATTTTATTGTTTAAGCTCAATCAGATTTTGATCTGCAAAAATAAACATAGATAAGATACAGAAAAACCGAAAAGCAAAGGATAATCCAATAAACCTTAGTGCTAACAGCAGATAAATCACTGTCCTTTCTTATTTTAGTCCGGCAGTATGAAGGGAATTGAATTATGAACCAGCCGTCCCTCTGCAGACTAGCTTGAAGTTTAATTGATTTTCTTTAATTTTAATAAAAAAATAATTGCAATTATGAAAGCAGCATTACTACAATACTCACCCGCCTGGGAAGATAAATACCAAAATAAAAATAAAATCCAATCATTTTTAAAAGATCTGGAGCGAGTTGATCTACTGATACTTCCGGAATTGACTCTTACCGGATTCACAATGAATGCAGATAAATATTGTGAAGAATTATCAGGGGAAACAGTTCAGTTTTACCAAAAACTTGCCGGGCAGTATAAAATAAATATAATCGGTGGTCTGATAGAGAAAGATTCAGGCAACATTTATAATTCACTTGTTCATTGCGGAATTGACGGAAAACTCATTGCCTGGTACAGAAAAATTCATCCATTTTCATACTCTGAAGAAGATAAATATTACAGCAGAGGGAATGAGCCGGTTGTGACAGAAATTAATGAATTAAAAACCGGTTTAACGATCTGTTATGATTTGCGTTTTCCCGAACTGTACAGGTCATACGGTAAAAATAAAGTGGATATGATAATTAATATTGCAAACTGGCCGGATACAAGAATAGATCATTGGCGAACGCTTCTTAAAGCGCGGGCAATTGAAAATCAATGTTACATAATCGGCGTTAACAGAGTCGGGGATGATCCCAAACTACATTACAACGGATTCAGCAGTGTTTTCGATCCGATGGGAAAGGAACTGATAAGCTGTAAAGACCAGGAAAAGATTTTGACAGTGGAAATTGAAAAAGAAAATGTAACTCAAACCAGAAAGAAATTCCCGTTCCTTAATGATATCAAAATGATTTAACCAGAAATTGTAACTTCCACACCAAGAGACTCAATATCTTTAAGAAACAATTTCGGATCGACGATATTTCCCTGAACAAAAAGTCCCGGTTCATTAAATCTTCCTCTGAGATATTGAAAAACAACTGCCACAACAGAAGCTGCAGTAAGCCAGTAACCATCAGAATGTGAAAGTTTGATTCGAAGCTCCTTCGTAAGCTCTTTTTGTCTTCCAATTGCACTCATGACAAGAATTGTCTTAAATGGTGGCTTAGAAAATTTTTTGAGACCCCACTGAAGAGATTTAGCAAACGGTTTACGCCCAAGATTAGGGAACAATTTAAGTAAAGCAAATCCAAACGGCAGAACAACGTAATTAACGAAAGCATTAAATCCGGCAATATAAAATCCCGCTTCCCGCAAAGTCGGATATTTTATGGGGAGATTTCTCAACTCCTCCAGTATCATTGGGGCACAGGTAATTCCCATAAACTTCTCATCGAAATCAAATTTTTTATAATACTTGTAAGATATTTTCTCCCAGCTGTTATTTCTAAAAGCCAGAGGTCTGTATTCCTTTAATTCGTTAACCATTTCCAAAATAGTTGATTCAGAAAAAGTAAGTTCCCTCCAATTAATTCTTGCTAAACTGCCTACGTTGGCTATATCTAATTTATCAAACTTATTTGCTGCATACCTGATCAGCACTGCCGGAATTCCGGGATGAAATCCACAGTCAGTAATAAATAATAATTTATTTTCTTTGATTCGGTCTTCCATTTCCATTAATGCAACGAACTTGCTTTCCGAGGATAACTGGATGTCCAAATAATCTTTACCGGCAGTAATTGCAGCTTCTGCAATTTCCTTGACATGCTCAACAGTGCTTGAGGCGACAATAATCATATCTGCAGGTTCAAATAGCGGAACGAGTGTTTCTTTATTGATCGAACTGATGGCAGTAGGTTTAACTCTGTCATCAAAGAATTTTTCATTCAATAACCTGGCAGCAGTCTGTGCACGGGGAAGATTTCTTCCGACGAGAATTAATTGCGAATTTGTATATTTCAGTAAGAACTCGGAGATGAGAATCCCTGTATTGCCGTAACCACCAAGTATTAAGAAGGTTTTGCTCATAAAGATTCGTTAAACCCAGTAACTACTTTCAAAATATATCATAGACATTCTTAAGAAGATAATTGATAATCTTCTTATATATATTTATTCATAGATGAAAAAATTCTTTCTACGGAAAATAAAGTAATTAAATTTAGATTGACAATTAATTGTAAACAATTCTGATGATGAAGAAGATAAATAATTGCCAGATAGAAATTATCAATTATTTACCTTGCGGGAATGTATCTGACTGTATTTTCTGTGCACTTAAAGATCAACTTATCAGTTATGTAGACAAAATTGAAGTTGTTTAATCTTAAATTTTTCGTACTGAGCTGAACTACTAACTGGGGATGAAAAATTGTTTTTGAGCTGCCGCAACTGGGACCTGCAAAATACCATGCAGACACAATTTCAAAACCTTCCGAAGCTAACCCATTCAGAAACTCATCTATGTCATAAATTCTGTCGTTTGATGTTCTGAAGCGGTAAGTAAAAAAGTAACCTGATTGGTGTGAAGGTCTTTCGAATGGTACACTAATAAATGCAGATTTTTCAACAGTTTTTACTGTTTCCTGCTTCTCCGATCCACTGCCTTCAGTAGTCGTCTGAATACCGGAAGAACATCTGTTTAATGCTAACATTAAAATCAGTAATGATACAAGTAATACTTGTAATGTTTTGCTACTGGTATGCATAATTCTATCCTGAAAATATTTCCAACTTTTTTTTGTATGAACCAGAAAGAAATTATGAATATTATTCCAATAAACAAATCAATTATTGGATGGTAGTATAGTCTGGTACCAAATGTAATCTTTAAGTCGACTTTAATTTTAAGTTTTAACATAAGCAACAATTCTTCTAATAAGATTACAAAATATTAACTAGTTTCATTTTACCTCAGCAGGTTATCCTGCTCTCGTGCCTGGAGTATAAAAATGAAAATTTCTTTCATAGTATTTTTCATCAGCATAAGGTTATTTTTGTGCAGTAAATATCAACACTTTTTCAAATAATATTTTCAAGAGGAAGAAATGAAAAATTTTATCTGTACATTAATTTTCTTACCAGCGTTTCTTTTAGCTCAATCTGCACAGGACTTTAACCAACATTTTACAGACCAATCAATGCGAATTGACTATTTCCACATCGGCAGTATGAATGAGGAATTAATATCAATGGACCGGATTTACGGTTACGGTATCTGGGCCGGAAGCCTGATCAACCTTATAGATAATCTTAATAATGGCAAGTATTATCATAAAATTTATGATGCATCAACTAATAAATTAATTTACTCAAAAGGATTTGATACTTTCTTCGGTGAATATGCTTCAAGCAGTGATGGCAGAGATGGTGTAAGAAGATCCTTTCACGAATCCGCAATCATTCCTTATCCTCAAAACAAAATAATTTTTGCAATGGAGAAAAGGGAGGAATCCAATGAGATGACAGAGATATTCAGAACAGAAATTGATCCTGCCAGCATTTACATAATAAAGGATAAAATTATCGATGCGAGTGTTGAAATATTCAAACCTGTTTATAATGGCAATCCGCACAAAAAAGTTGACATAGCAATTCTTGCAGAAGGCTATACTATAAATCAAAAAGATAAGTTCGTTAAAGACCTGAACATATTTGTTGAGTATTTCTTTGAAGACGAACCTTATAAAACACATAAAGAAGATTTCAATATTTATGGCGTTTTCAAACCTTCTGAAGAAAGCGGAACCGATCTTCCAGGCGCTGATATCTTTGTAAACACTGTGTTAAATACATCATTCTGGACTTTAGGGTCCGAAAGATATTTAATGACCGAGGACAACAAATCAATGCGTGACCTTGCAGCTCACGTTCCTTATGATGCAATTTATATCCAGGTTAATCATCCGCGTTACGGCGGCGGTGGTATTTACAATCAGTACTGCACTTACACAACCGATAACCAGTTTGCAAAGTATCTTTTTGTTCATGAATTCGGACATTCATTCACCGGACTCGCTGATGAATATTATACTTCTGATGTATCTTATACAGATTTTTATAAACCGACAGTTGAACCAATCGAGCCGAACATAACAGCATTGCTCGATCCGGAAAACGTCAAATGGAAAGATATGTTAAGCAAAGGAGTTGAAGTCCCGACACTATGGAATAAAAAAGAGTTTGATGAAATGAGTTATGTATGGCTCAAGGAGAGAAACAGACTAAATAATTACATATCAGAACTCAAAAGAAACCGCGCATCAGCAAGTGAGATTGCAGCCGCAGAAGAGGAATACGCAATTAAGGACAAAGAACAATCTGAAAAGGTTGATAAGTATTTGCAGAGTAATAAGCACTGGAATAAAGTAGGTGCATTTGAAGGAGCCGGATACCAGGCAACAGGACTTTACAGGCCAATGCTGGATTGTATTATGTTTTCTAAAGGCGATAAACCATTCTGTAAAGTCTGTGAAGCTGCAATAAAGGAAGTGATTGGTCATTACACTAAATAATTAGTGCAGCTGACATTACGGGAATTAACTTTGCGATCTTTGCGTGAACTGTTTTTTTTCACGCAAAGCCCGCAGAGTATTATTGCATAAAAAGCAAAGATGATTCGGTTATCTTTTTATTAATTTTTCTTTCCACTCATCACAAAATTATTCTCATCATCAAAAACACCTATTGATTTCTGGTTTCTGACACTCGATATTTTTATTTTGGGTTGAGCATTAATACATTCTATCACATCAGGACTCTAGTGAATAATATTACAGGCAGGACAAAGGAAAAGAACCATCTTTTCCGCGCATTCGACCAGGCAAAGGATGAAAGGGGACAGATCATCCTTGTTGCCGGTGAAGCCGGTGTGGGAAAGACCGCGCTTGCAGAGGAAACTCTTGCTCGAAGCGGGTTGAGATATTACACAGCAAGATGCAGTAAGATATCTTCCGTTCCTTATGGTCCCGTAATAACAATTCTTAGAAATTGCTTAAGCGAGTCGAAGAAAAAGACAATTGACTGTGGTGGACTAACAAAGTATCTGCCGCTTGTATTGCCTGAACTTGGAGAACAGAAATTTGAAGCTGATGCTGAAACCCTGAAGGAAGCTATTATTTCAGCTTTGTTATCTCTTGCCGAAAAACCCACAGCATTTTTCATAGATGATATTCAGTGGATTGATGAATCCACACTTGAACTTCTGATTTCATTATCCGACAAAGTCAATTCAAAGTCAGTCGTTGTGGTATGCACTTACAGCAGCAATGAGATTACAAAAGATCACCCTGTAAAAAAATTACGTAATGAACTTAGAAGGAGAAGGAAGCTTAACGAACTTTCAATTGAACCATTAAGCTTCGATGAAACTGAACGTTTGATCAATTCAATTCTTAACGCAGAAGCTGATGAGGAGTTAGTAAGAAAAATTTATGACAGGACCAAGGGGATACCACTTTTTATTGAAGAAATAGTTAATTCACTGGTTGAAGAATTTCTGCTTAAAGTAACTTTGGAAAAAGTATATCTCGCTGACAATGCAGAAATCTCAATTCCGGAAAATCTGAAAGACACAGTGCTTCATCAGTTAAAGAATCTTTCTGCTGCAGCAATTAATAAACTGGAAGCTGCATCTGTTGCAGGATTTGAGTTTGAACCCGCACTGATAGTGAAACTGACAGGAAATGAGGAAGGATTTGATGAACTGTTCGACAGAAAATTTCTAACAGAATTAAATCCAGATATGTTTTCATTCAGACATTTTATTATATATGAAGTTGTTAACGACCAGGTTGGCTGGTCAAGAAAGAAAGCACTGCACAGACAAATAGCTGAATATATGGAGAGGAAAAATGGTTATCCCGATTCTATAGCCGGGCATTGGCTGGCTGCAGGTATAAAAGAAAAAGCACGCAGACAATATTTAATTTCAGCAGAACATTCCTGCACAATTCATGCTTATGGGGATGCGGCAAGATCGGCTCTTAAATCGCTGAAAACCTGGAATGACCGGAGTTACGATGATTTAAGAATAAAAACCCTTCAATTATATGCGCATTGCAGTCAGTTAACCGGAAATTTGATTGAAGCAGAAAAGTCACTTAACGAAATTATTCAGAATAGTGAGTTGATTGATAATACTCTGCTGGGAAATTCCCTCCGCCAGATTGCTAATGTGTATGCACTTCAGGGAAATATTGAACTGTCTATAGCATACCGTTTAAAAGCTGCTGACATTTTTGAACAATCTGAGAATTTAATCGAATCAGCCTCAGAGCTTCTGATTGCAGCAGGAAAGTATACAGCTTTACTTAAACTTGATCTTGCTTATCAGACTGCAATTAAGTCAGCAGAGCAAGCAGATAGGATTTATAGGAAGGATATTGGCACGCAGGCAAGAGCCCTGGCAGGGAATATTCTGGCAATGCAAGGAAAATTCGAGGAGGGGAAAAACATTGTTCAAGAAGCATTATCGGATGCAATCAGCAATGATCTTTCCGATGCAGCTTCCATAATTTACAGAAGACTTGCAAGCACCATGGAATTCGCATCTGATTATTCATCTGCACGTGAAGCATATTATAGCGCTTATAATTTTTGTTTAAATGAAGGAAAAGAGGTTAGCGCTCAGATTTGCCTTGGTTGTATGTCCTATACATTATTCCAAACCGGTGAATGGAAGAGATCTATTGAGATTTGTGATGATTTAATCCAGAATAAAAATACTCCTGAAGGTTCACTCCTAATCGGATACGGAATGAAGGGTATAATAAGTGCTTTGCGCGGTGAGACCAAAAAAGCTATCAGAAATCTGAATACATGTATTGAACTGTCAAATAAGCAGCAAATATTATATGGATATATGTACGGATTATGGGGAATGACTATCATCAGCGATTTTGAAAACGATGTTTCAAAAGCTGCACAGCATTACAAATCTTTAATTGAACTCTGGAAAAGAACTCAGGACAGACATGATATAATTCTTTTTCTTATCTGGGGAGTATTTTTTTTCTCGAGAAATAATCTGATGAGCGAACTTAATTTATGCACAGAAATGCTTTCAGAAATTTCTTCAATTACAGGCAATCAGGAAGCTTTAGCAGGATTCGCATACGCCATAGGTGAGAATGCTTTACAAAAAGGTGAGAATGATAAAGCGCTTGAACAATTTAATTACTCACTTGAGTTGGTAAAAAAAATGCAAATGCCATTTTTGCAGATGATAATTCAGTTCAGACTCGGAGTTTTATATCTATTAACAGATGATTTTATAAACGCGAAAAAATCTTTTTTCAGTGCTCAAAGTATATCCAAAAATCTTGGTACCCGTCCGTTTTCAGTCTGGATTGATGAACAATTAATACAGGCCGGAATTTCAACGGTGGAAAGCAGAAAAGGGGATTCAATAGCAAGAATCCACAATGCAAGTTTAACCAGAAGGCAACTTGAGATTTTGGAACTGATAGTTCACGGATTGACCAATAAAGAAATTGCTGATAAATTGTTTTTAAGTACAAGAACTGTTGATATGCACGTCAGTCATATTCTTGAAAGATTGAATTGCAGAACCAGAATTGAAGCAATTAATAAAGCCCGGGAATTAGAAATAATTTAAAGACACTCTATATAAGATCTGCCGTGTTCGGGTTTACGATAAACTGATCTTTTTTACTTAGAAAAACTTTTGGACTCTCACCTGTAAACTGTTTAAAATCCCTTATAAAGTGAGCCTGATCTGCATACCCGGATGAAAAAGATAATTCAGTCAGATCAATTCTTTCACCACTTTGAATTTTCCTGTTTACCTGATTTAATCTTGCAATCCTAATATAACTTTTAGGTGATAAGCCTAATTTATTTTTGAACTCACGCTCAAGCTGTCTGGTACTTATGTACACTTTACCGGCAAGTTCATCAACAGAAATACTTCCGTTACTTTCCCTGATTAATGTAGCGGCTTTATTAAGGTAATATAAATTTAGTCTGCTACTGCTGATTTTTTGCAGTAAATAATTTTCAGTAAGAGAAATCATTTGAGAGGTTGAATCAGATTCCCGCAATCTTAAACAAAATTCTCTAAAGAGTCTGTCAGCAGCTGTCTCCATATCAATAAAACTATGATGAACTTCAGCAGCAGGCAAACCAAATGCGTGATATATGGCTTCCGGTTTGAATCGTATTCCGAATACTTTTACATGATTTCTGAACTGAACATCATAAGGCCTGGTATAAAGACCAATCAATGTATAATCCGGTGAAGAAGAATAATCAGAACCCTGCAGGAGTTCGCAATGGAAATCGTTAAGATGAATAATCAGCTCTACATATCCGTATGGTATTACACGCTGTGTTAATAGTTCATCCGAATTAAAATTAAAATTGCCGGACCAGTATAATTCAATAAACGGACTTAAATGAGCTGATGGTTTGTATTCTTTAATATCGATATTCATATAAGCACAAAAATATAAAAATTATTTAAATAACCGGTGTGAGATTTATTATTTGTGTTCTACACCACTAATATCTTTATGATTGAATAATACCCCGAGCCCGAAGCCCGGGGTAAAATAATTAGTCATACTAAAGCTGAAGTATCAACCATATTTGATTCAGTAGGCAGCCAGATATTATCAAAAGTTGCAACTATGTTGTTGGCACCACCGAAAAATCCAAGAACTTTGGCTTTTGTATTACCGATATTCTTTAAGTTATGCGGTGCCAGTTTCGGAACAAGCAGAAGATTTCCTGAAGAAGCCTCTCCTTTTTCCTCATCTACAGTTACATGAACTGATCCTTCAATGATCAAAAGAATTTCTTCAGCACTGTCTGTATGAGAACCAAGTTCTTCACCGGGTTCGAGTTCAAAATATACTGTTGCACTTTCTTTAGTGCCATGAGGTGCAAACAAAGGGAAAGTTGCTTTGCATCTTTGCCCGGGATTGTTCTTTGCAACAAATTCACTGAGTTCAAGATTATTTAAATCCACCTTTAACATATTATTTCTCCTTTTTTAATTAGTTATTGTATCCTGAAACTTTTACTGTTCCACTGTTCATATTTACTTCACCGACAATCCAGAACTGTTTTTGATTAACCCAATTATATTTTTCTGAATGAGTATATAGATCCATATTCAGGTGAAGTTTTGAAATTCCTGATAAGTCAGTAGTTGATATACCATGTTCTCTGACTGCAATTATTTCTCCATCATCGGTTATAATAGTTGCATGAATATTCAGCATAAATTTTCCGTCTGCTCTTACTTCAAGATAATCCACGCCTTTTATAGTTCCGTTAAGTTTTTCCCCAAAGACCTTACCTTCAAATGAAAGATCGAATCTTGCACCCGTAAGAGGAATTTGCACTCTTCCCTTTATAAGGTCATTCCACGATATTCCGTATTCAGTAATACCGGTTAGTTGTATCTCTTCATCAATTATGTGATTTGTGAAAGATGTTATCGAAAAGAGATCTGTCTGTGTTTCCATTTTTTGCTCCTTTTAATTTTTTATTAGTAAAGAATTACGATGCAAAACTATCTGAAGATTGAAAGTCAGAATTGAAAAAAAACGACGTATTTTGAGAGATATTTTCGGATTGCCAGTCATCCGGGAAATAAACCATACATCCGGCTTCAATACAGTAGTACTGCATAGTAAATACGGTAATCCTCACGTTGTTAGCCATCAGGTTGAAACGGTAGTTTTGCATCAGATTTTTTTCTAATCATTAATAAAAAAAGGAGATGCATAATGTGTGTAGTACATCAAATCGAACCTGTAAAAAGTGAATCATTTGCTGACAACTTAATGCAGATGCTCAATCACGGAGCATTGATGGTGATGATATCTGTCGGTCATCGCACCGGGCTGTTTGATAAAATGAGCAAAATGCCGCCTTCAACTTCATTGCAGATTGCTGAATCTGCCGGACTTAATGAAAGATACGTTCGTGAGTGGCTTGGGGCTATGACAACAGGCAGAATAGTACAACATGAGCCTGAGTCTAAAACATATTCACTGCCTCCTGAGCACGCTGCCTATCTCACAAGAGAGGCCGGTGCAGATAATATAGGAGTTTTTGCGCAGTACATTCCTGTGCTTGGAACAGTGGAAGACAAAGTAATTGAATGTTTCAAAAACGGCGGAGGAGTACCTTATTCTGAATTCAAGAGATTTCATGAACTTATGGCTGAAGACAGCGGACAGTCAGTTGTGTCGTCTTTAATTGATTTGATTCTTCCGTCAGTTCCGGGAATTATTGAAAGACTTGAAAAGGGAATTGATGTGCTTGATCTCGGCTGTGGAAGAGGCAAAGCTTTAAATCTTATGGCAAGAGTATTCCCGAACAGCAGATTTGTCGGTTATGATCTGAGTGAAGATGCGATAGAGTTTGCAAGAAATGAGAGTAAAGAACTCAATCTCAGAAATGTAAGATTTGAAGTGGTTGATCTAACTTACTTCAATGAATTTACATCAGAAAAAACTTATGATTTCATTACTACTTTTGATGCTGTTCATGATCAGGCAAGACCCGACAATCTTCTTAAAGGAATCTATAAAGCATTAAAGGATGACGGTATTTATTTAATGCAGGATATTTCAGCATCGGCTGAGCATCATAATAATATGGATCATCCTGTTGGACCGTTGCTTTATACTGTATCAACAATGCATTGTATGACCGTATCTCTCGCGCAGGGCGGCATGGGACTCGGTACAATGTGGGGACGCGAAACCGCAGTTCAAATGTTGAACGAGAGCGGATTCGAAAATATTGAAATCAAAAACTTTGATCACGATTTTCAAAATGACTGGTATATAATTAAAAAGCAAGTAAGCTAAACTGATATGCTGGGGGTATCAGTTTAATTACTAAAAGTAGGTAGAAAAATGATAAATACTGTTTTAAATAGAATATTTGATTGCGGAAAGTGTATTGCACTTGCTGTTATACTTTTCATACCTGTTATTTCAATGATATCTTTACAGGTATTAAAGATCAATCCGGTTAATTATTTGTTAGGATTGATTTAATGAGGGAGGCAGGAAAAAAATCCTTCGGAAACTTAACCGGTTCCGAAGGAATACTTATGCAACTCATCCCAGGTTTCTTTACGAAATGCTTTTTCTCGCAAAGCCGCAAAGTTTAATCGCAAAGAACGCAAAGATTATTTTAAAACTACCATTTTCCTGGATTGAATATAGGCGCCTGCTTTCAATTCATAAAAATAAATTCCGCTGGCTACATTACTTGCGTCAAATGTAACATCATATCTGCCTGCTTCCCGGAATTCATCAACAAGAGTTGCTACCTCATTGCCAAGAACATCAAAGACTTTAAGGACTTGATGGCTGGTGGCTGGCGATTGCCAACTGATAGTCGTTACAGGATTAAACGGATTAGGATAATTCTGTTCAAGAACAAACTGATCCGGTAATCCTATTTCAACTTCTACAACATTTGAGTATTCAAATGATCCGTCGAAATCAATTTGTTTTAGCCTATAGCTAAGAGTGTGATTGTGAGTGTGATTGAGATTATCATCGAAGGAATAATTCGAAATCTCAGTAGTAGTTCCTCTCCCAGCCACAAATCCAATCGTTTCCCAATCTCCATTGCCAACTGCAGACTGCAGACTGCCAGCTTGCCTTTGTACTTCGAATCCCAAATTATTTTTCTCACTAGCAGTTGACCAGTTCAACGTAACATTACTTCCCGAAACTGAAGCGGTGAAAGAAGTAAGTTCAACAGGTACAACTTCCGGAACATATGCTGTTGCTTCGTTACCAAATTGACTGTTCATTCCCATCACAAGAGAACTAATTCTGTAAGTGTAATTCTGGTTGAGTTCAACATCAATATCTTCGTAGTACAATGTATCGAGTCCCGTTGTTAATATTGTAATATATGGTGAATTATCATGTGGACTACCGGTTTTTCTCTGAAGCTTGTAACCTATTAAACCTGATACAGCCCAGCCGGGTGTCCAGTTTAATGCAACTTTTTGTTCAACATCACTTGCTATTGCTGTAAGCATAGAAGGAGGGTATGGAGGTGTTAAAGGAATCAAATTGCTGATGACTATATCATCTACAAAGAAAAAATCAATGTTGTTAGAGTTACCTGTATAATAAAATCCCAGTCTAAAACTATCCTGAACTTCAGTGTAAACCGATACTTGTTCCGGTCCTACATTGGTAGTAGCTTGAAGTTCCCAGACAGAATTCCATGTCAATCCGTTATCACTGGTAATAGCAGAGCCAACCACTACAGTGTCGGACCACCAGTCTTCATAGAACCTGAAATTTATTTGGATAGCTGCATACCCGGGGATAGTTAAAACAGGAGACATGAAATACGAATCACCGATAAATATTGGATCCCATCGAAATACTAACTCTCCGGGGGAACCTCCGGCATTACCAGTATTGCTCCAATACCAGTTATTTTGCCCCAGAGGTCCGAAAAATTGCCAGCCTTCTAACCCGGTATTAAATGAACACTGATATTCAAATACAAAATTACCATATGTATAAAAATACCATAATGGTGATATGGAAGCCCCATTTAAATTATACTCAACAACTTTCCAGAAGTATTTTGTATTACTTATTAGTGAACCAAATTCGCTCAACGAATATGAAGAAAAGATGGTTGAAGGAAAACCATTTTTAACTCTGACCGAAGTATCCTGATTTGCGACTGATATCGAATCAGAACTAAAGTAAATTTCATTATAAATAATGTTTGAAGGATTTTGCCAGTACAATACATGATGAATAGTGGAAATTCCTCCTGCACTTGGAGCAGTCATTGGATTGAACGGTACACCGGGAAGTTGTGCGAAAGCTGAAGTCGAATACAATAATAAAAAACTAATGCTTAAAACCTTCATATCTTTACTGCCTCCTTGAATTCTTTTTACAAAGAAAGTAAAACGGAGGGTAATTTGCAATAGGTAAGGAAAATTAAATGAAATTAAAATTTAATTTTAACAGAAAGAGTTCAGATACTATACATAATAATAAATGAACTCTTTCCTTACTTTCAGAAAAATTATTTACTTAAAGTAAAATCTTCCTTATTTCAATAGGATCATCTTCTTCGTTGATGTGAAATTATTAGTGGTTAACCTGTATATGTAAACACCGCTGTTAAGTGTAGATGCATCAAATTCAACTTCATAAACACCGGCGGATCTGTATTCATCAATCAGTTTTGCTACTTCATTACCAAGTATATCAAACACTTTAAGAACTTGATGACTGGCAACTGGTGCCTGCCAACTGATAGTAGTGACAGGATTAAACGGATTAGGATAGTTCTGTCCCAAAATAAATTGAGTTGGTAATCCTAATTCAACTTCAATAATGCTTGAGTATTCAAATGATCCGTCGAAATCGATTTGCTTAAGCCTATAGCTAAGAGTATGATTGTGAGTGTGATTGAGATTATCATTGAAGGAATAATTCGAAATTTCAGTTGTAGTTCCTTTACCTTCAACAAATCCAATCGTTTCCCAATCCTCATTGCCAACTGCAGACTGCTGACTGCCAACTTGCCTCTGTGCTTCGAATCCCAAATTATTTTTCTCACTAGCAGTTGACCAGTTCAAAGTAACATTACTTCCTGAAACTGAAGCGGTGAAAGAAGTAAGTTCAACAGGTACAACTTCCGGAACATATGCTGTTGCTTCGTTGCCCCAGGTGCTTTTAAATCCACCTTCTGGTCCTTCTCTGGATTGAATGCGATAGGTATATGTACTGTCTAACTCAACTGATGTATCATCAAAAGAAAATATACTTGGACCCACCCATGCAATTTGTTGGTACGCAGAAGAACTTGCAGGCAAACCATTTTTCTTCTCTATTACATAGCCCCAGCTTGGATTAACTGTGTAACCTGGACTCCAGCTTAATGTAACACTTAAAGATAAACTGTCTGCATAAGCATATAATCGGGCAGGAGGTGTTGATACTGTCAGAGGTGAATCTAGAGAAAGATTATCCAGATACCAATATCCGCTTGAGTTTGGCTCTAAACTGCTGCAGAATAAAGCGAGTTTTACATAGTTCTCATTTGGAATATCAGTTATCCATATATGAGATGCTGGAGTATCTCCTGTTATAATCTGTTGCCAACAGGGCGTCCATGTATTCCCTTCATCAATAGAATATGCAATTCCAATTGTAAATTCCCCGCTATTCCAATCTACACCATAGTTAATTCCCATAGCATTTGAAGTTGGACTCAAATCAAAAAATTTATTCAATATCAAATAAGAAATTCCGTTAAAGCCCGGTTCATTATAGAATCTTAATTCGGGTGAAGTACCTCCGGCATTATTTGTCTCAGATATGCTCCAGTTTCCACCTTGCGTTTGAATTGTATAGTTAACCAATCCGGTTGAGAAATCATCTTCCCAATAATTAACAATCGGTCCCTGTGAAATGAAATGCCATACAGGACCAGCGGTTGAACCGAAAGAATTGAATTGGACAACTCTCCAGTAATATTTTGTGTGAATATTCAATACTCCTATTAACGATAACGGCATTGAATTATAAACTATGTTTGAATCAGCTCCGCTCAATATCTTAACAGAAGAATTCAGATTTGCAATCAAGTTAGAGTCAGCACTGAAATAAACTTCATTATACATCACATCAGAATTATTCTTCCAGAATAATGTATGGGAAAAAGACGTGTTGTTATTGCAGTAAATATGCCGCGCACCATTCGCAGTCATTGGATGAAATGGTTCGGAAGGAGCCTGCGCTAAGTTCAGTGAATTCAAAAAAATCACTAAACAGAATGTAAAGATTCTCATAGACTTACCTCTTTCTATAATAATCATTACAAATAACGGTAATTAATGATAAAATATCAAGGGAAAGACTGAATATTATTATGTAATTGATTGTTGATTATCAACGAATAGGATTGTCAATTTTATAATCAGAGGAATTCATCTGAATCTGTTCAAATGAACTCACTCTGAATTGAAGATTACTGAATGTTAAGAGTTATCTGATTAAAATCATTTTCTTCGATTGAACATTGTCATTTGTTCTCAATTCATAAAAATAAATTCCGCTGGCTACATTACTTGCGTCAAATGTAACTTCATATCTACCTGCTTCGCGGAATTCATCAACAAGTGTTGCTACCTCATTACCAAGTATATCAATCACTTTAAGAACTTGATGACCGCCGACCGGCGACTGCCAACTGATTGTTGTTGACGGATTAAATGGATTAGGGTAATTCTGTTCAAGTACAAACTGATCCGGCAATCCAATTTCAACTTCAATGATATTAGAGTATTCAAATGATCCATCGAAATCAATTTGCTTAAGCCTATAGCTAAGAGTATGATTGTGAGTGTGATTGAGATTATCATTGAAGGAATAATTCGAAATCTCTGTAGTAGTTCCATTACCTTCAACAAACCCAGAAGTCTCCCAATCCTCATTGCCTAATGACGATTGCCTACTGCCTACTCGCCTTAGTACTTCGAAACCACTATTATTCGTCTCAGTAGCAGTTGACCAGTTCAACGTAACATTTCTTCCCGAAACTAAAGCGGTGAAAGAAGTAAGTTCAACAGGAATTATTCCGCCCTGGGTAGTTTTTAGAATCAGACCTGCATCACCAACTACGTATCCCACTTCTGCATTTGCAAAAGAGACGTCATTTAACCATCCGCTTGTACCGCTCGGTTGCGATTCCCAATTCAGTCCTCCGTTAACAGATTTAATGATATAACCGTTTGCACCGACTGCATAAGCTGTTGCGGCAGTTGGAAAATCCATTCCGGATAAAGCCTGAGGAAAAAGAGTAGTGATCCAGTTAACACCACTGTTGGTTGTTCTGGAAATTGCACCCTGTCCGTCCCATACAGCAGCCGCGGTGAAACCATTATTCGCATCGAAGAAATGACAATCGTGTAATCTTCCTTCATTAGTGTTAAGATAAAATGGAGTGAATTCCCAGTTGACGCCTGTATCAGTAGTCAATGCAATCATAGGCTGAAATATAGAATTCTGTCCTGCCACAACGCCTGAAGTATTATTTATAACTGAAGTTCCCCAGAAACCGCCGCCGAAAAATCCTGATTGAACTTCATTCCAGGATGTACCGCTATTGGTTGTTGAAAGAATGGTCTGAGAACTTCCGCCGATCAAACCGAAGGTTCCGTTTATAGAAATTGAAAATAAATTATCGCTTACACCGCTGGGGAGTGTTGACCAGTTACTTCCTCCATCGGTAGTACGCAATATAGTTCCGCCGGAACCAACAACGAATCCATTATTCTGATCAAGCAGAAGTACATCGAAAAAATCAGCAGTTGTTCCGCTGGTTAAAGGTGACCAGTTAGATCCGCCGTTTGTTGTTTTTAGTATTGCACCGCCGGCACCTGCTGTAAGTCCATAATTTTCAGTAATGAAATGTACAGCATTCAGATCAGATGAAACGCCTGAAGTCTGCTGAATCCAGCCGGTTTGTGCTGAAATTGATTGTGCAAATAAAATTGCACATAGAACAAGAAAAGAAATTAGCTTTCTCATATGCCTCACTTTTTATTGTTAATAAATGATAATAATGATGGTTGGCAATTATAAACGCTGGTGTAATAATTTTCAAATCATAAATCGATTGTTTAATTTAAATCACACATTAAAGAAAATCCTGTGAGTAAATGAAAACAAAACTTGACATTGCTAAAAACTGGCTTCCCAGATATACCGGAACTCAGATTGATGATTTCGGTGATTATATGCTTCTTACAAATTTCCAGAATTATGTAGATAAGTTTGCGGAACGTTTCAACTGTGAAGTAAAGGGGATCGGCAGACCGATGCAGACTGCCACAAATTCACACGGACTATCAATAATAAATTTTGGCATCGGCTCAGCTAATGCTGCAACTGTTATGGATCTGCTGGTTGCGCGTGCACCAAAAGGGGTTTTGTTCCTTGGTAAATGCGGCGGATTAAAACGTTCAACTGAAATCGGTCATTTCATTTTGCCGACTGCTGCAATCAGAGGAGAGGGTACCAGTGACGATTACAAACCTAAAGAAGTTCCTGCTCTGCCTTCCTTTAAGCTGCATAAATTCGTATCTGATAAAATAATTCAGCGTGAACTGGAGTACAGAACGGGTGTTGTTTACAGCACCAACCGGAGAGTATGGGAATGGGATGAAGACTTTAAAAATTATCTTCGCAAACTTTCAACTATTGCGATCGATATGGAAACGGCAACTCTATTCATTGTGGGATTGGTAAATGAAATTCCTCGCGGTGCATTACTTCTTGTTTCTGATGTTCCTATGATTCCTGAAGGAGTGAAAACCGAAGAATCAGATAAAGTCGTAACTGAAAGATTTGCAGATCTGCATCTTGAAATTGGCATTGAAGCAATGACAGAGATTGGTGATAAAGGTGAACATATCAAGCATTTCACTTATTAGGTAAATCAACTGACTAAATATCTCTCAAAAATCATATATATCTGAAGCAATTCATTACTACTCATTTTTAAACTTTAAGTTTTAACCTTGTAAGCAAAGAATAGATTTATAATCGGTTAATGCTAGTAAATTGTATTTGTCTTAAAGTTATTAATCTGCCCTCAATCGTATCATCTATTTTATATTGTTTTTAACAGAATTATTTCTGTGCATCATAATTACCAGTATTAAGTTATAAGAAGTACTAATAATCGTTGATATTTATGCGTTAGATCAAGTTTTCAATATAAAATGTTCTAAAAACTTGATATTCTCTGAAAATATTTTATTTTGTACATCGATAGACTGTTTTCTACAGTTCTTCGAACGGCTCCTTGATCGCGCTGCTCTTTGTTCTAAAAATTCTGCGTATCTCTCGTCGTTCATTCTCAAAAAAAATATAGGATTTTAGATGTTTAGCAATAATGGAAAAGGACTTTTCATCCAGTTATACAGTGTTCACGGATTGATTCGCGGACACGATCTGGAATTAGGACGGGATGCTGATACAGGTGGACAAACAAAATATGTATTCGAGCTTGCAAATATGCTGAGTACATATCCGGAAGTTGAAAAAGTTGAACTGATTACCAGATGGATAAATGATAAAAAAGTTTCTTCAGATTATTCAATCCCGGTGGAGAAAGTTAATGATAAATTTGATGTAGTAAGAATAAGAGCCGGCGGAGGAAAATATATCCGTAAAGAATTACTCTGGAATCACCTTGAAGAATTTATTGATAAAAGCATTAAATATCTTAAAGCTAAAAAGCGACTGCCGGATTTTATCCATAGTCATTATGCGGATGCAGGATATGTCTGCAGTGAACTGTCAAAATTTTTTGGAATACCTCTCATTCATACTTCTCATTCACTGGGCAAAGACAAACTGCAAAAACTGCTTAACGACGGTGTAAGTATGGAATCAATCGAGAAGCGTTATAAAATTACACATCGCATTCAAAGTGAAGAAAAAATTTTTTATGTCGCTGATAAAATTGTAACGAGTACTTCTCAGGAAATAGAAAATCATTTAAAACATTATGACAATATTTCCGATTCTAAATTTACCGTGATACCTCCCGGGGTTAATCTTGATAAGTTTTATCCTTACAATGAAGTTAAGATGTGGGATGAACAAACTTCTAAACTGATTAAGCACATCAACCAGGAGTATATGAAGTTTTTTGTTACAATAAATAAGCCGCTCATTTTATCACTTTGTCGACCCGATCGAAGAAAAAATATTTCCGGACTGATCACTGCTTATGGTGAGGACAAAGAACTTCAGAAAAAAGCGAATCTGGCAATATATGCGGGGATAAGAGATGATATTCAAACCATGGAAGAAAATGAACGTGAAGTTCTTACTGAAATTTTATTGTTGATGGATAAATATAATCTTTATGGAAAAATGGCAATTCCCAAAAAGCATGATACTGAAATAGAAGTTCCTGAACTTTACCGAATGGCAGCTGCTTCCGGTGGAGTTTTTGTTAATGCGGCATTGTCAGAAACTTTCGGACTAACCTTAATTGAAGCTGCTGCATCGGGGGTTCCAGTTGTTACCACACAGGATGGCGGTCCAAGAGATATCATTCAAAACTTAAATAACGGAATTAAGGTAGATGTTTCTGATACTAAAAATATTTCAAAAGCCTTAAATAGAATACTCGATGAAAAAAGTCTGTGGAGTCAATTTTCAGAAAATGGGATAAGAAACGTAAAGAAATTCTATTCCTGGGAAGCTCACACAGATAAATATCTTAATGAGGTTAAAAAAATCCTTGGTTCTCAAGCTAAAGTTCAGGATACATTTGCTGAAACAGGAAGGAAACTACTTGATATGGAAAAACTGATTATATCTGATATAGATTATACTTTAATTGGAGATGATCTTGCTCTTGAAGATTTTAAAGAATTATTGTCAAACATGTCTTCAAAAATCGGTTTTGGTGTTGCAACAGGACGGGTAGTTCAGTCTGCTGTTGAGGCAATTAAGCAAAACAGTATTCCTTTACCGGATATATTTATTACTTCCGTAGGTTCAGAAATTTATTATAATTATAAAGATGAATTGATATACTCAGACGGATGGCATGCACATATTTCACATTTATGGCAGCGTGATAAAATTGTTGAGTTATTATCAAAATTCAATTTTCTGAAATACCAGGAACAGGCTAATCAACGTGCTTTTAAAATTAGCTATTATATGAATGATAATCCTTCTAACCTCCGCAAAGTCAGAGAACTGCTTTTAAAGAATAAGATAAAGTGCAATCTTATTTTCAGTCACGGACAGTTCCTTGATATTCTGCCATATAGGGCATCAAAAGGAAAAGCAATAAGATACCTTGCATACAGATGGAATATTCCGTTCGAAAAAATCCTGGTGGCCGGAGATTCCGGTAATGATATTGAAATGCTTAAAGGCGATATGCTCGGTGTGGTTGTTGCAAATTATAGCAAGGAACTTGAAGAGCTCAAAGGCGGACGGCGTATTTACTTCTCGGATAAAAAATTCTCCGCAGGAATCAAAGACGGTATCGAATATTATAATTTTCTAAAAGAGGAAAGGACACACGATGCAGTTGAAATCAATAATTGAACTAATTGAGGAAAACAAAACCGATTTTTTCAGTTACCTGAATAAGGTCGTAAATGCAAATGAAAAATTATGCGTTAAAGGAAATCATTTTAAATTTTTTGAAGTCTTCAGAAAGAATTATAAAACATCCGATCACAAAGTAATATTGCACATAATAAAACATATTACAGAATCAGTTACTCTCGGCAATGTTGTGTATATTGAAATAAGAGAAGTTATTGGAAGATCTGATCATTATTTGTTTAATGTTGAGGAATTTTTATATGAAAAAATTACACCGAAAGAATACCTGATCGCAAAAGAAAGATATGTTAAGCCTGAACTTGACAATAATCAACTTACCTTGAACTTTGAAACTTTCTATAGAAAATTTCCAACTGTTAGTGATCATAAAAGTATTGGTAAGGGATTTGAATATCTTAACAGATACTTATCAAGCAAAATGTTCACAGAACCTGAAAATTTACGCAAGGCACTATTTGATTTTCTGTTTGTTCACAAATATAAGTCTCAGCAATTGATTCTTAATGATAGAATTAATAGTCCGGATGAACTTATTAAACGTATTGATAAAGCAATAGGATTTTTAAAGAGTAAAAAAGAATCCGAATTATATTCAAAAATAAAAAATACGCTGCAGGAAATTGGATTTGAACCCGGACTGGGTAATACAGCCGGATTGATAAGAGAAAATCTTGAAGAGCTCCGCGATTTAATGCAGGCACCAGATCATCAGCTTCTTAAAAGTTTTCTTTCAAAAATCCCGATGATATTTAATATTGTTGCCGTATCACCACACGGTTATTTTGGACAGCAGGGCGTTCTAGGTAAACCCGATACCGGCGGACAGGTGGTTTATATTCTTGATCAGGTTAAAGCATTAGAAAAAGAATTGATGGATTCTATTAAATTATCAGGTGTAAGTGCAACACCAAAAATTTTAATTCTTACCAGATTGATCCCTAATGCTGAAGGAACAACCTGCAATAAAAGACTTGAAAAAGTTTTTGATACAAAAAACACTTACATTTTACGGGTTCCTTTCAGAGAGGGAAATAAAAAAGTAACAGACAACTGGATTTCACGATTTGAAATGTGGCCTTATCTTGAAGATTATGCTGAAGATTCATATCATGAACTTCTTGCCGAATTTGGCGGAAAACCGGATTTGATAATCGGTAATTATTCTGATGGAAATATGGTGGCTACCTTACTTTCGAAAAAGTTTAAAGTTACTCAGTGCAATATTGCACATGCATTGGAGAAATGTAAATATCTTTTCAGCGGTTTATACTGGGATAAAATGGATAACGATTATCACTTCTCAATACAGTTCACAGCTGATCTGATTGCAATGAATGCTGCTAATTTTATCCTTACTTCCTCTTATCAGGAGATTGCAGGAACGGATGAAGGTATCGGACAGTATGAATCTTATCTGAACTTTTCAATGCCGGGACTTTACCGTGTAACCGGCGGAATAAATCTTTTTCACCCTAAATTTAATATTGTATCTCCCGGCGTTAATAAGAAAATATTTTTTCCTTACACTGAAAAAGAAAACAGATTTAAAGAAATTCAAAAAGAATTAAATGCTCTGCTTTTTGAGAATATTGATGATCCGGATACCATTGGCATGCTTGAAGATCCAAATAAAACCCCGATATTCACAATGGGCAGACTGGATAAGATAAAAAACATTACTGCGCTGGTTAAATGGTTTGGTGAAAACCAGAAAATAAATGAGCAGTCAAATCTTATTGTAATTGCAGGTAAAATTAATGCTGATGATTCCACGGATATTGAAGAAAAAGATCAGATATACGTGATGCACAACCTTATAGAAAAATATAAGTTACACAATAAAATCAGATGGATAGGAAAGCTGCTTCGGAAGGATAAATCCGGTGAAGTCTACAGAGTTGTTGCTGATAAAAAAGGAATATTTGTTCAATGCGGTTTATTTGAAGGATTTGGTCTTACGGTTATTGAATCAATGCGTTCAGGTTTACCAACATTTGCAACTTTATATGGTGGTCCGCTCGAAATTATTAAGGATAAGAAATCCGGGTTCCTTATAGATCCGATTGAGGAAAAAGACAGTCAGAAAATAATTCTGTCTTTTCTAGAGCAGTGTAAAAAAGATCCTAAATACTGGGATGAAATTTCTAAGAATGGTATTGAAAGAGTCGATACTACTTATAACTGGGAACTTCATGCAAATAAATTACTTTCTCTCTCGAAGATTTATGGTTTCTGGAATTATACTTCAAATATCGAAATGAGTGAAATGAATGCTTACCTGGATGTACTATATCATACTCTCTACAAACCAAGAGCGAACAAGATAAGGGAGATTCACAACACACGTTAACTTATTTCAGAGCATAAAAAAATCGTATCCTTAATAAATTTTAAGGATACGATTGTAATTATCATTCAATCAACCAATCCAGAGATTAATAAAGCAATTAGATATTACGCTGCATCTTTTCCCTGATTCATCTTATTAATGAATAGAGTTTGTGACGGATAAGCAAACTCAATTCCTTCCTTTTCAAATGCTTCATAGATGGAAATATTAATTGCCTGCTGAATATCCATATACTTATTAAAATCTGCACCATCTACAAAGTAAACAAATTCGAAATTAAGACTGAAATCACCATAGGCTGCAAAATGCCCGCGGTCAAATGTAGCATCCTTCTGTTTGCTGACAATATCTTTAACTATTTCCGGAATTTTTTTCAGCTTTGCAGATGGAGTCTGATAAATAACTCCGAGGTTAAATACAACGCGGCGTCTTTCCATCTTCTTAAAATTATGAACTCTTGAGTTAGTCAAATCTGTATTAGAAAATACAAGCTGCTCACCGGAGAGCGAACGTATTCTTGTTGTTTTAATCCCGATATGTTCAACAACACCTAGTTTTTCACCGACGATGATAAAATCTCCGATCTCAAAGGGCCTGTCAAAAAATATTACGAAGTAACTGAATAAATCACCAAGAACAGCCTGAGCAGCAAGTGCAACGGCAATACCGCCGATTCCAAGTCCGGCAATGACAGCTGAAATTTTAACTCCAAGATTATCCAGAAGGAAAACCAGTGCGATTGACCAGATGAGCAGATTTAGTAAGCCTTTAATTCCTTTTAGTTGTCTTTCTCTTCGTTCGTTGTCTTCATATTTGCGCAGATAAGTCTTTAAGCTAAAGTTTACTATTGAAACAATTACTCTAACTACAAAGAATGTTAATACAATGGATGTGATGATATTAAATACAGTAACAAATTCCTTCGAAAGCGTTAGTGTGTTTACAGAAATGTAAAAAATGCCGAAAAATAACAGAGGCAGTATCGACTTTTCTATTCCTTTAATTAACAAGTCATCAAGCTTTGTAGCAGTATTTTCAGACCATTTTTTCAATTTTCTAAGAATTATCTTTTCAAACAAATAAATGATTGTTATTCCGGAAATAAAAATTATTAATGCTATCATGTAAGCATAATAACTATTTCCAAGAAATGTTTGATTCAAAAAGTCTTGTAAGTCCATTTTATCTCCTTATTATTAACAATCTTACATTATAAGATATTTTTAAAAAGATACAATACAATTATGCGGTATAATCCATAATTTTGATCTATAAATTTAAAAATACAATCATTATAATCAGAACATATATTAAGAGGTAAGTAATGTTTAGTAATTTTATAAAAGTTTTACTCATATCGTTAATTATACTATTTGGAATCGGCTGCAGTGAAAAAGCAGAGTTCAGTGGCAAATTTTCTCACTATCCGGAATTTCCTAAACCCGGTGATGATATAACAGTAATGTACATTTCAGAAAGTACAAATCTTGCCGGTGCGGAAGTTGTCGAAATGGTGATTCATTTTTACAATAATGAACTTGATTCCACAATTGGTATTGAGATGCAGAAAGAAGGGATAGGCTGGAAAGCAAAGTTCGCTTCACCGGTTAATAGTTATGGTGCATTGTTGCAATTTAAAAGCAATGATAAGTTTGATAACAATGATAAAGCAGGTTACTTCATTTATTTTTATTATAGTAATGAAAAACCCGTACCGGGTGCTCTTGCCGGTGCCGGGGTTGCTGTAAGCACGTGGGGTGCTTTCTATGCTAACCTCGAAAGAGACAGGGAAAAAGCTTTCGATCTGTTTCAAAAAGAATTTGATATCAATCCGGAAAAACAAAGGGATTTTATCTCAGCTTATTCGTTGACTGCGACAACACTTTTTCCATTTTCCTCTGATAGTATTTACAGTGCACTGACTGAAAAAACTGAACGCTACCCTGATCTGAATGAAAAGGAAATTGGATTCCTCATTTCATATTATGGAATGAAAAATTTTTATAACCAGGAAAAAGCTGATAAATATATCAATATGATGAAGGAGAAATTTCCTTCCGGCGAGTACATGCAGAATGATTTTATAAATAAAATGCGTACAGAACAGGATCCGGCTAAAAGAAGTGCAATGGCGGATGAGTTCGAGACATTGTTTCCTGAAAGTAAAATAAAAACAGTTCCATTTGATATAGCTGTAAACGGGTTCCGCGATGTTAAAGATTATAAAGCGGCTTACGAATACATAAAAGAGAAAAGTAATAAAGTAAGTCCAATGCGTTTCTATTATCTGGTTACAAGAATTCTTGAAGAGAAATCAGATATGGAAACGGCACTTTTAATTGCTGATCTGGGAGTGGATCAAACAAGACAGAATCTTAACATAAAAAATACAAGCCGGGAGCCATTTGAAACTGAAAAGGATGCAAAGCAAATGAAAGAAGCCGCACTGGCATATTCAATTTTTGCACGCGGGAAAGTGTTAAATGAACTCGGAAGAAGCGAGGAAGCGTTATCATCATTTGAAGAAATGATATTAATCTCTAAGAGTAAAAATCCCGAGATGAATGAAGCTTATGCGACTTCGTTAATTGAAAATGAAAAGTATGAAGAGGCAATGAAAGAGATTGAAGACTTTTTAAGAACAGGAAAACATACACCTCCAATGAAGGAAATGCTTAAGACAGCTTATGTGAATACTAAAGGCAGTAAAGAAGGATTTAGCGAATACATTTCCGAATTCGAATCGCTTGCTAAAGATATTCTTATCGAAAAGCTGAAGGAGGAAATGATCTCAAGACCGGCACCGCAATTCACATTGACAGATTTGAATGGAAATACAGTTTCACTTTCTGATTTCAGAGGCAAGACAGTAATGATAGATTTCTGGGCAACGTGGTGCGGACCTTGTATTGCATCTTTTCCGGGACTTCAACAGACGGTCAACAAATATTCTGATGATAATAATGTGAAATTTCTTTTTATCAATTCGTGGGAAAGAGTTGAAAATAAAAAACAGAACGCCGCTGATTTTATGAACAAGAACAAGTACACTTTTCACGTATTGATGGATGAGGATAATAAAGTTATAACCGACTTTAAAGTTTCCGGTATACCAACAAAATTTATTATAGATAAAGATCAGAATATTCGTTTTATAAGCATTGGCTATGAGGGAACTCCGGAAGGATTAGTCGAAGAACTCTCTGCGATGATTGAAATGGTGAGATAGAATAGAGATTGAGATTTAGAGTAAGATTAAGATTATGAGCAAGAAGGGCATATAATTATAGATAATTAAAAAGTGGAGTTTAGGTTTTAGATTTTCATTCTTCATCAAACCAAACTCCACAATTCCACTATATCAAAAACCCGCACTTAAACTTGAACTTAGTCTTGAACTTGAACTTTTTCCTATATCCTCCGTCTGAATCCTTCACCCAGCACTTCATGCACATTATTCACAGTTACGAATGCAGTAGGATCAATCGTTTTTATAATGTGCGTCAGTTTTGATAGTTCTTTAAGAGTTATAACAGTAATCAGCACTTCACGGTCAACATTTCTGTAAATACCTCTTGCTTTTAATGCAGTTGCACCGCGGCTAAGTTCGTTCATAATTGCTTTTGCAATTTCATCATTCTTATCTGAAATAATTAACGCTGATCTTGCATAATCGAAACCATCGATTATTACATCAACCAGTCTGCTTGAAACAAATAGTAAGAATAAAGCATAAAATGTTAACGTAACCGCAGATCTGTCACCGGCAAGATCTTTTAAGTCTATAATTAAACCTGCAAGACAAATAACAAAAAAATCAATAATCATAATTGCCATTCCCGGTTTTACACCGAATCGTTTGTGCATAATCGCTGCAACAATATCTGATCCGGCAGTTGTTCCTCTGAATTTAAATATCAATCCTAATCCAATACCAAGCAATGCCGCACCGATTAGGATGAGAAAAAGAAAATCATTTTCTCTAAGATTACTGACCGTAGGTGAGTTTTGTAATTGAATAAAATTGAATCCCGGTATATCACCCCGGAAAAAATCTATAAAGAATGAATTTAACGTGAATCCGTAAAAAGTTCTTACTCCAAATTCTTTACCAAGCTCTTTTAGTCCCCAGATGTAAAGTGGAATATTGAACACCCAAATCATCAATCCGACAGGTATAGTACCGCCGGAAAGATAATGTGTAGCCATAGATAAACCGCTGACACCGCCGGGTACCACCTTTGCTTCAACCAGAAATACACCAATACCTATTGCCATAATTGCAGCGCCGATTGTAATAATAATAAACTCCATTATGGCTGTATTTTTCGTAATAAATTTTTTCATTTCATTTCCTGTTTTACAATCTAAAAATTACAAATCAAAATTAGGTACAAATAGAATGAATCAGAAAGCGGAAAGCAATTCTGGTGGTTTGTATCACCAGATTTTTAGGGAAAAGAGATTATAGGATACATTATGAATAATTGGCTGTCTCAAAAGATTCTCCCGATACATTTCATTGCTCAAGAACCTTTTATTGCTGGCGGTTTTCGAGTTTTTTCTGACCCGATTAATCGGGCCAGAAAAATAATTGAGAAAACATTACTTGTGAGACAGCCTCTTATAACTGTAAACTAATCATCAATGGCACCAGCGTAACTTTTAAGTTTTGCGGATAGTTCAACAAGTTTGATAAACTCACTGCGATAACCATTTCTATCCGTACCTTTGTTTTGAATTGCGAGTTGAGAGATTAAGCCGGGTTCCGAGTTTCCTTTAAATTCAGAATCACGCAGGAACATTCCAAACATTGCCACAGCTGCTGCAAATCCAAAGTTGTCTGAGATTTCTGCTTCAGAATCTATATCAGTCGAAATAATTTTAGTCATCAATATGCTTTCATCCTCATCCGGCAGTTTATACCTTATTTTCAGATTGCCGATTTCGCTCTGGAGTTTTTCAAGATCTTTCACAGATATTTTCTGATATCTCAGAACAGTATCAGGAGCAATGATTTCAGAATCCTGAGGAATCAGTTCATATACTGCAGTTACAGTGTGTCCGGAACCGATTTCACCGGCATCTTTGAGATCATCCTCGAAATCCTCTGAATTAAGCAATCTGTTTTCATAGCCAACTAATCTATAAGCTTTAATCTTAACCGGGTTGAATTCAATTTGTATTTTCACATCTTTTGCTATCGTAAATAAAGTTGAACCAATCTCATCAACAAGAACTTTTTTTGCTTCAAGCAGATTATCTATATACGCATAATGACCATTACCCTTATTAGCCATTTGTTCGAGCCTATTATCCTTGATGTTCTCAGTTCCAAAACCTAAAACTGTTAAGAAAATACCGAGCTTTCTTTTTTCCTCAAGAAAATTTACCAGATCGGCAGTACTGGATACCCCAACGTTAAAATCTCCATCAGTTGCCCAGATAATTCTGTTATTTCCGTCTGCAATAAAGTTTTCCTCAGCAATCTTATAAGCAAGTTTCATCCCTGCTCCACCGGCTGTTGATCCTCCGGCTTCAAGTCTTTCCAGAACATCAATGATCTTTATTTTTGCAGAACCTTTGGTTGGCGGTAAAACCAAACCGGTTGAGCCTGCATAGACAACTATTGAAACAATATCCTCATCTTTCAGATTTTCGGTAAACATTTTAAAGGCTTTTACCAGCAGAGGAAGCTTGTTTGATGGGGTCATTGAGCCGGAAACATCAATAAGAAATACAAGGTTTGATCGTTTGAACTCCTTTTGCTCAAGCTGTTTACCTTTCAAACCAATATGTAATAAAAGATTATCTTTATTCCACGGGCATGCTGCCAGTTCTGTGTACAATTCTATCGGATGTTCACCGGCAGGTTCTGGATAGCTATATTGAAAGTAATTAATGAACTCTTCAACTCTTACAGCATCTTTGGGCGGTAACTGACCATCAAGTAAAAATCTTCTTGCATTACTGTATGAAGCATAATCAACATCGACTGAAAATGTAGAAAGAGGATTTAATACTGCATCCTTGAAAATATTTTCATTTATTTTACCGTATTCTTCGGTATTGTGTGTATTACCATAGCAAGCAGAATAACCACCGACAACAAAATTTATCCGGTCGATGTAATAGTTATTTATTTGTTCTCTTCCGCCTTCTACAACTACACCAGACTGCAATGATTGTATATTTGAAATACCTCTAACAGGCAGTCTTGATATTTCAGAAGCATTCATCACCTTAACAGTGTTTGTAGCTTTTACTTCTTTGTATTTCGAATCAACAACAACTATATCTTGCAAGACAAAATCAGTTTCTAGCTGAAAGTCTAAATCCACAGTCTGAAAATTCTTAATAATTATACCTTTCTTTTCTATGGATTCATAGCCAATATAAGAAGCTTTAAATGTATAGGTTCCTGCCGGAATGTTTTTAATTTCATAAAAGCCGTTGAAATCAGTAGCTGCGCCCCAGTTATAACCGTGCACAACTATGTTAGCACCGATTAAAGGTTCTTTGGTATCTTTATCGGTGACTCTTCCTTTTATTGTTCCGCCATTAGCTAATGTTGGTGAAACTGATAAAAGCAACAGAAAAAGTACTGTAATAAGTTTCATAGCGGACTTCCCGTGATAGTGGTTTGGTTTCACAGGCCATTCTAATTTTTCATTAGAAAGTTTTCAAACTATTTTTTGAGTGTATTAAGGTATTTATTTAGTGTTATTATTGTACAGCAACTTTTTAGAAATGATGAATCTCAGGAAAAAGTTAGAATACCATCATAAAGCTTTCAGCAAAGAGCATATCGAACCGGACCCGCTTCAGTTCCTGCATATGTTCAGTGATCCGAAAGATATTGAAGCAGTGGGGTTCCTTTCTTCTGTTTTTGCTTATGGAAATGTTAAGCAGATAATCAATACAATGAATAAAGTGCTGAACATAACAGGCAATTCCCCATATCAGTTCATTTTAAATTTTAATGTTAAAATAGAATCAAACAGATTTAACAATCTTAAGCACAGATTTTACTCAACAGCAGACATTATCCGGCTTTTTGAATTATTAAAAGAAGCTTATCGGAATTTCTCTTCTCTCAATAATTTATTTTTGTTTGCCTTCGATCCAAATGATGATAATATTAAAAACGGAATTACAGGTTTTTCAAAGTTTTTCATAGAGAACTACAGGAAAAAATTTGGTGACCCAACCAGAGGATTTATTTTTATGTTTCCTCTTCCGGATAAAAACAGTGCTTGCAAACGAATGAACATGTTTTTAAGATGGATGGTGCGAAAAGATGAATTGGATTTTGGCATATGGAATGGTATCCTTACTGGGCAATTAATAATTCCGGTTGACACTCATGTTGCTCAAATATGTAAAAAATTAAATTTAACAAATAGAAAAAATGTATCGTGGAAAATGGCAGAAGAGATAACAAACAATTTGAAGCGATTTGATGCACAGGATCCGGTTAAATATGATTTTGCACTTTGCCATATCGGCATGCGAAAATTAAATTTTTAGGTAAATTTCAATATGAAAAATCAGACTATTTCATTAGATAAAGACAGATTCCCGTTACGATATTTGCTTTATTTCGTACTTATTGCTTTGGTCATCATTTCAGCCGGTTACATTCTATATCTGCAGAGAAAGAATATTATTGAGCAGGAGTTTTCCCGTCACATTGTAGCTATAAAGGAAATCAAACTTCAGCAAATTGAGAGCGAACAATTACAGAGGAAGAAAATAATTGAATCATTCTTAAGTATTCCGTCAGTTAATCATGAATTAAACAGATTTTTATTAAGCAAGCCAAATTATCAGTCATTAGAAAGGATTTCCGTACTCACTAATGATATTATTATTAAACTCGGGTTTTCCAGTGTAAACATATTCAATACTAAAGCCGATCTTCTGTTTACAACAGATAGTCTTTATAATATCAAACAAAATTTTCTTAAGCATGAATTAGCCGGAATATTTGCACTCGAGTTTTCGTCGGTGAGTAATATGTATATCTCGGATAACAAAAACCTGATACAGGCTGTAATAGCTCCCATCATGAATGCCGGTGAGGTTAAGGGATTTTTATGGACCGAATATTCTTTTTTCGAATATCTATACCCGATAATTGGTTACACTAAACAGGAACCGGGAGATATAGAATTTATTCTGATAAAAACCGATGGTGATCTTGCATTTGTGTTGAAGGATGACAGTGAATTTGATTCAACTTCAATCAGGGCAATTCCTATCAGCAAAGAAGATCGTGAGTCCCTCAAATCCATTATAAATGATCCCAGACATGTAAAAGATATATTTTTCAGAGGTCAAAAAATTTATGCATCTGTAAAACAAATATTCAGCAGTGATTGGAACTTAATAACCAAAATAAATGAAGAACAGATTTTTCGCTCCGTCCGAACTGATGCATTGGTTATAATAACAATTGCAATGCTTTTAATAATACTATCTGCAAGTATAACTTATGCAATCTGGAAAAGAAGCAGGCTGGATTTTATAGCAAGGACTTTAAAAATCAAACGCGAGAGAGATCAGCTTACTGAAAGATATACTTCCTTAACCAGGTACGCTAACGATATAATCCTTACAATGGATCTGGACGGAAATCTTCTGGAAGTAAATCAGCGGGCGATAGATATTTATGGATACATACAGGATGAGCTGTTAAAAATGAATTTTTACGATCTTAGTTTTAATAAATCTCTGGATGAACTTTCCTTCCTTAACAGTAAAGGTTCCGAAGTTGGAATTTTATTTGAAACAGTGCATAAAAAGAAAAATGGACTACCGGTTCCGGTTGAAATCAGTGCGAAATATATTAAACACGATGATACTGAAATTATTCTCGCAATAGTCCGCGATAATACCGAAAGGAAAAAACTTCAAACAGAATTAATTGCAGCAAAAGAACGTGCAGAAGAGAACGATAAATTAAAGACGATCTTTCTTGCCAATATGAGTCATGAACTCAATACACCTATGAGCGGGATTCTAGGGTTTTCAGAAATTCTGAAACAGGAACTTGATAAGAAAGATCATAAAGAAATGGCCGGACTGATTCATAAAAGCAGTAAGCGGCTTAGTGATACGCTTACTTCTATTCTGGATTTGTCCAGATTAGAATCTAATAATGTGCTGCTTGATCTAAGTACCGCAGAGTTGAACAGTTTCATTGAAGAAATTGTTTTCTTGCATAGACATCTGGCATCAGATAAGGGACTTATAGTAAACAGCGAAAAGAAAAAAGAGAAAATTCTGATCAGGACTGATCTAAATATTCTTCAGAAAATTCTTAATAATATTCTGAGCAATGCAATCAAGTTTACAGAAAATGGTGAAGTTGTTGTTATTACCGACTCTACAGAGGTTGAGGCTAAAATTGTAATAAAGGATACCGGAATAGGTATTTCACAACCGAATCTTGAAAAAATATTCGAACCATTCCGGCAGGCGAGCGAGGGTTCTACACGTCTTTATGAAGGCAGCGGAATCGGTTTAACAATTACCAAACGGTTTGTTGAAATGCTCGGTGGAAATATTAGTATTGAAAGTAAAATCGGATATGGAACAATTGTTACCCTCTCATTTCCCCTGAAAAAGTAATATTTCGGTACATTTCATATTTACGATTTAGTTGTTAGTTGTTAACAAAAAACATCTGACAATTATTTGTTAACATTCTTTTAATTGTCAGGCTGATTAAACCTGATTATATTTGAACTATATTTTATTACCTGAAGATATAGTTAAGATTATTTCGAAAAAAACCGACTTGTCTTAATATCCAACAAAATGAGTTTATATTAAAAAATATATTAACGAAAGATAAAGGAGCATTTTATGGGAAACGTTTTAGGACATCTTAAACCCGAACCGGTATGGCATTATTTTGAAGAGTTGTGTAAGCATCCACGCCCTTCAAAAAAAGAGGAAAAAGTTGTTGAGTACGTTCTTTCGGTTGGAAAAAAACTTGGACTCGAAACACTTCAGGATAAACACGGAACTATTCTTATCCGCAAACCTGCCACACCTGGTTTTGAAAACAGAAAAACAGTTGTTCTACAATCGCACCTTGATATGGTATGTGAAAAGAATAGGGATGTTGAACATGATTTTGATAATGATCCTATCCAACCCTTTATAGATGGAGAATGGGTAAAAGCAAAAGGCACTACACTGGGTGCTGATAATGGAATCGGTGCTGCTGCTGCACTTGCTGTGCTTTCATTAAATGATATTCAGCATGGACCAATAGAAGCATTGTTTACTCTCGATGAAGAAACCGGGTTAACAGGTGCTAATAATTTGAAAAAGAACTGGCTGAAGGCTGATATTCTTATTAATATGGATTCAGAGGAAGAAGGCTCATTCTATATTGGATGTTCTGGCGGATTGAATACACGAGCTTCATTTAAAGTAAAACCTGAAAAAGCTCCGAAGAATCATTCTGCATTTGAATTAAAAGTGACAGGGCTGAAGGGAGGTCATTCTGGTCTGGAAATACATGTGGGTAGAGGTAATGCAGTTAAACTTCTGGTGAGATTACTTTACAGTTTTGGTAAAAACTTTGAATACAGACTTGCAAGTATTGAAGGAGGTAACAAACATAACGCGATTCCGCGTGAAGCATTTGCAATATTGTCGGTTTCCAAAAAGGATGAAAAAGCTTTTAAAAAGTTTGTTAAAAAATTTAATGATACAGTAAAAGAAGAATTCGCATCGGTTGAACCTGACCTGAATGTTTCATTTGACAAAGTTAAGAGTACTGAAAAAGTTTTTAACCAAAAACTTCAGACAAATCTTATACAAGCATTATATGCGGTCCCGCACGGTGTTGTTAAGATGTCTCCGGACATTCCTGATCTGGTGGAAACCTCAACAAATCTCGCTGTTGTTACTACCGAAGGGAAGCACGTGAACATTGTTACCACGCAGAGAAGCTCTGTTGCATCTGAAATAACTGACATTCGCGATATGGTATCATCTGCATTCGAATTAGCAGGTGCAGAGCTAATTTACAACGATGGTTATCCCGGTTGGAAACCGGATGTGAATTCAGAAGTACTCGGAGTGTTCAAAAAAGTATTTTCAGATCTTTATGGAAAAGAACCGGAAGTTAAAGCAATACATGCCGGACTTGAATGCGGCATTATCAAGGAAAAATATCCGGATATGGATATGATATCATTCGGACCTACAATGTTTGGTGTACACTCACCCGATGAAAGACTTAAGATAGATACCGTACCTAAATTCTGGGAGCAGTTATTAAAAGTTCTTGAGAATATTCCGATAAAACAATAATATAAATTGAATTATCCCGCATTGTTACCTTTTGCGTTCGGCAAAAATCAGTGCGGGATTTTTATTTAATTCCGGTCAATTCTTTTATTAAATCATTTTCTGAGTTATTTTCTGTTGTAGTTATTAAAGTTCTTTTATTTATTCAGTAAACGGAAGAATTATGGATACAACTGTCAACCAAAAACCGGAACCGACTCCTTTTTACCGCTGGATGGTGCTCATCTTTGTTAGTCTTGCTATGTTTGGCAATTACTATATTTACGATAGCATAGCACCAGTTTTTGATCTTCTCTCATCACAATTAGGTTATACAGATCAGCAACTTGGACTACTCTATACAGTTTACAGTATTGCAGCTATTATTGTATTACTTATCGGTGGTTTTATAATCGATAAATTCGGAACTAAAAAATCAATCTTGGTTTTTGCACTTATCTGTTTGTTCGCTGCTTTTGTTACTGCCGTATCTCCAGAATTTTATTCTATGCTCGCAGGCAGATTCCTTTTAGGCATCGGTGCGGAGCCATTGATTGTTGCAGTTACAACGGCTCTTGCAAAATGGTTTAAAGGAAAGACTTTGAGTCTTGCATTCGGATTAAATCTAACAATAGCAAGATTAGGTTCCTGGGCAGCGGATGTATCACCTGGATGGGCAAGACCTTTTTATGAAAGTTGGCAGGATCCTCTCTGGCTGGCAACTGCAATTGCCGGTGTATCCGTTGCAGGTGCTGTACTTTACTGGGGAATGGAAAGCAATGCCGAAAAGAATTACAGCCTCGAAAAAACTGAAGCAGAAAAATTTGAACTTAAAGGATTGTATTCGTTTAGCAAATCCTACTGGTATATAGTTGCACTTTGTGTGGTGTTCTATTCTACTGTATTCCCATTCCGTGCTTTTGCAATTTATTATTTTCAGCAGGCACACGGTTTAGAAAGAGATGCTGCAGGCATCCTTAATAGTCTTCTTCCGCTTTCTGCAATGATTGCAACACCATTGTTCGGGCTCTGGGTCGATAAAGTCGGAAAGAGATCATTATTTATGATTGTAGGAACTTTAATTCTATTTCCTCTATTTCTGATAGTCACTTATGCTCCTCCGGGTGAACTTGTTGCAGTTACTATCCCGCTTATTGGAACTGGTAAAATTCCACTTACATTATTGATAGTAATGGTTCTTTTAGGAATCTCTTTCTCGATGATACCGGCTGTTATGTGGCCCTCGGTAGCATATATTGTGGAACAAAAGCGATTAGGATCCGGATATTCGCTGATGACATTATGTCAGCAAATTGGTATGGCAGCAATTCCATGGCTCATTGGCTATACCAACGATGCCTTTGCCGCCAGTCCTGAAAATCCTGAAGGCTACGCACCCGGTATGTGGATATTTACTGCACTTGCTTCACTTGGTTTATTCTTTTCATTCATGCTCTGGAAAACTGAAACCGGTCCCGAAGCTCACGGGCTTGAAACGATTACAACACGAACTGGTTTGGGAGAAAAAAAACCTAACGATTAAAATAAACTAAATAGTTTATCTATCATTTAAGGACTTAATTCTTTAATTTGGTTTGAGAATCAGGAAAATGTTATGCTTAAATATATTTCCAAAATAGTTCTGGCACTTTTGCTTTTTATTCCTTTTAATTCTAAAGCTCAATCTATAGGCTTCGGATGTTTTGGATTTGTAAGCGGTTTCGGCGGATATTCATATCAATCCTTTGAGCCCGGATACTTAAAGTATTACGGTAATGAACTTAGAACACCTGTCGGTCTTAATACAGATCCTTACTTTGAAGAATTCAATACTGCCACCGGATTCAGGGTAGGTTTAAATTTTTTCAGAGCCAAATTCAGCGGTTTGTTTCTTTCTACCAAAGGATACTACCAGTTCCTTTCTGAAAAAAAGAATATATACATATCCGGTACTTATCCTGATGTTGAATATGACCTTGATCTTAAATCATGGGGATTGGGAGTAGATATTGGCATTCCGGTTACAAACTTTATCAGCTGGAAGATACTGGATGGCGAACTGATGTTTAACTCCGTAAGATTTAAAAGAACCATTAATGAAGTCGGGAACACCTCAGTAAAAAGGTACAATAACGATTCACCTGAATTAGGTTATTCACTCGGTACAGGTTTCATTTTATATCTGATTGAAGGTTATGTAAGTATAGAAGGTACCGCAGGTTATACAATTATAAAGATTGAAAAAATGGAAGATGATGAAGGAATAAGCTTTCTTGGTACCGGTGATATAGGGAGTGAAAGAAACTTTATTAAAACAGGCGGTTTCAATGCTTTAATTCAACTGAATGTTGGATTCCCGCTCTGATTTTTCTCACATTATTCAGGGAGACAAAATGAAACTCACAAAACTTGATACAGCCTCTTCAATTGCAATTCAAACATGTATGGGTGCAAAAAAAAATGAAAGCATTCTTGTTATTACTGATGAACTAAAACGTGAAATCGGCTTATCACTTTATGAAAATGCAAAGCGACTTGGTCATAAAGCACTTTATGTAGAAATGAAATCAGGAAAAATAAACGGGGAGGAGCCATCCGCAGAAGTTGCGGAGCTTATGAAAAAGTTTGATGTTGTTTTTTGTCCCACAGCAAAATCCTTAACGCACACCGATGCAAGAAGAAATGCTTCTAAACTGGGTACCAGAATTGCGACATTTCCGGGTATAACCAAGGAAATAATGATCCGCGGCATGAATGCCGATTATAATGAAATTTCCAAACGGTCAATTAAACTTGCAAAGATACTTGAAAAGGGAAGTCATATCCGTGTAACTGCTCCGGCAGGAACAGATATAAGTTTCGATATAAAAGGAATGAAACCAATTGCGAGCAAAGGTTTGTTCCATAAAAAAGGTGAAAGCGGAAATCTTCCCACCGGTGAAACTTATTTAGCTCCTGTTGAAGGTACTGCAAATGGTGTCTTTGTTGTTGATGGTTCAATGGCCGGATTCGGTTTGATAAAAAATGCAAATCTCAGGATTGAAGTTAAGGATGGTTTTGCTACAAAGATAACCGGCGGACCAATTGCTAAAAAATTAATTGCCATGCTTGATAAAGTCGGCAAAGGTGCCCGTAACATTGCTGAGTTTGGTATAGGAACAAATGATTCAGCTAAGCTTAGTGGAGTGTTACTTGAGGATGAAAAAGTAATGGGAACAATCCATCTTGCACTGGGGAATAATATTACTATGGGTGGAACATTTAATGTACCTATTCATTTAGATGGACTGGTTAAAAAACCAACCGTGTGGATGGAT
>CAZXCP010000013.1:0-50078 GCA_964639355.1 uncultured Ignavibacteriaceae bacterium
ATGGTGTGAACACTATAATAATATTCTCTTCTATTTTTGCGCGTGAAACCTTAAAAATGACCTTTACTGAAATAATTCTCCTTTTCATTATTGTACAGACATCTGCAATAATTGGCTCTGCGATTTTCGGGATAGTATCAGATAAAGTCGGTCATAAAAAAACTTTAATGATAACGTTAGTTATATGGATTGGAATAGTGGTGTCTGCATTTTTTGTTGAAGATAAAACTATATTTTACATCATTGCTGCATTTGCAGGTATTTCTCTCGGTTCTTCACAGTCAACAAGCAGGAGCTTGATGTCATTACTTACACCGGCTGAGAAGAAAACCGAATTTTTTGGATTCTATTCATTTTTTGGCAAAGCTTCCGCAATACTTGGTCCTTTTGTGTTTGGGATTATTTCATCTGCAATAGATCAGAGAACGGCCATTATCTCAATTGCATTCTTTTTTATTTCCGGGTTGCTAATTCTTACAAAAGTCAAGGATCCGCACACAGAAAAAATTGTTAATGAGGAAGGTTAAGAAGGGGGGATCCGGTTAACTTATTCGTATTCCATTCAACTTTATTTGTGTACTCATATTCCCTAACCTCACATTCATTATGCTCACAGTATCTGCATAACCGGGGTACGCAGTAATCAAGATGAATTTTTAACTGTGCGTTAGGCAGTTCGGATTTAATTTCATTCTCAATAAATTCTTCTTCAGTATGACTTTCTTTAATATTTAAGTAATACGGAATAGTCAAATGGAAATCAATAAAAACATCATCTCCTGATTTCCAGAATCGTAATTCGTGAATATCTATGTAGTAAGATTTTCTTATAGAAATTAATTTACCTGAAATTTGTTTAAGTAAATCCGGATTGGTTTCATTCATAAGTCCGCCGACGCTTTCACGAATAAGTTTGTATCCTGTGATAAGAATATTCAATGCAACAGCAATTGCAAGTATCGGATCGAGATACACAATATCTGTTAGTATAACAAGTGTAATTCCAATTATTACTCCTATACTTGTATATGAGTCGGTTAAGACATGTTTTCCATCTGCAATTAGAGTCAATGAATTCGTTTTTCTACCGGTTTTAATAAGATAAAAACCAAGAAACAAATTAATTATTCCTGCAGCACTAATGACCAAAATACCAATTCCAAGCTGCTGTAATTCCGGTCCTCTGATGATATCAGATATACCTTCATGAATAATTACCAAAGCAGCGATAACAATAAGAGCACCTTCAATACCCGCAGAAAAGTATTCAACATTACCATGTCCGTATAAGTGCGATTTGTCCGGTGGTCGTGAACTAAGGATGATACTGTACAAAGCCATACTGGTTGCCAGAACGTGAACAACTGATTCGGCGGCATCGGAAAATATAGCTGCTGAACCTGTAATAAGGTATGCCGAAAATTTGAATATGAACATTCCGATACCAACACTTAACGAAAGTGTTGCAGCAAATTTTTTTAATTTAAATTGATCGTTATTCATTTCAAATGATCATTTTACTAAAGAGAATTTAGTAATGCTCCAGCTCTTGAAAGAACTTCATTACTTTTAGCAAAACAAACTCTTATAATTCTTCCATCACTACCTTTTTTATAGAATGGTGAAAGCGGAATCACAGCAACCCCGGTTTCTGTTGCCAATTGCCTGGAAAACTGCATATCATTTTTGTTCGATATATCGGAATAATCTAATAACTGAAAGTAAGTACCGCTACACTTTTTAATTTTGAATTTTGACTTTTGAATTTTCTCAATAAAATAATCTCTTTTCTTCTGATAAAAGCTTCCAAGTTCAAGATAATGGGATGCATTTTTTAAAAAATCAGAATACGCTAATTGTGTCGGAGTATTTGCAGAGAACACTACGAATTGATGAAGTTTCCTGAATTCATTCATCATATATTCCGGACCGACGCAATATCCCATTTTCCAGCCTGTTGTGTGGTATGTTTTTCCGAATGAAGATATTATAAAACTTCGATTTGCAAGAATATCCGAACGGGAAAGACTAATATGCTCATAACCATCAAATGTGATATGCTCATATACCTCGTCACTGATGATAAAAACGTTTTTACCTTTAACAATATTTTCAAGTATTCTAAGGTCGTTAAGACTTATTATACTCCCGGTTGGGTTATGAGGCGAATTCAGAATTATCAGTCTTGTACGTGAATTGATCTTCTGTGCTGTCAACTCCCAGTTAATTGAGTAGTCATCATAATTAAGAGGAATGAATACTGGTTTACCGAGATTCATTTTTACGGCAGGCGCATAAGAATCGTAAGCAGGTTCAAAGATAAGCACTTCATCATCTTTGCCAACAAGGCAGGAAATAGCTGTATATAAAGCCTGTGTTGCTCCGGCAGTAATAGTTACTTCGTTTTCTGAGTCATAATTCCTGCCGTGCAGTTTTTCGATCTTTTTTGAAATTTCAAATCGAAGCGGCAGTACACCTTGCATAGGAGCATACTGATTAAAACCTTTTTTTTGAAAATGATGTACAAGATCAATGAGTTCGTCAGGACAGTTAAAATCCGGGAAACCTTGTGAGAGATTTATAGCATTGTATTCATTGGCCATCCTGGTCATAACAGAAAAGATGCTTGAACCGACTTCAGGTAATTTTGAGTGTATTCTTTTTTTCATCTAAAGTAAAAATTAATTATTCAAAATTACTTCAGGAATAGATTCATTGCTAATAAATTCTCAACAATATGGTAAGTTATATCTGGATTTAGTATAAATACAGGTCAATCAGTTGACAATAAATTCCGGTTCAGCAGGACGGAGTGAATCATAAATTCTTTTTAACTGGTTGAATGCAAACCGACTTCCCCGCTGGGCAGCATTCCTGTAATGCCTTACTGCAGAGGAAAGATTGCGTTTAACTCCAATACCATTCTCAAAAGCTGATCCAAGTGCAACTTCTGAAAGTATAGAACCCTTTGCTGAAGTACTGATAAGAAAATCTATAAGCTTATCGGTATTAATCAAACCAAACTGATCGAATACTCTTGCTGATGCAATTCGGACGGAAGCTTCAGAACTGCCGTATTTTTCTCCTATCTGCCAGATACTTATACCGTTTATTTTACTTTCTGTTACATACCTGCCAGTGTAGTGATTTAATCCCAGTTCGATTATTGCAGGAAGATGGTTATTATTTGCAGCAAGTTCCAAAAATCTCAGTGCATCAAATTCTGTAAGCCGATGATCATAACTGAGAATAAAAAGTCCGTACCATACAAACTGGGCAACAGGGTCATTATTGTCTGAGGCGGCTTTTAACATTTTGTAAAAATCTTTTTCCTGAATAAGATTCCAGAGAAGCAGAGGTGAACGGGGTGAATCCAACCTTATTGCACGTATGTAAAACTCCGCAGCATTTATAAGATTTTTACTCACAAATATTCCTTTCTCATTAAGTCGTCCTAATATAGTTAATGCTTCAGGACTTCCTGCATTGGCTGCTTCAATCAGAATTTGAAGCTTAGTACTATCATTGAAATCTATTTGTGAATTTATTCTTAATCCAAGAGTATCTAAAATATTCTGAATACCAGAGTAAGATAAATCTTTAATAAGCATGCTGTCTGTAATTTCTTTCTCGGAAGTATCTGTTATAGCATCGAAATCGAGAAATACCAAACCAATTGCAGACTCAACAGGTGGTTGGGTCTGGTTAAAATTAAATTCAGTGCTCGTGATCGCATTATCTTCAAAAGAAATTTGATTGATATCAATATTTGGTTTTAGTGCTTCAATCAATTCTTCAGCAGATTCGAATCCATTATCCAGGGCACGTTTCGCCCATGCATAAGCTCTATTATAATCTTTTTTTATAATGAGGTTGTCAGTGTGAAGAAGGGCGACAATAAATTGCGCCTGACCCATCCCGGCAAGAGCTGCTTTACGAAAATTCTTATAAGCCTCGAATGGATTCCATTCAACGCCCCAGCCATTTATCAATAAAACTGCATAGTTATACATTGCAGAAATCATACCCTGGCTTGCTGCTTTTCTAACCCAGTAAACAGCCTGGGTCGTATCGGCAGCCATTCCTTCGCCGAGCAATAATCTCATTCCAAGTTCGTGCTGTGCTCTCGGGTCGCCAGCATTGGCTTCCTGAATAAGTTTGAACTGCTGAAGCAGCTGATATGAAATATCAGGCTGATAAAAAAATGGAGCTTCTCTGACAAGACTATTTTTCTTAAAGGCAAGACTTTTTGTAGTATCCTGAGCGGTAGCTATTGCATTCAGAGCGATGATGAATAAAAATATGTTGAGTATCCGTTGCAGTATTAAATTCCTAAAAAATTGCGAAGAATAAATAATGAAATCAACATCAATCATCAAGGCAGAAGAAATACTTTTTAATATTGATCCTAAGGTGAATAAGATCATTATTAAGTCTACGTGAATTGAAAGCTTTGCAATGCTATTATTTAAATGCTCATTAAATGATTAGAACCCAAAAATCTTTTTTAATAAAATGAACAATCCAACCTTTGCATACCAGCTAAAGCAAAAAGATTGTTCTCTACAGAAAAAAATTACACGTATAATGCTCTGCTGAATTCACGCCTGTACTTTAATGTTGTTTCATGTTCTTCACCTAAGTATTTGAATATTGCAATGCAGGCTTTACGGGCTCCTTCATTATCATAAGATTTTTCCTCACGGATAACGTCGATAAATTTTTCAAGTGCATTATCAAAATCTTTTTGGTGTAATTTAATTATTGCTTCTAAATAAATTTCCTTCACAGGCGACTCAACCAGCGATGTTTTGTTTTTTAAATTCTCAAAAAGATCAGTTATAGTCTCAATTGAATCAGCGAGTTCAAGATTATCCGTGCTTAATTCTGCATTCTTAATTAATCTTTTTGCATCCTGCGGGGAGTCAAATAAAAGTATCTTTGCTAATAGAACTTTAACTTCGCTATTGTTAATATCTCCCCTTATAACATCTTCAAGCATAATTTTAGCATCTTCTTCTTTACCTTCACCAAGCAGAATTTTTGCTCTCTCTATCATATCCGCAAATTTAGAGGGAATGGATTTCCGCAGCCAGTCTTCAACAGCTTTTTCGGGAAGTGCACCGGTGAATTCGTTAATTACTTTACCTTTATAAAAAAGTTTCACATTTGGAATCCCTCGAATTCCATACTCAACAGCAACATCCTGCTGTTCATCAGTATTGAGCTTTACAAGCTTCCATTTATTCTTATATTTTTCCGCTAATCTCTCTAATATCGGACCGAGCATTTTACAGGGTCCGCACCACTCAGCCCAGAAATCAACAAGCACAGGTATTGTAAAACTTTCTTCTACTACTTCTTTTTGGAAATCTATTATATCGTGATTCATACGAAATGATTAAAATTTATATGGAACAAAGTTATCATATTTTTGATTGAATTGAGGAATAGCAAAGACAGAAGTTTCAAATTTGTAACAAACCCAATAACTTTTAAGAAATTGGGTTTGTTAAGTTATCAAGTAAATATTATCTGAGCACCGGCGGATTTTTCATAAAATTGCCCTACAGATATTATATCATTTACCTGAGGACAAAAATCATTTTTCGTCAAATGGAACATATCCACAGTTGCTTTGCAGGCATAAAGTTCTCCGCCCGCATCGCTAATCATTTCAATGAATTCACGAACTGGAGGAATGTCAAGTTTTTCTATTTCTTTTTTCATCATCACGGTTGCAAATTTTGACATTCCGGGAATTGCACCAAGCCAGGTCGGCATTTTTAATCCGCCCGGCATCCGCATTGCCGGATTACCTACTGTTGCAACACCAAGATTATCCATACGATTTTTTATTATTGCGTCCAATCCGAAAAATGTAAAGAAGAGAGTTGCTTCAATTCCTTCCATCCTGGCACCATTTGCCATAATTAGTCCGGGATAGACTCCTTCAAGGGAACCCTTCGAAACAACGATTGAAACTTTTTCTATTGGTTGTGACATTTCATTTCTCCTTTGTTATATACAACCTTTTGGTTTCGGCAGACCTGCAATCTTCGCAGCTTTTTTTGCTGGTCCTTTTGGAAAAAGAGCGTAGAGTTCTTTTGTATCAACACCGCTTTCCTTTGTTAACTTTCTGATTGAAGGTGCATCGCCTTTCTCTTTGAATTCTTTACGCATATATTCAATTACCAGCCAATGACGTTCAGTTAGTTCATTTATACCTTCAAGCTTTGCAAATTCCTGAGCAACATCTTTATCCCAGTCATTCAGGTTTTTCAGATGCCCGTCTGCATCGAGCTCCAATTTTCTTCCTATAAATTCTACAGTTTCCATTTAATTCTCCTAATTGTTTTAATTGATAATTATTTCTTTACTTTTTTGTTCTTCAAGTGATGCCAGGTTTTTTAAAAACTTTAATCCCACAGCAAGACCTCTTTTTACTTCAGGCGAATTTAGTTCTTTGAGAAGACTGAACATTGAAACTTTTTCATCAACTTTAATATCAATATTCTTATAAACTGCAATTGCATTATTAATTGCCTGCAGCATTTCCGGTTGCGTAAGGTTTTTCACTGTATTCAGAATTGTTACAATATTTTCTCCAAGTTGCTTTACATCCTCGGCAGTGAATGAAGTAACAATATTATCTGCTGCTTTTTGTAATTCCTTTGTGAACTGGAAATAACCTTTCCTGTCGAATTCATCCAGCTTCTTCATCATATCTAAAATTGATTCACGCACAAGAGGGGAGATATCTCTAAAAAAATCTCTCGTGCTTTCCATCTGATCAAATGCTTTGCTGAGATTATTGACGTTCCGAAGAAGCTTCTTTCCAAGATGAAGTATATCGCCAGTTTGTAATTGATCGTGTACTTCTTCAAGTTCAACAATTGCAGTTTCATACAAATCTTTTCCGACACGATACAGATCATCTTTCAGATCTTCCATCATTCTGCGATGTTGTCTCTGAAGCGCAATTTCTTCAAGAATTAAATTGAGCTTCTGATTGATTTCATCAATCTGATTCTGGGTTACTACTTCTTCCATTTATAACCTCTTTCCCGCCATTGACATATTTGACTCGATCGGAAGTTCAAGTCCTTTTATCAGAAAGTTCCAGTAAGCCCATCGGAACATAATTTTTCCATAGTGATTCATTTTTGTTTCTTCAAGAAGAGAGAACGGACCGATTCCGGGAAGAGGAAATTTCCCAGGTAACGGTTCAGTATCATAGTTAAAGTCAATCAGAATTCCTTTACCGAAGCCTGATTCGATGAAGCAGTTTGCATGTCCATCGAACTTTGCTTGCGGCTCTCTGCCTTCAATTACGCTCAGGAAATTTTCCTGCAATATGTCTGATTGGAAATGTGCTACCGAACCTGCTTTAGAACTTGGCAGATCAGTAGCATCTCCGATTACAAAAATATTTTCGTAATCTTTTGCTCTTAGAGTTTGAGGATCAGTTGGAATGAAATTCAATTCATTGCCCATTCCGCTTCTTGCAATTGCTTCATCTCCCATATTTGTTGGAATAGTAACAAGCACATCGAAAGGAATTTCTGTTTCATCCCACGAAACAATTTTCATCTCATCGTTATCAACGCGTGCAATGTTGAACTCAGATGTTAATCTTATGTTCTTTTTATTCAAAAAGTCGCCAAGTACTGCTGATGCTTTCGGTTTGGTGAAGGCGCCTGGAAGGGGAGTAACAAAATGAATATCAACTTTATCCCTGATTCCTTTTTCAGTGAAGAACCAGTCTGCAAGAAATGCAAACTCCAGAGGAGCAACGGGACACTTAATCGGCATTTCGGTAATGTTTATAACTAGTTTTCCGCCTGACCAATGCTTGAAAAAATCTCTAAGATTACAGGCACCTTCTATTGTATAAAAATCGAAAATATTTTTATACCAAAGTTTGTCTTTCAGACCTTCTGTTTCTTCAGGATTTGTTTTTGCACCAGTTGCAATAATCAGGTAATCATAACCAACTACTTGTCCATTTTTTAGAAGAACTCTGTTTTCTTTCGGTTCAATTTTATCTATTTCAGAATTGATTACGTTTGCACCAGGCGGATAAAAATCTCTTTTAGGTTTTGTTACATCTTTGCAGGTGTAAATGTTGAAAGGAATGAAAAGAAATCCCGGTTGATAATAGTGCTTTTCGTGCTGGTCCACGACTGTAATTTGCCATTCATTTTTATCAAGAATGTTATTGAGTTTGTTAAGCATCATTGTACCCGCTGTGCCGGCACCAAGTATTAGTAGTTTTTTCATATTGCTTTCAGTTTATTGTTTTTTATGCTGAACCTGCCTACCGTCAGGCAGGCTTGTTTCAGCATCTAAAATGATTTCACAATTGAGATCCCGAAACAAGTTCGGGATGATGATTCGTGCCGGCTGTGCCGGCACCAAGTATTAGTAGTTTTTTCATATTATACTGCTGTTAGAATTTCATTAATATTATGCTTATTTGTATTTAAACTTCTTATTGCACTTTTTACTGTTGAGCAATCCAGAAAAGAGTTATAAACCTCACATTTGCTGCATTCAAGATTTGCACAAATATTGTTTTTGTGTTTGTAACTCCAGCAAGGCTTCTCTGCTTCTGAATATGCTTCACAATTTATTCTGTCAATTTCACTACACTTTGCAATCTCCCAGCATGGAATCAACGAGAGTATTGATTTGATTCCGTGGATACTGATTTTCCTTACATTGATAGCTGATCTTATACAGAGTAGTCGTTCAATATCTGAATCAGAATACTTTCTGTGTCCGGTTGATTTCTGAAAAGGCAAAATCAATCCTTCACGTTCATACATTCTTAGGGTATGTACAGAAATATTAAGAAGTCGGGCAGCTTCTCTGATAGGATATTTAGGAATATTATGATCTTTGTTCATAGCAATAAATAATTGGTATTTATAAATATCAACTAATTTGCCAATTAGCATTATATAAAAAAATCAAATTTGAATAAGAATAGCGCTCAATTGTTTTTCGGATTAAAGAAAGAGATGGTTTAAATTCTGATAAATGAGAAATATTAAATATTACTTATTACAAATAATTGATTGAAGTCAAGCAAAGTTGACTATTGTTTTTATTATTATATCTTATTAATAAATATTATCAAAAGTTTTGATAGTTAAATTTTTGCTATTGGATTATCTCATTTGTTCTTTAAACATATTAATTGAAAGGAGAATGTGATGAGAGGAATGATAGTTTCACTTCTGGTTTCTTCTCTTGTTTTAATTTCCTGCGGTTCAGAAGAAAGAATTGATATGAACGCAGCGCACAATGAAGTATTAAATGTGCTTGAAAATTATCAGACTGCCCACGAAACTCAAAACGTTGATCTTTTAAGGAACTGTTTTTCTGCAAAACCGGATATTATAATTCTCGGCACTGATGAGAAGGAACTTTGGGTGGAAAGGGAGTCTCTACTTCAGGAACAGAAAAGATTTTATGATACTGTAGATGAAGTAAAACTTTTTCCCAGAGATAAAGTTGTGAAGTTGTGCGGAACAGGTCAAAGTGCCTGGTTCTACATGAGGGTTAACTGGAATGTTACATCCGGTAATGAAAAATATTCACTTGATAATATCAGGACAACCGGCGTTATGAATAAAGAAAACGGGAAGTGGGGAATTGTAATGATGCATACTTCTATGCCGGTTAAAGGACAGGTTGTTAGATACTAATTTCGATAATCGTTACTGAGTTTTAAATATCTGTTATCTTGAGGATAAAATTTGGTATAGGGTATAGGTCAGTTGTATTTAAAATATTGAGTCTGTAAAATATTTTAGAAATTTACACCATTAAAATTGTTGTAATACTTGATTTTATATCTTTACATTCCTTTACCCTTATACCTGAAGTATATTAGCCAAACTTACATGCAATCAACAGCAATACTAAATCAATACTAATTCCGACTTTTCAACGGGATACTTAGCTTGCCTCCATCCTGAAAAACCACAGGTGAGGTTACTTACATTTTCAAAACCGGCACTTAGCAAAAGACTGGCAGCAATTGCTGAACGATCACCGCTTGCACAATGTACTACAATTGTTCTGTCTGAAGGAAGTTTATCAAGATTATTAAGTATATATCCAACGTGAATATTTTCAGCTCCGGGAAGATGTGAAGCATTGTATTCACTATAACCTCTTACATCAAGAATAAAATGTTCTTCTAAATTTTCCTTAAGCTCATGCACACTAATTTGATTGAGAGTTTTCAAGTCGTATCCTGTATTGGAAATCTTTTCAATGTCATTGATATAACCAACCACATTATCCAAACCGATTCTTATTAATGCTTTTGTTAATTGATTGATTCTTTCATCACTGGCAACAAGTATAAACGGAGTTTCATAATCTAAAATCCATCCTGCCCAGGTGCTGAACGATGAATTGTCCTGAATATTAATACTGTTTGGGATATGTCCGCCTGCAAACGATATTTTATTTCGTGTATCAATAATTTTTGTTCCATTAGCAATGTGATTTTCGAATTGCTGAATGCTTAATCTACCCGGACGAGGAATAGAACCTAATACTTTCGGACCAATTTTATTCAGCTTCTTCATCATTGCAAAATATTTGGGTGGTTCCGGCTGACCATCTAACAGAGTTTTCACAAATTGATCTTCATCATCGATATTTAAGCCCCAATTTGTAATTTTTTCGTAACCTATTGTTGAAGAAGGAACCGCTCCAAGAGCTTTTCCACAAGCTGAACCAGCACCATGACCGGGCCAAACCTGAATATAATCGTCAAGAGATTTAAATCTTTTAAGTGAATTAAACATTTGTCTGGCACCATTTTCCTGAGTTCCGACAATACCAGCAGCTTTTTCAAGAAGATCAGGTCTTCCGATGTCGCCTACAAATACAAAGTCGCCTGTAAAGATCATAACCGGTTTATTTGAAGCAGGTGTATCAGTAAGCAGGAATGAGATATGTTCGGGTGTATGTCCCGGAGTGTGCATCGCTTCAAGTATCAGGTTTCCTACTTTAATTTTGTCTCCATCTTTCAAACCGATATGCTCAAACTGATATTGCCAATCGGGTCCACCTTCATCCGATAGATAAACTTTTGCACCAGTAGCTGAAGCCAGTTCTCTGGTTCCACTTAAAAAGTCGGCATGAATATGAGTTTCTGTAATATGAGTGATCTTTAAGTTTTCCTGTTCTGCAATTTCCAGGTAAGTATCAATATCCCTTTTAGGATCAATAATAATAGCTTCCTTAGTTGCCTGGCATCCTATTAAATAACTTGCCTGAGCCAAACCTTTTTCATAAATATGTTTGAAATACATATATCCTCCTAAAATCCTTTGTCTAACGGTTCATACCAATCAAGAATTCCATTTTGCAGATTATAAACAGTCTGGAATCCCATACGCAGCATTGCCAATCCTGCATGATAACTTCTGTTACCGCTTCTGCAATAAACATAATAATTTTTTGTCTTATCCAGCTTTTCAATCTCCTGAAGAAATTGAGGATTCATCAGATCAATTAATTTAGAATTTGGAATGTGACCTGATATGTACTCTCCTTGAGTTCTTACATCAATCAGAACTGCATCCGGATCATTTTTAATCTTCTCAGAAAAATCAGCTGAATTTATATTAGCTACGTTAACCGATGTACCCATATCTCTGAACATTTATTTTCCTTACCTTTTTTATAAACTTTTAATTAAGAAGTAGTTCTTTACCTATTATATAGATTCCCATTACCATCACAAACCAACCAAATGCAGGTTTTAGTTTCTGACCGGAGACAAACTTTGATAAATAACTTCCAGCAAAAATTCCTGATACTGCAAGGGCAGAAATAATTAACAGAAATAACCAGTTAATTTGCATTTGAGTACTAATGTCCCCAGTAAATCCAATCAAAGACTTTGCGGCTATAATCAGCAATGACGTTCCTATTGCTAATTTCATTGGAAGCCTTGCAAGCAAAACCAGTGCAGGAATTATTAAGAAACCGCCGCCGGCACCAACAAATCCCGTAAGGACACCAATAATAAAACCTTCAACCATAATTAGTGGATAATTATATCTAAGTGCACCTTCCTCTATTTCAGGTCGTTTATCCTTTATCATTGAAATAGATGCAACTACCATTAAAGCCGCAAAGAAGAGCATTACAAACAGATTTTTTGTTAGTTCAAACTCTTCATATATGAATATCACATCCGGAATAGCAGGTAAAATGAATTTTCTGGTTATAAAAACTGCGATAAAAGAAGGTACCGAAAAAATTAACGCAGTCTTATAAGAAACAAGTTCCTTTCTCATATAAGCGGCAGAACCAATTAGACTTGTAAAACCTACAATAAACAAGGAGTAAGCAGTCGCTGTAACCGGTTCTATGTGTAACAAATAAACTAATACGGGTACAGTTAATATTGATCCGCCTCCACCTATAAGTCCGAGTGAAACGCCTATCATTATCGCAGCAAAGTAACCAAAGAATTCCAATTAATACAATTCCATTAAATATTGCTGCGTAAGATGAAAATACGAACGATAAGATTCATCAATTAACATAGAATGCTAAATTGTGACTTAACGGTCATAAATGAAGGCTCTGAGTTTTCTTTTTAAATATTGACTCTATATATTTGCTTCCCCAATCAATATTTTCAGGAAGCTGATTTATGTCAAAACACTACGAAATAGCAGTTTTAGGTGGAGGTCCGGGAGGTTACGTTGCTGCGATCAGAGCTGCACAATTAGGATTTAAAACTGTTGTAATAGATAAGGATAAATTAGGTGGAGTATGCCTGAATTGGGGCTGCATCCCAACTAAATCGCTGCTTAAAAATGCTGAGATTTACGACACCGTTAAAAATCACGGCAAGGATTTCGGTATTCATACCAAAGATCTGAGTTTTAATTTCAATGATATAATTAAAAGAAGCAGGGATATATCTGACAGAATAACTAAAAATGTTGAAATTTTGGTAAAGAAAAATAAAGTCGACAGAATCAAAGGCTTCGGAAAATTTTCATCGAAAAATCAGATTAATATCTTCGATGATAAAGAAAATCAAATTGATTCAATCACCGCAGATAAAATCATTATAGCTACTGGTGCAAGACCCCGTGCAATCGAATCTATTCCAATTGATAAGAAAAATATTATTACCAGCACAGAAGCCATGAATTTACCTGAACAGCCAAAAGAACTGATAGTGATTGGCGCAGGTGCGATTGGAATTGAGTTCGCATACTTTTATTCAGTGTTTGGAACAAAAGTCACCGTTGTTGAGATGATGGACAATATACTGCCGATTGAAGATACAGAAGTATCGCAGGCACTTGAGAAAAATTTGAAGAAACGGGGAATCGAAATATTCACAAAAGCTACAGTTGAAAAAGCCGAGGTTAAAGGGAAAAAAGTAAAAGTAGCTATAAACCAGAATGGTGAAAAAAAAGAACTGACATCTGATGTAGTTTTAAATGCCATAGGTGTTGTTGGAAATGTAGAAGGATTTGGTCTTGAAGAATTAGGTATTGAACTTCATAAAAATCATATTAAAGTTAATAAAGAAACATACGAAACGAATATAGCTGGAATATACGCAATAGGTGACGTTATAGGTCCGCCATGGCTTGCCCATGTTGCATCTGCTGAAGGAATACACTGTGTTGAAAATCTGAAAGGTATTAAAAATCCAGATATTGATTATGAAAATATTCCTGGATGTACTTTCTGCGAACCGCAGGTTGCTAGTGTTGGTTTTACAGAAAGAAAAGCTAAAGAACTCGGTTATGAATTGAAGATTGGAAAATTTCCATATATGGCAAGCGGAAAAGCATTTGCAGTCGGTGAAAGGGAAGGATTTGTTAAAATTATATTTGATGCAAAATATGGTGAGATATTAGGCGGCCATATTATAGGTGCCGGTGCAACAGACCTTATCGCAGAGATCACTTTAGCTCGTGCGATGGAAGCCACAGGACATTCTTTAATTAAAACTGTACATGCACATCCTACTTTATCAGAAATGATAATGGAAGCCGCTGCGAATGCCTATGGTGAAGGCATCCATATCTGAACTTAATTTATAAGGTAAATTTTTGAACCATAAAAAAAATAAAGTACTCTGTTACTCGGATTTGGGTTTCATTGATTATAAGGAAGCTTGGGATTTACAATACAAAATCCATGATAAACGTGTTTCCGGGACTATAAATGATCACTTGTTACTTCTGGAACATCCGAATACATATACACTTGGTAAAACTGCCGATAGATCACATCTTGTAGGAGGCGAGGATTATTTAAAAGAAAAGAATATATCAATTTATAATATTGACCGAGGAGGGGATATAACTTATCACGGACCCGGACAAATTGTTGGATATCCTATAATTAATTTGAATAATTGGATACAGGATACACATAAGTATCTTCGTGCTTTGGAAGAAGTCATTATAAGAGTTTGTTTTGAATTTGGATTGATTGGAAAACGAGATCCTGATTACACAGGTGTATGGATAGACGACAGAAAAATTGCAGCAATTGGAATTAAGGTCAGTCGGTGGGTTACAATGCACGGATTCGCATTTAATGTAAATACCGATCTAAGTCTTTTTAATGGAATTATACCCTGTGGAATACCGGATAAAACTGTTACATCACTGAATAAAGAAACCAATAATAACAATGAAATCGAACTGGTTAAATCTTTGATAATCAAACACTTTAAAGAAGTCTTTGAATATGAATCTATTGAATTGATTCCTAAAAATACATTACTGGAATCTGAGTTAATCACTCAATAAACAAAAGGTTTTTAATGGCGAAGAAAAAAATAAAAAAAGTTGGTCAGCAACAGAAAACAGATCTGAAACCCGCAAACGGAAAAGGCGAATCATCTAAGTCTCTTAAAGCCGGCAAAAAAGAATTCAGTAAAAGTGAACTTTTAAAAATTCTTAAATCAATGCTGACTGCACGAACTTTAGATAACAAAGCAATGAATTTGCTGCGACAGGGTAAGACATTTTTTCATATTGCAGCTTCGGGACATGAAGCGGTTCAACTTGCAATAGGTTTGCAACTGGATCCCAAAAAAGATTGGTTATTTCCATATTACAGGGATCTTGCAACAGTTCTGACTGCAGGAATAACACCTGAAGAGATATTTCTGCAAACTTTTGCAAAAGCAGATGATCCATCCAGCGGCGGCAGACAACTACCTGTTCACTGGGGTTCAACCCGTTTTAATTTACCTTCTCAGTCGAGTCCAACCGGAACTCAATTCCTCCAGGCTGTCGGTACTGCACTCGCCTCTGTTAAAAAAGGGGAGAGGAACATTTCTTACGTAAGCAGCGGTGAGGGTACTACCAGCCAGGGTGAATTTCATGAAGCGGTTAACTGGGCAAGCAGGGAAAAACTTCCGGTACTTTTCGTAATTCAGAATAATAAATATGCTATCTCTGTTCATGTTTCTGATCAAAGCGGTGGTAAGGATAACTCAGTTGCTGAAATGATGGCGGGATTTCATAACCTTCATCGCGCAAGAATTGATGGAACAGATTTCTTCGAATCGTACGAGAAAATCCAGGAAGCAATCGAGTATATAAAAAGTGGTAAAGGTCCTGCGCTGATTGAAGCCGAAGTTGTCAGGTTATCATCCCACTCTTCTTCCGACGATCAGAAAAAATATCGTGATAACAAAGAGATCGAAGCAGAATCTAAAAAATGTCCTATTGAACAATTGTCGTCGATTCTGATTTCAAAGGGGATGCTGGATGAAAAGGAATATGAGAGGATAAAACAGGATGTTAACGATGAAATTAGTGAAGCAGCCGATAAAGCATTCAAGGCCTCCGATCCCAGATCTGAAGATGCCGATAAGTACGTTTTTGATGAGAGCGGATTTCGCGACACTTTGAATTATGAATCTTCAGAACCTTCCGGCGATAAAATTGTTATGGTTGATGCCATCAATCATGCTTTGCGTGAGGAAATGGAACGAAATCCAAATATGTATATTTTTGGTGAAGATATTGAAGACGCAAAAGGCGGAGTGTTCACTGCAACAAAAGGACTTACAAATCGTTTTACTAAAAAAAGAGTTTTCAATTCTCCACTTGCGGAAGCAAGTATTCTGGGTGTTGCCGTCGGAATGACCTTTGCAGGATTAAAACCAGTTGTTGAAATACAGTTTGGTGATTACATATGGCCTGCATTCATGCAAATGAGAGATGAACTTGCCACAATTCGTTATCGATCAAATAATGCATGGGAATCTCCTGTTGTTACAAGGGTAGCCGTTGGCGGTTATATTCACGGAGGATTATATCATAGCCAGAATATAGAATCTATTTTTGCACACGTTCCGGGAATTTTTATCGCTTATCCAAGCAATGCAGCTGATGCAAAAGGTTTACTTAAGACCGCTTGTAGATTAAAGGATCCGGTTCTTTTCTGTGAACATAAAGGTTTATACAGACAAAGCTATGCAATCACTCCGGAACCTGATGAAAATTATCTTGTACCATTTGGTAAAGCAAAAGTTGTTCGCGAAGGTACAGATATAACTGTTGTTTCATGGGGTGTTTCGCTTTGGGATTCTGTTCTTGCAGCAAAAAAACTTGAAGATGAATTTGAATATTCTGTCGAGGTTATTGATTTAAGAACAATCATTCCTCTTGATGAAGAAACTATCTACAAATCTGTTAAAAAAACTAATAAGTTGGTCATCGTTCACGAAGATACATTAACCGGCGGTTTTGGAGGAGAAATAGCTTCCCGTGTTACTGAGAATTGTTTTCAATATCTGGATGGACCGGTAAAGAGGATTACAGCACTGGATACTCATATTCCTTACTCTCCGATTCTCGAAAGCACCGTTCTTCCTAATCGTGACAGAGTATATAAAGGAATTAAAGAACTGATAGAGTATTGAGTATAAGGAAGAGGCTAAGGCTAAGGCTTAGGCTTAGGTTGAGTAGAATAAAATAATGATCAATTCATCATTTAATTTGGGAGGAAGTATGAAGTATCCGGATTTTACTGCAATGCCGGTGTGGCAGAAAGCTTTGGAATTATTATTAAAAATTTATCAGATAACTAAAGTTTATCCTCCTGAAGAAAAATTCGGATTGACCAGTGATATCAGGAGATCGGCAAATTCTGTTTTACATAATATAGCAGAGGGATATGGCCGATTTGAGCCAAAAGATAAAACCAGATTCTACAAGATTTCAAGAGGAAGTGCTTACGAACTTATGAGTCAGTCAATTGCCTCAAACAAATTGGGTTATATAAAAGAAGAAAAAATACTGGAAGAAATTTTATCTGATTCAAATGATATTATTCAGGAACTAAATTCATTAATAAAAACTATTGAAATAAAAATAACTTAGCCTGAGCCTTAACCTCAGCCTAAAGGAGAAAATATGGAAGTGATAATGCCCAAAATGGGTGAAAGCGTTAGTGAAGGCACTATAATTAAGTGGTATAAAAAAGTCGGCGATTCAGTTAAACGCGATGAAATAATATTCGAGATCAGCACTGATAAAGTTGATACTGAAATTCCGTCACCCGGTGAAGGTGTATTAACTGAAATATTTGTAAAAGAGGGTGAAACCGTTGAGGTTGGTACCGTGGTAGCTAAAATATCCGGTGAAGGTGAATCAACTGCTCAATCAGAAAAACCTGTTGAGAAAAAAGATGAAGCAGAAGATGAAATGCCTTTGGGGAAAGAAGAAAAGAAAGTTGAAGTACCGAAACAGGAAGCAGACAAAAAAAGTACTCCTGAGTCATCACCAGATAACTTAATTGACATAGCAATGCCGAAGATGGGTGAATCAGTCATGGAAGGCACAATCATAAAATGGTATAAGAAAGTCGGTGATAAAGTAAAGAAAGATGAAACTATTTTTGAAATAAGCACCGATAAAGTTGATACAGAAGTTCCATCACCGGAAGAGGGGACAGTCGCTGAAATACTTGTCGGTGAGCAGGAAACCGTTGAGGTGGGGACAGTTGTAGCTAGGTTATCGGTTGGGTCTGATGTATCTGTTTCTAAACAAATTAGTCAGACGGATGAAACGGCAAAAGAGAAATCCGGCAAAGGCGTTTCGGTTCCACAGGATGAAAAGATGCATGATATTTTCGGTAAGGATCTTGACATAAGACCAAAGGTACAGGGGACAGGTTCAGGATTTTACTCACCTCTTGTTTTAAGTATTGCCCAAAAAGAAAGTGTAAGTTTTGAAGAACTGCAGTCAATTCAAGGAAGCGGATTGGAAGGACGTGTTACAAAAAAGGATATTTTATCATACATAGAAAACCGTAAATCAAAATCTGCTGAGAAAATTCAGGTTAAAGAAAAATCTCAGACTGCAAAACAGGAAAGACAGGAACGGCCCTCAGCTCCTGCGTTTAGTGCATCAACGACTCAGACAAGCTATTCATCAACTGATGTTGAAAGAATCCCGATGGATAATATCCGCCAGAAGATTATGGACCATATGGTAATGAGCCGTGATACTTCCGTTCATGTTTCAGCTTTAATCGAAGTCGATATGACCAGAATACATAATTTCATTCAGCAGAAAAAAGATGAAATACAGCAGAGAGAAAATGTTAAGTTAACTTATATGGCATTTGTAGCTGATGCATGTGTTAAAGCATTGAAGAAGTATCCTCTCGTCAATTCAACCATAGATGGTAATACTATTATTCAGAAAAAATTTATTAATCTCGGAATTGCAGTTGCCATTGAACCAACCGGATTGATAGTCCCAAATATAAAAGGAGCAGGGGAAAGAAATATAACAGGACTTGCAAAAGCAATCACTGATCTCGCATCTCGTTCACGCAACAAAAAATTAACTCCGGATGATATAACAAACGGAACTTTCACAATCACCAACTATGGTGTGTTCGGAACTATATTCGGAACACCAATAATCAATCAACCCGAAGTTGCTATTCTTGGTGTTGGAGCGGTTCAGAAAAAACCTGTTATCATTGAGGTAGATGGTGCTGATACATTCGCTGTCAGATACATTATGTCATTAACTCTTTCTCATGATCATAGATTGGTCGATGGTATGCTGGGCGGATTGTTCCTTAAGCATATTAAAGATACTTTAGAAAATTTTGAAACTGAAGGATTTAACTAGACAGTATGATAAAAATAAACCAGCATCAGCGTGCATTTAAAGAAGCTGCTGAAAAAGATAATAAGGATTTAGGAAAGCGACCAGACTGGTTAAAAGTTAAACTGCCCACAGGCGATAATTACAGCGATGTGAAAAATCTTATGCGCCGGCAGAAATTAAACACTGTTTGTGAAGAAGCACGATGCCCTAATATTGCCGAATGCTGGAATCATCGCACGGCAACTTTTATGATACTGGGTGATACCTGTACAAGAAGCTGCGGTTTCTGTAATGTAAAGCTTGGTATGCCTACAGAACTTGATCTTGATGAACCAAATCGTGTTGTTGAATCTGTAATTGAATTGGATTTACGCCATGTCGTTATAACTTCTGTTAACAGAGATGAATTACAAGATGGCGGATCTACCATTTTCAAAGAATGTGTAAGGCTTATCCGTAAACAAAAGCCGGACTGCACTGTTGAAATTCTCATACCTGATTTCAAAGGTGAGGAAGATGCTTTTAATATAATTATGCAAAGCCCGCCGGATATTTTAAATCATAATCTTGAAACTGTACCGAGGCTTTACCACGCTGTTCGTCCTCAGGCAAAGTATCAGCGAAGCCTGGATTTGATCAGATGGTTTAAAAATAAAGGTTTAAAAACCAAAAGCGGCATTATGGTTGGAATTGGTGAAAAGCCCGAAGAAGTCATTGAACTTATGGATGATCTGGTATCTCATGGATGTGATATACTTACAATCGGACAATATCTTCAGCCGACAAAAAATCATTTACCGGTTGATAGATTCGTAACTCCTGAAGAATTTGCTATGTATAAAACAGAAGGATTGAAGATGGGTTTCAAAATTGTTGAATCTTCACCGTTGGTCAGAAGCTCATATCACGCTGATCAACAGGCAAGGGCTATTTTTTAATTTATTGATAATATCGGATTGTCCGATTAATCTTGTTTATTTAATGGAAAAGTAACTAATTTGATCTAAGAAAATTCATTTTTATTTATTATTTAATCTATGCTTACATGAGATTTCGATTACTACTATTTTTTCTTTTAATCTTATCATTTTACATATTCCCTCAGGATTCAGACAAGCACAGACTTTATAAATCTCTGGATGACGACGCTACAAAATATACCAATGTTGGAAATTTCGGACTGACAATAACCAACTTCGGAACCTATGGGCATGGATTCGTTTTCTGGCCTCAGCAGCCAAGTGCGGAATATCCTATTGGTTCAGGTATAGAGCATTTGTTCGATGGAGGTTTATGGATAGGTGCTTTCACACAAAACGATACCCTTGGTGGAGGGAGACAGGGTCCCTTTGTTACAACTGCCGCTGTTGATGCTGCATCGGTTTCTGCCAGGGGTGGCGGGTTCGAATTTACAAATGCCCCCGGTGCAAGAGTAACCGAAAGATCTTCGAAATTCGATTCTAATGTTTATAGTCCGGACGCAGTTTCCCATCAGGATCTTGTTATGGTTTATTCCGACACCAGCAGATTTTTTTTGAACGGAGAGTTAATTGTTGATCACACACCAATTGGTGTTGAGATATACCAGGAATCTTATGCATGGGATCTTTCTTTTGCTAATAATTTTATCATAATGAATTACTGGATCAGAAATATTTCTAATAAGTATCTTGATTCTGTTTATATAGGTCTATGGACTGATGCAGTTGTGAGGAACACTTTAGTAACAGGAAGGCCTTCAGGCAGCTCATTCTTCGACAAGGGAGGTAACGGATACTCAGATTCCTTACGGATTGCATATGAATTTGATGCTACGGGTGATATTGGTTTTACCGATAGTTATCTTGGCGTACAGTTTTTAGGATCTTCTATTCCTGTTGACAGCACAAATTTTATATCCTGGCAATTCAGAAACACATCAGATGCAAATTTATTTGCTCCTCAGAATGATGTTGAAAGATTTAGAAAAATGACAGGTTATTTCGGAGGCAATAACAGGTTTCCATATAATATAACTCCTGAAATGTTAAGAGGACCATCAAACCGTTCGATTATGATCACAGCGGGTCCTTTCAAAAATCTGGCAGCAGGTGATTCGGTAAATGTTGTATTTGCTATAATTGCGGCTAAAAAATTCGGAACTGATCCTGCTTCTCTCGATACTGAAGAACAAAAGCTTAATTTGTTTACCAGTGCAGAGTGGGCATTAAGAGCCTATTACGGTGAAGACAGAAACCGCAATGGAATTCTTGATGAGGGTGAAGATCTCGACGGTGATGGAAAAATTACAAGATACATTCTTCCAACACCGCCGATTAACCCAAGAGTTAAAGTTATTCCGGAAAGTCAGAGAGCAACAATATACTGGGATAGGAGAGCAGAAGAATCTATCGACCCAATAACCGGTGAAAAAGATTTTGAGGGTTACAGGCTTTACAGAACAAATGCCGGTTACGACCTTACTCAGATACAGGATTTACAATCTGCATTAATTAAAATGGCAGAGTTCGACAGTATCGGCAACGATATAGGATTCAATACTGGTTTTTCGTTTGTTGAGATGATTGAACCAGTAACATTTCCCGGTGATACTACTCAATATTGGTATAAGTTTGATGTTGAGAATCTTCTTAATGGCTGGCAGTATGTATTTGCTGTAACTGCATTCGATAAAGGAGATGAAACATTTAACCTTGAAAGTCTTGAATCAAGCAAACTTGCTAACTCGATAAAGATCATTCCCGGAACCCCTGCAGCATCTGAAGAAAACATTGAGGTGGGTGTATACCCGAATCCATATTACTCAAATGCTTATTGGGATGGACCATCCGAACGTTTGAGAAAAATTTATTTTTATAATCTTCCCGAAGAATGTGAGATCACTATTTATACATTGTCGGGAGATATTGTAAAAAAATTATATCATGATCGGCAGAGCAATGCTTCTGATCTGAGATGGTTTCAGACATATTCAAGAGACGGAAACCAGATTATGTCCGGCGGAGAACACGCCTGGGATTTGATTACTGATAACGATCAGGCAATTGCTACAGGTTTATATCTTTTTTCAGTCCGTGATTCAAGAAGCGGAAATATCAAAACAGGAAAATTTTTAGTTGTTAAATAAAATAGGTGTAATTATGAAAGCAAAAATTATTTTACTCATTCTCTTAGGCTGTGCAGCATTTTCATTTGCACAGACCAATCCATATCCTCATGTAAGTATCAGGGATATACAGTTTGTTCCGGACGATTCACTGTTGATCGGAAAAGATGCTTCACTTAAACTTGGAGATACTGTACAGGTAACTGGTGTTGTAATGGTTTCTTCATTGGTTGATCCAACATTTGACCGACGACCAGTTATGTGGGCCGGTGCAAGATGGCAATCTTACATACGTGATACTTTATTCAGTGATGAGTGGGGTGGATTAAATATTATTCAAAACGACACAACAGGACCAAATCAGAATTCCCTGATGGATTTGTTAGATACAACTATGGTTGTTACAGTTACTGGAGTTGTAGCTGAGTTTACACCGCAAACTCAGCTTAATATACTACCACAATACCCGGTTCAATTTCATGGTAACAAACCGACAAGAGGTCAGCCAATCGAAATTACTATTGAAGATTTGCAAGATGGACAGGTAAGTAATTTTCTGACAGGTGAAAAGTATGAGGGTATGTATGTTATCATAAGAAATGTAATTACTTCTGATAGAACAACCTCTACTTCTGCTAGTACTCCTTTTGCTATAAATGACGGAAATGGTAATAAAATGTTTGTCCACGATCAATCAGGCTATTTTTCAATGCGAACACATAAACTTCGAGAATGGTCGCCTCCGATTGATGGAACAACAATTCAATACATTAGAGGCGTTGTTGGACATTTTAATAATCCTGCAAGATATGTCATTCGACCAATTTACATCGATGATCTTTTAATTGGCCAGTCACCACCTGCTATTTCAAGCGTTAGAAGAGATGTTGGAATTGTCACGCCGAATCTTCCGGTAACAATAACAGCAAGAATACTTGATCTTGATCAGGGCGGAAGCGTAACGGGTGCAAAAGTTAAATATAGAGTAAATGGAGGTGAGAGAAACGAGATTGATATGGTTGAAAATGCATCTGATACAACCTGGTCTGCAACAATTCCGGGAGTTCCAGTGGATTCAGCGGTTGTAGATTTTTACATCTGGGCACAGGATAATGATGGAATGACATCTACAAATCCAATCGATACAACCCGAAATCTCTTTTACCTGGTGCTTAACAGAGATTTGAGAATTCAGGACGTTCAGTTCAGTCCATTTGGAACCGGATTCAGTGCTTATAATAACTTCAATGTTACTGTTACCGGAGTAGTTACTGCCGATACGACTGATCTTCAGGGTGACGGAGGTTCTGTTGGTAAAAGAGTTTATATCCAGAATGGGCAAGGACCATGGAGTGGTATATGGATTTTTGGTATTGAGGCAGATGCTTTAGTCCGCGGGCAGAATGTTACGGTTAATGGTAGAGTAATTGAAAACTTTAATCACACCAGAATTGATAACATAACTACTCTTGTGGTCAACTCAAGCGGAAATCCGCTGCCGAATCCTGAACCGGTTTCTACTTCAGATATTGGAACAAAACTCAAAGGCACAATTTCAGCAGAACAATGGGAAGGTGTACTAATTGAATATTCTGATATTACGGTTACAGATGATAACGCAGATGGCAGTTCCGGACCTGGCGGCGGTGGCAATAGTAACTTTGGCGAACTACTGGTTGCTGATATTTCAAATGTAAATACAAGAGTTGAACTTCAGGAAGGTAATCACCAATATCATAATTTGTGGACAGCTGGTCTGGATACTGTTCAGGGGAATATAAGAATTTTGCAAGGTGATTCATTCGATAAACTCAGAGGAGTTCTTTTCTTCTCCTTCAGTAACTATAAACTTGTTCCAAGAAAATCCGATGACTTTGTCGGATATACATCCGATATTGATGATATAACAAATGGAGTTGTTTCCAGTTATCAGTTAACCCAGAACTATCCTAATCCGTTCAATCCTGTTACTTCAATACAGTATTCGATTCCGGAAGCAGGATTTGTTCAGATTAAGATATATAACATACTTGGTCAGGAAGTAGCTTCGCTGGTTAATATGGAGCAGTCTGTGGGCAGTTATAAAGTTCTGTTCGATGCAAGCAAACTTTCATCGGGTGTTTACCTGTATCAGATAAATGTGAATAATTATCAGCAAACCAAAAAAATGATGCTGATGAAGTAAGTTTAGTAAGAGGCTGACTAAAAGGAATTTCTGACTTCGATATTCCTTGTTCAATATTTATTATTCATTGAAATAACGAATATCGATTATAGAATTTTGAATATCGAATTACTTTTAGTGCAGCCTCAAATTAATAATGGATTCCTAAAAGTATTTACAATAACTAATGAAAAAAGTTTTACTTTTACTATTTCTTTTTCCGGCTATTGCATTCATTGGATGTTATGAAGATTTAGTCGACGCTCCTGTGGCGAATCAATCACCCAGAACATTTGTGGCATTATTTCCTGACGATTCGTTAAGCCAGCAGCAAAGCAGTATACGGCTGCATTGGTGGGGTGATGATCCCGATGGATTGGTTATAGGTTACTTCATTTCATTCGAAGAAGGTCAATGGTCGTTTACCACAAGCAACGATTCATTGATTTCTTTTCCCATAAGCGGAACAGACACAAGTTATTTATTCAGGGTAGCTGCCGTTGATAATTTTGGCAATGGTATTTATGATAATCAACTTATTGTAAATGGTATTAATTTCGGACCGGAACCTTTTACGGATCTGAATGGTGATGGAATATGGAATCCCGGCGAGCCATTTGTAGATTGCGGTGCAATTGATCCTAACCCTGCTTCAATAGAAATTCCACTGAAAAATTCACCGCCCGTTATTAATTTTCTTGTAAATGCAAATGGTACAACCATTTTTATTCCCGAAACAACTTTTACTGCAGCATCTTTTGGATGGACTCTCACAGACCTTGATGGCGACGGTACAATTTCCAAAGTCTATATAGCTCTTAATGATACTTCTCAAAAAATCGAACTTCCCGGTAATGCAAGGTTTGTTACATTGAAAGCAGAACCGCCTTTTGCATCTGATGTTGTTGAATGTGATGTTTACATTGGTTCAGCTATCACAACTCCTTATCATATAAAACTTCCTAATCTTAAGCTTGATGACAACAATATATTTTATGCATTTGCAGAAGATATAGCGGGAGGAATCAGTGATATGATTGTAATGCCATCTGCTGCAAGTAATCGTTCCTGGTTCGTAAAAAAACCAAAAGGTGAAATTCTTATAATCGATGATAATGGCAGTATAGATAATTCATCAGAGTTTTATGCAGCAATATTCGATAGTCTAGGATTGACAGGTAGATATGATGTTTGGGATATTAAGATTGGAAGAACAACAACAACTCCCGGTGTATTGCTTCCGGGATTTATATCGCCTCAGTTCACAGAAACTTTAAAATTATTTAAATACGTTTTTTGGTATACTGACAACGATCCGACAATTGGTCCGGCACAAATTGCAATTAATAATTATTTGAATTACGGCGGCAGAGTTTTATTCTCTATGATTTTCCCGCAGGTTTTTGATTCAAGGGGATTAAGTGATTTTCTTCCTTTAGATAGTTTAAGCGCTGCACCCATAAGTATACTGCCTTCAAATGTTGGAATTAATCCGACCAGCGAAGCCACATCTCTCGGGTATCCGCAATTAAGAAGAGACAACAACCCTAATCCGGTTGCAAGAATAAGAACTTACTATCCGAATCAGCTTTCGGCGCTGAATTTATATACTTTGGATTTAGCCGGTCAGCCAATTATAGGTTTCAAATCTACAGATTCAAGAATCATTTTTATGGGTGTACCACTTCATAGATCTAACGGAGATCCTTTTAAGGTAAAAGACTTTTTTGATACTGTACTTTTTGAAGAATTCGGAGTTCCGAGATGATAAGATACATTCTTTTTATACTGCTTTTTTCTGCCGGAATTGTTTTTTCACAAACTACCGGTTCAGTATCAGGTAAGATAACAGATGCAAAAACAAATGAAGAGCTTCCCGGAGTAAATATAATTCTCAAGGGAACATACTACGGAGCGGCAACAGATCTTCGGGGAAGATACCAGATCGAATCGATAAATCCCGGTAACTACACTATAGAAATTTCTTACATTGGTTTTAAAACCATGCAGTTCACAGGTATTCGCATTGAAGCAGGTAAGAACTTTCAACTTGATGTAAAGCTTGAAGAAAGTGTACTGACACTGGATCAGGATGTTGTTGTTGTAGGTGATAAGCCATTATTGGATGTTGAAGAAACACAAAGCAAACGAACGATATCAAGAGAAGATATTGATATCGCAATTGTGGAGAACATAACAGACTTAGTCACACAACAGGCGGGAGTAATAAAATCCGATAACGCAATTCATATCAGGGGAGGAAGATCTTACGAAAACGCATTTTTACTTGATGGCGTTTCGGTACAGGATCCTCTCGCAGGAACAGGGTTTGGTTTGCAGTTAAGTGCGGCTGCAATTGAGGAAGTTGATGTTATAACAGGCGGTTTCAATGCAGAGTATGGTCAGGCAACTTCTGGTGTTGTTAATGTAAGAACAAGAGAGGGAGGAAGCAGGTATAGCGGATTCATATCATATAAGCGTGATAACTTTGGCGATAAAACATCTCCCCACGTTTTTAATCTAGATATATTTGAAGCTAACTTCAGTGGTCCGGAACCTATAATTTCAACAATTCTTCCGGCACTGGGAATTTATATTCCCGGTGAACTTACATTCTTTACAAATTTTTATGGCGGTCTTAGTGATGGTATAACACAGGGTTACTATAAACCAACTGCAAGCCAGCTTTTTTCGTCTACCTTTTATGGAACCCGTTTTGCCCCGCGAGCTGAGAATAGCTGGTTCTGGTTAGGCAAACTCACTTACAAGTATTCACCAACATTAAAGTTTAATTATTCATTTAATCAGTCGGTTAACATAAACCAGAACTCACAATCACTGCAGTCTAATCTTGAGTATGTTGAACCCAGTCCGGGATATCAATATGAATATCAGAACATACTCGATAATGCTAATACATTCACACACAGAAATAATTATCATTCCTTCGGAGTAACGCATACACTCAATACTAAAACATTTTATGAACTGAAAGTAAATCATTATTACACAAACCTTCGCGCTGATGCTAATGGTAAGATGTGGTATGAATATCAGGAACCAAAGGACATAACAAATTTTCCTATTGAGTATTACAATCCCGGCAGTGATACAATCGGAGTGATTCCCGGTGATGGTTTCTGGGATGTGGGAAATCCTTATACCTGGCGGGATCATTTTGTACAGGAGTTTTCAATCAGAGGTGATTTAACAAGTTTCTTTGATGAGAAAAACAAGTTTAAAGCCGGTTTCAATCTTCAATTTCAGGAAATGCAGGTCATTGATATTTTCAGACCATGGATCGGGGAATTCGGTTTGAATAACGATATGTATAAAGTTCATCCTGCTTTAGGATCATTTTATGCACAGGACAACATAAACTTCAGCGGTATGATTTTGAATTTCGGACTTAGAATGGATTACTGGTTTCCTGGTAAATATGTAGATGATGCAGTTGAAAATCCTGAAGTTGTAACAATTCCGGATGAAACAAGAGAGAATTATAAAAATGATTCTTTCTCATGGTTCGGTAACAGGAACTTTAAAGCCAGATTAAGTCCAAGACTGGGAATCTCTCATCCGGTCTCCGATAATCAAACATTATTTTTCTCATATGGTCATTTCAGCAAATGGCCCAAGCCGCATTTCGTTTATGCAAAATTAAGTCCTGCAAATGCACAATCATCTTTTCAGAGATTTGGAAATCCGAATCTCGACCCTGAGACAACGGTTGCATATGAACTAGGACTAAGAACACAATTCACCAATGATGATGTGTTAACAGTTACAGCTTATTACAAAGACATATTCGATTATATAAGTACAAGAACAGCAAGAATCACAACTGCGAGATTTGCAACCCAAAGATTCATAACATACGTAAATACAGATTATGCAAGATCAAGAGGACTTGAGGTTGAATTCAAGAAAAGAATTGCCAGATGGTTCAACGGAAGCGCTTCATTCTCTTATGCAATTGTAACAGGAAAAAGTTCTTCAGCAGATGAAGGTGTTCTGGTTTTAACCGGAGACCTCGATGAAACCATTAAAGAAGAATTCGTGTCCTGGGATCGTCCTTTTACTGCAAGTGTGTCTGCAAACTTTTATATTGAAAAAGGCAAACCACTATTCGGTTTAGCTCCCGGGATTCTGGATGATATAAATCTTTATATGCGTTTCTTCTTCCAATCCGGTAAGCGATATACTCCTGCTGTTTTCACCGGAAATTATAGCCAAGACGGAAGACCCGATTATGAATTTTTAAGAAGGGAGCGTAACACTAAAGTAGCCGATGACTGGATGTGGATGGACTTAAATCTTGAAAAATATTTTGCACTAGGCGGATTAAGATTTTCGGTATTTATGGAAATTAATAACGTCCTCGATTTTAAGAACTCAGCCATAATAAATCCTGTAACTGGTAAAGCTTATGAGTACGGTGATCCGATTCCTAATTCCTGGAATGATCCGAACTATCCCGATCTGCAGGCGCCGATTTCACCGTATCCTGAAAATCCGGCAAGGTACTTAACAAGAAGGAATGTAAAGTTCGGAGTGAGCCTGCGGTTTTGAAAATTGTAAATTCAAAAGTCAAAATTCAAAGGTCAAAATCCTTTAATATTTTGTTTTGAATGCGTAGCTGATAATAATTGAATTTAAAATGATTATAATTTTTTAGTGAACTTGCACATTGAAAATATTTAATAATTACTCCAGCTTAATTAAATATAGCAGAATATTGAACAGTATTTTTTGAATTTTTACTTTTTACTTTTGACTTAATATACAGAATGAAAAATATATTTTTAATAATAATTCTAATCTTAACATCAACTACGTTGAATGCTCAATTATTTCCTGTACTAGGCGGGCAGCGTGCAGGTATTTCAACAGCGCAGTTTCTGAAAATAGGTGTTGGCGGACGTGCATCTGCAATGGGCGATGCATTTGTTGCAATTGCTAATGACGCATCGGCTTTATACTGGAATCCGGCAGGATTAACACAGTTTAATGAGCATCAGATTATCTTCTCACACAACAAGTGGGTAGTTGATATTAATCATGATTTTCTTGGCGGAGTTTATCACCTTGATGAATCAAACTCCTTTGGTATTGGTTTAACCGCATTAACTATGCAAAAGATGCCTGTAACAACAGAGTTCGCTCCGTTTGGTACAGGCGAGTACTTTGGATTCAGTGATATTGCAATTGCAGTTTCATATTCCAGGAAAATGACAGATCAGTTCAGTTTTGGCGGAACTATAAAGTATATGGAAGAGACATTAGATAAGTTAAAGATGCGCGGAGTTATGATTGACCTCGGAACATTTTACTGGACCGGTTTGGGTACAACAAGATTCGCAGTTGCCGTTTCAAACTTCGGCAGTAATCTTGCACCCGATGGTGAAGTTATTTTAGTTGGAAAGAGAAATGTTTCTGAATGGCAGGAGTTTTCACCACCCACAGTTTTCAGAATTGGATTTGCTTTTGAACCTTACCAGGATAATGAACACACAATTACAACTTCAATTCAATTAAACCATCCCAATGATAACAGTGAAAACGTCTCAACCGGATTTGAGTACAGCTGGAACAACACTGTGTTTATGCGCGGTGGTTATAAAATAAATGTTGAAGAACAGAATTTTACTTTTGGTGCCGGTATTAATATCCCTATAAGCATGGCGCAGTTCGGGTTGGATTATGCTTATTCCAACTTCTCAAGATTAGGTTCAGCTCACAGATTTTCAATTCTGTTGGGATTATGATAATGAAAAATTACTTTCTACAAATGTGTAACGATATGCAAAAGAATTCTTCGAAAATTTATTTACATTCAACTATTCAATATTACTTTACAGCGGGCAGGTCATTCATTCATTCTGTACATAATAAATTAACTAAGACTATTTATTCCGGTATTATTTTATTTATTTATACTCTGATGTTAAGCGGCTGCGTGGAAAAATTTGAAATTCCTGTAACAACTGGTGAGGGAAATATTTCGGGTGATACTGTTTATGTACCGTTAAATCCGCCATGGACAGGTTTTAATAATCCCCAGAATATCTTTATTGGAAATGAACCATTTATTTATGTGGCTGATACAGATAACAACAGAATAGTAATGATGAATCTTGCCGGTAATATTCTCGGTACCAGGGAAATAAAAAGACCGGTTGCAATCTCACAGGATTATCAATTGAATTTAATTGTATGTGCGGAATTTGATACTGCCGGTGTGACGTACGGTGCCGTTTTCAAACTTGACCTGTTTGCTTCCGGACACGATATATCAAATGCACCATTACGACGCGTACTTCCACGACCCGGTGTTTCAGCCGATCTTAAGCCTAATATAAGATTTACAGGTGTGTGTACATTTTATGATAATTCATTCTATGTGGCCAGAACAGGTCCAGCCAATTCAAGCATATTTGATCCGGACAACTCTATATTAATTTTTGAAAAGAAAACTTTAGCTAATGGCAGTAAGGTTGACACTTTAATTGGAAGATTACCTGCACTGGAACCTTTAGGAAGCGGAACGAGGACAGCTAATAATATTAGTTCGCTTACTTCATTTAAACGCCGCAACAACGATTTTATAATGACACTAACCGGTAATACAAGTTTTAAAACTCAATGGTTGTTTTTCAATTTTGCATCGGAAACACCCGGATATGAAAACAGATTAGGTCCTTTCAGCAGCGAAATGATGATAGCCAATAAGTTTAAAAGACCTGAAGGTGCCGCACTCGATAATTCAGGTAATATTTTTGTAGCCGATACAGAAACTGACAGTGTTTATAAATTCAATTCTTTCGGTGATCAGTTACAGGGATTCGGCGGACCAGGCATTTTTAACAGTCCCTCATCATTGGCATTTTTTGACCGTACTCTTTATGTAGTCGACAGGGGTAATAACAGAATATTACGATTCATTTTATCAACGGATTTATAATGAAAATATTAAAAATTTTTTCTTTGTTTGCTTTACCTGTTTTAATTACGTGCTTATCATTTGCTCAAACAGTTGTTACTATTGATTCGCTTCGTTATAACGATGCCAGTGGTGTTCCGATAGGTATGGGTGGAATATTTACAACATCAGGAATTGTTACATCATCAAACCAGTTTGGAAACAGCGGACCCGGAGCTATTCAGGACAATGTTGCCGGTGTTTCTGTATATGGACCAGCATTTGCTAATGCAGTAAACATTGGTGATTCTGTAACTATTACCGGACAGTTAACACATTTCAGGGGTTTAACACAAATAGATTTTAATCTTGGCGGAGCTTCAGTACAGGTTCATTCTTCAGGTCATGAATTTGATACGGTTATTGTAACAATTGATCAGATAAAAAATCAGCAATGGAATGGTTATGAAGAATTTGAAAGCATGCTTATCCGGATAAATAATGTAACCATCCAGGGTTCAGGAAATTTTGCCAGCGGTACAAATTATAATATCACAGATCCCAGTGGCAGTTTAACAGAAGGTCTGAGAGTAGATAATGATGTAGCTTCCATTATTGGAACTCCTATTCCATCAGGTGCGATTGATGTTATTGGCATACTCGGTCAATTTAAATTTGCAGCACCTTACAACAGTGGTTACCAGATTCTTCCCCGCTTTATTCAGGATCTTGTGTTTGATGGATCACCGCAGATTCTGAGTCCGGTAATCGCCTCAAACATTGATACAAGTTCATTCACGGTTTATTTTCATACAGCACGCAATGGTAATAGCCAGGTTAAATATGGATTTACACCGGCACTTGAACTCGATTCGGTTGTCATTGATTCCGATACAACTTATCATATTGTGCCTGTAACCGGTTTAAATGAAGGTACACTTTATTACTTTAGAGCATATTCGACTAATGCTCTTGGTACAAGTATGAGTAATATTCAAACTGTTACAACTGCTTCTTCAAACCCTGATCTTGGTACCATTAACGTTTATTTCAATTTTTCTGTAGATACAACTGTAGCAATTCCGGGTAATGCAGCAAAAGGAAATGTAGATTTTATTCAGAAACTAATGGATCGCATTAATGGAGCAAATCATTCTATTGATATGGCTTTATACAGCTTTTTTGGAATGGCAGATATTGCAGATGCTATAGTAACCGCTAAAAACAGAGGTGTAAAAGTAAGAGTTGTTTATGATAACAGAACAACTCAGAATAGTATGCAGACTTTGATAAATGCCGGCATACCAGTTTTAAAAAGGTCCAGCGGATTAAACGGAATTATGCACAATAAGTTTTTCATTTTTGATGCGCGCGATACTGTTCAAACTAATGACTGGATATGGACGGGTTCCTGGAACGTTACTTCAACCGAAACAGGCTGGAAGAATAATGTTGTTGAAATTAACGATCCTACAATTGCCTCTGCATATCTTATTGAATTTGAAGAAATGTGGGGAGGTTCCGGTGATATGCCGAATCCTTCGAATGCTAAATTTGGAATACAAAAAGCCGATAACACACCACATTTCTTTAATATCGGTGGAAGAGATGTGCGATTATATTTCAGTCCATCCGATGGAACCACTGGAAAAATAAATGCTGAAATAAATAATGCCGATCATAATATTTATTTCGCACTTTATGCTTTTACGAGATCTGATCTGGCAAATGCAATGAGCCAGAGATCAATTGCTGGTATCAGTGATATCCGGGGTCTGATCGATCAAATCAATACCACGGGAAGTCAGTGGTCTTTTCTTTCAACATTCGCTGAGATGTTCCAGAATAATAGCCCAACACTCCATCATAAATACTCTATTATCGACCCATCATTTGCCGGAAGTTCTCCAGTTACAATCACGGGATCACATAACTGGTCAAATTCTGCTGAAAATGATAATGATGAGAATACTTTATTTATGTTTGATGTGTACATTGCCAATCTTTATATGCAGGAATTCAAATCAAGATACAATGAATCCGGTGGAACAGGTACTTTTATAATTCCGGTAACAAATATAGAAGATCACGGAATTACTGAATTTAGATATTCACTTCATCAGAATTTTCCGAATCCATTCAATCCAGTTACAACTATCCGGTTTGAAGTTCCCTATGCACAGAATGTCGAGCTGAAATTATTTGATATACTTGGCAGGGAAGTAAAAGAGTTATATAAAGAGATTGCACCTGCCGGTTTAGTGGCGATTGATTTTAATGCAGGCGATTTACCCAGTGGTGTATATATATACAGACTTAAAACTGAGAATTTTATAGCATCCAGGAAGCTTATTCTTCTTAAATGAGCTGGAATTTCAGATACTGTATTATTTGTATAAAAAGGCATTAAACCTTAATTTTGTCCTTCTCTTTTCAAATTATTAGGAATAAAAATGAGCGAAAAAAAAGGTAATATTTTACAAATAATAGGTCCTGTTGTAGATATCGAATTTGAAGAAGGGCATTTACCTGAAATTTATAATGCTCTTAGAATACCGAGAACATCTGTGGAAGGCGTAAAAGAAGATTTGATTTGCGAGGTCCAGCAGCACCTTGGTGAAGACAGAGTCAGAGCAGTTGCAATGGATTCAACAGACGGTCTTGTAAGAGGTATGGATGCTTTTGATAACGGTAAGCCAATTTCGATACCTGTAGGACCATCAACTCTCGGACGTTTAATAAATGTTGTTGGAAATGGCATTGACGGTTTGGGAGAAATTAAAGCTGACAAAAAATATCCTATTCACAGACCTGCGCCGTTGTTCAAAAATCTTTCCACTCAGCAGGAAATGTTTGAAACAGGTATCAAGGTTATCGATTTGATGGAACCGTATAGTCGAGGTGGTAAAACGGGTTTATTTGGTGGTGCCGGTGTTGGTAAAACGGTTATCATTCAGGAATTGATAAACAATATAGCCAAACAGCACGGAGGTTATTCTGTATTTGCCGGAGTCGGTGAAAGAACGCGTGAAGGTAATGATCTATGGCTCGAAATGAAAGAATCCGGTGTTATTGATAAAACTGCACTTGTATTCGGACAGATGAATGAGCCGCCGGGAGCACGTTTAAGAGTTGCTCTTACAGGTTTGACCATTGCTGAATATTTCCGTGATGAAGAGGGAAGAGACGTACTTCTATTTATCGATAACATTTTCCGTTTTACCCAGGCTGGTTCGGAAGTGTCAGCACTTCTTGGAAGAATGCCTTCAGCAGTCGGTTATCAGCCGAACCTTGCAACTGAAATGGGTGCATTGCAGGAAAGGATAACATCAACAGATAAAGGATCCATCACATCAGTCCAGGCAATATATGTTCCGGCAGATGACTTAACAGATCCCGCCCCGGCAGCAGCTTTTGCACATCTTGATGCTACAACAGTGTTAAGCAGACAAATCTCCGAGCTTGGTATTTATCCCGCAGTCGATCCGCTTGATTCAACATCAAGAATTATGGAACCGGGAATTCTCGGGCAGGAACATTACGATGTTGCAAAACAGTGTAAAGAAATTCTTCAGCATTATAAGGATCTTCAGGATATTATTAATATTCTGGGTATGGATGAATTATCCGATGAGGATAAAGTTGTTGTAAGAAGAGCAAGAAGAATCCAAAGATTTTTCAGTCAGCCTTTCCACGTTGCAGAGCAGTTTACAGGTTATGCAGGTAAGTATGTTAAGCTCGAAGATACAATAAGAAGCTTTAAGGGAATTATCGACGGTAAGTATGATGACCTTCCCGAAGCAGCATTTATGTACTGCGGTTCTATTGAAGATGTAGTTGAAAAAGCGAAGGGTATGGAATAATGTCCGCACTTTTTCTTGAGATTGTTACGCCAGCCAAATCTGCATTTAAGGGTGAGATAAATTCAATTACTGTTCCCGGTACTAAAGGTAGTTTTCAGGTATTAAAAAGTCACGCACCTATTGTAAGCTCACTTGAAGTCGGACATATAAAAGTTGAACTTGCTGATAACACAATTCAGAACTATGCAACAGGCGGCGGAACAATTGAAGTGAATAATAATAAATTATTATTGCTGGCTGATTCAATTGAACTCGTGAAAGATATTGATGTAGATAGAGCATTAAGCGCAAAAGAACGGGCAGAAGAAAGACTTGCACGACGAAATACCGACAAGGATATTGATGTACAGCGAGCAGAACTTGCCTTAGCCCGTGCAATGAACAGATTAAAACTTAAAGAAAAAATAAATTAATAGAATAGTTCCTATTCATTTATAGAAGGATAGTTGAGAAAATCGGCTATCCTTTTTAAATTTAAAACTATAGTATCTGTAATATAGTTTTTCTTGAGATACATTAACCTTACTTTAAGGTGTTAGTGCCTCATAAAAAGATGCTGACCCTAAATTGTTTTTGAATATCAAATAAAAATATCTCTTACATTTAACTTTTCGATGCAGTTATTCTCTTTCGGAATTGATTTCTTTTGTTATTATAAATTTTATTTATTATAATTGGCAAAATCATTTCAGGAATAGCCCTCACAAAGTGCAACTCTGAAATATTTTAAATTCAATTTTTTGTTCATAACTAGAGCGATGCAAATTGAATGTATTGTTATGCTTTAAATTCCACTCAAGTATTACACTTCTTCCAAAAAATACGTGCATTCGACATTTATATAAACTACTCTTCATCAATCTTTTATATAGGTAGAAATCATGAAAAAGCTGCGTTATGTTTCTTATAGTTTAATTTTATTAGTTTTTTTCACTCTAAGTTGTACCAAAGATAATCCGGTAGAACCCGCAGATGAACTACCGATAATAATACCTACAACTACAAAATCTGTAGACAGCACGGATTTTTCAACAAACCTTATCAATATATCAACTGATAGTCTTACGTTTACTTTTGAAAGTGGATTTGATACTATTTACAATCCTGCTGTTAATGATGTTCTGGTAATTACCACCGGAGCAGGTCTACTTAGAAAGATTACAGATATTCAGTCATCAGTTGATGGTATTGTGCTTACCACAATGCAGGCAACTTTAGAAGATGCGATTGAATCAGGGACTTTATCCTTCAAACAAAATTTACAGGAAGCACAAATCGAGAGGGTAGAGTTTCATTATGAGGGGATTGACTTTAAAATCAATAAGGGTAAGGAATCTAATTTTGCATTTCCTATCGATGTTCTCTTGCATGATAATGTTAGGTTATTGGGTGATTTTTTATTGGAGGCAAATGTTGTCTTTGAGGCAAAAATATCTTCATTCAAATTAAGAAATGCAAAAATAGGACTGGAGGCAAAAAACACTGCTAATCTCGAATTGCTGGCACAAGTAGGTTATGCAGTTGAAAAAGAGTTTACTTTAGCTACTATTCACTTTTCTCCAATATATATTCAGTTAGGACCTTTACCTGTTGTAATAGTTAATAAACTTGAGCTTAAGGCAGGCGGGCGTGGTTCTGCCGAAGCTAGTTTGAGTGTTGGGCTGGAGAATACTGTCTCGTACAATGCGGGGATTAGTTATACCAGGGGACAAGGCTGGGGAACTTACAAAAATTTTAACAATGAATTTGATTTTTATCCTCCGGTATTGAATGCTAATGCCCAGGCAAGAGTTTATGTGAAACCGGAAATAAGTGTTGGTGTATATGGAGTACTTGCCGGATATGCGAATGCCGAGGCATACGGCGAAATGCGGGTTAATATGAATAGTTCACCCTGGTGGCAGCTTTATGCAGGTTTGGATTTTGGAGTTGGAGCCAGAGCTAAAATCTGGAGTATTGAATTATTCGATTTTCAAACTAATGTTTTAGAATTAGAATGGCTGCTTGCACAGGCAACTTCTGGTAACTTGGGTGAATCATGTCCGGGAATTCCAACCGTTACTTATGGCGGCAAAACATACAACACAGTGTTAATAGGTAATCAATGCTGGTTAAGAGAAAATCTTGATATCGGAACAAGAATAAATGGCTCACAAAATCAAACTAATAATAATGTAATTGAAAAGTACTGTTATGATGACAATCCGGTTAACTGCTCTAAGTACGGAGGGTTATACCAGTGGAATGAAGCAATGCAATACTCAAGAACAGAAGGTGCCCGTGGAATCTGTCCAACCGGATGGCACATACCAAAACTGGAAGAAATTGAAACATTGGCCATAACCTTAGCCGGAGATGGAAATGCTCTTAAGGCAATCGGACAAGGATCAGGTAGCGGTTCAGGAACAAACACCAGTGGTTTTTCCGCTTTATTGGGAGGCAAAAGTTTTCAATATGGTAGTGGTTATGGCTTCGATGAATTAAGCTACGAGGGATTTTTCTGGAGTTCTACGGAGTATGATGCAGTTAGTGCCGGTGATCTTAGCTTTGACTCCGAATCCCATTGGATTTACATCGGCGAAAATGAATCAAAGGCATACGGTTATAGTATACGCTGCATTAAGGATTAGTTAGAATGAATGATTTCCGAATCCCTATTACTTTAATGTAGTATTATTATCTAAGCCAGTAATCAACATATAGGTGAATTATGAAAAAGACTTTTTCCTTATCCGTAATTGTAATTATTAGCTTCTTTATATTCATTAAACCGGATATCTATCCTCAAGTAGTAACAGGAAAGCTAGTCGATGAAAATACCAATGGATTACCAGAGGTTTTTCTTCAGCTATTTATATCACCGAACGTTTATAATACTAATTCACTGAGTGATGGAAGTTTTTATTTCACTGGTGTAACAGGTGTAACTGATGAAGGAGAATTGCCTTCAGGTTACAGCATTACCAATAATTTTCCCAATCCTTTTAACCCAACCACCAGATTAGGAATTACTTTACCCGTAGATGGCAACGTAAGTGTGAATATTTATAACATTCTTGGTCAAAAAGTAACGGAAAGTATGCAGGAATATTTTACTGCCGGCACTCACTATCTGGATATAGAATTATATGGACTTGCATCCGGAATATACATTGCCCACATATCAATTGATGAAAAATACAATCTGATAAAAAAGATGATGCTGGTTTATGGAAGTCAGCATCTGACATCATCGGGCGGCACATTTAATTCGCCTCTAAATAAACCTAATTTGCAAAAACCAGGTCTAGCTGCAAATATAGACAGCCTGGTGGCAACCAGCGGTATTATCGGAAGAAAAACATTTACAAATCTGCCAGACCTATCAGGTGATACAACTAATCTTGGCGATTTAATAATACAAAGGTTTTGCCCCGGAATTCCAACCTTAACCTATGAAGGTAAAACATATAACACAGTGTTAATAGGAAGCCAATGCTGGCTGAAAGAAAACCTTGACGTAGGAACAATGATACAAGGCAGCCAAAACCAATCTAACAATGGAGTGATTGAAAAATATTGTTACGATAACAATCCTAACAATTGTAATACTTATGGCGGACTGTATCAATGGAATGAAGTGATGGAATACACCAACACACCCGGCACACAAGGCATCTGTCCACCGGGTTGGCACATACCAACATTCTCAGAATTCCAAATTCTTAGTTCAACAGTTGGAGAAGATGGTAACGCATTAAAAGCATTTGGACAAGGAACAGGCAGTGGTGCCGGCACAAACACAAGCGGCTTTTCCGCTTTATTGGCAGGTTACAGATATGACCCTGGTGGTTTTGCTAGTTTAGGTGACAACACCTACTTTTGGAGTTCTACGGAGTATAATTCGATGACAACGTATATTCTGAACCTGAGCAGAGACTTTAGCAATCTCTCCTTATACGCCAACTACAAGCAAAACGGGTGGAGTGTTCGCTGCCTCAAGGATTAGGCAATCCGCCAAAGGCGGACAGGTTTGACAATTTTAATTTCCTCGCGTAAGCGGGGTTGATTTTCAGAGAATAATTATTAACGTGCTAAACCTCCGAAGTTTTAGATAACTCGGAGGTTTATATTTGATATAATAATACAGTTGAATTTATGCGATCATCTTTACTCACAATAATATTTTTTATTATACCTTTTTCTGTATCTGCTCAGGTAAAAATAAAAATTGGCAATATTGATCAAGTAATGGCAGCCTTATATTCTTTAGAGGGAGAAAAAAGTGCGTTTATAGATTCTATTCCTGCAACAAACAAAAGCAAGTTCAACTTCAATCTCAATCAAAAACATTCGGGTTTTTATAGAGTATTATACAATGAAAATAAACATTTGGATTTCATTTATGATAATGAAGATATAGAATTGGAAACTGATGCAAATAATATCTTAGATAGTCTTAAAATCATAAAATCAGAATCCAACAAAATTTATTATGAGTTTGTAAAATTAAACAAGGAATATAAAACCAAATCGGAACTGCTCTCATTGATAATTGCCCGCTATCCTGGAAAGGATGATTACTACAATTCCACAAAAGACAAACTTATCGAGATTCAGGAAGATTATTTGTACTTTGTAAATGTAACAGCACAAGCAAATCCAAATTCATTTATCGCAAGATATGTAAGGTCTGCACAACTTCCGGTTATTGATATTGAAATTCCACTTGAAGATCAGCTAACTTACCTTAAGACTCATGCCCTGAATAATGTGAACTTTTATGATGATGGACTGATTTACTCTGATGCATTTACAAATAAGACTATCGAGTATTTGACCTATTACAGAAATCCTCAGCTTCCGTTGGGGCTTCTTGAACAGGAATTTATGAAAGCTATCGATTCAATTCTCAGCAAAGCGAATGTTAACGAAATAGTTTATAAGCACATCGTTGAATACCTGCTCGATGGATTCAAGAAATTCGGGTTTGATAATGTAATAAACTACATAGTTGAGAATTATGTAATTAAAGATGATATCTGCCTTGATGAAAGTTTATCAACAGCACTGGAGAGAAGAATACAACAGGCAAGAAATTTTAAGATAGGAACTACCGTTCCAAACATTGTGATGCAAGATGAGACCGGCAAATCAATAGACTTGCAAAAGGTAAGTTCAGAAAAAGTACTGATAGTATTTTACTCAACTAATTGTCCACACTGCACAGAGCTGTTACCGGAGTTACATAATTTTTATAAAATAAAAAGTAAAAAAGAATTTGAAGTGCTTGCAATTTCATTAGATGAAGATACGTCTGTCTGGCAAGACTATATTAAAAACAACAACTTTGACTGGATAAATGCAACTGATAGAAGTGGCTGGGGTAGTAAAGCTGCAAAGGATTATTACATCTATGCAACACCGACTATGTTTTTGGCAGACAGGGATTTGAAACTTATTACTATGCCTAAGAGTATTGGGGAAATAAAGCAGATGTTATAGAACAATGAAAAAATAAATTCACTCCTTATTCAAATATCCATCACTCATAACAATCTGCTTTAACAATGAAGATTCGGATATATGTTCATTTAATTTGTTGAAATATTCAATCAAATAAGACAGGCGAAGATTTTCTTCTTTTAAGATGAGCAGTTCCTGCTGCTGTTCTAATGTTAATCCGGATTTTTCTGCAACTTTATAAGACTTTGTTTCTGTTTCTTTAAATCGTTTCCAGAATGATTCGTCCAGATGAAAATTTGCTTTGTTGAGAATCTCTTCAAATTTATCTTTCATCTCCTCAAGAAGTGTAAAATCAGTGCTTGAGTCATCATCATCGTATTCTTCAACAAAGGCTTCAAGATAACCATCGGGATGCATTGATACCTGCCCGATTAAATATCTTTTTATTCCACCAACAACTATGTCAGATTCACCGGTATCATACTTTTTTAATACGTCCGTGACTTTTACAAATACTCCAACATCTGAAATTCGTGTTCCAAACTTGGCAACAATTATAAAACCGCTTCCTTCATCAAGGCATCGCTTCAATAGCTTTCTGTATCTATCTTCAAAAATATGCAAGGGATACTTTGAGTTTGGAAAAACTACTAACTGGAGTGGAAAGAGCGGGATCTTTTGATTCATTTTTTCTATCTCAGATTAGGGATTAACGATTGTTGATTTCAGAATTCAAATCCAAAACCTTCAATCGTTAATCCTTGTTCTTTAATAAGAATTTGCTTTTACTATTTAGCGTTAGCAAAAAGTTCAGATACTTTATCCCAATTAATAACATTCCACCAGTTATCCATATACTCAGGTCTTCTGTTCTGATATTTGAGATAATATGCATGTTCCCATACATCTAATCCAAGTATTGGTGTACCCTTAACTTCAGCTATATCCATCAAAGGATTATCCTGATTTGGAGTTGAGGAAACGACCAGCTTTCCATTTGAAACAACAAGCCAGGCCCATCCGGAACCGAATCTGGTTGCTCCGGCGTTGTTAAACTGTGTTTTGAAGTCAGCAAATGAACCGAATGTTGATTTGATTGCTTCTGCTAATGCTCCGGTTGGTTCACCACCGCCGCCTTTTTTCATGATAGTCCAGAACATAGAATGATTCCAGTGTCCGCCGCCGTTATTTCTAACTGCCATAGGATATTTGGAAATGTTCGCCATCAGTTCTTCGAGAGATTTGCCAGCCATATCCGTTCCCTCGACAGCTTTATTAAGATTTGTAACGTAAGCATTATGATGTTTTGTATGATGTATTTCCATTGTCATCTTGTCGATGTAAGGTTCAAGTGCATCATACTCATAAGGTAATTTGGGTAGTTCGAAATTTGCCATAGCTTTATCAAGCCTCCTGGTATTTTGTTTTGAAATAGTTTCTAAAGTATTTTGCATCGGACCAAAAGCTGATACAACAGGAATTGCTCCGAGTGCCATTAAAAATTTTCTTCTCTGCATAGACATCCTTTAAGATTAAATTAAACGCCAAAAGATTCACCGCAGCCACAAGTTTTTGTGGCATTAGGATTATTGAACACAAATCCTTTACCATTCAAGCCATCAGAAAAATCCAGCTCTGTTCCTGTGAGGTAAAATAGACTTTTACCATCAACAAAAAGCTTAACACCGTCATCCTCGATGACAGTGTCGCCGTCTTTTGTTTCACCATCAAAGCCAAGCGTATATGTTAAGCCTGAACAGCCACCGCCTTTTACACCAACTCTTAATCCAAACTCGGAAGGGATTTTATTCTCTTCCATTATGCGTTTTATTTCTTTGGAAGCTTTGACAGTTATTTTAACATCTGATTGAATCTGTAAATCGTTCATCGTTTCATCCTTTTTAATTAAAATTGAAATGGATCACCAGGTTGAACAGTAGCGAATTCCGGAAAGTTCACTTTCCAGCTTTGACTGTTTATTTTTATAAAAATATTTTCTTTCTCAAGAATATCTGCAAACTCTAACGCATGTTTTTCTGCCTGAGGATAACTGATATTAATTCCCTTTTTCTCGAAGTAACTTCTTATACCATATTGCAGATCACGGAAAAAGAAATTAGAATTATGAAAAATCGGAAATCGGGTTCTAAGAAAATTCAGTATTTGATTTTTTTCCTGTACCAGAATATTATTTGAATTGTTCATTTTATCCTTTAATAGTACTAAATTTTAATCAATAATCAGGTTTATAAAATATGAGCTAACTTTGTTTCATAAAACACTTTATCTATTTTTTGCTGAACCAAACCTAACGGGTCTCTAATCTTACAGCAGTTCAAATGAGCACAATCCTCTTCAGTGCTGTTATCCTTAAAGCAGGGTGTAATTTTATATTCAGAATCCACACTGGATATTAGTTCAATAAGCGATATTTCTTCCGGATCTTTATTCAAGGTATAACCGCCTTTTGAGCCTTGAAACGATTTTACTAGTTCCACTTTTGCCATCCTCTGTAAAATCTTGGCAACCAATTCGTATGGTATATTATAACTCTCAGATATTTCTTTGGCAGTAGCACATTGACCATTATTGTTTATTGCCATATATCTGGCTGCCATGAGAGCATATTCAGCTTTTTTTGATAATTTAAACATATACGACTAAAATTGTCGGGATTAACTTAAGAAAATAAAACTATAATTTCAAATTGTGAATAGGTTAAAGTCCAAGAATCTGAATGGATTCTTTGGCTAAATTAACCAGTGGAGAAAAATAAACGCCAAAAATCAAGGTTGGCAGGATAAGAACCATTAAAACAATTATTTGCAGTCCTGATATTTTAATGACGGGATTGATTTTATCAGTTTTAACCAGATATAAATTCTTTAACACCCTGACGTAGTAATATAAAGAAACTACTGTATTTAGTAGTGCGATAAATGCAACAGTTATCATGTTTGCATCAAGCAGTGCAATAAAAAGATAAAGTTTGGCAATAAATCCGGCGGTTGGTGGTAATCCAGTTAATGATACCAAAAATATCGCAAGAGATACACCTAACAAAGGAATAGAACTGCCAAGTCCTTTATAATCATCTATATTTTCAGAATCTAAATTATTTGCAATAAGCATTACAACATAGAATGCTCCAAGGTTCATAAAAAGATAAATAGCAAAGTAAATAAGTACAGCAATCAATCCCTGATCTGAAAGTACGGCGATACCGAGCAAAATATAACCCGCATGTGCGATACTGGAATAAGCAAGCATTCGTTTCAGATTATCCTGCCACAAAGCTGCAAAATTTCCAAGCGTCATTGTAATAATAGAAAGAACCACAAGTAAACTCTGCCAATCGATAAGAGAGATTAAATTCCAGCTTCCATCTCCTGAAGTTGATACGAAAAATGTATTAATTATGAATCGGATCAGAACAGCAAATCCTGCCGCCTTGCTTGCAACCGAAAGATATGCTGTGATTGTAATAGGGGCACCTTCGTAAACATCCGGAGTCCAAAAGTGGAAGGGAACAATGGAAATTTTAAAGCCAAAACCAGCCACGATCATAATCATAGACAGAACAAAGGTAATATCTATAACGCTTATGCTCCTTAAAATCGAATTAATTTCAAAAAGATTTGTACTTCCTGTAAGTCCGTATACTATGGAAATACCGAAGAGCATTATTCCTGATGATACACTTCCATAAATAACATACTTTAACGAAGCTTCACTGTTCCGGATTGAGTCTTTCACAAATCCTGCAAGAACATAGGAGGAAAGTGATAGCAATTCGATTGAAATATATATCATGATCAGATCGGAGGCGGAACTGAGAAACGACATACCTAGCAGCATACCGAAAATTAATGTATAATATTCTCCATGCCTGTTCTTTAATGTTTTTATTTCATTTGAGGATAATGAGAATAGAACGATAAGTGCCGTTGTTATAATAAATATTAATTTAAAGAAAGCTGAAAAAGGATCAATCACTATCAAGGCATCAGTTTTAGCCTGTCCAAAGGCAAATGCATTCAATGTAAGTTGTTCAACCGCAAAGTAGCCGGAAACAAATAATCCTGCCAGGCTGATTATCGGAAGGAAGGATTTTCTGTCTTTAAAAATCAGATCAACCAGGACAATAGCTACCAGTGTTGCAGAAATCGCAATTTCCGGTTTGATAAGCTTTAATGATTCAGAAAAATCTAATGGTAACAATTTTTATTTCCGAAAATGTAATTAATAACCAATTGAACTATAATATCTTTGAGCCTCGGAGATAAACTCAACCATAGCTTTCACAGATGAGTTCATAATATCCAGCATAGGTGTGGGATAAACACCGAGGAAAATAATTATAACTGTTAAAGGAATAAGCATCAAATATTCTCTTCTATTCAAATCTATTAAGGAACTCCACTTATCATTAAGCTGACCGAGAAACACCCTCTGCAGAGTCCAGAGCATATATCCTGCACCTAACAGGATTCCCAGAGTTGAAACAACAGCAATTATTCGTATGGAGTCTTTACCAAAAGCACCGAGAAATACAAATGCTTCTGAAATAAATCCGCTTAACCCGGGTAAGCCGATAGCTGCAAAAAAAGCAACAGTTACGAATCCGGTGTAAACAGGCATTTGTTTGCCTAATCCTCCGAATGCATCAAGGTCACGAATGTGTGCACGATCATAAATAACACCAACAATTAAGAAGAGCATAGCAGTTATAGTACCGTGATTGAACATTTGGAGTATCGCACCGGAAATTCCAAGATGATTCAGGGAAGCCATTCCAAGCATCACAAAACCCATATGTGAAACGGATGAGTATGCAATCAATCTTTTAAAATCCTTTTGAGCCATTGCGCAGAATGCCCCATAGATAATATTTATCATTCCGAATAATGCTATCCACCAATGCAGTCCAACTGTTACATCAGGAAATACGGGATAAGAAATTCTAAGAATTCCGTATGTACCCATTTTTAATAATACACCGGCAAGAATAACGCTTATTGCTGTTGGAGCCTCAACGTGTGCATCTGGCAGCCACGTGTGAAACGGGAACATAGGTATCTTGATTGCAAATCCAACGAATAATGCTACGTAAGCAATATACCTGAGATTATTAGGGTTAAGCGGTGATAGAATTCCTGTCTCCGTATAATTCGATGAATTCATCAACTCGAGCATATTAAAAGTAAATACTTTTGTACCGTCTGCCAGAGTTTCCATAGAACTGAAATAAAGACCTATCATTACAAGAAGTATAAATATCGATCCAAGCAAGGTATAAATGAAAAATTTTATCGCTGCATATTCTCTCCTCGGTCCTCCCCAGATACCAATAAGGAAGTACATAGGAAGCAGCATTACTTCCCAGAAAACATAGAATAAAAAGAAATCGAGTGCTACAAAAACACCCATCATACCTGTATCAAGAAGCAGGAACATTGCAAAGTAACCTTTAACGGATTTATCAATATTCCAGGATGAAAGTGTTGCAATAAAAGTAACTAGTGCAGTTAAAAGCACCATTGGAGTGCTCAAACCATCGACCGCTAGAAAATAGTCAATTTTAATTGTTCCTATCCAGGATAATCCTTCGATTTCAATCCATCTGAATTTTTCAATGAACTGAAATGATGCCGGATCATTTATTCCTCCAAGGCTATAGTTATAATTCATCAGCAATACAGCCGACAAGATTACCTGAATACCGGTTATCAGAAGAGTTAAACTTCTTATAATAACAGGTTGATTTTTTGGCAGGAATAAAACTATAATCATTCCGAGAATCGGAAGGAAAGTTATTAAAGACAGTATTGGAAAGTTTTCCATTTATTTACCTAAAAATTCTTAAATACTAAAAGTAAAATCACAATTGAAAAAACTACAAAAACTATATAGGTCTGAACTTTACCCGTCTGAAGTCTTCTGAACAGTAATCCTATAAAACCGCTGATATATGCTGTTAGATTTACGAGACCATCAACTACAACCCTATCGAATGTTCCAGCGAAATAAGCAAAATGCTTTGTGATATATGCAGAGCCGTCAACAATTCCGTCAATAATTCTGCGGTCAAACCAGGCTGATAGTTTACTTATCCCGATTGTAATGGCAATAAAAGTCGAATCATAAAGTTCATCGAAGTACCATTTGTTATAAGAAAACGTATATAGGTTTTTGAATTTCACTGCTATACTATCTGCTTTTATTTTTTGCCACTGATATACATAGAAAGCAAGGAGAATTCCGATTCCGGCAACAAGCAGTGATAACAACATTGCCGGATAATGCGCTGAATGCATAGCATCTGTATAGGATTGTGAATACATACCAATATGCGGATTGATGGATTCTGCAAAATTCGTTTCTTTGTTCATAAAATCGAATCTGCTTATCTCCGGTGTATGTAGTTGAGGATTTTCAATCCACTTTGAAATCATCCAGCCTGAATCTGCATTGATTGGATTAGGAGTGTACCATATAAAAAACGATAAGCCGGCTAATACAATCAATGGCATAACCATTACAAAAGGGGATTCATGTGCATGTTCAAACTTTTGCAGATTTTTTGGCTGACCATGAAATGTCAGGATAATTAACCTGAACATATAAAAGGCAGTTAACAAAGCAACTAAAAATCCGACTGCCGGGAACAACCAATGTCCTGTTAAAGATGCAAATGCAACAGAACTTGCGAGTATACCATCTTTACTTAAAAAGCCCGATGTTAAAGGTATGCCGGAGATTGCCAACGCAGATATTAAAAATGTTGCATAGGTTAGCGGGAGTTTCTTTCTCAACCCCCCCATATTATTAATGTCTTGTTCATGGTGCATTGCATGTATTACTGAGCCTGATCCCAGAAACAGACATGCCTTAAAGAATGCATGCGTTATTAGATGGAAGAATGCAAATTTATAAGCGCCAACACCAAGCGCCATGATCATATATCCTAATTGTGATACAGTGGAATATGCCAGTACTTTTTTAATATCGTTCTGGGTTAACGCTATTGTTGCAGGAATAAATGCAGACAACATGCCTATTATAGCAATAAACAGCATTGCATCCGAAGTTAGAAGACCGAAAATTCTAATGACAAGATAAACGCCGGCAGCAACCATTGTAGCCGCATGGATCAAGGCACTGACCGGAGTTGGACCTTCCATGGCGTCAGGAAGCCAAACGTGAAGCGGAAATTGAGCAGATTTTCCGATAGCTCCACCAAATAAAAGAATTCCGGTAACTGTTAACCATAATTCAGAATTGAAAGGAAGCACTCCCGCAGACATCTGATTAAAAATTTCACTGAATGAAAAAGTATTGTAAGTAAAAAACAGAATCAATATTCCTGCAAACATTCCAAGATCCCCGACACGGTTTACAATAAAAGCCTTCTTAGCTGCATCGGAAGCTGATTTTTTTTCAAACCAGAACCCAATAAGCAGATAGGATGAGAGACCTACAAGTTCCCAGAAAATATACATCATCAGAATATTATGAGTAAGAACTATGCCGTACATAGAGAAAGTGAAAATACCAAGATATGCAAAGTATCTGTTATACCTTTCATCACCTTTCATATATGCAATTGAGAAGTAGTGAACCAGCATACTGATTAAAGCTACTGTGAACAACATAATAGCTGTTATGTTGTCGATAAGAAATCCTAATTTGATTGAGATTTCACCAAAGAATGGAACCTCGCCCAGTCCTATCCATTCAAATTCTCCTACAATTGTATTTTCAGGATAGATTGTTAGTTTGTTAAAAAGAAGATATACCGACGCTATAAATGATACAGTTATAATAAGGTTTTCAAAAATAAAAGCTGATTTTAATTTTTTACCGAGCAATAGAGTTACTGCAAATCCAAGCAGGGGAAGGAAGAGAATAATAACAGCAATATTTATTAAAATAGTTTCATTCATGATTTTAATCTCTTAACCTGTTTGCCTCATCTACATTAACAGTAGCCAGGTTTTTGTAAATATTCAGTACAATAGCAAGGGCGATTGCCGCTTCAGCAGCTGCAAGGACAATTACAAATAAAGCAATAAGTTGACCTTCAAATCCGAAATTACCAAATCTCGAAAAAGCAATAAAGTTTATATTCGCTGAGTTTAGTATAAGTTCGATTCCCATTAAAACCATTACAGCGTTTTTTCTTGTGACCACAGCATATATTCCCATGGAAAAAAGTAAAGAGCTTACTACAAGAAAATGATTTAAACCGACTTCCATCTTTTCACCTTCTCGCAATGGATGCAGCACCAATGAGTGCAACCAGTAATATTATTCCGAGCAGTTCAAAAATCAGTACATACTCATTAATTAATAAATGGCCCAGGTTACCTGTTGTCTGTAATGGAAATTCTGAATCAATGTTTTTCCAGTTTGAGTTGATCATCGCTGCAAGAAGAGCTCCTGTAAATAAACCTATACCAATTACAGCTCCGAAAGTGTTAGTTGTACCGGATTTAATTTCAACATTCGTAATTTTATTTGTAAGCATAACACCGAAAAGCAATAGAATTAAAATTCCGCCTACATAAACAATAAGCTGAACTATAGCTACAAAATCTGCACCCAGCAGCACATAAATACCGGCAACACCAAAGAATGTAAATAAAAGAAAAAAGGCTGAGTGTACTATATTTTTGTTTGTAACAACAAAAAATGCCGACAATAAAGTCAGAGCCGCGAACAGGTAAAATATGATATCGTATATGTTCAATTGAGCTATATAATTTTAATTAACTGTTTTAAAACCTTTAAAGTCTTCCTAATTGTTTTGTCTCTCTCTCATGGTAATGCTTATCCAGATTTTGGCGTTTTTCTCTTCTTTCCTCAGGAGTCAGTGTCACGAAATCATAAATCAATTTATCTCTTTCAAACTCTGAGAATTCATAAACATCCGTCATATAAATACACTCGGTAGGGCAGGGGAATACACATAACTGGCAATAACAGCATTTTGCAAAATCGATTTCGAATGTTGTAACCCACAAAGCTTTCTTTTTACCGTTTGAAGTTTTACCAAGATCTTCACCGGGTATAGATTTCACCGTTTCGATGTGAATGCAATTAACAGGACAAGCACGTGCGCATTGATCACATCCGATACAATCATCCATATTGACATATAACCGGTTGCGTTCTCTCTCCGGGAGCTGAACCCTCACGTCAGGATATTGAATAGTTACTGCAGGCACAAATAAATGTTTAAATGTCACTTTCATTCCTATGAACACAGTGCTGAATGCAGCAAAAATATTTGAAAAATATTCCTTCATTTATAAAACTGTTATTAGTCCAATAATTATAAGATTAATAAAAGAAATTGGAATAAGATATTTCCAGCTAACCGCCATTAACTGATCGACTCGCAACCGTG
>CAZXCP010000014.1:0-48386 GCA_964639355.1 uncultured Ignavibacteriaceae bacterium
AATCACTAAGAAATCTGTTTCGCCTTGCATTAGAGCTCAGAAAGCAACATCTTTGCAGCCAAATTATGTATCGTTTTAACAAAAAATATAAAAATCCGACTGCTCTTGTTATTCTTGCAGGATATTTTTTCTTATTCGGATTCAATATCCTTCATTATCACGAGTATAATGTTTTACTGGATTATTCAAAAAGTATTGTTAAATCAAATGAACAGAATACTGGTACCGGTCATTTGGTAAATATTGATTTTCAATGTCCTGTTCATAATGTTTATACATCTTTACATAATGTTTTGCTATATAGTTCCGTCGCTGAATCGATTTCACTGCACATTATTGATTTCTTTAACCTAAAATCTCAACATTTTAATTTTCAAAAAGAATTATCCCTTTCAAACGCACTAAGAGCACCCCCTTCTCTGTTTTCTTGATATTCAGTTTAATTAAAAATTTATTTTAAAAACTTTATTCAGGAGGATAGAGCCATGCGTAATATTATATCACCACTATCTGGTATCTTTTTACTGTTATTTCTTTTAGTTAGTTGTTCAGATGACCCCGTAACACCTCAGGAAGATCATTTTGAAGCTGAGGGTATTGTATTTCTTCAATCAGGCATTAAGATAGCCGAAATATTCAGAGGAGTAACCACTGATACATTATTTGCCCCTGAGGGATCACTATCAGCAGGGATTGATGTAAAATTTTATAACTCCAATAAAGAATTGATCAACCCGCCGGATCCTGCTGAACAAAGCTTTGGATGGCAAATTGATAATCCGGCTTTGGTGGAAGTTTGGCAACATCCCGGGGAAGAAGGTGGCTATGAGTTTCATCTTCGCGGATTGGGTGAAGGTATTACACAAATTGAATTTTTTATCATTCATGAAGGCCATACTGATTTCCGTTCAGGGAAAATTACAGTCGCCGTTGAACACGATACTACAGCACACGGTGAACCAGTAGGATTAAAACTATATGATGAAGATACCGGCACTCTGCTCGTCACTGTTAAAGAAGATGGAGCGGTAGTAGGTGCTTTAATTGTTACTGCCGGTCAGACAACCGATCATATTGAAGTTAAGTTTTTCGACGCAAACAATAGAGAATTTCAGCCGGATGCAACGGATCACTCGATAAATGTTATTTCAGCTAATACAGTGATTGCTTTAATAACTGGCATGGATCCCGCTGAACCTTATGCATTCAAAGTAGAAGGTGTAGCTGCCGGCAGCACATCATTGACTATCGAGCTTTTACATAGCTCTATGATTGAAGAAACATTTTCTAATATTCCTGTAATTGTTCAATAGGCAATAAGAGTGAAAAGAATCTCATCAAAAAAAAGTCAATCTCCGTTTTGGAGATTGATCTTTTTATTTTCATTAATGTATTCAGCTTCATTGTTTTCTTCCGGAATGAAAAGTGATCTTACGGGTTTTGTACTTGACATAGAAACTTCCAAACCAGTTGCAAATGCTGTGATACAAATTTTAGGTTCAGACTTTTATGCAACTTCAAGAGAGGATGGTTCATTTCGATTTGTTTCATTAGATGAAAAACTATATCAAATTAAAGTAACACACATTTCGTATCAGGAAAAATTAATTCAGGTTGAACTTGCTCAGCATAGAACTCAGAATCTTTTAATTTATTTACTTCCACGAGCCATAAACCTATCGCCTGTTATTATAACCAGTGAATCTAAACCGACATTATTTGATGAAATGAACGAGTTATCAAATGTTTTAAAGGGTAAGGAGTTGCAGAGAGATTTGAGTTTAACTCTTGCTTCAACTTTAAGAAATGAAACAGGTTTAGCAATCCGTTCGATGGGACCGGCACCAGCGCGACCTGTAATACGAGGCTTGGGACAAAACCGCGTATTGATAAGTGAAGATGGGATAACTTCTTCTGATCTTTCAGCAACTTCACCGGATCATGCTGTATCTCTTGAACCTTTTACAGTAGAAAGAATTGAAGTTATTAGGGGTCCAAAAATTCTGCTGAAAACACCTGCTACAATTGGAGGAGTTGTAAATGTTGTAAGAAAAGAAATTCCCGTTGAGATTCACAATCAGATTCACGCCAGTATAGGCGGATACGGTGAGTCTGCTAACAAAGGATATTTAGGATCAGTTATGACCGAAATACCTCTCGAACCATTATCATTCAAGATAGAATTAAGCCGAAGACAGACTTCTGATCTTATCACACCGGTTGGTAAATTAAATAACTCATATTCGGAAAATTTAAATTACAGCGTTGGTTCAAGCTTTATAAAAAATTGGGGTTTCATTGGTGCATCATTCAGAAATTTTGAACTCGAATACGGAGTACCGGGTGGATTTATTGGTGCTCATCCTGGTGGTGTAGATATTCAACTTTACAGAAAACAGTTCAATCTTAAATCTAACATAGAGTTTGACAGCGATTTAATAAAAGGTCTTGAATCAAACTATAGTTATGTTTTATACCGTCATAAAGAATTTGAAAACAGTGGAAGAATCGGAGCAGAATTCAAAATTCAGACTCATCTGGCAAATATAAATGTTAATCATAATGGAATAGGTTTTTTAGACAATGGCACTTTCGGAATATCGTATGAGCTCAGAAAATATGAAGTCGGTGGTTTTGTTTTTAACCCTCCCTCCAACTCGATTAATGTTTCAGCTTATTTATTTGAAACATTTCATATGAACAGATTCCATTTTGAGTTTGGCGCAAGATATAATTTTGATGAAGTTAAACCGCTAACAGAAAAACCCGAAGCCAAAATTGGTCATATAAGAAGAAGATATTTCAATACCTATTCCATTTCGTTTTCATCTTTATTTGAGTTGTCTAATATAGTATTTACCGGAATAAACCTGAGCAAATCATCCCGTGTTCCTACTATTGAAGAATTGTTTTCAGAGGGACCCCACCTGGCGGCGTATTCGTATGAAGTAGGAAATCCTAATTTACAAGCAGAAACAGGATTTGGCAGTGAGATTTTCATTTACCATAAGTTTGAAACACTTTTTTTTAACATAAACATTTTTTATAACAATCTGGATAACTATATAATTCCAAGAAATACGGGAGAAATAAACTTTGCTACTTTCCTGCCAATTTACGCGACAACCGGCACAGCTGCAGAGCTATACGGAATCGAGAATCAGATAGATTGGAAAATATGTAGGTACTTTACTTTTTCTAATTCTTTCAGTTACACAAGAGGGGTTTTTAAGTCAGGATCATCATTACCCCAAATTCCGCCGATAAAAGGAAATGTTGAACTAAGGTTTAATACAAGCAATTTAGTAGTTGGGTTTAGAACCGAATGGGCGGGCGGTCAGGATAAAGTAGATCAATTTGAAGAACCAACTTCAGGATACTTAATAATTAATAATTACTATCAATATAATTTTCAGACCGGAGATTTAATTCACTCAATTGCATTGAGCGCTGATAATATATTAAACAAAGAATACAGAAATCATTTATCAAGAGTCAAATCCATTTTACCGGAAGCAGGAAGAAATTTTCGACTGTCATATCGATTGTTCATTTAATCTTTGATTTAGATAACCTAAGAATTATATTTGTCCGTTAATTTTTTAGCAACAATAAATCCGGAGAGGTGGGTGAGTGGCTGAAACCAACGGTTTGCTAAACCGTCGTAGGGGTTAAACTCTACCGCGAGTTCGAATCTCGCCCTCTCCGCTCCTTTTACATGTCTCTGATCTTTCTCAGAGACTTTTTTATTTGAGATGCAAAGTACAGAACTCTTCGCCGGGTACAGCATATTTTTTACACTTTTTTCCGGAGGCAGTTTTTGCAGAACATTTCCGCGGCTTAGATAATTTTTCCTTTACGAATGGTTTAAAATATTCTTTACTTGCAGTATCCTTTAGCAATAGTTTTCTTTCAGATTTTAAGTTGAATAGTTTTAATTTTTCGTCTTCTACCTGCTTTACTAATTCTATATAATCTTCCTTAAGTGAATCGGGATTTAAAGTATTTGCTGAAGCTTCTTCAATCTCTTTCCTGATCTCTGCAATAGTGGTATCCAACAATAAAATGGTATCTTGTTTTTCACTGAAACTTCGCTTTAACTCAGCATAATTATTATTGAGTACCAATATCTCGTTTTCAACTTGTGCTTTTTTTGTTTTTAAATTATTTAACTCCTCAGAATTTGATTTTATATCTTTCATTAATGAAGCAACTTCTGAACGCATTCCACTTAAAATTTTTTTTAGTGAGGCAAGTTCCTGTTTTCGCTCCCCGATAATATTTTCATATTGACTTGCAGTTAGTTTTTCCTCAGACTGTTCTGTTGGTTTTTCGTGGTTGAATAATTTCATTGTAAAAAGATATGTTAAAAAACTACTAAAATTTAGCTAAGCTATTTCTACGACCTTCTATATTAGAAAATTTACACTTATAATTTAATCATTCAAGAATTCAATTTGAATTGTATAGTCATGATTATTCATTACTATTTATGTTTTCAGGTTACTTTAGGACTGAGATTAATTTTATACATAATTTGATTTCATAATTGGCAATTGTATCGTCTGGCAATTTTATTCAATCAGCGAGTGTTAAAAAGTTCCGGAATGTTAGTAAATAAAAGTTATTCGCAACTATTGGAATATTATTAGGACTTTTTTAAACTTGCTATAGAGGAAGTTCAATATAATATAAGTAGGTATTTGTAAGTGAGCAGAGTATTCAATTCCTCTCTGCTGCGAAAAATTGTTTTAGAATTTTGATATAAGAATTATCCAGTATTATGAATCAGAAATTCTTATACACTTCGTCAATATGTGAATCACCTGGCGAAGCTATATCCAACCTGAATAAATTATCTATTTTTCCAACATCCCGGTCTATTTCTCATGACACTTGAATTAACAATCACAAAACAATCCGATCCATCATTCTCTGAAAAATTAAGTTTTAAAAGATTTCCTGTTTTTATAGGCAGGGAAGAAAATAACGAAGTAATCCTTCCGGATCCATTTAAAGTAGTATCACGAAAACATGCCAAAATAGTGAATACCGAAGGTATACTTCAAATTGTGGATCTTGAATCAGCTAATTTTACGTTCTTACATGGAGAGAGAATAATACCGAACGAAGAAAATGCATTGAAGTCCGGGGATATCATAAAAATAGGTGAATATCAGCTTCAAGCAGAACTTATTTTGGAAAAGGAACCGGTTTTTGATGATGATCAGAAAACAATGGTTTTTTCAAGCCCGTTCGCCGGCGATGTTGCTTCAATACTGGAAAGCATTCAGAACCTTTCTGTTAAGTATGCCTTTGATGATACACCGGGTAAATCTGATATGCTTAGATTCTCCATTCTTCAGACTTTCAGCGCTTTTGAAAAAAATGATGTGAGTAAAATGCTTGCAGAATATTTTAATGAGCACTATCTGGATAAAATCCAAAGATCTGTATCGAAGGAATCTGAAGTTAAGAGTGATATCAGTATTCAAGAACCCCCCAGGCGCGAACAACAGTCTTTTGTCAAACAAGTCAAACAAAGTGAATCGGGAATTGCATCTCCCGATTTCTTTTTCTCATCACATTTTTCAAATGTATCGGATATACTTCTAGAGACTTTTGCAACACTAATCCAGGGATTTCTGCAATTCAGACAGGAATTTTTCGGTGTTACAATTTATCACACGATGCCAGTGGGTTCACTCAAAGAATTAAAAGAATACTTATTTACACCTGATATTTCGCCGGAAGACGAGAAGAAAAGAGTTAGTCTCCTCAAGGATGAAGCTCAAAAACTACTTACTCATCAAATTGGTTTATTAGAGGGTTACAGAACTTCTATAACTGAAGGAAGTAAAGGGCTGCTTCACAGTCTTGATCCGGTAACGATTGAAAAAGAAATGCAGGCCAAAAGTCAGCAGGCTGGCGGAATTAATCTTGGTAAAGTTCTTCCCTTCTCACAAAAAGCAAAAGTGCTGGACGTTATTAAGGAGAATTATTCGAAATACATGGCTGACTTATATCATATTGAAAAAAAGTACTTCAGACCAGCTTTCATGAAAGGCTATCAAAAAAGAATTTCAGCTTCACAACAGCATAACGAATATTAAAATTCTAAACCGGAGAAACCATGAAAAACGCACTCTTATTTATTGTTTTGTTTTTTAGCTTAATTTTAACCGGTTGCGGAGGTGGTCCTCAGATCATCAATGTAAATCTGCATTGCAATGATAATTGCAACAATGATAATGCAGTTGTAATAAAAATTTATCAGCTGAAAAATGCTGAAAAATTTCGACACGCTAGTTTTGAATCACTTGTAAGAAATCCTGAAGAATTACTTGGCGATGATATTATTCCTAATTCAAAAATTGAAAAATTACTTGTACCTGGCGAAACTCACGATATCAAAGAATTGGAATTAAAAAGTGATGCCTCCTTTATAGGAATTTTAGGAGACTTTCACTCACCTGCAACCGATGGCTGGAAGCAAATTGTTTCTGTTGATTCAGATTTAGGAAAAATAAAAGTTACAGTTTTAGAAAATTCATTGTCTGTTCTGACAGAAGACTGATCATATTCAATAGTTATAGTTTAAACAGCTGTTCAACAAATCAGGGAATACGGTAACATAATGAAAATGCAGAAAGTTATCTGGTTCGAAGGTATGAAACTTGACCCGCACCATTTTCAACAGGCGGACAAGTACAATCAGTTTTTAATCAATTCCAAATTCAATGCAGTTAATCCTAATTATTGGGGACTTAAAGAGCTGAATGTTGATTTTGCCGCACTATCAGGAGGCAATTTCAGTCTGGTTGCTTGTTCGGGAATAATGCCCGACGGATTGTCATTTGATATGCCGAATAACGACCCCCTTCCTAAAAGCAGATCATTCGAAGAACTTTTTTCTGCAACATCTGAAAGACTGGATGTTTTTCTTACACTTCCGATTGAGAGCCAGGCAGGAAATAACTGCCAGATTGAAGAATCCGGAAATAACAACACACGTTTTTCAATGCACAACGTTGATATGCTTGACTATAACACCGGAATTAATCTTCGCACGATCGGCATCGGTAAACCTAATTTTCAATTTAAATTTGGCGATGAATCATTAGATGATTTTAGTACAATAAAAATTGGTGAAATAATCAGAAGTTCTGATGGGAAATACACGCTTGATAAAAATTTTATTCTTCCTTGTATCTCAATATCAGCTTCAGAAGTTTTATTAAATCACATACGCGAAATTCTGAGTTCCCTGGTTTCAAAAAGTAAAGAGCTTAGAAGTCAGGCAAGTATTCAGAAACCCGAGCTTTCCCTAACACAGGTTGAAATCTTATTAATGCTTCAGTCTGTGAATTCAATTATTCCTCTCCTGAACTATTTCTACAGCTCCAAACACATCCACCCGGAAAATTTATACGTGCTACTCCTTAACATTGCCGGACAACTCTCCACCTATTCAAACCTGGGAGTGCGAACCGGAGAGTTTCCGAATTATGATCAGAAACATCTTACAGAGATATTTGATCAATTGGTTACAGAAATCAATAACATGCTAAACGTTCAGAAAACATTAGAGCGAAGAGATGTTTCAATCCCGTTAAGGAAACAAGCCGATACGCTTCATATTGGTCAATTATCACCAAACCACCTTGCTGGTCAGTTTTTCATTGCAGTAACAGGTGATATACCAGAAAAGAAAGTAATTACAGAACTACCTAAGAATATTAAGATTTCCGCATACGAAGAAATATTCGCGGTTCACCAGGCTGGTATTCAAGGTGTTACCATTGAATACGTTGCACGCCCTCCGTCCGGAATTTCGATAAACGAAAAAGCACATTACTTCAAAATAAATAAAGAAGGAAGATTCTGGGAGAAAATCACAGCTAAGAATAATATTGCGTTCTTTATTGCTGCCGAGTTTAAGTCGCTGCAAATAGAATTAATTATTCTTACTTAAATTTTTAAGAATTAAGTTATAAAGAACCGGAATATTCAGGTTTCAAAATTTGTTAATACAATTAAATTAACGAAGTGCTCAACTTTTAATTCAGTCCGATTAAAATTGGAAATTATACATTAACCAATAAAAATTGTTTTACTAATGAGTAATCAACAAAAAGAAAAAAGAAAAAACATTGCAGATCTTTCATCAGAAACTCTTATGCTGATACTTCAGCTAAGATCCACGAACAACTATGGTGATGCGAATACATTAAAAACGCGAGTAAGTGAATTATTCGAGAGGTTTGAACGTGATGCAAGATCCGCGGGAATTGATAATGAAAAAGTAAGATCTGCTAAGTTTGCATTAGTTGCTTTTCTGGATGAAACCATCATCAGTTCAACCTGGACCCAGAAGGATGAGTGGCTTGCTGAACCAATGCAAATAAAGCTGTTCGACACTTTTAATGCCGGTGAAGAATTTTTTGATAATCTGCATCAACTCAGACAAAGAAGTAGTGTAAATGCAGATGTACTTGAAGTTTATTACCTGTGTCTTGCGCTGGGTTTCAAAGGCAAATATCAATTGCAGTCTCCCGAAAATTTGAGGAGAGTTATCGATGATCTTAATCTCGAACTTCATCCTGAAATGTATTCAGCAATTGATGCAATTTCTCCGAATGCTAAACCTAAAGATACCTTGGTTCAATCGTCAGCGGGTGGAATTCCTGTTTGGGTATTCCCCGTTGCAGCAATAATAATTTTCGTGATATTATATTTCATTATGTCAGCTTCAATATCAGGTTCTGCCTCAGATGTAACAGAACTATTAAAAAGTCTTATTTCATAATTTAATTTTCAACAGAAAAATGCCATCAGTTAAAGGATTTTTAAAACCCAGAAATATTATTTCAATTATAATTGCCATTGTACTTTTTTTGCTGATAATCTTTGTTGGACAGCACTTTGGAGCATCCTGGGTAGTTAAAGTTGTTATAATCGTATTCTTCCTTCTTGTCGGAGCAATTTTCTTTCTTTTCAAGAAAATGAGAGACGCACAGAAAGCTTCTAAAATAGAACAATCCATAAATGATTCAGCAGATTCACAACTTGCTAATGTCAGTCCGGAAAAAAGAGCTGAAATCGAACAGTTCAAAAAGCAACTTGAAGCTGCAATCACTTCATTAAAGAATTCAAAAATTGGTAAAGGTAAAACAGGCAAAGCTGCTTTATATGCCCTGCCGTGGTATATGATAATCGGTCCTTCTGCTGCTGGTAAAACAACTGCAATACAAAATTCAGGATTGGAATTTCCGTTTGGCAGAGACGGATTCAGAGGTGTAGGAGGTACACGCAACTGTGATTGGTTCTTTTCAACAAAAGGAATTTTCCTTGATACTGCAGGAAGATATATTACACAGAGTGAAGACCGCGCAGAGTGGCTTTCGTTTCTTGAAACGCTAAGGAAGAACCGAAAGAAGAAACCTATTAATGGTGTTATTATCGCATTAAATATTGATGAAATCATAAATTCTGAAAATGATCAACTTTATAACCACGCAAAAAATATTCGTCAAAGAATTGATGAACTGATAGAAAATCTTGGAGTGAACTTCCCTGTTTACTTTATGTTTACCAAGTGTGATTTGATTCAGGGATTTGTGGAATACTTTGGAGACTTTAGTGAAATCGAACGCTCACAAATTTGGGGAGCTACATTCAGTTCACAGCAGGTTCTGAGTATGGATGCGAAGGGTGTTTTTGAAACGGAGTTCACAAAGTTAGCTGAAAAAATACATAGCATAAGAACAATAAGATTAAGCAGTCCGTTAAAAAGAGAGCAAAGAAGAAAAGTATTTTTATTCCCGTATCAATTCAAATCGCTGCAAAAAAAACTGACTTACATTATCGGAGAGGTTTTCCAGCACAATCCCTACCAGGATAATCCGATCTTCAGGGGTTTTTACTTAACCAGTGGTACACAGGAAGGGGCTCCGTTAGATTTAGCTATAAGAGAGATTGCAAAACAATTTAATCTGCCTCAATCTGTCCAGGAAGATGAATCTGAAATTGTTGAAACCAAGCATTATTTTATTAAAGACTTCTTAAATGATATCGTAATTGGTGATCAGAATTATACTGCTGGACAAACCACCGGTTCAATTAAACAAAGAGGTACATTAAAACTGGTTACAGTATCAATCTCAGCAGTACTTCTTGTTCTATTTTCGATTCTCACTTTTTTAGGCTATAGTGGAAGCAGTGATACACTGGACAAAATATCTGAAACCGCAACCAGGTTTAAAAACATTAACTGGAGCGGTGATCTGCTTAACAATTTTACGGAAGCAGACAAATTAAGGTCGCTAATTGAGGATATTGAGAACGGAAAGGCAAACGAGGCAATAGTAAACTTTGGAATGGACAGAAGTAAAGAAACGCTTGATCATCTCAATGAACTTTATTTGAAAAAGACTGAAAGCTTTTTTACAAATAATGTTTTTAACGAATTGGTTTATCATCTGAATAATTACGCTAACGGAAAAGATTATCCGGGTGAGGAAATTTATAACAATCTCAAATCCTATTTATTGCTTGGCAGTGAAAGATCGAGACTGGATACTTCCGGTCAAAAATTCCTTATTAATGTATTTAATAATTTGTTAAATAATAAGTTCATTAAGTCCAATGCTCTTGCATCAAATACCGAAAAAGATTCGCTTAAAAATTTATTCAGTAATTATGTGAAATTCTTTGTTTCAAAATTAAGTGACGAAAAAGTTTATCCGGCTAAAGTTGATAATCTATTAGCAAGTATAGTGAGGGACAGACTTCAATATAAACCAAGCGCTGAAAATATCTACGCAAGGATTAAACAAGCAGGAATTGACCAATTCCCAAATCAAATGATGCTTGAACAAATTATTGGAGGAAGGTTCACTTCAATGATGAGAGCTGAACAAAGCATTCCATACATTTTCACAGCAGATGGATGGATGAACTATGTTAAAGAAACCCTGATAAATGAAAGTATTAATCCAGGAAGTGAAGATTGGGTTCTTGGTAAATCGCGGATAAGTGCAAGCGGTGCACCTGACTTTGACAGTAATGAAATGAAAAAGAACCTGCTTCTTCTTTATCTGAACGATTATCGTAACACATGGTTACAAATGATTCAGGGAATTCGTTATTATGGTTTTGAGTCAGTACCATTAGCAGCTAATAACCTCAAAATGCTCAGTGATCCTGTTGGATCTCCATTAATTCTTCTTCTTAAAGTATTTTCTGATCAAATGCAGATAATTGCAGATATGCAATCTCCTGATACTTTACAAGCAAGTGTGCTGAAAGAATTTAATGCAGGAAACGCAAAATTGCCTGACGTTGAAAAGTACAGAAAATTCATTTCGGGTGGCGGCGGCGCCGATTTAAACGCAATGATTGTACAGTACGCATCTATCAGTGGTGTTTTAGAAAACATAAAAGGCGGTCAGGATTTAACAAAAGATTATGCTGTTAATGTCATCAATCAACGTGCTGTTGAATTAGCTACTTCTCAGCAGGTAATACGAGGTGCACTGTTAAACTTACCCGAATTCCAAAACGTCTTCTTAGAACCTGTAAAATTAACCTGGCGTGCCATTCTTTCAGATGCCTCTCAGTATCTAAATGCTCAATGGAAGACAAAAGTTGTTGATAATTTTAACCAATCTCTTTCTACATCGTTCCCCTTCAAAGCGGGCGGCAGCGACGCACCAATTCAGGATTTTAAGGATTTCTTCAAACCCGGAGGAATATTGTGGAGCTTCTTTGATCAGGAATTAAGTGCATTTATTAATAAGGACAGATGGAGAATTAATCAGTGGGAAAATGAAGGGCTAAGTGTTTCTAATGACCTGATTCAAGCACTCAAGAAAGCTGATGATATTAGCTCAACATTGTTCAAAGGAAATGATTTAAGTATTTCATTCAGATTAAAACCGCAACTTCCGGAATCTAAACCTGTTCAGGGTAAACGGCCTGTCATTGAACAGGTATTCCTTAGTATTGATGGTAAGGATAACCAGTACAAGATGGGTGCGGCTTTCTGGGAAGATTATTCCTGGCCCGGAGGAAGAGGAATTCCCGGTGTAAGAATGAACATTTCTATAAGAGATTATGGAACTTCCGACACTAAATCATTTGATGGAGAATGGGCATTTTTCAGGTTACTGAATGATGCTAATATTTCGAGAGGCGAATCAGCTTCTCAGTATGTGCTTAACTGGTCATTTAAAAAAGAGGGTTCATACGATGTGATAGTTTCTTATGTGTTGAATGCCGCAAGTACACGTAATCCGTTTTCATCAAATTTTTTCAGAACATTTTCTTTGCCGACAAGAATTAATTAAGACTTAATAATAAAATAATTTTTATTAAACATTGAATAATGAATCCGCTGCAAATTCATTTTGCTTTTTTGGCAAATTACCTCAATTTTCTGATTTCATCAGGTACAAATCAAGTAGCGAAGAGTTCATAACATTTGATAATTGGCTTCAAGGAGGAATATCATCAGCAAAACTCAATCTGGGAAGCAGCTGGAAAGATCAATACAGCAGTTCAGAAAATGTAGATTTTTTCTTCCCGGTAATAAACTCTGAGTTCATATTAACAGGTACCTTACATCCTTCTTCTGATAAAAGCGGAAGACAATTTCCGTTTGTAGTGTTTTCAGTATTACCGAAAAGTTTTTTCAGTCCTGATCAAACAGGAACATTGCCACTGATTTTAAATAGTATATTCTATAAAGCAAAACAGCTGTATTCATTGGCTTCCAGAACATTAGAAATTAACGATATTGTAAATGAATTTAATAAATCTGAGATCAGGTTAAACTCTGCTTCAGCTGCAGAAAATATTTTTTCTGAATATTTATCTACTACTACTATATCTGATTTACTTGCCAGGATTCAGTTCGAAAAAAGTTTTAATAGTAATTCTGAAATACCGGATTCTAATTCGGCTCTTGTAAAATTTATTAGTGACGAGGAAAATTATAATTTTGATACGGGCTTTTTTCTTTACTTCTCACATTTATTATTCAGCCAATCCAAAGGAGTTCCGTATTTTTTTAAATCTTTTTCAAACACTAATGAAGTCACAATAAATATTTATTTCAATCAACCGGATGCCAATGAGTTTACAAGAATTATTGCCGGAAGTCACTCATCGGCCTGGATTATTGATCCTTTGTTTAATGATGTTAATCCCGGTATTACATTAAAGGAGCTTACAGATAATATTCATTTTTCCAATTAAAACATCGGGCTAATTTAATCGGAGTATAAAAAACAATGAGCGAAACTATCGAAATAGAAATTCCTGAAAGCATCCGGGAGTATTTGGACCCAATTTCAGAAAATTCTCCTGTGGGAATAGATGCTTCGAGCGAAGAAGAGTTTTTCAAGCTTAATATGGAATTTCCCAAAACTGTTCCTGATTACAAAAACTGGATTGAACTGTCTGAGATTATACTTAAAGAAAAAAGTAAAGATTTAAAAGTTGCTTGCTGGTTGTGTTTCGCTTTTTACCGTGCTGAAAACTTAAAAGGTTTTAAAGATGGACTGATTTTAGTCAATCAGTTACTCAAAAAATTCGGAAATGATTTATTCCCTTTAAACCCGTTACACAAGAACAAGGCAATACAGTTTCTTAATACTTCAAGAGTAACAAAACTTCTTGAACGTGAAGATATCAATAAATCAAATGCAGAAGATGTTTTTCAGATCGGCGAGTTGCTAACTCAGATATTAAGTGAATGTGAAAAGCTAATGCCTGATAATATGCCGGTGCTTCAGGTATTACAGGACATATTTGTTACACATGCAGAATCTGCAAAGACAGCATTAAATCCTCCTCCCAAACCGGAAAGAAAACCACCACCTCCTCCTCCCCAGCCGCGTCCACAACCAAAAACGGCTGACGCTTCCGAATCACATTATGCAGAACAAAGTTCGATAAGGACAACTACACCAGCTTCAGAAGATGAGGCAGTGATCCAATTGAGAAGAACTCTGATACACTTTTATGAATACAAGCAGGATGGTGAATCAAAAGAAAGAGTTCCGGATTCGTATTTTGCTTTTGGTATTGCAAGGCATTTACAATGGAGTACACTTCAAGTGCCTGTTTCCGATGAAAAAGTTACAAATATTGAACCACCAAATGATATCGTGAGAAGATTAATGTCACAATGGTTTAATGAAAATAAATACGATGTTCTTATACCCAGAATAGAACTTGAATTCATAAAAGATAATAGTGAATTCCGCTACTGGTTTGATGCGCAGCGATATCTTGTGCAATCACTTGAAGCAAAAGGCGGTAATTATGGATTGGCGGCGATGGATATAAAGTTTCACCTCGTCAGATTATTAAAGCGACTTCCTGATTTACCGGAATTGATTTTCAGCGGCGGTGAAGTTCCTTTTGCCGAGAAAGAAACAAAACAATGGCTTGATGAGGTTAGCAGATCTGTTTCATCAGGAAGTGGTTCAGGCGGCGCAGGTTCGGCCATCAGTATTCCCATCGTAGATCCATCATATGATGATATTAAATCGGAGTATAAGACTTATCTTAATGAACTGCCAGCTAAGTTTGAGGAAAATTTTGAAAAGATGCGTCAGGGATTAAATTCTGAAGAAAGAACGAAAGGTAAATTTTTAAGAAGACTTAATCTTGCAAATTTCTGTTATGAAGCAAAACATTATAGCGTTGCAAAAGTATATCTTGAAGAACTGAGTATGGTGATAGATGAACTAAAACTTGGTGATTGGGAACCTGCTTTAAGTGTATCAGCGTGGCAATCACTTTATTTAACAAATGTGCAGCTTCTTTTTATTACAGATGGTGAAAACGCAAAAGCTGTAATTGAAAAACAGCAGGAAGAACTTTATTACAAAATAGCAAAGTACAATGGAATTTTAGCAATTAACTTAGAACAACAAAAACATAAAAGGAGAAAGTGAAAATGGCAAAACCAGTGAAACCCACCATAGCACAGCGTGTCAAGGTTGCTATACTCCCAAGCACTGATGCAAAGGAAAGTGTAGAGCTTGACTACAGAATGCTGATCCCCGGCAACTTCAGTAAAAGCGAACCGGGAAGTCAGCCTCCGCTTAAAGACAGGAGGCTAAGGACAATAGGAAATAAAGGTGACTATAAGAGAGTTTTGAAGGATATAAATCCCAAACTTAAGCTAACAGTCGCTAACAAAATTTCCGATGATCCTGAAGCAAAAATGGAAGTGAATCTTGATTTCCAGGATATCAAAGATTTTCACCCGGATGAAATAGTTAAAAAAGTTGAGCCTCTCCAAAAATTACTTGAGGCAAGAGAAAGACTTAAGGAACTAAAACTTGCGGTGCTGAAAGATGCTAATCTTAAAAAAGCTCTCGAAGGAGTTTTGAAAGACGGCGGTGCAAGTATTGACGATCTGATGAACAAACTTGGTTCCACCAAGTAATTTTTAACCGAAATAAATTTTTATAATAATATATAGTTAGACGGAGGTTTAATTAAATGGCTACAGAAAAATCAGGATCGACAGAACAAGGACAGGAAACTCAACAGACTTCTGTTGATAAGCTAATATCCATGCTGGACGATTCCAAGAAGTCAGCTGTTGCTGAGTTTATTGGCAAGGTCGGTAAAGAATCAGAAGTATTCAAAATTACCGGTGCACTGGTAGATTCTTATATAGCAGATCTGGATACAGTCCTTAGCGCCCAGATGGATGAAATTTTACATAACCAGGATTTTCAGGAACTCGAATCTACATGGCGAGGTCTTTTATTCCTGGTACAAAATACTGAATTCAGCAAACCCGTTAAGTTTGAATTACTCGATACTTCTAAAGAAGAATTGTACGATGATCTTAACGATGCTGCTCTTGGTGAAGGATATGAAAAAGATTCAGGATTATGGCATCATATTTACTGGGGTGCTTATGATAAAGTTGGTGGACATTCTTACACTGCAATTCTTGCAGACTTTGCTGTAAGTAATTCACCACAAGACATATCATTACTTCAGCATTTATCAGTGCTTTCAGAATCAGCTCAGATACCTTTCATCGGAAATGCAAGCCATAAGTTCTTTGGTGAGAACAGTATGAATGATGTAATGAATAACCGGTTTCTTCCTGAACAATTGAAGGAAGGAGCACAATATGCATCATGGAGAGCTTTTCGTGATGATGATCGTTCAAAGTACATTGGTTTAGCATTACCAAGATTTCTTGGACGGTTACCTTATAATGCAGAATCAGAACCCACAAAAAACTTTAACTATTCTGAGAATGTAATGCGAGCAGGGCAGGACAACAGTCTTTGGTGTCACGCATCTTACGCATTAGCGTCTAATATGGTTAAAAGTTTTGAGAAGTGGGGATGGAGCGTTAAAATAGTTGGTGTTGAGTCAGGTGGTAAAGTTGAAAATCTTCCTGTTCCAACTTATGAAGAACATGGACAGAAGAAACTAAAAGTTCCGGTTGAAGCTTCCGTTGGTCAGGCAAAAGATGCAGAACTTTGTGATCTTGGATTCATTCCATTAGCACACTGGGATAGAACAGATTATGCCTGCTTCTTTGAAACACCATCAGCTAACAGACCTGTTCAAATTAAAAACGACCCGGCTGCATCTGCAAACGCATCAGTTGGTGCAAGGCTACAGTATACAATGCTTGTTACAAGAATTGCACACTACCTTAAATACCGGCAATTAGTATTTGTCGGCAAAAACGCTGGAGCAGGCGATATCAAAAAAGATATGTCAAGCTGGCTTGATACTCTTGTTGTTGATATGCCCAATCCTGCTGAAAAAATTGTGGCTGAAAAACCATTGCGATCTTACAAGCTTGATGTGACTGAATTAAAAGAAAGACCCGGATTCTTCCAGATCAGTTGCGAATTCAGACCACACGTAGCAATTACCGGTATGGATGTTAACCTAAGATTAACCGCATACCATTCAGGTGAAGAAGCTTAATGTTCTATAATTATATCAACTAACTAATCTATCAATTAAATTACCGAGGAGGTAAAAAATGGCTGTAAAAGGCGAAATATTGTTTAAGGATGCTGAGGGAAATGATCTCGAAGGTCCACGTCCAAATGGATCCAGCACTGTTCTGGAATTTAGTCAATCGATTAAATTACCATTTGAAAGAAGCACCGGGCAGGTTACCGGCAGCAGAACTTACGAACCATTTATGGTTCTAAAGGAAATAGATAAACTTACACCATTTATGTTTCAGTATTGTGCACAAGGTCAGGTATTTAAATCTGTAGTCATTTCCTTATACGAAATTGCAGAAGCTACAGGTAAGGAAACGGTCTACTTTAAATATACATTGACCAATGCCCGACTGGTAGCGGTTGAAAACTTCATGCCGCCATCTTACGACAATCCCAAGTTAAATGTAGCCCATCTGGAAAAAATATATCTTGTTGCAGAAACTGCAGAATGGGAGCATGTAAAAGCAAGTACTCTGTTTGAAGATTCTGGTTTCTTCTCATTCAGGGTTGTATAGTTATTTCAGTTATTTGCTTTGTCAATAGGGTGGATCATTTTTACTCAAACTTGAGAAAGATTGAATTAATCATCCACCCTCTTTTTTTAATAATGTTGGAAATAGTTTGAAAAATTTAAGTCTATATAATATTCTTCTTGGTCAATTTGTATCTGAAGTTATCAACCCGGACGAAGTGGGTCCGCAGCAATTTGACAGGCTGACGGAAGACCAGAAGCTAAGTCTCAGCATTGTTGAAAACCTGCGTATGATTCTTACAACCCGACGAGGATCAATCTTACATTTGCCGGATTTTGGAATTTCCGATATTCTGCAGATTTATATTAAGTCTGATAACCCTGTTGAATCACTTAAACAGGAAATAAAACAGGTAATACTTAAATATGAACCAAGAATTAGTGAAGTGATAATGGAAACATCTGAGTTCGATCAGAAGACTTTAAGAGCTTCATTAAAAATTATTGTTAAGGTAAAGGATAGTCCAAATACAGAAATTCTTTTAACAGAGTTTTCAACAACGGGCTGGACCAAAGTAGTGTTAGACAAGGAATCTCAATGAGCACAGATAAATACTTTGAACGTGAATATAACTTTCTTCAGACTTCCGGTGAAGAGTTCAGTAAAAAACATCCTACTCTCGGTTCAAGACTTCATATGTCCGAAAGGGAACGTAAAGATCCTTTTGTTGAAAGGTTGTATGAAGGCTTTGCATTCCTTGCCGGAAGAATTCACGAGCGGCTTGATGATGAATTCCCAGAGATCGCCGGAGGTATTCTTGAAATACTTTTTCCCAATTTACTTAAGTCATTCCCTTCTTGCTCTATTCTTCAGGTTAATATTAAATCAGGCGCTCTGACCGAGCCTGTACTAATCAAAAAAGGAAGTGAAATTCAAACACAGGCAGGCAGATATAAAGTAAAATATAAAGTGCAATCCGGTTCCGGAAGTGGTGCCAGACTTACCGAAAAAGAGGAACCAACAGAATTTATTTTCAGAACAACTCAGGATGTTGCCGTACGACCGATTAAGCTTGTTGACTTAACATCAGAGGAAACATCTTATGGTAAAACAACTATCACACTAAAAATACAACTCGACAGGAATGTAGATTATAACAGTTTAAAGATGGATTCGTTCCGTATGTATCTTCACGGTTCGGCATCGGTAAAATATAATCTGCATATGTTTCTTACCAGGTACTTATCTTCAATTTCTATCAGAGAGTTTATTAATGAGAAATCTGTTTTCAAAAAAATTGAAAATTTTAAAATAGCTGTACCCGAACTTGCAACTGATATTAAATATGACGGCAATGAATATTCAATACTTCCCTATTCAAAACAATCATTCAGCGGATTCAGATTGCTACAGGAATATTTCGCATATCCTGAAAAATTTTTCTTTGTAGATGTTATAGGACTGAATAAATTTCGTGCAGCAGGAGAGTCTTCTGTAATTGAAATCAAGTTTGAATTTGACAGAAAGATGCCGCGGGAAAAAATTCCGGAGAAACACAATATATTACTTAACTCTACGCCGATTGTTAATCTTTTTGCTCGTTCAACTGAAGAAGTGCCTGTAAACCAGCGACTTCCTGAATACTATATTGTTCCGGACCTTTACCGGAGAAAAAGCCGGGAAATATATTCGGTTGATAAAGTGAGCGGTATTAGTGAGAATAGAGTTGAACAATATAAATATATACCCATTACTGCCCACGATATTCTTGATACAAGCAATCCTGAATACAATTTTAAGAGGTTTTATTCCGTTTTCCGCAGAACAATCCCAAGCGATATGTCCGAGACTTTTATCCGGTTGTTCGGTCCAAGTATGGAGGAGGAACTGTTTCCTAAAGAAACTTTGAGTATGGAGGCAACTTTATCTAACGGATTTTTACCCTCTGCATATCTGGAAGTTGGTTCAGTTAAGGAGCCGCTTGACTTTCCTCCGGGTATTGAAGCATCCAATATTACCGTTCCTACAGAAATTCTGGATTGCCCTGAAAAGCAAAATTATCTTTGGTCACTGATCGCTCATTTATCTGTTAGTTTTTCAACACTGGCTGAGGCGAATACTTTTAAGAGTATTTTGAACCTTTACAATTGGGCTAAGGCTCACAATCATCCAAATAAGAAAAGAATAGAAAGCATTAAAAAAATTCACAAACCGAAACTCATTACAAAAGTAATGAATCAGAGTTTAATAAGAGGAATTGAGTTTCATATTGAAGTTGATGCAAAAGAATTTGAGAATGGCGAGGGTGAGATAAATCTGTTTGGTATGGTGTTGAATAAGTTTCTTTCACATTATGTTACTCTCAACTCTTATGTGTTTTTAAGAATCACAGAATCAGGAACAAGCGTAAGTTACACATGGAATCCGGTATCAGGCGAAATTCTGCCAGTATAATAGATGATATTGTTAAGCACGGTCCTGAATACCATGTATGGCAGGCGGTGTGGTTAAGCGAGATTATCACAAAGAAAGATAATCCGAAAAGGAAAGACTTTCTTTTTGATCAGCTCGGTTTAAGATTTCGTCCTTATCAATATTATGTTTATCCTCCGAGAGACATCAGAACAGTTGAACATACAGACGGAGAAATGACGTTTGTACTAAATTTCCTCGGACTTTATGGAATAAACTCTCCCCTGCCCCGATGTTACCACGAACAAATATCATTTCAGGAAAAAATTCTTGGCGAAGGTAACATTCCGCTTCAGAATTTTCTTGATATTTTTAATAATCGTTTTTACTGGCTTTATTATCAGTCCTGGAAGAAATATAGATTTTATTTACATCTAAACGGTGATCCAAACAATAAAATTTCCGAAAGAATAAATTCTTTCACAGGCAGAGGCATATTTGCCAAACATACTTCTTCATCAATTTCCGATTTTACTCTATTAAAATATGCTGGCGTATTCAGCCAGCGTGTGAGAAGTAAAGAAGGGCTGAGAGTTCTTCTTACACATCTGTTCCCCGATTTTCAGATTACTATAAAAGAGTTTGTCCCGCACTGGGTTGAACTTGTGGATGTTCCGAACCTTGGCAGCACTGAATTCAGTCTTGGCAAAAACAGCTTTATTGGTGAGTCAACAGTTGATTATATGAGCAGAATATGTATTGAGATTGGTCCAATAAATTTTGAAGAATACTTGAATTTTTTACCCGGTTCATTAAATGCGAAGAAACTTAATGAACTCATGAATCTTTATCTAAATGACGGACTTGAGTACGATGTAAGTTTTAAAGTTAAAGCAGATACAATCCAATCTGTGTCCTGGAACGATGACAAGTTGAAATTAGGCACAACCTTCTGGCTTGGCAAACCATCAGTTGAAGAGTTTAACGTTTACATTCACCACGAAGAATATACTGTAGTTAATTAAATTATCGTTTTCATATTTTTAATCAATCCTATCCTTTTTTCACAATCTATTTAAAAGCAGGAGCAATAAATGCAAAGTAAAGATTTGAAATCATTACTTTTAAAGTTGAATAATTACCTGGTGCGTAATCTCGATACAGCAACAGGATTGGGTATTAACCGGGGTCATTATGAAATTACAATTGAACATCTTATCAATGCACTGATTGAGGATAGTCAGGGTGATATTCCATTAATACTTAAACATTATGCCATCGATTCCGGAGATGTACAGGCGAAATGCCTTAAAAATCTTGAATCAATGGACAGCGGAAATACAGGTAAACCAAAGTTATCTCCTTTACTTACAGAATTGCTGGAACAGGCATGGATAACCAGTTCAGTACATCATCACGAAACAAAAATAAGGTCTGGTGCACTGTTTGAAGTGTTCGTTGCATCCGAGCAGGTAATCAGCACAAGGATGATGGACTTACTCTCCCCTATTAAACAAGAGGAACTAAGAACAGAATTCTATAACATCGTGAGAGGTTCTGTTGAAGATGCTTCCGTTGCATCTGAAATGATATCCCCCGAAGAAGCAAAAGAAATTCCCACTGACGGAACTGTACTTGATTTATATACAACAAATCTTGTTAAGCAAGCAAAAGATGGCAGGATCGATCCAATTCTCGGAAGAGATGAGGAGATTATTCAGGTAATAGAAGTTTTATGCAGAAGAAAAAAATCAAACCCAATTCTGCTTGGTGAACCCGGTGTTGGAAAGACGGCACTTGTCGAAGGACTTGCCATCAAAATTGCAAATGATGAAGTACCGGATATCTTGAAGAACAACCAGATATATTCGCTCGATATGGGTTCACTGCAGGCAGGAACTAAAATGCGCGGTGAATTTGAAAAGCGACTTAAAGCAATAATATCTGAGGTTACCAACTCACCGCTCCCTGCAATTCTTTTTATTGATGAAGCTCATACACTCATCGGAGCCGGTGCTTCCGCTGGAGGTGGTGACGCAGCAAATCTATTAAAACCTGCTCTTGCAAGAGGATCTTTCAGAGCTATAGCCGCAACAACATATCTTGAGTATAATAAATATTTTGCAAAAGATGCTGCACTTGAAAGAAGATTCCAGCCAATTCACGTTGGTGAACCGGATAATGAAAAAGCTAAGGTTATGCTTCGGGGAATCAAAACAAAGTATGAGGGATATCATGGAATCCACATTACAGATGAGGCAATTGATGCAGCTGTTAAACTATCCAGACGCTACATTGCAGGAAGGCAGCTTCCGGATAAAGCAGTTGATCTTCTTGATACAGCTGCAACTCGTGTAAAGATGTCTCTTACAAGCAAACCTCCAAAACTGGAATTGCTTATCAGCCAATTAAATTCAATTAATATGGCAATCAATACTCAGCAAAAAGATTCTGATATGGATATTATAATTGATCAGAAAATGTTCCAGGAATTGAAAGACAAAAAAGCTAAACTAGAAGAAGAAATTAAAGCTAATGAAGACAGATGGGCTAAGGAGAGTGAGCTGACCCGAAAACTTATGGATCTCAGAATTAAAAAAACTGCCCCTGCCGGCAATGGCACCGGAAAAGAAAATCCGGAACTGTTAGATGAAATTGCCAAAGTGAAAAAAGAACTGACTGACCTGCAATCTGAAAATCCCCAGGTATTTGCAGAAGTTACTAAAAATACAGTAGCTGAAGTAATAGAAGCCTGGACAGGTATTAAAGTTGGTAATATGACTCGTGATGAAATGACCACTCTGCTTCATCTTGAAGATGATCTTAAGAAAAGAGTGGTTGGACAGGACCATGCAATAAAACAAATCGCTGATGTTATTAGGGGCGCAAAGGTTGGAATCAAAAAAGAAGAAGGACCCAACGGTGTATTTCTTCTTGTTGGACCGAGCGGCGTTGGTAAAACGGAGTTAGCCCGTGCAGTTGCTGAGGTTCTTTTTGGTGATGAAAGATTTATGGTAACACTTAACATGACGGAATATCAGAATGAATACAATACTTCAAGGTTAATCGGAGCTGATCCGGGTCTTGTCGGATATGGTGAAGGAGGAGCATTAAGTGAACCCGTTCGCAGAAGACCTTATTGCGTTGTTCTTCTGGATGAAATTGAAAAAGCAAATACATCAGTAACCGATTTGTTCATGCAGATATTTGATCGCGGTATGCTTCAGGATGCAGATAGAAGAAATATTGATTTTACAAATACAACAATCTTTATGACTTCTAATCTTGCATCGGAAATTTTGTTTGAAAAATATAATGAAGGTGTATCAGATCCTGATGAATTACTCGAAATTCTCAGACCTTACATGAATCAGTATTTTCGCCCTGAATTTCTAGGAAGACTAAAACCGATAGTATTCCTGCCATTAAGCAAAGAAACAATGAAGCCGATTGTTGAAATAAAACTTGGTAAAATTCAGAAAAGGTTATTACAAAATCAGAATCTTGTTGTTGAGTTTAACAAAGCAATAATTGATGACATTGTCGATAACTGTACACGTGCTGAAACAGGTGCCAGAAATATTGATGCGATTGTTGACAGAAAACTTGCCCCTGAAATTTCTTCCCAGTTGTTAGGATTCATGGCTGAAGGTAAGAGTCCGACTAAGGTAACAGTTACAAAAGCTAAGGATGGCTCCTTTAAGTACAAATTTGTATAAGGGAAACCCAATAGATGTTTAAGTGGAATTTAAAAACTAAATTTTGATTGAGAGGCTTAAATGGCTGAACATAAGTTTAACGAACCGTATTATAAAATGCACTTTGCAGATGTCGAGGATGGAGAAGTGGGTGTTGTTTCATTCGAGGGTGAGGAAGAAATATCCGGCTTATTTGAATTCAGAATTATTCTCGCTTCTTATGAAAAGAAGCTTGACTCCTCAAAAATACTAAACAAGGCTGCATCATTTACTATGATCAGGTCAGATAAAAGTGAAAGAGTAATTCACGGTATAATTTCACAATTTAATCAATTCGGTCAGACTAAAGACGAAGTGTTTTACAAAGTAGTTTTAGTTCCAAGGTTCTGGGCAACCAAACTCAATTTTCAAAATGAGGTTTATCAGAATATAGAGATTAGTGATCTTATCAAAACCGTACTGGATAAGAACGGCATAAGCGGTCAGGATTTTAAGGTTGACCTGAAAAATAAATATCCGAAAAGTGAATTTATAGTTCAGTACAGGGAAACAGATTTTGATTTTCTTAATCGCCGACTTGAACATTATGGAATATATTATTATTTCGATCATAGCGGTGGCAAAGATGTAGTTTGTTTTACCGATGACAATACAAAACTGCCGGATCTTAAACTTTCTGAACCAATTGGTTATAATGAAAATCAGGATCCCTTTGGCGATGTAGAATCAATACTTGATTTGACTTCAAATGAAAAAGTTGTAACCGGAGCAGTTCAACTGAAAGATTACAACTATCTCTTCCCCGAAAAACAATTGATGGCTCAAAGCAGGATTAATTCTGATCTTCCGGGAACTTACTACGACTATGGTGATAACTTTGAAAATGAAAAGGATGCAGAATTTCTTGCAAAAGTAAGAAACCAGGAATTTCTTGCACAGAGTAAAATTTATATCGGAAAAACTAATTGCAGACTTTTCAGTGCCGGCTACCGTTTCAAGCTTGAAAAACATTATCGTGACGATTGGAATAGTGAATATATAATCACCAGGGTTTTTTCATCCGGTTCTCAAAAAGGTCAATTTGCTGTTCCGCAAAGATTACAATCAACGGATATGTTATTTGACTGCAGTTTCGAAGCTATTCCATTTGAAGTCGATTTTCGTCCTGTAAGAAAAACACCGATTCCTAAAATATCCGGAATTATGAGTGCTAAACTGGAATCGGGAGCCAGTGATGAATATGCATTTCTTGATGATCACGGAAGATATAGAGCAAAGATGCTTTTTGATACTAGTGATAAATCAAACGGAGAAGCATCGTTGCCAATAAGATTGACGCAAAACTATTCGGGTCCCGGTTATGGAGTCCATTTCCCAAATCATAAAGACACAGAATTACTCTGGGCTTGTGTCGATGGAAATGTTGACAGACCTATTGGTCTTGGAACTATTCCAAATCCTTCTCATGCAACACCGGTTTCATCTAAGAATAAGTCCCAGAACATTATCAGAACTGCATCGGGAAACGAGTTTATTCTTGACGATAAATCTAATGAAACACAAATTATACTGAAATCATCTGACTCACACAAAATTGCGCTTGATGACAAAGATGATAAAATAGAAGTTGTATCGAAGGATAAACATAAAGTAACAATGGATGATAAGAATCAGAATATCGAAGTGACCAGCAAAGAAGGTCACAAAATTCTGATGGACGATAAGAATACTAAAATTGAAGTAGTAAGCAAGGAAGGTCATTATATAATTATTAATGATAAGGGCGGTGAAGAAAAAATTCAGATTTCCGATAAGCCCGGTAATAATACTATTATAATTGATATTGCAAAACAGAAATTGGTTATTGAAACTAAAGATGGTGATATAGATATTCTCGCAAAAGAAAATATTAAGATCAAATCAAAAAATCTTACTATAGAAACCGAAAAAGATATTAAGGTAAGTTCCGAAAATATGAAATCGGATATTAAGCAGGATTTCGAAGTTAAAGGCACAAATATTAAACAGGAAGCTAAAAGTGACTTTAAACAAAAAGGAATGAAAGTAACAACAGAAGCATCAACAGATCTAAAGTTAAAAGGTCTTAACTCAACCCTTGAAGGAGGAATTAAAACAGATGTTAAGGGCGCAATGACAACTGTTGAAGCTAGCGGAATTAATACCATTAAAGGTAGTTTGGTAAAAATCAATTAATTATCAAAAATAAAATAGCAAATGAGTTTAGCAGCAAGACTTGGCGATAGTTGCGCCCACGGCGGAGTTATAGTTGTTGGTTGTCCGACTGTTTTAATAGGCAATATGCCTGCAGCAAGGGTCGGCGATATGCATGTTTGTCCGATGGTAACACCTGGTACACCACCAATTCCGCATGTTGGTGGACCAATTTTACCACCTGGCAGCCCAACAGTTTTAATTGGAAATATGCCGGCTGCCAGAGTCGGAGATATGGCAACTTGTGTTGGACCTCCGGATTCGATAGTTGTTGGTTGTCCAACAGTAATGATTGGAACTGCTGGAAGCGGTAGTGGAAGCGGCGGTGGTGCTGGTTCAAGCGGTGCAGCTTCAGCCAATACAAGTGCTAAGAATGCATTAAGTAATAATGTTGAATCAACTACAAAAGAGGAGCATTGGATTGAATTTGAGTTTAAGGATAAAGCAGGCAATTTAATTACCGGAATTCCTTATAAACTAACTGATACAGATAGTAAGGATTCAGAAAGTGTTATTAAATCTGATGGCAGGATAACAAGGGATGCACTTTCCGAAGGTGAAGCAAAAGTGATCTTACGAAATATTTTTAGTCCTGCCTGGTCAAAAGAAAATGCCAAAGTTGGAGACGAAGTTAAGTTATCTGTCAAATCAATGGGTCTCGATGATGGAGAAAAAGTAGAATTCGTAATTTTTGTAAAGGATGCTAATTATCAGGATCATATTCTTGAGAGACTTGAAACAACCATAAAAAGTGATAAAGCAGAAGTTGAGTGGGAACTTAAACTCGATGAGAAGTTCACAAATATAATTGAGTTCAAAGAAAATATCGGCAGATACTCACAACCATATTTTTATTTTGAAGCTTATTGTCTGGATTTTCATTGTAAATCTCCTCTCTTGTATTATGAGGACTGGATTGAATTAGAATTTAAAGATGAGGATGGAAATCCACTTGCTAATAAAAAATATAAAATAGTTTTACCAAGCGGAGAAATCAAAGAAGGTAAACTGGACGGAAGCGGTAAAACTAAAATTGAAAATATCCCTCCGGGAAGTATTGATATCTCCCTTATTAACTAAATAGAATAATGAAAGACGGCAGCACAGTAGTTCAGGTAATTTTTAAAAAGATTTTCGGTAAAGGTAAATCGTCAGCTATTACCAACCGGAAAAATGAAGTAATTCTCAAAATGGTGAAAATGCATATTCTTGAAATGGAAGATGTGTTGTTCCACCTTAATAGCTGTGTAGTTATGCCGGAAAATCCTCAAGGTAAAAGCTCATCTGACGGAAATATGGAATCATCCGATGAAACTCTTGACATCACAGGAATTAAAGCACTTGCTATCGTGTTCAAACAATTTGAATTTGATCCATCAAAGAGGATGATCATAGCAGGTCATACAGATACATCAGGTACAGATGAATTTAACTTTAAACTTTCAGATGAAAGAGCAAAAAATATTCTTTATCTACTCATTGGAGAAAAAACAGAGTGGGCAAAACTTTCCTACGGTAGACATAAAGTTGAAGATTATCAGCAGATAATGAAGTACTTTGAAAAGAAACTTTCCTGCAGCTGTGATCCTGGTGATATAGATGATAAATGGGGTGATAATACCCGCTCGGCCTCAAAAAATTTCTTTAATAAAATTCTTCCGGGTAAATCAGTTTCTATGCTGGCGAAAGTGGAGAATGATCAGAAAAAACGTTGGCCTGTTGAAGCCTGGGAGGCAGTATATGATCTGTACAGTAAGGAAATGGCAGATGTATTGGAAGTTTCTGAAAGCGAATTGAATACAAGAAGATCATCAGATATAAAATTTGTAGATGATAAAAAGCAGTTCGTTGGATGCGGAGAATCCTTCCCTATTGAAAATAAAGAGAAGAATAATTACAGATCACAAAAGAACCGTAGAGTTGAAATATTATTTTTTGACAAAGAGGAAGCACCCGAATTAACCTGTCCTGCACAAATAAAAAAAGCACACACAGCAGAGGAGTGTCCTCTCTGGAAGAAATTTTATTTTGTGCCGTTATATATTGACCCTAAAGATCTTAAGTCTGTTGTTTATCACCTCCAATTCGTCTATTATGATAAAATCAAAAAGAAGCAATTACCGGTTCCGAAAGGTCTTTTTATTACAGCATATGAAGATGGAAATAAAAAATTACCAACCGAAACAATTTATAAAGACGGTGTGTATTATGTAAAAGTTCAATTTAAAAATTCAATAAAAGATCCTGCAAGAACAAAACTATATTTTGAATTTAACGGAACGGACAGATGGGTTTACACCAAGGATGATAAGTCAGATCCAATAGTTGTAATAATGACTAAAAAGGATTATGATGCTTTTTCTTTTATTGAAAAACAAAAATACTATGATCTTCCCGTAAAATGGTCCTCACAAAATTACTGGACAAGATATGATGGAGATATAAACAAAGGAGACAGGTTTGAAAAAGTATTTAAAGATGTTCAAAAGCTAAAACCGTTTGGTGATTCATTAACCAAACCTGATAAACCTTTGGTGTTTTCGATGGACGATATTGTACTGGTCAATCAGGTCCGTAACCAGAACATAAAAGATAAAAATAAAAACAACGCGGCAATTGACTTAAATGATGATTCACGGGTAACCATATTCTATGTTGATTATGATACCGAAGAAGATGTTCAAGGGAAAAAGAAAAATCTCCGCCGTATGCAGATTTATAAACCAGAAGCTGATCAACCTGTTTTTACGGACTATAAGTTTAATAAAAATCTGATACACGATCTGCCAATATTTACAAAAGTCGTTTATTTCTGTAATGATTTTTATGCAGTATATAATAAAAGATCGGCTTCTGATGATAATGGTTTTGATTTTTCGAAAGGGCATATTTCCGGCGCCCGTGTTGCTGTGCTGAATGACAAAGATTTCCATCATATGCAAAATTTCCAGGAAAGTAATGCATCCGATAAAACTAATGGATATGGATATAACGCCACATTTCACTTTGAATTACATTACTTTCACAATTGTGCCGATCTTGATAATAAACCATTATCTTATCTGTTCATTTATTGGTCTTGCCGATTATCAAAGGATTCGACTAAAGGCGGCACTGACGCTGACGTGAAGAACCACCGGGAAGAAGGTATGACAAATGCAATGGAAAGACTTAACAAAGATTATCTTCTCGAAAAAAGCAGCGGGAGTGAAGATATTTTTATCAGACCATTTCATTTTATGGAAGCAAAAAACGGTACAAATGGCGGTAAAGAAAAACATGATGTTAAGATAACAGACAACAATAACGGTTCATGGAATCGTCCGGCAACAGCATCGTACAGAGCAGCTTGTTATCAGCCAGAACCTGGCGGCTGGGGCGGCGGAGATACTGACAGCGATCTGATCAAAGATACTGATGGAAAATCTTACATCCCTATGGCCAATCACCATGAAATGGGACATTCCACAGGTTGTTTCGATGATTATCTTTACTCACTCAATATAGATGATGCCGGTACTTCACGATCTGTTTTTGTTCCCCGATTCGAACCTCAGCATATTAATGGAGGTCCTTATAGCTGCGATACAATTGCCCGAATGAAAACAAATCGTTCGTCCAGACTAAGGAATTACTGGAAATATGTCGTTTGGCTACATGATATGGCTAAACCATCGGCGCCTTTAAATCATTTATTGAAAGGTACCCGATTCAGAATAAAATTCCCTGGGAATAAAAACGGTACCCACTTTAATCATCTATTCGAACTTGATGATGCTTATAAAGACATCTCAAAAAGTGCATTCAATGAAAATGATTATGAACTGGTGACTAATGAAGGAACAGCGAATGCAAACAAAGCTAAAGTTGATTTGCTGTTGTATAAATTAGGTGATGATCAGTTATCCCATTTTAAAAATCCTGGTAAGTTGACTGATGGATTTGAAACTACACAGATTTATTATGGGATCCTGGTTATTAAAATGAAGCTGGCAATTAAGTTTTCCGGAGGTTGGAATTTTAACAATAAAAAAAGATGGTTCCAGAAACTGGATGAAGATTTTGGAAGTATGCTAAATGGAAAGTTTTATTTGGAGTGTAAGCATAACGACTATAAAAAGGTTTATCTCTTTTTTGTTCCCCACTTCTCTGAATACACTGGTGCTGCACCTGCTGATTCCAATATGAACATAGAAGTCGAGTGGGCTGCCGGAACTGATTTTAATCATCCAAATACAAAAAGTATATCACTGGATCGGGGTCAAAACGGGAACGAGCAAGATAATCAGGTTAAAAGACTTATAAGGTGCTGTACTGCTAACAGTCATGGAGTTTCCGACACCGGAAACTTCAATAAAGATGATTTTCCAAAAATAGTTGCTTGGCTAAAAGGGAAACTCGGTAATGTGAATGTGCAATTGAAGAAAATATAACTAATTATGTATACTTCAACCCATGAGAAAACAAATTTGTAGATGGAGTTTAATAGCTGTGATAATATATGCACAAATATTTGCTAACAACTGCAGTAATTGCTGTGTGGAGCAATCCGGAGAATTCGAAGGCAAAATCCTGTGGACAAAAACAATAATCAATTCTGTTGAAGACGATGATCAAGCAGGTTACATGCTTACAGCAGATTCAAAAATATTTGTGATAAGTCAGAAAAAAATAATTGCATTCGATAGTGAAGGGACATCCTTATGGAACAGATTACGCTGGCCTATGACCCCTGTTGTTTTGAGAAATGACAAGGTTTATTTCACTTCCGAAGATAAAAAATCAAGTATGCAGGCAGTAAATTTTAACAATGAACTTATACTCGAAGAATTCTGGATGCCAGAAGTGATCAAAGAATCATTTCTGGTGTTATTCGAACCAATCGAAAATGGACTTATTGCACAGGTTCAATATATGCCAGATCCTAATGATGCCCAGTCCGGCTTTATAGTTTATAAGGTGCAAAACGGATCACTTGGAATGGATTGGGAGAAAAGTTTTTATGATCAAAGAAGTAAAGTTATACCTATTATTAATACTTCATCAGGAATATTGGTTACGAGTAATCTGACAAACGCATTTGTTTTCGATATTATTAATAGTAAAAATCAAACTGATCCCATCTATGAATTTGCACTGCCTTTAGGTGAAAATACAACCTGGTTAAGCAGTAGTAGGGACGGAAATCTATACTGGCTTGGAAAACTTGAAGACCGTACTGTTATGATAGTAACAGAAGTATCCGGGAAAAAAATTATGGAATGGAATTCCGAAAAAGCTGTCTTTGAGGATTATGCGCTCCCGATATTGCCTGTTATAGTTGCACCGGAATTCCAGTATGTTTTAACAAAAAGCAAGTTATATGCTCTAAAAGATGGGAATGTTTTATGGGAAATAAACTCAGAAGATAACGATTTCAGCAATGCAACAGCATTAAAGGATAATTCAATACTTGTTGTTAAACATAATTTACTGATGTATTACACTTCAGATGGAAATAAGAAATTTGAATTGAAATTTGATGAGCCAATATTAAGCGCACCGGTTTTAGATGAGTCTGGTCAGATCTACGTAATTACGAATAACAAAATTCATGCAATACATTAATATTTTATAACTATGCCCGACCACAAAGGTAACACAAATAAAAAGTCTGAGATAAAATTAGAATCCGATATAAACAGGATTGTCTGGACAGCAGGAACCGGTTGTCCGGGCGGAAAAGTAGGATTAGATATTGAAACACAATTTGTCGGTGTTAACTCCGAAGCATCTATTGAGATAAGTGATAAATCCGGTAAAAAATTCGATACCATAAAAAAGAAAATATATGGTAACAAATTATGGCTTGAGATTACTGTTCCTGAAAAGGCAAAAGATGAATTGTACGCAGAAGTAAAACTATCCAAACACGGAATTTCAAAAAAATCCAGAGGATTGTATTTATTTCCTTCTGTTGAAATAAAAAGTCTGAAATGGGATAAACAAGAAGCTAAACGCGGAGATATTCTTAAGCTTACTGCCGAAATTAAAAGTCTTGCTGACGGCAACGAAGCCGAAATACAAATCTGGGAACACGATTCTGATCTTGCACACGATCTTGTAACTAAATTTCCGGTTACAATAAGAAATCAGAAAATAGAAGCAGATTGGGAATTTGAATACGTTGATGATACAGATGATATTCCAATGCATGAAGAAAGTGAAAAAGGATACCAATGGCCGGAGTATTTTTTCAGAGTTGTTTGTGCAGGAAAGTCTGCTGATTCTGGTTTGTTGAAGTTTAAGGATTGGGTTGATATTACAGTAAAAGATAAATTGGGAATTCCCATTACTAATAAAAAATACAAATTAATATTTCCCGATGGCACTGAAAAGCAAGGGAAACTGGATGAAGAAGGTAAAATCAGAATAGAAGATATACCACCGGGTAAAATAAAATTTCAGATTGTAAAGTGAATGAGTAACGATAGAATATTAATTGATAATACTGCAACTGTTTCAAGTGGAAATCAGGAAACAATATTTGTTGAACCTGAAAATATTTTTTCGATGGAATTTGAAGATGTACTCTTCAATTTGAATAGTGCTGTCATTCTTCCCTACCGCCCGCAGCAAACACAAACAAACAATAGCAGGTCCGGTTTAAATATGGCAAATGGACAAGCCAGTTCACTCCAGAATTTAATAACCGGAATTGGTGTTATTTATTCAGTTTACAGATTTATAGAACTCTTCCCGGATTACAAGATTATCATTGCAGGTCATACCGATACCTCAGGTGGAATTGAGAATAATTTCAGACTTTCAGAATTAAGAGCAAACAACGTTTTATATCTTCTGCTCGGTAAAAAGAATGAATGGGTTGAAACCGCTTATGAAAAACATACTGCATTTGATATACAATCCATTCTAAAGCACTTCAGTGAATACTTGAGCTGGGATTGTGATCCCGGAGGAATTGATGGAATAGTTGGAAATAAAACAAAAGCAGCATTAAAAAATTTTCAGACCAGCTTTAATGCAAACAGAGAAAGTTTTGGATTAGATTCCTACAATAACATCCCGATAAAAGAAATTGAGAATAGAAAACTGAACAAAGAAACCTGGGAAGCGATATATGGACTATATATCTATGAGTTATCCAGGATGTTGAATTGCACTCCTTCCGATTCTGATTTAGAAACATATCGCTCAAGCATAAAATTTATGAAGGACGATTGTAAAACTCTGGCTTGTGGAGAATCTTTCCCGATTGCAGAAACTGATCGACCCAACACCAGATGTCAGGCTAATAGAAGGGTTGAAATTCTTTTCGCACTTGAAGAAGATATTCCCGATTTTGAGTGCCTGACTTCAAGATCAGAAATATATAATTATGAAGATTGCCCATTTTACAATCCGGCCAGATTTAGAAGAAATTATATCGACCGGCAGCAGAATTTTGTTGCGGATATTGAACTACAAACTGTCTCACCCACCGGTATAGCAGTCGGAAACGTTGACCTGGTATTGCATCATCAGAATGAATTAATCGAAAATATTGAACTCACCACTGATGCAAACGGATATTGGAGAAGAAACAATATCCCTTCAGGAATTTATGACGTTTTGTATCCCGATGGATCTCCGGTAATTTATGAATTTGATGAAGAAGAGATTGCGGCTACTATTGATACTTCATTAGTCAACAGATTTATATCCCGAATTATTGTAGATAGAGCTTTAACTGACGAAGAGCAAAGAGAATTTCAAAATCATAGGCAAATTTATGGCAGAACAGCAGGTCAGACTTCCGGTTCCATTGAGGGAAGGGGCGGTGAACCAGTGCGGCCAAGGCGATCATTATTTTACACTAACGATAATATTGCACTAACAGCCGGATGGAATTCGAATGGAGATGCAATCAATATTTCGAAATTTTTGGATACTTTGGATGAATGGCTGGGTGATTATTATCCAATCATAAAGCAAAGAGGATACAAACTTACTGTCCTCGAAGAGCGTACTGTAAAATTATACGACGACAGAAAAAATCCGAAAGGAACTTACACCATAAATAATGATTTGAGAGGTGCGTTAGGAGCTTATTCAGCTTTCCAGCATCGGGATGGATTATTTTTAGATATGACAAATCACAGTTCTATTATTCAAATAATAGGATTTGAAGATGAATCATTGAATCTTACTCAACTTATGAATGAATCCGATGCACAAAGTTATGAAAGTGAATTCGATTCGATGGGAAATAAATTTGATATATTGTACAGAATGCCTACTTCCGCTCAACTAGTACATCTTTGCCTTACAGGTGGAATGGGCAAATTTGAAGATTATACTTCTGATGAAAGTAGAAATAGAAAAATTCATCGAAGAAATTTAGCAGTCGCAAATACTATTAGTATTGGATACCCTGCAGTATTAAGAAATTACATCAGATCTGTTGAAGCAGCAACATCAGAGGATGAAATAAGAGCATTAGGTCCTCCTCCTGAACCTTATCAATTTCCTAAACCGATCGGGGCAACAACAAATCAATATATGGAATTGTTAAATGAACTTAATACCAGCAGCTTCAGAGCCTGGTTAACCATTGCTCAGCGTTTAGATGTACTTGCCGGAAGAATTCCAGACGGTACATTGTTCTTCCGCGTAAAATTTTCCGTAAGTGAAAGAGTTGAAGTCGCATCAACTTCTCCATATGATGAAGTAAAAGTTGAATGGAATTTTGATATAACCGAGCATGGAGTGTTTCAAAAAAGAACTACAACTAATACCGCCGGAATTCAGATTGGTGGAGGATCAGGCAGAAGACAAATTGGTGTGGGCGCTGATCATGAGATTGACCTTGAAACCGGCGAAGAAAAATCAACCGTTAAAGCCAAAATTGGTGATTGGGGTATTGAGGCTTCAGATGATGGAACACAAAAGGTCACTGGTCCTTTCGGTATTTCATCAGAAGGAAATTTAAGGCGGGGTGAAATGGGTTTTGGCGGTACACTATCCACTCACGACTTGTTCAGATTATTAAGAGAGAGACGCGGGCAGGAAGTAGCTGACGATGCGTTCAGAAATATTCCGAATGCAGAACTATATCTTGGCTTACATTTTCAAGGATTAAGGGAAGATAATATTTTAGCTGTGGTTTCAAGGGCACCCGGTTTTTTTGAAAGAAGAAGTGTTTCAAATTTAGTTGCACAAACTACACAGTGGACCGATCTAAATCTTGATGAAAAAACGCATCTTGAAGCATTAGGTTGGAATATGGATCTGTGGGACAGAAAGTATTTTATTCCTCTCTCCGATTTCCCGGAAAGTTGCAGAACCAATCCTTTTGAACTAAGTGCCAGACAGAGAATTGCAGTAGTTCACCTCGGAATTAGAGATGATGAATGGTTAAATATCTGGCGTACTATTGCAGGATCATAGGATTTATTAAGATTATTGAAAACTAATATTTCGAATCAATGAAAATCCCCGATTATTACCGTCAGTTCCAGAACAAGCCTGAAGAGAAGAAAGAACCTGAACAAAAGGTTGAATCATCTTCACCGGATACTGTGGTTAAGGAACAGCCTAAAACTCAGCCAAGGAAAGTTGAAGATAAAACCAGACCTTATAATGCAGATCAATTCTCTTTGAGTATGCTTGAGGACTGGCAGGATAAAACTATCTTTACACTAACAGGCCCCGTAACTGATGGTATTCAGCATAATGTTATAGTAAATGTTGATCCGGATTGTCCGTTTGATAATGTAAATGAATACGCTGAATGGCAAATAAAAACTCTTGAAGATGAACTTAAAGGATGCATACTTCTTAAAGAAGGTGAATTAAAACTTGATGATGGTTCGGATGCTTATGAAGCAATATTCTCCTGGTATCCTACTGACGATTTGAGAATATATCAGCATCAGATTTATGTGTTGAAAGATAAAACGGCTTATAAAATGACAGCATCTTTTACAAAAAAGACACGACAAACAATAGGTCCATCTGTAGTACGAATGATGTTAAGCTTTAAACCCGGTTCACAAAAAAAATAGAATGGCAAATAATTGCATTCTTCTTATTAACCCGCAATTGTTTACTTAAAAAATGAATGATACAAAATTAGCTGAAAATAAATCCGGTACTTACCAGATAGTAAAAGTAAAAATTGAACGTGGTACATCGGTTAAAAACGAATATTTTTTCCAGGATACTTTTACAATCGGAAGATCGGATGAATGTTCAATAAAAATTGATTCTGGAGTTGTCAGCCGTGTTCATCTTGAAATTATTAAAGAAGAAAATACATGGTGGATTGTTGATAAATTCAGCAGCAATGGTACGTATCTGAATGGTACAAAGATTGAAAGGTTAGAATTAAAAAATAGTCTTTCACTTGAACTTGGCAATGAGGGACCTATTTTACTTTTTTCGCTTGTTGAGAAGGAAATAGCACAAACTGTTGATACTCCCCCGCCCTCGCCTCATGATCCTTCTGTAACGCAGTATATAAAAAGATACTTTGACGAAACACTGGATGATCAGCAAATAGGCGATCATACAAGGATGATGAGACAGGCTTTTAAAGTTGTTAAAAAGAAACAGACTTCAAAGTATATAAAACTAATTATTGCAATCGGTGTTATTGCCATTATTGCAGGGGCTTATGCAATTTATCAGACTATAAAAGAAAATAAGCAGAGAGAATTAGCCGAAAATGTTTTCTATAACATGAAAGAACTGGAAATTGAAATTGCTACACTTAAGGATGTTTTGCAGGAATCAGAAGATCCAAAAATCAGAGAAGCTCTTTCCCGAATTGATGCTAAACGGCAGGAACTCGAAAGTAATTATAATAAAATTGTTGATGATCTTGGAATTTATAATTTAAGTGAGGAAGATAAGTTAATCACCAAAATGGCAAGACTGCTTGGTGAGAGTGAATTGACAATGCCAAAAGGATTTACAGACGAAGTAAAAAAATACATAAGAAAATGGCAATCAAGTGACCGGCTTGTTAAAGCACTTGATCGGGCAAAAAGCAGAGGCTTTGATCGCGTAGTAGTTAACTATATGACTTTAAATCAGCTTCCCGTGCAATATTTTTATCTGGCTTTACAGGAAAGTGACTTTAGGGAACAGATAGTTGGTCCTTCAACAAGATACGGCTTCGCAAAAGGTATCTGGCAATTCATCCCGCAAACAGGACAAAGATATGGACTTAAAATTGGTCCATTAGTCTCTCAGCAGGTTTATGATCCGGGTGACGAAAGATTTAATTTTCCGAAAGCAACCAGTGCTGCAGCCCGTTACATAAGAGATATTTATAAAACCGATGCCCAGGCATCAGGTTTGCTGGTTATGGCTTCGTATAATTGGGGCGAGGGAAATATTATAAACCTGCTGCGACGTATGCCGGAAAATCCTAGGGATAGAAATTTCTGGAATCTTCTTAATAATTATAGAGATAAGTTTCCTGATGAGACTTACAATTACGTGTATTATATTTTTTCAGCTGCTGTTATTGGTGAGAATCCGAGATTGTTCGGATTCGATTTCGATAATCCTCTTCAGGAGGCAATATATGCGGTTGGCTCTGTTCAATAATTCTTAAATATTTTTTTAATTAATGAGATTGCGGTAATAATCAAAATGTCAGAAATTAATCTTCAAATAGAATATTCAGGACTCACTGATATTGGTATGGTTCGAACTGAAAATCAGGACAGTTATGGAAAATTTCCACAGTCTGATTTGAATCTCTACACAGACAAAGGACAACTATTCATTGTAGCTGATGGAATGGGTGGGCACACTGGCGGAAAACAGGCAAGCAGTATAGCAGTTGATACAATCTGCAAAGTTTACTCGGAATCGGATCACTTTAATCTTGCCGATGCTTTACACTCTGCTATAGTTGCTGCGAATGCAAATATTTATACGGCATCTTCAAAATCAAGTGAGCTATCCAGGATGGGCACTACCTGTACAACGCTTTTATTACATGAAGATACCGGGATTATCGGACATGTAGGAGATTCACGTGTTTATCGAATTGAAAACGGAAAGATAGAGCAGCTTACAGAAGATCATACACAGGTTCAGGCAATGTTAAAAGAAGGTGTATTAACTCCTGAAGAAGCAAAAGTCTATCCTTCAAAATCAGTTCTTGCTCGAGCTCTTGGTGTGGAAGAAAAGGTAAAAGTAGATATAATTCAGAACATTGAGTTAAGAAATGGTCAAACATATTTGCTGTGTTCTGATGGGTTGGCTAAGGTCACCGATAGTGAAATTCTTAAAATAGTTTCAGATAATTCACCGGAAACAGCATGCAATCAGCTTGTTTCCCTCGCTAACGAAAGAGGTGGCAAAGATAATGTCACAGTTCAGATAATTAAAATCAAAGCAAAAAAGTCTGTAACACTTCCCATATCGGAGACAAAACCGGAGAGAACTGAAGAAAAAAGTTATCCCGAACCTAAACGGAAAAGAAATAAAACCCCATTATTTGCAATCTTAATTTTGGTTATCCTTGTTGTTGCCGGATATGCACTGAAAGATTCTATTTCATCATTATTCACTTCAACTGATACTGACGTAGATAGTTCACAAAATATTATTGATGACCAGTCCGGTGCAGACATTCAGGATGGTGATAGTATTTACAAAGATCTGCTTGCGAGAGCAGACAGACTTTACCAGAACGGACGACTTGAAACAGCTCTTGATCTGTATAAAGAAATTCTCAGTGAAGAACCAATGAACCTTGCAGCTATTCAAGGTGTCAACCGTATTGCACTTGCTTTGCAAAAATCAGGTGATGAAATGATGGCTGAGAATGACTTTGAAGGAGCTCTGAAAATCTACTATCGGGTTCAGGAATTGCAGCCCGAAAATGAAAAAATTCACACATTGATTAAAATCTGTGAAAATCAGATAAACCATGGTACACCGGATAGTCCTGTACAAGAAGAAATAATTCCAAAGCAAATAACTAAGGAAAGCGGTATTGTTGTCACTTCTCAATTCAATTCAGGTGAATGGAATTTTTTAAACCTTCCATCGAATCAGTATAATTTAGAAAAGGCAGAAATGGAGTTTGCTGCAAGTTCAACAGAAAAAAAGTCTCTCTTTAAGCCAGATCTTATCAATGCGGAAATTTCGATTGAAATAAAGTTTAACCTGCCGGACAATAATTCAATGGTCGGAATTATCATCGGTTATAATCAATCCGCTAATCAGAGTAAAGAGGAGTATTATCTGCTTAATTGTCAGCGATCCGGATTCATTCTGCAAAAAGTCACCGATAAAAATCCGGTTCAGCTAGCCAGGATGAACCCACCTTCATCTGATGATAAATCAGGAATATGGAAACTGAAAGTATTATCCGCAGATAACAGAATTCATGTATTCAGCGATTCCAGACTGCTTGGAAACTGGGAAGGAACAGAAAAAATTTCCGGTAAGATTGGATTAATGGCCGGTCAGGATGTTCATGCAAAATTCACAAATGTGCATATTCGCGGAGTTCATAAGAGCAATTAAATAGAATCAAACATACAAAAGAAATTTCAGCATATATGGAAAAATTAGTCGGACAGGTAATAGATAATTATAAAATTCTTGAAATCATTGGGCGTGGCGGAATGGGGGTCGTATTCAAAGCTCTGGATATGAGTCTTGAAAAGATAGTTGCACTAAAAATGATTGATCCGCTTCTTGCAAAGGACAATAATTTTCTCAACCGGTTTAAGACTGAAGCCAAAGCCCTTGCAAGATTAGAGAACATTAACATCGTTGGAGTTTATGCACTTAGGGAAACAGAGTATGGCTTGTTTATGGTTATGGAATACGTTAAGGCCAGAACTATTTCCGAATGGATCAGAGAAAAAGGAAAATTTACTTCTTCAGAAACAAAGGAAATTTCACGGCATGTACTTAATGCAATCGGTCATGCTCATAAAGTTGGAGTTATACATCGGGATATAAAACCAAATAATATTCTTCTTTGTGATGATGGCACTGTTAAGGTAATGGATTTTGGATTAGCTAAAGTTGTTCAGGATCATAGCTCGCAAAGCACCGTTACTCAAATAGCAGCAGGCACTTTATACTATATGTCCCCCGAACAAATAAAAGGGTTAAAGAATGTAGACAATAGGAGTGATATATATGCAATAGGAATGTCTATTTATGAAATGCTGGCCGGAAGAACACCATTTGAGAAATCAGAATCAGAATTTTCAATTCAGAAACAGATCGTCGAAGGTAAGATACCGTCTCCGGTCAAATATAACCCGCTTATACCTAAGTCTTTTGTTAAATTAATAATGAAGGCAATAGATAAAGATCCTGATAAACGATATCAGACAGTAGTAGAAATGCAGTCTGAACTTGAAAAAATACAAATCGAAGATACTTCTGCAGATGATAAAACAAGAGTTATTCTGGAACCGGGTACAAAACTTCACACTGAGCCGAAGAAAAAAAATCTGAAAAAGGTATATACATCAGCAGCAATTGGAATTATAGCAGTTGTAGCGGTTCTGGGATATTTTTTAATTGGTACTGGAAATAATAAAGATTCTGTTGAAAACAACGGATCAATAAAGCAGGATACAACAATTAACAATTTAATTCTCTCTTCATTAGCAATTAGTTCTGATCCGTCCGGTGCTACCGTTTTAATAAATGATAAAAATGTAGGCAAAACTCCTCTTCTGCTTGACTCACTGCAAAGTGATGTGTACAATATTAAAGTAAGAATGTCGGGATATGAACAATGGACATCCAGAGATTACAGGCTGTTTGGAGGAATGAATAATTTAAATGTTCCTTTAAAACCTTTAACAGCAGCATCAACTTCTACATTAATTCTTAAAGCAGAACCTGAAGGAACAATCTTTATAGGAAACCGTCAAGTCGGTTCAGGTAAGGAAGCAGTGAATTCAGAAGTAACTTCAGGCAGGCATAATGTTAAATTTGTTCACCCGCAATTTGGTGAAAAGAGTATTGCAGTTGAATTAAGCCCGAATCAATCAAAAACAATAACTTGTTTTTTTCAGCAGAAAGTTACTATTCAATCATTGAATAAATCAGGAGATGCTTTCTGGGGTACAATCTATATAAACGGTGAAAACACAGGCAGAACAACTCCAACTGACATGATGCTTGGACCGGGCACTTACAGAATTACGGTAAGAAAATCAGGCTTTAAAACTGTTGAAGAAGATGTTGTGCTGAATATCTCACCAGGTTTTGAACCCAAAAACCATCCCTTAGTATTCCACTTTGAATAAAGATAAAAGCAAATAACAAAATCATAGGAGATAAATATATGAAATCACTATTCGTACCTAATTTTCTGCGAAGCAGTTTGCTTCAAATGTCAATACTGATTCTGCTTTCTTCCCTGCTCATCAGCAGCAGTTATTATTCTGATGATGCTAAGGAAAAACTGAAACAGGCAGAGAATTATTACAAGTCAGCCCAGTTCGATAATGCTATTGAAATTCTTAACACACTTTCAGGTGATGCATCTGTAAATGAGGATATTCAAAAAGATGCGTTAAGGTTCCTTGGCAGAGCTTACACGGCTAAAGGATTATATGAAGAAGCCAAAACAGCAATTCTAAAACTCCTTGAGCTTGAACCACCGATGGTAATGTTTAATCCGGATTATGAACCGCCGGTTTTCATGAAATTATATTATGAATCCAGAAAAGAATTTACTGGTTCTTATGAAGTTGAACGACCCGATCCGGGAATGAAAACCATTGCAATCATCGATTTTAAAAACCGTTCTATTGATAAAAAGGAACAGTACGACCCGATGGAAAGAGGCTTTGCTGATCTTACAATAAACCGACTGAGTAATTCGATCAATTTAAAGGTTGTTGAGAGAGAAAGAATACAGTGGATACTTGATGAGATAAAACTTCAGGATCAGTATAATATGGAAGGCGCTGTAAGGATGGGAAAACAACTTGGTGTTCAAACTGTGCTAATGGGCAGCTTTATTATTGTGAAGAATGAAATCTGGCTTGGTGCACGTTTAGTTAAGGTTGAAACAAGTGAAATACTATTTACTGATGAGATAAAAGGTAAACTCGATGACTTCTTTGAACTGGTAGACGGTCTTAGTAACAAGATTGCAGAAAAAATTGATGTGGTTCTCAAAAAACAGGAAGATGTCGGTGAAGTAGTCCCTGAAGCACCATCTCTTGATGCTGTAATGGCATACTCAATCGGATTAAGTTTTCTGGAAAAAGAAGACTATAAAAATGCTTATGCAAAATTCCAGGAAGCACTTAAGTTCGATCCTAATTATGAAAAAGCGCAGTTGAGAGCTCAAACAATCGCTCCTCTGCTCTGATGTCAAAACTATTTTGGTTTTAATTCAAACTAAAAAGGAATAATAAATTGAAACCGTTATTAAATAAGATAAGCAGCCTATGGCCTATCCTGAGCTTCATAATTTTTTATTCATGCTCGTCCGGTCCGGTAATAGATTATCCTGAACTTTACAGAGAGCAGGTTCTTGAGTGGGAAAATCGTGTGCGGGAAAACCCTGATGACTTCGAAGCACAAAGAAACCTTGGAATGTACTATTCACAAATCAAAGAACATAATATTGCTAAGGATTATATCGACAGGGCACTTGCAATCAAACCCGATGATCCGTCTGCAATTTTATACAAAGGTATAAATCTCGAGCATTTCGGTAAACCGGAAGAAGCAGTTGAATACTACAAAAGTTATGTTGATGTACCGGAAAGTTCCCCATATCGAGAAGTAATGGAAGGAAGATTCCTTTGGATAAAAAGACAAACTGACTATGCAGATGTGAAACTTATGATCCAGCAGGAAGATCAGATTTCGGCTGCAGAGATATCACCGAATACAATGGCTGTATTCCCGTTAATCTATCAGGGAATTAATCCTGACTATGTTCCATTGAGCCGTGGATTCAGTGAAATGGTCAGCATTGATCTTGCAAAAATACCGCGCTTAACAATTCTTGAAAGAATCAGAATTCAGGCGGTGCTGGACGAACTTAAATTTGCTCAGAGTGGATATGTTGATGAATCAACTGCCCCGCGTTCAGGCAGAATACTTCGTGCAGGAACAATCGTATCCGGTGATTACGATGTAACTGATCAGGGTAACTTTAAAATAAATCTGGGTTCGTGGGATACCCAAAGTACTGAAAGAAAATCCTGGGTTAATAAAAGCGGTAAGCTCGAAGACTTTTTCGTATTACAAAAGGAAGTCGTTTTTGCTTTTCTAGAAAACAACGGAATCGATTTGACATTACAGGAAAAAGAATCTATAGCTACTATTCCTACTCAAAATCTGGAATCCTTCCTTGCATTTTCAAAAGGATTGTTACTTGAGGATGCAGGTAAATTTAATGAAGCTTCACTTGAGTATCAGAGAGCAGCACAAATCGATCCTCAATTCGGCATTGCCGGTGACAAAGTTAAAACTTCTTCTATGATCTCTAAAAGCGGTGGTTCAACAGATGATATTGTAAGTGTTTTAAGAGTTGAAGATGCTGTGGTAAAAAACAATCAAATTAACATTACAGAAAATCGCACACAAAGCACTTCAACAAATATGAACTCTACATTTACTCAGGGTATTGACAGCAGGAGCCCTGCAGAAGAATCGAACGTAACTATAATTACTGCACCGCTGCCGCCTCCGCCTCCTCCACCGGTAACACCATAATCTCTGAATGATCCGGTTAATCGATAAAGATTTTTAAAAAGGATATTAAGATGAAATATTTTTTTATTTGTTGTTTGCTGATATTTGGAGTTAAAGATCTGCACCCGCAGCAGTCTTCCAGAAGTGTTCGACCTTTTGCAATGGATATTATGGCTTTGTATGAAAACAGAGCATATAATGACAGTACCTCATTTTCAGAATTAACTAATTACATTTGGATGAGTTATACAATCGAAAGAAATACACGGATTGCGATTACTGGAAGGTATGCATCGGTGGGCGGAGATATTGATGAACTGAGCGGACTTTCTGATACACAAATTCTCATTAACCAGTTTTTTGCTGAAAGAACATTTGGATTGGAAGCAGGTATCAATATTCCAAGCGGTAAAACAAAACTTACTGAACAGGAATTCTTAACTTCAAGAGTTATAAGTCAGAATATATTTGGGGTTAATACTTCAAATTTTGGTCAGGGATTAAATATGTTCTTCGGAGTTACCTGGACTCAACCAGTTTCCGATAATTTTGTTTTTGGCGCCGGACTTTCTTACCAGATCAAAAATGAATATCAACCATTGAGTGATTTCAGTGACAAGTATAATCCTTCAAATGAAATTTCTGCTACTGCCGGATTTGATGCTAAACTTTCTGAATTCTCTACGTTAACGGGAGATTTCACAGGTATCTTCTATCAGAGTGATGAGTTGAATGGAGAAAAAGTATTTACTGCCGGTAACCGGTTTATTTTTAACACTCTGTTCAGACAATATTTTGGTTTCAATTCTCTATCAATTAATCTTCTTTACAGAATGATCTCGGTTGATAAAATTGAAGGCGCTCCAATGATCATTGATAATGAAAAGAATAATCCTGATCAGTTTTACGGCAGCCTTGGATTCTTTCATCGAATAAGTTCTGATTTTTCAATGAACTATGCTGCCTTTATTTCTTTGTATCAGGAAACAAAATCCTATTACTCAGGATATACAATGTTCGGACTAAGTTTAACACCTGAGTTTAGAATTTCTCCTCAGATTAGAATCCCGATTTTATTACGATATTCCACCGGCAGTGCTTCTGATAAACCTACTTTGAATTATTTTGATATCGGCGGCGGATTAAAATTTAATTTTTGATAATAGCTTCAGATAATACTTAAACAGAAATTATTTAACCATTTGGTGATGAAATGAAATTTTTATCCTTAAAAAAAATATTCACACAATTGTTTACTACTGCATTAATTTTCTTATCTATTTCTGCGGAAATGAATGCTCAATTAGATCCGGACTTCCTATGGATCAAAGGTGTTGGAGGTCTGGATTACGACAAAGCAAATGACGTTGCGGTAGATACAGACGGAAACATGATTGTCACTGGGTCTTTCCAGGGAACAATTACAATGGGAACAACTACTCTTAATTCTTTTGGAATGGATGATATTTTCATCGCCAAACTCGATCCGGATGGTAATTTTCTTTGGGCAGTAAGAGCAGGCGGTGCCGGAACAGATGAAGGTGTTGCAGTCACTACCGACAATAACAATAACATAATTGTTACTGGGACATTTTCACTTGACGCATTCTTCGAATCTACTGTATTAGTTTCAAGTGGAGATGCAGATGTGTTTACCGCAAAGTACACCACCAATGGAGAATTGATATGGGCAAAAAAAGGTGGTGGAAATAGTTTTGATGCAGGTTATGGAGTAGCTGCAGATAACAATGGCAACATATATATTACTGGTATGTTCACAAGAACAATTACATTTGATACCTTTACAATTCAGGGCGGAGAATATTTCAGTATTTTCCTCGTTAAATATGATCCTAATGGAAATGCTCTTTGGGTTAATGCAGGTATAAGTAACGGGTTTTATAATTTCGGATACGGAATTGCTACCAATAGCCTTAATGATGTATTTATTACAGGCATGTTTGGTGAGCAGACTAACTTTTCCGGTACAATTTTAACTAGTGTTGCCGGTCCGGATGTTTTTCTAGCAAGGTATGATACAAATGGAAATTTACTCTGGATCAGACAGGCTGGCGGAACAAGCTTCAATGAATCCGGCTCTGACATAGTAATTGCCCCCAACAACGATATTTTAGTAACTGGTGGTTTCAGTGAAACGATAAATTTTGGAGGCATTCCGTCTCTCACATCTAACAGTTTTTCAAATTCATTTGTTGCTAAATATGATCTCGCGGGAAATCCTCAATGGGCTGTTATCACCGGCACTTCTACAAATACATTCGGAGGCAGTCTGGATTTAGATAATGCAGGAAATATTTTTGTACTCAGTACCACCGGACAATTAGGATTAAAAAGAGGAGAACTTGATAGAGTCCATTTTGCCAAATTGCGGAATGATGGTGCTCTGATCTGGGAATTTGAAGCAGGCGGTGAATTTACTAACTCTATTGGCGGAATAGCGGTTAACAACAACGGCGAAGCTTATGCAGCAGGTGGATTCGATGGCGCTGGAACATTCGGCAGTTATTTTATAAACAATAACGGGCTTTCCGATGCTTTTATCGGTAAACTTCCTTCACCACAAATTAATTTAATTACTCCTGACATTAACTTTGAGTCGGTTGAAGTTGGAAATAATTCGAACAGAACAGTATCTATTTCAAATCCTTCCTCAACTAATTTAAATATTTATAATTTTTCGCTGTCAGGTCCGAATGCAAATGAGTTTTCTATAACCGGTAGTCCTGAGAACATCGCACCACAGCAAACTGCAGCTCTTAATGTTACATTTACTCCTCTATCATTAGGTCAAAAAAATGCAGTTATAATAATTGAAAGTGAAGCAGTTACAACTCCGGACACTGTATTTTTAAGCGGAACAGGAGGAAATCTCTCTTTAACTTTATCTTCCAGTCTTCTTGATTTCGGTACTCTGGATGTTAATAACAGTGCTGAATTATTTTTAACCTTATCAAATACAGGAACACAATCAATTATTATTAATGATATTCAAATCAGTGGATCAAATCAAAATGAATTTGGATTGATTGGCCAATTACAGGATACAATTCCTGCTACCGAATCAAGAAATATTAGAGTAATCTATACTCCATCTTCCCCCGGGTCAAAATTTGCTGAATTATCCATACTCAGTAACGCGCCAAGCAGTCCTGATATCATTACATTAGTAGGAAATGCAATATCATCCATAATTGTTGATCACCCTGAGATAACCCCTCTGGGTCAAACCACTAATCTTACTGTTACTCCGCCGGAAGGATTTAACGTAGTGACAAATCTATTCCATTATAAAAGAACCGGTGAAAGTGAATTTCAACAATCAGTCATGACCTTATCTGGTGAAAATTTTATAGCAAGTATTCCATCAGCGTTTTCAACCGTCAGAGGTATTCAATATTATATCGAATTCTCTGATGGGGAACAAACCATCAGCTTTCCTTCTGAAAATCCTGTTACCAATCCGGCCAACTTACTGGTAAACATAGAGAGATTAAATTTTCCGGAAATAATTCCAGTTTCGAATTACAGAATGGTATCGGCAGCAATGATACTTGATAATCCAACTCTTTCTGCAGTTCTCACTGATGACTATGGACCTTATGATACGCTGACATGGAAATTGTTCAACTGGAATCCGCAGACGGAAGAGTATGTTGAATTTCCTGATCTGACAAAAGATTTCAGTCCGGGAAATGCGTTCTGGATAATTCACAGAACCGGAGAGTTATTCGACTTTGAAAATGGAGAGTCTGTTCCATCATCTAACAATATCAATGTTTTAATCCAACCGGGATGGAATCAATTTGCAAATCCTTTTGCTTTCCCCATTGAGTGGTCTATATTAGATATTCCATCAGAAATTCAGCCTCCGGTAAGATGGATCCCGGATTCACTAGATTATGAATATGGTCAGTCCGTTTTGGAACCCTGGGAAGGATACTGGGTTTTTAACTCTTTAAGTCAAAGCATTAATCTTTCATTCCCGCCAATTGAGAGTACCGGTGAAAGACCATTGAGAAAAATTTCAGACAATTTAACTGACATAGAATTCCTGATTCATATAAAGTCATCAATTGAAAATTCTGTCTACAAGGATAATCAGAATTTCGTTGGTATGATTAAACCGGGAGTTATACTCAATCACAAAAATCTGCTTGAAGCTCCTCCAATTACAAATGATCTTCGACTAAGTATTTTTGAGGATAATACAAGATATGTGCAAAATATAATTGAAATGAATAATGAAGGCGGCACGTGGAATCTGATGTTATCATCGAGTCATAAAAACAAAAACATTTATTTATACTTTGATGAATTGAAATCAATTCCTGAAACTTTTAATATTTATTTGCTCAATAACGAAAAACAGATAGCAGTACCCATAATAAATCAAACAGCTATGATTAATAATGAAAATTTTGAGCTGATAAATCTTCAGTTGATAATAGGCACGGAGGAGTATGCTAAACTCAAAGCAGGAAATATATCGCTGGTTCCGGCTGAATATGCTTTGTATCAGAATTATCCAAACCCATTCAATCCATCCACTACAATCGAATATAATCTCCGTGAAAAGAGTGTGGTTTCTATTGACATTTTTGATGTTCTTGGAAGAAAGATTGTTACTATCTTTGATTCGGAACTTCAGAATTCAGGAAGGCATACAGTTTCCTGGGACGGAAGAAATCTGTTGGGAATTCCTGTATCAAGCGGAGTTTACGTATATCAATTAAGGGCAAATGATTTTGTTCAAAGCAAAAAAATGGTACTGGTCAGATAGTGCCAAATGTCCCCTCAGGATATTAAATTTAACAAAAAGCCTGAGGAGA
>CAZXCP010000015.1:0-46952 GCA_964639355.1 uncultured Ignavibacteriaceae bacterium
TCGCGGTTCGAACGTTATGAGAGGTTACTGGAACTCACAGGAACTATCTGAAAAAGTTTATAAAGACGGCTGGTTTCAGAGAGAAAAAGTATTATATACCGGTGATTACTTTTACCGGGATGAAGAAGGATATCTTTATTTTGTTGGTAGAAAAGATGATATGATAAAAACAAAAGGTGAAAGGGTAAGTCCTAAAGAGCTTGAAAATATTTTGTGTTCAGCAGATGGCATAACTGAGGCCGCAGTAATTGGTGTACCGGATGAAATACTTGGCCAGGCTATCAAGGCTTTTATAGTAAGATCTCCAGGTTCAACAGTAAATGAAAAAGATGTTTTGAGATATTGCAGCAGGAATGTTGAAATTTTTATGATACCTAAATATGTTGTTTTTATTGACTCGCTCCCGAAGAGCCCCAACGGTAAAATTGATAAAAAAATTCTAAAACAGATGGAATAATAAATGAAATACACAAAAGATTTAATAAAGATTGACGCTGCTGCTGAAACAGATCGCATTGTCAATAAAATAAAAGAAGTTGTCGCTTATAAATTTCGACGAAAAGGTATTGTTATTGGTGTCAGCGGAGGAGTCGATTCATCGGTTGTTTTAAGCTTATGTGTTAAGGCTCTTGGCCCCGAAAGGGTTTTTGCACTGATGCTTCCGGAAATTGATTCTAGTCCTGATAGCCTTACACTCGCAAAATCTCTAACCTCAGCATTAGGGGTTCAATATGAGGTTGAAGAGATTAGCGATGCACTGGATGGTTTTGGATGTTATGAAAGGCGTGATGAAGCAGTTAAAAAAATATTTCCCGAGTATAACAATACTTACAAAATGAAAATTGGAATCCCTAAAACAGAAGGCATGCTTAACGTTTTTAATCTTACCATTTTATCTCCGGACGGAATTCAGAAGACACAGCGTTTACCACTGAATGAATATTTACAGATTGTTGCAGCCTCAAATTTTAAACAGCGCAGCAGAATGTGTATGCTTTATTATTACTCTGAACTTAAAAACTATTGTGTTGTAGGAACAGCGAACAAGAATGAACACGAGCAGGGCTTCCTGGTAAAATATGGTGATGGAGCAGCAGACCTAAAACCAATAGTTCATTTGTTCAAGACCCAGGTTTATCAGTTAGCTGAGTATCTGAATGTTCCTGAAGAGATTCGTAAGAGAAAGCCAACTTCAGATACTTATTCGGCTGAACAGACACAGGAGGAGTTTTTCTTCAGAATTCCGTTTGATATTATGGATAGAGTCTGGTTTGGCTGGGAAAATGGTTTTTCTTCTTTGGAGATAGCTGAAGCTCTCCATCTTTCAGAGGATAATGTTAACAATATCATTAGTGACATAAAGAGAAAAATTCAAACCACAGAATATCTCAGGATGGAACCACTTGAGCTGAAATAACCATTAAAAAAATCTTAAGCCTGTTCCGTTGATCTTACCTTTTGTGGTATTTCAGTGCACGGTGATGATTCTTCAGATTCAACAATCACTTTTCAGTTGTCATTTTTACTAAAGCAAGCAGTGGGAATATTATGAATTTTGTTATGGTAATTTCAATTTCATACAGATTTATTTTTTACCTATGTATGAATTAAATACTTTTTTAACCTGCTGTTGATGAAGTAAAAATTATTTCTGTCATTATAGACCAGATCATTATTTCGTGGTATACCATTTAACTCATCATCTATAATTGGACATAATTAATAACACAGTCCAGTATAAATTTCAGATAGCAGAATATAATCTGGTGCGGATTTTCCAGATGATATTTTCTCTGCAAAGCATTTTAAAATGATTTTTAAGAATTTAGATACATCGTGCGAAAAGTGCTCGTGGATTTCCAGCATGATCAGTGAACATTTGAATGTCAGAGTACGAATTATTGCGTTCAAGCCTTTTCTTAATAAAATTTCCCTGTCCAAGTCCGACTTCAAAACCAAGCCACCCTCCCTTTTTAAGATATTGTGGGGCCTCATTGATCAGCCTTACCAGAATTGATAAGCCGAGGGGTCCACCGTCGAAAGCGAGTCTCGGTTCGTACTCACTAACTTCATCCGGCATCTCATCCACCTTTTGGCTGGAGATATAAGGTGGATTACAAACTACCATATCGATTTGTCCAAAATATTGATCATGGGCAAATGGGGCAAATAAATCACCAACTGAAAATTTCACCCGATCATCAAGTGTAAGGTGTACCGCATTCCGTTGAGCCAGAGTTACAGCATCAACTGATAGATCAGCGCCAAAAATCCGGCATTTGGGCTCGTGATACGCAAGTGCAAGTGCAAGGTTGCCGCTACCGGTGCATAAATCAATTATGGTAGAAAATCCGCCCGTTGACACAATTGCCCGTATCTTCTCGAGTGCAGCATGACCAAGAATCTCTGTCTCCTTACGGGGAATGAGTGCCTCTGGCCCAACCAAAACCTCAATATCCATAAACCGTTGGCGTCCGGTAAGATGTGCTAGAGGTTCACCCTGAATGTGTTTCTTGAGTAGATTTCTTAGTCGATTAACTGAAGTTTCCGATAAAATCGGTAGATCTTCATCGAGACAGCGTTCTACTGCTCTTGGATCACCTGCCGCTAAGAACCAAAGAGCACGCAGAGCATTCTCCGGGGATTCTTCCGGTTTATCTTGAAGGTAGGTTCGGGAACTTATTATTTCATCTAGTAATTCACTATAGAGATCAGTTCTGCTCATTTACTACCAGCCTTTCATTTGTTTTTTTTTACTCTGCTCAGTACTAGGATCATGTTTTTGCAATTGACTTATTTCTATCTTAATAAAAATTATGGTGTGTAAACCTGTATGGTTCTTCCATTTTTTTTGACCGAATAGGTTATGCTTAAATTTGCATCCGTTTTCCATGTCAAAGAAGTTTCTTCCCCAATATTTGTTCTGGAGTAACTATTTTTTAATGAGTCCAATGATAGATTTAGTTTCAGTGCCTCAAAATATTGAATTATTGTTATAGAAAAGTGACATTTTCCACTTCACGAATGATAATTCTTACAAAAAATTTTGAAAAACAGTTAACAATCTAAAAAAGCAAAAAATTGATAGAGACTTCTGAAATTTAGAATATTTAAATATTACTGACTGAAGTTACGCAAATGATATTAACATAAGCGAAATAAGGGGTTAAATTAGTGTATGATGAAAAAACTAATTTATCAAACTGCCCCATTCGCCTATGTAAATACTTTATGTTTCATAAATTGCAGATTTACTTGTACTAAGATTTCTGAACAGTTTAACCGGAACATAATATTTGATGATTCCGAGAATCCATATGTTCAATCGACAGACTACTGCCGAAGGCATTCCTTCGGAAAAAGATTACTTTACTTTGAGGATATATGGAACAAGTATATACAAAAACCTGATGGATAACTGTTAAAACTTAGGAAATCATCATCAAAAAAGAAAACGTATCTGATAATAAATGATACTGTTATTGCAAAACCATAAAGCAAAGAGCTTGATTTGCTCTCTTGGATATTTTTACCAAGCGACAGGCAACATCTCTATAGAATCAATGTTGTCTTTGTTATCTGGACTGATGGTAAGTCCCGTTTCCCCATCGGCTTTCGCATATTGCAAAAAGATAGCAAAAAGACCAAGATTGATTTAGCCCTGGAATTAATGAATGACGCTAAGAAAATGTACCAGATAAAACCAGGTTATCTGTTTATGAATTCCTTTTACCCGGCAGCAAAAATCCTGAAGATGATTCGGAAATTCAACTGGAATCGGATTGCTAAAATAAATCCAACCGTCTGATTGATCATCTCCAAATCCAGGAATTTTTAAGCTATCGTTAAGTAAAACACATTGTCAAATTATCAGCGAACATTAGAGCCCTTGTAGTTAAAGGCGATGATAATTACTGGGCTGCAAGTGATTTATCTTTACAATCTGCCGAAGTAAAACGCTATAATAAAAATCGTCAGATTATTTAAAAGTTCTTCAAAATTCTAAAAATCAGAATTAAGATTAGAAGGTTGATCTTCAAGAGACAGAGTTGCACAGATAAATCATATATAATTTGTACTAATTGCTTTTTGTCGGTTAGAGTTATTTAGAATAATGCAAAGTATAGACACAATGTATTAAATTCGCTTATGTAATGTTCGATTGTGTTATTCCTTAAAATTTTAACTGGAAATTAAAAATTATGGCTTTTGCTTAATTTCAGTAAATCAGATAAATCTGCGTTCTGTTTTTTGATAAAGCACTAAATTTGGTTAACTCCGAAATCAGTTAGTGTTCCGGGAATACGTCCCTGGGGAAATATTGTCGTAGGTGAAGTATTATTTCTTCCGGATCCATTTCGCCAATCGCTTTATTTGGTGCATGATTTGGTCTAAATTCTACTCTGAATACGTTTTGAATACGTTATAATTATATCTAACTTTCGGATAAATCGTACTTAAACTTTATTAACCCCGTTAAATGGCCAGATTTGTTCACGGACCGCTCGGTCAGGTTAAAGGTAAAATTGGTAATTATGTCGTAAGGAAAATGAACGGGAAGTATTTCATTTCCTTGCGCCCTGATTCTTATAACGCAAGCCAATCTAAAAAATCCAAAATAACCAGAAACCGGTTCGGAATCTGTGTTCGGTTCGCTAAAATTATTTCCGGTCAACATGAATTGTCTGCGGCCTGGAAATCTGCAGGAATCAGTGGTTCATCCGCTTATCACCGCATTATTAAACATAATATTAAACGTACAATAGACGGTGAGCTATCCGCTTCTAACATCATCACTCCTGAAGGATTAAGCAATCCTTTTCTGTCAATTCAATTTAACAAAGAATTTCTGTCTGCTTCACTAATTAACAATCCTGCTCGCATTGAATTTCCTTCCACTATATTTACAGCCTGTTTCATTATTTATATGATTACCTCAGCCGGCACAATTTCAAAAAGCGATTCTTTCAGGTTAATTTCTAAGAATGTTGATGCTAAACAAACACAAGAAATAAAATTAAATTTTTCTGCAGATGATATAAAAATATTTAATGAATATAAGGACTTTATAATCTATTCAGCAGCTGTGTGGTTCGATGAAACAGACAAAATCAATTGGTCATCAACTTCAGCTAAAGTATTTAACTTTACAGAATAAACTTTACCAATCAGGAAAGGAAAAACAAAATTAAAAAATTTTTAAAGTGATCAATTTGTGCACAATACACATATGTCTAAAATATTTTTTTATTTCGTGTGTTTCGGGACTTAGTTTTTTGCGTTGTTATTTCCTGCTACCTATATTGGTGTGAACTAAAAAGAAGAATTCAAATAAGAAATCTGTGTATATCAATTTAAACCTGTCTGCCGATAGAGTCTGTTGTCTAACTCTACGGCTCGGTTGTCACGGACCATTCCGTGACAAAATATTTGGATTTAGAGTAAAACAAATAAGCTCAGTAACGGTGTGGACCGTGACTGCCAATAAACCTACTTATGCAACACTCTCGATAGGCAGATCTGCGTCATCTGCGTTCTATTCTTTTATATAAGCTTATTTTTGGGATAGCCCCTATACCAATGGCAATTGATTTAACCTGATTTGTTCATTTAAGACGAAATATGGTTTATGACATCAATACTTCAGAAAGAAAATATTAATACTCTGGAAGTGATGAATATTGTTTCAGTTTTTATATTTCATTATCATTTGATTATCAATTATTCGGATTAATCTATGCCTGTTTTTAATCTGCTCGTCAACGGAAAAAATCAATCAGTTCAGGCTGAAGACGATACCCCTTTACTCTGGGTGCTTCGCGATAATTTACATTTAACCGGCACCAAATATTCCTGCGGGATTGGATTGTGCGGTTCCTGTGTAGTGCATTTAGACGGACAAGCGGTCCGTTCATGTACGACTTCCATCAAAGATACGGTATCTAAATCAATTTTAACTATTGAAGGATTAGCCAAGAATCCGGCTCATCTCATATTTAAAGCCTGGATTGATCAGGAGGTCTCTCAGTGCGGCTACTGCCAGCCCGGTCAGATTATGACCTTTGCGGCTTTGCTTAATGAAAATCCAGCTCCTTCTCAAAAATTGATTGATGATACAATGTCTGGAGTTTTATGCCGTTGCGGAACCTATCCGAGAATAAAAAAAGCAATTAATAAACTAGTTAGCGGAGAGATGGAGTAATGACCAGATTTAATAAGCAAACACGCAGAGAGTTTATTAAAGTTTGCAGTTTAACTGCGGGCGGAATTTTTCTTGTGGCATATGTTCCCATCGGTTGTACTGACTCTGATGAAAATGCAGATCTTGATCCAAACATTTTATCTCCATCTGCATATCTAAAGATTGATTCAGATGGAATCGTTACTGTATATGTGCACAGAACTGAAATGGGGCAGGGAATTCAAACAGCATTGCCAATGATAGTTGCCGAAGAACTTGAAGTTAACTGGAAGGATATCAGAATTGAACAGGCTGATGGAGATTGGAAATATGGTGACCAGATGACTACTGGTAGTAGAAGTATCAGATTGTCATACGATCCTTTTAAAATCGCAGGAGCAACAGCTAGAGAGATGCTTATAATTGCAGCTTCTGTTAAATGGGGCATTAACAGTAATGATTGTTTTGCAAAAAATGGATTTGTTCAGAATAAAATAAATGACGATAGATTTTCTTATGGAGAGCTCGTAAGTGATGCAGCCAAACTTCCGGTTCCACAGAATATCAAACTAAAAGATCCCGGCGATTATAAAATAATCGGGAAACGTATTAAAAGAGTTGATACTCCGGCCAAGCTCTACGGTACTGCAAAATTTGGAATGGATATAATTGTTCCGGGAATGGTTTATGCAACTGTAAAGCGTTCTCCAATATTGGGTGGCAATGTCAAATCCTTCAATGCTTCAAAAGCAAAATCAATCAAAGGTGTTCTGGATGCATTTCAGATTAGCAGCGGTGTGGCGGTTATAGCGGATTCATCCTGGAATGCAATCAAAGGTCAGGAAGCTCTTGAGATCGACTGGAATCCCGGACCTAATTCCAATGTTAGCAATGAATCTATAAGACAATCATTTCTCGAGAAACTTAACGGAGAAGGATTTGAAATTGAAAAAATAGGTGAACCGGATAATTCGAGTTCAGGGGATGAAACAACTCTTGATTCTGTTTATGAGTTGCCTTTTCTTGCTCATGCTGCTATGGAGCCGGTAAATTGTGTTGCCAGCGTAATGGATGATAAAGCCGAGATATGGGCTCCCACTCAGAATCCGCAGGCACTTCAGGCAGATATCGCAAAGAGAATCGGGTTCAGAAGTCTGTTTGATAGAGTATTAGGTCTTAAAGGAAAAGATGTTATTATACATGTTACTTTTCTTGGAGGAGGATTCGGCAGGAAATCCCATTCAGACTTTGGTCTTGAAGCTGCTGAAATTTCAAAGGTTATTAAAAAGCCGGTTAAGCTAATCTGGACGAGAGAGGATGATATGAAGCACGGGCAGTTCCGTCCGGCAAGTATGCATAAGTTAAATGGAGCTATCGACAAATATGGTAAAGCTGTTTTGTTCAAACATCACATTGTTGCCCCATCAATCGAAGTGCAGATGTCAAAGAAACAACCTCAGAATCGCCAGGATATTGAGGATCTGTCGGAAGGAACTGTAAATCTCCCATATAATATTCCAAATTTGAAAATAAATGCTACGAATGTAAGCACTCCGGTACCTATATGGTATTGGCGTGCTGTTTATAATTCACAAAATCCTTTTGTGATTGAAAGTTTTATAGATGAAATGGCATTTGCAGCTAAAAAGGATCCTATCGATTTCAGACTTGAAATGATGGATGAAGAATCACGGCTTGCAAAGGTTCTTAAATTGGTTAGGGAAAAATCTGAGTGGTCAACTAAATTACCTGAAGGCAGCGGACGAGGAGTAGCGATTTCTGCCGGTTATGGAAGCTACAATGCACAGGTGGCTGAAGCAACCATTAAGAATAACAGAATCAAATTAGACCGTTTCGTTTCTGTTATTGATTGTGGAATTGTAATAAATCCCGATACTGTGGAAGCACAGATGGAAGGTGCTATTATTTTTGCAGTCTCGGCTGCATTAAAAGGCGAAATTATAATTCAAAATGGCAGAATCGAGAATAGCAACTATTACGACTATCCTATACTTGAGTACGGTGAAACACCGGTAATTGAAACCTATTTAATAAAGAATGATTTTCCGGTCGGCGGTGTTGGTGAAGTTGGTGTTGCTGCTGCAGCCCCGGCTTTAACGAATGCGATATTCAATGCTGTGGGTAAAAGGATCAGAAAACTTCCGGTTACTCTCACTTAAGAAGTGATGGATTTTGAGGCTTCGATGGATTTTCCATTCAAGCTGATAATATAATTAACAGTATTACTCCTATCCCTTTTTGAATATAAATAAATACAGTTTTTTACAACTGGATGAGTGTATTTTATTCATTAGTTTACTTGTTGTAATTATTACACTTTAAAATTAAATTTTTACAAATTTACTAACCTAATTCCCCGAATTTAGTTGATTCTATTCTTTTAAAATTGGCACTATCCTTGCAAAATCTCTTGTGAATTAATTAAGTAAAATTTTAAATGAAGGAGTATCTGATGGGCTTAACGGAAATAGGGGTTGTACTTTTCTTAGGCGCTTTAATTCTTTTCGGATATCTTAATTCCAGAAAAGTTGCCCAGGAACTCAAAAAAATGGGCATTGATAAGTAAATCGATTTTGATTTCAGCCTAAGGCGAATCGTCTTCCGGGATGGTTCGCCTTTTTTGTTATCATTTTTCAAAGCAAAATAAACTTGTAACTACCGGATGATGGCTACTCGATTCTAAATCCCTAACGTACAATTTCTAATTGTTGATTGCTTATTGCCTACGGCCTACTGCCTATTGCGAACTTCCTACTACTTACTACAAATTACTTCTCTCCAATATTTCAACTCCATCATCTTTTCCAACAATCACAATATCAGCTATACCTACAAATAAACCAACTTCTACTACACCGGGATAGGTTTTTAATTTCTCTTCAAAACCTTTCGGGTCGTCAATTTTTTCAAGGTTTAAATCGATCAGAAAATGCCCGCCGTCAGTTATTAAATTGTTTCCTTCAATTTTCCTGAATGCAGGTTTAAACTTTTTCTTTTCAAATTTACTGAACAACAGATTCGATCCGAACGGAATTACTTCAACAGGTAGCGGAAACCTGCCGAGTTTGTCAACAATTTTTGTTGAGTCGACTATCCAGATGTTTTTTGCAGAGTAATTAGCTACAATCTTCTCATACAGCAGCGCAGCTCCTCCGCCTTTAATTCCGTTGAGCTCCAGATCTACCTCATCAGCTCCGTCAATTGTCAGATCTATTTTATCAACAAGTTCAAGGTCAACAACCGGAATGCCTGATGAGGCAGCTAATTGGTGGGTCAGCTTTGATGTTGCAACAGCTTTAATAGTTAAACCTTTTTTAATTCTTGCCGCCAGTGCCGGTATCATATAATTAACTGTGGAACCGGTTCCGAGTCCCAGTATCATTCCGTCTTCAATAAAGTCAACTGATTTTTCAGCAGCTAGTTGTTTTTCATTCATTCAGAATTTTCCTGTAGTTGTTATGCATAATTTTGGTAACAAAACTCGTACATAAAGGGGATTTTCGCAAGCAGATTATTGATATTAAGTTAATACTTGTATTACATAATATAATTTGATAAAATATATTAAATACCGTATTTTATTCAGTATAAATCTTAAATAATTAATTTTTTATAATACTATGAAACTAGATGATATAGATAAAAAAATTCTCGGCATCCTTCAGGATGATTCCAGAATAACAAATGTACAGCTTGCAAATCAGGTGGGTATATCGCCGCCTGCAACGCTGGAACGTGTAAAGCGGCTCGAAAGCAACGGAGTAATCAGAAAATATGTTGCTCTGGTGGATGCTGAAAAAATCGGCCGAGGAACTTTCGCATTTGTTTCAGTTTCTCTTGCAGCACATCAGCTGAACTCTATTGACAGCTTCACAAAAAATATTAATAAAATGGATGAAGTGCTCGAATGCTATCATGTTGCAGGGGAGGATGATTTCATTCTCAAGGTAGCTGTTGAAAATATTCAGCAGTATGAAAAATTTCTTCTTGAGAAGCTGGCAAAAATAAAAGGAGTTAACCGGGTTAATACAATTTTTATCCTGTCAACGGTTAAGTTTAATACAAAAATTCACATTGATTAAATTAAGGGAGATTTAATATGCACCACTTTGATCCAAGTGTTGAAATTCAGGACTATCTTGTCTTTGGCGAATACGGGGATGTGAATCCATCAATTACTGATTCATCTACTTACACCTTCCTTAATCCTAAAACCATGAAGGAACTTTTTGAACACGAGGTTGAAGGTTGTTTTCTTTACTCACGTCATTGGAATCCTACTAATAAATATCTTGCTGATGCTCTTGCAAAACTTGAAGATGCTGAAGCTGCAATTGTAACAGGTTCCGGAATGTCAGCAATAGCCTGTTCTGTGCTGCAGTTATGCGGATGCGGCGATGAAATAATTTCCAGCCGGACAATCTACGGAGGTACTTACGCTTTCTTTAAGAATTTTCTTCCGAAGCATGGAATAAATGTTAAGTTCGTAAATATTCAGAACCTTGATGAAGTTAAAAAAGCAATTACCCCCAAAACCAAAATCATTTATACTGAATCAGTCAGCAATCCGTTGCTTGAGATTGCGGATCTTCCTAAGCTTGGCAATATTGCAAATCAGCATAACATTAAGCTGATGGTTGATAATACTTTCAGCCCGATTTTTATTACTCCGCTCCATCTCGGCGCTCATATAGTAATTCATAGCCTTACGAAATTCATAAATGGAACAAGCGATTGTGTTGCTGGTTGTGTCTGCAGTTCGAAAGAATTTATTGATCAGATGATGGATATTAATTCAGGTGCGGCTATGCTGCTTGGTCCGGTGCTCGACAGTTACCGTGCCGCCAGTATTATGAAAAATCTTCATTCACTTCATATAAGAATCAAAAAGCACAGTGACAATGCAATGTATCTTGCTGAAAATTTTGAGAAGCTTGGTTTGAAAGTGTTCTATCCCGGTCTCAAATCTCATAAAGGTCATAAACTGGTAAATGAGTTGATGAATGATAGATTCGGTTACGGCGGTATGCTTGCAATTGATGCTGGTAATAGTGACACTGCAGATAAATTAATGGCTGAAATGCAGTTTGCAAAAGTTGGATACCTTGCTGTAAGTCTTGGTTATTTTAAAACTTTGTTTTCTTCGCCCGGACATAGCACATCATCAGAAATTCCTGAAGAAGAAAGAGCTGCAATGGGTTTAAGTGAAGGTCTTGTCAGAATTTCGATTGGTCTTGATAATAACATTGAGAAAACATTTTTCAGGATTAAAAAATGTCTTGCAAGCGTAGGACTAATTAAAGAATAAAAGTAAAAGCTCAGGTTCCTGCCTCCTTCGGACCTGAGCTTACTACCCCCAAATTTTTAATTCTATCTTATCAACATCATCTTTTTGACAGCATTAAAATTAGAATGCCCGTCAATTGATCTAGCGCTGATGCTATAAAGATAAACACCGCTTGCAAGACCTTGTGCATTAAAAGTTATGTTGTGAATCCCGGCATCCTGACGCTGATTCACCAATTCTGTAACCTGTCTTCCGGTTATATCAAATATTTTTATTGATACAACACTTTCATCAGCAAGATTATATTTTATCTCCGTAGATGGATTGAACGGATTAGGAAAATTTTCATAAAGTTTATAATCTTTAGCCGAAACCACATCATCGTCAATATCAGTCGGATTGGTTGGTATATAGCTGTAAATTGCTCTGCCGTATACACTCCATTCACCAGAATCGTATGCGTGTTCGACATATAATGTATTGTTTCCATTAATATCATAGGTATATTCAGCCATTGCTTCGGGAAGCCACGAATTATCTTCCCAGGAGAATGCTGTGGTTTTAGTAAGCTTTTCATTCGGGCTGTAGAGATTGATTACCATCATCAGATTTTCCCAGGTATTTATATTACCTGATTGAGCAATTGTCATTAATGAATCGTTACCATAGTAAGTATTGTTCAGCTTAAATACATTATCCCAGGATTGTGTGGTCTCGTTATAACTTGTTGAGATGTATTCTAAAAGTCTGGTTTGAGCATCGTACTGGTAATTCTGTTTTGCAACATCAGTCCATTCAGAACCATTCCACAATGAATTGATCATTTCCGTCAGCAAACCGCCGGTATAACTGTATGAATATTTTTCAACAAGTTCGTATTCCATTCCATTCCAGCCATATCTTGTAACCTCCGAAGTCCTCTCATCATCAAGATATAATGCAATGGTCAAGCTTAAATTTTCCCAGCCGGATTCAGTCTTAAACTGAGCTTCAATCATTTCCTTTTTAGGATTGGTTTCATAACTGTTTAATTCCCTTGAATATTCTATAAATCCGCCCGTACCATCAGACATTAAAACTGTTGATATTGAAACTCTTTCCTGAGCATCATACTGCATTAGATATTTCGAATCATCCTCCCACTCGACTCCATTCCAGTATGAAAGAAGTTTAGACTCAAGTAAATTATTTAGATAGTAAGTCTGAACTATCCTTTCATAATTTTCCAGTGCGGTACCGTTAAAAAACTGAGTAACTGTTTCTATCAGGTTGAATTCATTATCATAGGTATTGTATTCTGCCTGATAATCCATCCAGCCCGAACCAATAAATATCTGGTATTCAACAGACTCAAGTACAAAACCATTCTCAAGCACTTTATATGAAGTCGATGATTTCACGTTTTGGTTGTCAGAGACTGAAAGCTTTTCAGTTAAACCTTCCGGACGGATTAATCTTTCAAGTTCCTGATTCATTTTCCATATTTTTGATACGTCATACCTTGAATTCTGGGAGAAGATTTCCACAGTTGAAAAAAGTATGAGTAGTGCTGCGAGAATTATTGTGATATTCTTTTTCATTTTATTTTCCTTTAATTGATTGATAGTTAGTTATTTTTTACAATCCAAAACTAAAGGAGATAAAACGAGTTGAACATAGAACGGATGTTCTACTCTTTAATGAAATGGATGAATGGTGATTTAAATCATCACTCCGGTTGAAACAATGCGCAAACGGCTCCCGCCGGATCTTCGATTACACAATATGTACCATAGTTTCCTATTTTTTTAACAGGTACAATTATCTTTCCACCGTATTGCTGACATTCAGCAGCACTTTTTTCAACATCTTTCACAGTAAAATAAATCAGCCATTGAGGCGGCAGATTAGAATTTACTCCACGCGAATGACAAATGCCTGTGGCAACCTTTCCACTTTTAGGTGCGACCATACTATAATCATTATAATCACCCATTGATACCGCTTCAGGCTTCCAGCCGATAACTTTTGCATAAAAGTCTTTTACCTGTTCCGCATCTGGAACAGTTAAATCGCACCAGGTAATAGAACCAATTTCTGGTTTTTCTGTGTTGCTCATTTGATCCTCATCTATAAATTTATTTTATCTAACTCAAGTTGATCACTGAATGCCTTAAATTGTTAAAACGGTTTGAAATGTTCACTCCTGTCTTATTAAAGGCTGCCTTAAAAGGATTTCTCGATAATTTCGTTACTCGAGAACTTTTTTGGCTGTGCGGTTTTCGAGTTTTTTCTGTCCTGATGCATCGGGACAGAAAAAGTATCGAGAAAACATTGCAAATCGGACAGCCTAAAATAAATCGATTAAAAATCATTTAACCTTTTAAACGGTTTTTTGTGTATCAATTATTTGTCGGTCAAATTGAGTTATTTAAGTTACGAAATCGAAGTTTCACTTATTAAGGATTTGATCAAATATTTCAATAATTTTCTGTAACAAATATGCTGAAGTAAGGAGATTCTATTTTGTTTATAAAACCATCCGCAAAAACCGCACTTATCTGGAAAGATGAAAATATTTCTTATAACGAAGTTTTAAAGAATATAAGTGCCTACTCATCATTACTTACATTAGATAATTTTTCCAAAGCTGCCATTGTATGTGAAAACAGACCTGAATGGATTTATGCATTTTATGCCGGCTGGAAAAAGAATGCATGCATTGTTCCAATCGATTATATGTCTTCAGTTGATGATATTACTTTCATACTTAATGACTGCAAACCGGAATATGTTTTTTATTCTGGTGCAACCAAAGAAAATATTCAAAAGGTTGTAAGTAAAATCAGTTATGAACCATTTTTAATAAATATAGATGAAATTAAGACTATAAAAGCGGGTGAAGATTTTTCATTTCCCGAACGGGATTTGAATGAAACAGCTGTTATTATTTACACATCCGGCACTACCGGCTCACCAAAAGGTGTGATGCTGTCATTTGATAATCTGCTTGTCAATATCGAAGCAGTAAGTCTGGATGTTGAAATTTATAAACCTGAAGATAAAGTTCTAATTCTTTTACCTCTTCATCATATTTTCCCTTTGGCTGGTACTGTTATTATAACATTGTCAGTCGGTGCAACAGGTGTGTTTTCTCCTTCAATGTCTTCAGAGGATTTAATTGCAACATTACAGAAACATAAAATAAGCATAATAATCGGTGTACCTCGATTGTATAATCTTATCAGAAAAGGAATAAGAGACAAAATTGATAAAAGTGCAGTTGCAAGACTTTTATTTAAGATAGCACAGAAGAAAAATTCTCTTTCATTCTCCCGGAAGATCTTCAAAAAAGTACATGATAGATTCGGCGGTAACATCAAATACCTCGTCTCCGGAGGTGCTGCTCTGGATCCGGAAGTTTGTAAGGATTTTACTACACTCGGTTTTATAATTCTTGAAGGTTTCGGAATGACTGAAACTGCACCGATGATAACTTTTGCCCGTCCTGATGAGGTTTTTCCCGGCTCTGCTGGAAGACCTCTTAAAACAAATGAAGTAAAAGTTATTGATGGCGAAATTGTTAATCGCGGCAGAAATGTAATGAAGGGTTATTATAATCGTCCTGAAGCCACTGCAGAAATTATTAAAAATGGATGGCTACATACAGGCGACCTCGGCTACCTCGATGAGAAAAACAGAATATTTATAACCGGAAGAAAGAAGGAGATTATAGTTTTATCTAATGGCAAGAATATTAATCCTGAAGAAATTGAAATCAAACTTGCTTCAATGAGTGATCTTATTAATGAAGTCGGTGTATTCGAAAAGAATGATATGCTCTATGCAGTGATTTATCCAGAATATCAGATAGCAAAGCAGAAAGAAATTGATAACCTGGAACAGCATATTACGTGGAATATTATTGATAAGTATAATCAGTCAGTTACGCCATATAAGAAAGTGATGAAGTTCTCTTTGATTAAAGAGCCATTGCCACGAACTCGACTTAGCAAACTAAAAAGATTTTTGCTGCCTGAACTTGAAAGTCATTTTAGTGAAAAAAAGAAAAGTATCGCTGAACCTGATTTCAGAGAATATCAGCTTATCAAAGAATTTATTCAATCAAATAAAGATGTAACTGTTCATCCAGCCGATCATCTGGAAATAGATTTGGGATTGGATTCACTCGATAAAGTAAATCTTATCGTTTACCTGGAATCTACTTTTGGAATCACACTTCAGGAAACCGAACTGCTCAAATTCACAAATGTCCGGACACTTGCTGAACACATTAGCGAAACAAAAACAAAACTAAATGTTGAAGCTGTCGATTGGAACAGTATTCTAAAGGAACACCTGGATATTGATCTTCCTAAAAGCTGGTTCACTCATAACCTGATTAAGAATTCAGCAAAGATTTTTCTCAGGTTTTATTTCAGACTAAAAGGAGAGGGAATTGAAAACATTCCCGATGGTCCGTTCATCCTTGCCCCGAATCACCAGAGTTTTATAGATGGATTATTTGTTGCAGTGTTCTTGAAAAATAAACTGATGAAGAAAACCTACTTCTATGCAAAAGAAAAACATATTAAACAGGGATGGCTTAAGTTTATTGCTAATAAAAACAATGTTATTGTTATGGATCTGAGTGATCTTAAATCATCATTACAAAAACTTGCTTCGGTACTTAAGAAGGAAAAAAATATTATTATTTTCCCCGAAGGCACAAGGACAAGAGATGGCGAGATCGGGTCATTCAAAAAAACTTTTGCAATACTTGCCAGAGAGTTGAATATTCCTATTGTTCCAGTTGCTATTGACGGTGCATTTAATGCTATGCCGAGAGGAACGAAAATTCCCCGGCCTATGAAAAAAATCAGTGTAAAGTTCCTTGAACCGGTTTATCCGGTAAATGAAACTTATGATTCTCTTAAGGATAAGGTATTTGAAATGGTATCAAACAGTTTAAAGAAAAAATAATTTCTGATTTAAATGAACAGTGCTGTAAAAAAGATTGTTATTATACTTGGCATTATTATTCTTTTGCCGATTGCTTTCTTCGTCTTAAATGAAATTACATCACTCAATGAACGGGAGGAAGTTCTCAATACAATATACAATAACCAGCTTGAAGCAATACTGTTTTCTGTTAATCAGTATTCGGAAGATGTGGTAAGCAGCTGGGCCAGTCAGACAAGCCTTCTGATAGAACAACTTCAAACCTCTGATAGTGAAAGTTCTCAAAAGTTACTGAGCAGGTTTTATGATGAACATGTATCACTTGAAATGATTTTTGTTTCGGACAGCATTAGTGACCAGGAGTATCAGTATGTATTTCCAAATAATCTGCGTAATCAACTAATTAATAATTACCGTACCGGAAATCTTTCGGATATAATTTCTAGTAGTCTGATTGATAATGAGAGAATAATAAATCGATTATATACTTATCAGCGCGGCGGTTACAGAAAAATAGAACCAGTAAAATCTGATCGACTGCAGAATCATTCATTGCTGATCTTTACACTTGCGCAGGAAGGAGAGTCAAAGAGAATCTGCGGAATTATAATAGAACCTGAAACTTTTGTCTTCAGAATTCTTTCACCAAAAATTCAATCTGTTGCTCAAAATGAATTTATTATTTCTGTTTTAAACCGGAATAATAATTTTCAGTTCAACTCAACCAAGGATTTTACAGTAAAAGAAGTTCAGCTTGAAAAACCATTGTGGATGATTCCTGATTACACTCTTGGAATATCTTTGGTCGGAAAAACAATTCAGGATCTTGTAAAAGAACGTGCAGCAACAAACATTATCCTGATAATTATTCTGGCAGTTGTTCTGTTAATCGGTGTTTATATAGTTTATAGAAATGTTAAGAAAGAGGTTGAGTTCGCACAGATTAAAGCTGATTTCGTTTCAAATGTATCTCACGAATTAAGGACTCCGCTTGCATTAATAAGTATGTTTGCTGAAACCCTTGAAATGGATAGAGTGAAAACCGAAGAGAAAAAGAAAGAGTATTACCAGATAATAAGTCAGGAAACAAACAGGCTCGGAAAAATTGTAAACACAATTCTCAACTTCTCTAAAACTGAAGCAGGAAAACGCAAGTATAATTTTGCTGAAGCTGATATCAATAACATCACTGAACAGGTTTACAACAATTACAACTTTCATCTGCACAACAAAGGATTTGAGTTTCATTTTAATAAAGCAGATAGTATTCCATTAGTTAAGGTTGATGCTGAAGCTGTCTCGGAAGCTATCATTAATCTGATTGATAATGCAGTTAAGTACAGCAACGATAAAAAGGAAGTGAATATTAAAACAGGTTCATCAAACGGGTTTGTATTTATCGAAGTATCGGACAAAGGAATTGGAATAAAAGAAGAAGATCAGAAAAAAATATTTGATAAGTTTTACCGCGTTTCAACCGGATCAATTCATAATGTAAAAGGAACCGGATTGGGACTGAGTTTAGTAAAGCATATTGTTGATGCTCACAGTGGAAAAATAACAGTTTCAAGTAAATTAAATGAAGGTAGTTCATTTAAAATTTTATTGCCGGTTTCTAACAATAATTAACGGAGTTTATTATGCCCAAAATTTTAATTTGTGAAGACGAACCCGCAATGAGGATGGGATTAAAGGATAATCTCGAATTTGAAAACTATGAAGTTGATACTGCAGAAGATGGCGAAACAGGATTGAATAAAATTCTTGATAATCAATATGATCTTATAATTCTTGATGTAATGATGCCAAAAATGTCAGGATTTGATGTTTGCAAATCAGCCAGAAAAAAAGGCATTACAACTCCCATAATTCTTCTTACTGCAAAGGGAGAAGAAATTGATAAAGTACTCGGATTAGAACTTGGTGCTGATGATTATGTTACCAAGCCATTCAGTTTACGTGAACTTCTTGCAAGAATTAAGGCAATACTAAGAAGAGGTGAGCTCACTGCTAAAACCATTGAGGATAAAGATATTCAGATAGGAAATCTTCTTGTAAACTTTGGAACGTATCAGGCAAAGGTTAAAAATAAAGACGTGCAAATGTCTCACAAAGAATATGAAATACTTCATTACCTATGGAAGAAAAAAAATGCAACTGTGAGTCGTGATGAACTTCTCACAGAAGTCTGGGGCTTTGAAGAAACACCCACTACAAGGACTGTTGATAATTTTATTCTAAAGCTGCGTCAAAAAATAGAAAAAGATTCAAATCACCCTCAATTCATTTTAACCGTTCACGGAGTGGGGTATAAGCTGGTAAATTAGATCTGTTTTAAGTGAAACTATTGAAAAATTATTAATTCCCAATTCCCAATTCCCAATTCCTAATTCGTAATTCGTAATTAATCATGACATTTCTTTACAACTCTTTACCTGCAGGTGACACCTCTTACAATTAGTCAGTTTAGTTTTGAACCAGACATTAGATGATTTATTTACTAATTATTTATTCTCAGGAGGTTCAAAATGAAAGCACATTTAACAAAAACAGTTTTAGTTTTGGTCATAGGATTATTATTAACCAATTCTATATTTGCCCAGAACAGTTTATCTGAATTCACAAAAAACAAATATGCCCTTGATAATCTGATAATGGGAATTCACTCGGATAACGAAGGTGTAAGGAAAAGTGCTATTTACTTTGCAGGTAAATATAAAGTTCTCGAATCGGCTGAAGTTTTGATTGAACAACTGAAAAAGGAAGAAAATCCCGGTATAAAAGTTCTTATTGCTCTCGCTTTATTCGAAATGGAAAGCAAAGAAGGTCTTGATGCCGTAAGAAAACTTTCAAAAAATGATGAGAGTGTAAGAGTAAGAAATATGGCAACATTCATCTATAATGAATACTCTAATGGAAATTCTGTAAGTAATGCGACAACAAGATAACCGGTCATGACAATTTTTTACAATTCATTACATTTGCATGACTGAAAAATGTTAGAATTAGAATATGTTTAACTCTGAAAATTCAATGATAGTCAAAAAAATAAATAACGCAATCGTTCTTCAAATCTTAATGTGTGGGTTGTTTGCACTTACAGGATGCTTTGAATTCAGGAATTCACCGCCACCTCCAGTTCCTCATGACGCTGATGAAATTATTGATTTATCAGGTCTCTGGAAGTTTACTATAGGCGATGATATGAATTGGCGCTCTAAGGACTTTGATGATTCCGACTGGGAAGAAATTAAAGTTCCGTCTTCCTGGGAAAATCAGGGCTTTCACGGATATAATGGTTATGCTTGGTACCGTAAGTCTTTTACTTTTCCCCAGAATGTATCGGATGAAAATATATATCTGCACCTTGGCTATGTTGACGATGTTGATGAGGTTTATTTTAACGGACAGCTTATTGGTTTATCAGGCGGATTTCCACCGAATTACCAGACAGCCTATAATGCTTATCGAAGATATCTTGTTCCTAAAGAGCTTATAAATAAATCCGGTGACAACATTATTGCAGTTCGTGTTTACGATGCTGAACTTGAAGGCGGAATACTATCAGGAAATATCGGGCTGTACAGAGCAAAGGGAATACTTAGTCCGAACATAAATCTGAGTGGTGAATGGAAATTCAGAACGGGTGACGATTCTTTATGGAGTCAAAAGTCATTTGATGATTCAAGATGGAACCGCATTTTTGTTCCCGCACATTGGGAAACACAGGGTTATAAAGATTACGACGGTTTTGCATGGTATAGAAAATCATTTACAATTCCCGAGGAGTACAGGGATGAAAAACTCATTTTACTGCTTGGCAAAATTGATGATATCGATCAGGCGTTTATTAATGGAAAGTTTGTCGGTTCAACCGGAATATGGAGAGAAGAAGAAACACCAACTGAGTTTAACCGGAATAATGAATATCTTGAATTAAGAGCTTACTTCATTCCTTATGGTGTCTTGAATACAGACGGTGAAAATGTTATAGCAGTTAGAGTATATGATGGATTCATTGATGGCGGGATTTATGAAGGACCTATTGGACTGATCACACAGAAAAACTACAGAGAGTATTGGCAGAACAGGTGAGGTTGTTAATAGTTAATTGTTGTTCGTTAATTGGAAATCCGGATTAAACGTTTTTAGTTCTTTCAGGTTTTGAAAAGTATAAGTAAACGAACACCATCCCCATTGATCCCACAATCACATCAGAAAGAAAATGCGCACCTGTTACAACTCTGCTTGCTGCAACTATGATTGCCCACAATAGGATGAATGTATAAACAGAATACTTGGCCAATACCTTTTTATCTCTGAAAAAAATGAAATAAGAAATTAACAGAAATCCCATCGCAGTATGTCCGGAAGGGAATGATTCATTTCCTGTTATTCCATTTGGGACATACCAGTTAGTGAAATTTGAATAAATAACATCCATATCTCTGAAACGGACCCTGCCCCAGAACATTTTCAATGGCTGTACAAATAAAACATATCCGAAAATTCCCATCAATAAAACGACTTTTGAGAAGTCGAATGCTGTTTCTGAAAAATTAACTTTAAGTTTTTTTACCAGGAAAACTGAGATTAGCGTTAAAACAGAAGCAAAAATTATTACAGGTTGAAATGAGCTCACTAAAGGTTTTAACAGAACATTTCCGATATAACTAAAAAGCATAAAAGCTGAATAAGTCAGAATGAAACTGTATAAAATTGTACGGGCATTTGATGAATGCTTCTTCTTTTTATGATAGATAAATATTGCAGTGAGAATAGTAATTATTCCGGGAAGTTCACCGTAATCCTCCATTACTTTAGCCCATCCTGAATGTTCATTAAAAAATAACACGGATAATTGAAGGTCATAAATACCAGCAATGCCGAGTAGAGCCGCATAAAGCAGTATTACAAGATTCGTAAGGTTATTGAATATATTTTCTTTGAGTTTAACAGTCATTTTACACTAAAATAATTCCCTGTCTATAATTAACTTTGTAAGTAAAATCTCAAAGCAAAATAACGAAAGAGGATATGAAATGTCAAAAATGATAGAACTTGCAAAACTTGGACAATCGATATGGTTTGATTATATAAAACGTGATTTGATTACATCCGGGGAACTTCAGCGATTGATTGATAGGGGATTAAGAGGTATGACATCCAATCCGACAATATTTGATAAAGCTATTTCAGGAAGCGCTGATTATGATAATGATATACGTCAGCTTATTGCAAAAAATCTTTCCACAGAAGAAATCTATGAATCGCTGGCACTTAAAGATATTGCAATGGCTGCTGATCTGCTTCTTCCGGTTTACAATAGCACAAAAGGATATGATGGTTATGTCAGTATAGAAGTCAGTCCTCACCTTGCGCATAAAACGAATGAAACAATTGAGCAGGCAAAACGATTATTCAAAACATTAAGCCGTCCAAATATCATGATAAAAATTCCCGGAACTCAGGAGGGTCTTCCGGCAATTACTGAAGTAATAGGGTCCGGTATAAATGTGAATGTGACTTTAATATTCAGTAATGAAAATTATAAGCAGGTTGCAGAGGCTTACATTAAGGGACTAGAAAAACTTGATTCGGCTGGCGGTGATGTAAGTAAAATTGCTTCTGTTGCATCCTTTTTTGTCAGCCGTGTTGATACTTCCTGCGATAAAGAACTTGAGTCTATTGGTAACAAAGCACTTCAGGGAAAAATTGCTATCGCTAATTCAAAAGTTGCTTATGAACTCTCTCACGAAATATTTTCAGGAGAACGGTGGAGTAAACTGAAGAGTAAGGGGGCAAAAGTGCAGCGGCTTCTTTGGGCGAGCACCGGAACGAAAAATCCAAACTATCCAGATACACTATATGTTGATGAACTGATTGGAGCGGATACAGTAAATACAATTCCTCCCGCTACATTAAATGCATTTCTTGATCACGGTAAATTATCAGTTACACTCGATAAAAATTTGAATGAAGCAAAAGAACAACTTACCAAATTGGCTCATCTCGGAATTGATTTAGAAAAAATAACTCAGAAGCTTCAGGTGGATGGAGTTAAATCCTTCGCTGATTCTTTTGACTCACTTCTGAATAGTATTTCTGAAAAAGTTGAAACATTAAAGAAAGCAAAGTAAAATGATCCAATACTCATTAGGTAAATTTGAACAGGATGTAAACAGCACTTTTAACAGATTATTACAAGAAGATGTAATCAATCGTATCTGGAAAAAAGACCACACCTTGTGGAGTGATGATCCTAATGAAATTATCAATCGATTAGCCTGGCTTAACAGCCCGGCAGCAACAAAAAATTCAATTAAAGAAATAACTGATTTTGTTGAAGCTGTAAAAAAGGATGGCTTTACTCACGCCTTGCTATTGGGGATGGGAGGATCAAGCCTTGCCCCCGAAGTTTTTTGTTTAACTTTTGGTGTTGAGGAAGGTTTTCTCGATCTATCTGTATTGGATAGTACTGATCCCGGAGCATTCAAACATTATGCTGACACACTTAATCCTCAAAAAACTTTATACATAGTTTCAACAAAATCCGGCGGCACAGTTGAAACATTTTCGTTTATGAAATTCTTTTACAACTTTGCCTCTGAAAAAATTGGTAAAGAAAAAGCTGGAAATCACTTCATCGCAATTACTGATCCCGGAAGCGGGTTGCAGAAAGTTGCTGAAGATTTAAACTTCAGAAAAATATTTTTAAATGATCCGGATATTGGCGGAAGATTTTCAGCGCTTTCTCTGTTTGGCTGTGTACCTGCAGCGCTAATCGGCGTTGATCTTCCTAAATTTTTAGAACGTGCTGAATGGACTGCCGAACAATCATTATTATCTGATGAAAATAATATTGGTGCAAGGCTTGGTTGTGTTATTGGTGAGCTTGCTGAGCAAAGTGTTGATAAACTTACATTTATAATTTCTGAGAAGATAAAAAGTTTTGGCTCCTGGGTTGAACAGCTTATTGCCGAAAGTACAGGTAAAAACGGAAAAGGTATTCTTCCGGTTGACGGTGAGGAATTATTATCTCCTGAGTACTATGGAAAAGATCGTGTATTTGTTTCTATGAAGCTTAAAGGCGAGAATCTGTATGAAGACAAAATAGCCGCATTAAAAGCAGCAGGGTTTCCTGTAATCGAGATAGTCTGGTATGATACGTATGACCTAGCTTCAGATTTTTATTTATGGGAATTTGCTACAGCAGTAGCAGGCTGGAGAATGAAGGTTCAGCCTTTTGATCAGCCTAATGTTGAGCAGGCAAAGATAATAGCGCGGGAGTTTATTAAAAATTATATGGAAGCAGGCGCAATGCCTGAAATGATTCCCGAACTTGTTGAAAATGATATCAAGGTTTATGGCAAAATCTCAGCAAAAACCTTTAAAGATGCATTCAATATTTTTCTTGATCAAAGTCAATCCGGTAAAAGCTATGTATCCATACAAGCATATCTCAAACCCGACAGCGAAACAGATAAAGCACTGAATAATTTACGAACTCAGATTCAGAGGAAATACAAAGTACCTGTTACAGTTGGTTATGGACCTAGATTCCTCCATTCAACAGGTCAGCTTCATAAAGGTGATGCCGGCAACGGATTATTCATTCAAATTATCTCAAACGTATCAGACGATTTGCCGATTCCTGATAATCCGGGTGAAGAGAAATCATCGCTGACATTCGGAGTGCTTAAAACAGCACAGGCTTTCGGCGACAGGCAGGCATTGATTGATAACAACAGAAAAGTGTTGACGATTGATATAGGAGATAAAGTTTTAAATAAAATTGTTGAACAAATTCAAATCTGATTTTTTAAAATATTTGAATGATTGCTTATTGTAAAATATTTGTGAGTCAATGCACGATACAAAATTATTGAAAATTTAATTTGACTCTATAAAAAATTTTTATTACGATTGTAGTGACCATTTAGAAGGGTAAGCTGATGGCACTGAACCTGGCACGGTTTTTTACTCTCTCTCTCTCTCTCTGTTGCGCGGGAGATGGGGTGAAAACAATTATAAACATATTTTCATTTCCTGTTACTGCGGTTTTAAATGAACTCTGTGAAACTAATACAGTTTCAGAGAAGTTTTATGCATTTCAATTTAATTATTATCCCACTGGTTTTACATAACCCGAATATAGAATCTATGAACTATTTAATTCCTTCACCTAAAGGAGATATAAATGAAAAAGTTAAGTTTTACATTTTTGTTTTTATTCAACTGTTATATTAATGCTCAAACGCTTGATCCATATAAATTCTTTCCTTCATCAGTTGGGAATGTTTGGGAGTATAGTGGAAGTTGGGGATTCCGCGCTGAACTTTATAAGGATTCCATTGACAATTATGGATTTAGACATTTATTTTTTAAATATAATGATGAATTGCCACCATATGCCACATTTAAGATAGACAGTATCAATGCATTAATACATTATACATCCTTTAGTTTAAATTGGCGGTTCTATAAACTTGATGCAGAATTAAACGAAAGTTGGGAAGTTAGACCTGAAGAATATCCAGACAGGCAAAGATTGGAAGCCAGAGTAAACGCTAAATATGAAGATGTGTACTTAGGAATAGAGACTATTATAATGGAAATTACTTATTATGAGCTAGAATGGGGCGATACTGTTATCAATGAATTCTCATGGCCAAGATTTACGATGGTATTAGGATATGGTATAGGTGAAATTATGGAGATTGATGAAGAAGGAGGCGGACCGTTAAGAATCCTTCAGGGTTGTATAATAGATGGAGACACCATTGGTACTATCACTTCGGTTATTGATCTTCAAAGCCAGTTGAACTCGTTTGAACTTTTTCAGAATTATCCAAATCCGTTTAATTCTTCAACTACAATCAAATTTAATATTTCAGAACCGCAAAATGTAAAACTTTCAGTTTATTCTCTTTTAGGTGAAGAGGTTGCTGTGCTAATGAATGAATATAAATCTTCAGGGACGTACACAATAAATTTTAATGCCGATAAACTGGCAAGCGGAATTTACATGTATTCATTATCAGCAGGCGCACACTTTTTAACTAAGAAATTAATTTTACTAAAATAGTATTAACGGAGTAAGAAAATGAAAAAGTTTTTCTAAATTGGTTTTACATAGCCCGAATATAGACTCTATGAACTATTTAATTCCTTCACCTAAAGGAGATATAAATGAAAAAGTTAAGTTTTACATTTTTGTTTTTATTCAACTGTTATATTAATGCTCAAACGCTTGATCCATATAAATTCTTTCCTTCATCAGTAGGGAATGTTTGGGAGTATATTGGTATTTGGGGCCATAGAGCAGAGATTTATCGTGACTCTGTAGACAAAATTGGTTTAAGGCATCTATTTTATAAATATGATGATTATTATCCAACTTATGCTACCTTCAAAATTGACACTATAAATTTTAAGGTTTATTACACTCCTTATAGTTTAAACTGGTTATATTACAAATTAGATTCAGATTCTGGAGATGTATGGATAGTTGATTCATTAAATCCTGGTGCTGGAACTATTTATCGGTTAGCTCTTTGTAGGAATCAATATGAAGGATTCTTCTTCAATTATCCCACCACATTTAAGGAGATTACTTTCTATCAGTATCAAACTGATACTACATTAAATGAGTTTTCCTGGCCCGACTTTACTATAACATTAGCATATGGTATTGGAGAAGTAATGGAATTTGATGAAAAGGGTGGTGGTCCTCAGAGAATACTTCAAGGATGTATTATTGATGGCGATACAATTGGAATTATCACTTCTACTGAGGATGAATTTATTTCAGTAAATTCCTTTCAACTTTTTCAGAATTATCCTAATCCTTTTAATCCAACTACAACAATTAAATATAGTATAACAGAACCACAAAAAGTAAAACTTATTGTTTACTCTCTTTTAGGTGAAGAGGTCAAAATACTGGTAGATGATTATAAATCCGCCGGCAATCACTCTGTAATTTTTAATGCGAGTGATCTTGCAAGCGGTGTTTATATTTATACATTATTTGCCGGTAATCAATCAACATCTAAGAAATTAATTTTGTTAAAATAATTTTAAACTGGAGTAAAAAATGAAAAAGCTTTGTTTAACAATACTGTTGTTATTAATTCCGTGTTTACCTAACCTTCAAGCTCAAGTCGATGAAATGCAATGCACACCATCCGGTGTTGAACATATTTGGGAAGGACAGATTGGTGGTTATGTTTTACCTTCAGAAGGAACTATAAATGTTCTATTTGTATTTGCACAGTTTCCTGACGATAACCATCTTCCAAGTCATTCATCCTGGGTAAAGGGACAAGCACCGACAAATATGCAAAACTGGGTTGATCAAACCTGGAGTGCAAATCCTACGCAAGGTTCAATGACTCATTACTTTAATGAAATGTCTTTTAATAAACTCAAGTTTATCGGAAAGACAGTTTCGGTTATCACTCCGCAAACGAGAGCCTGGTATTTGGCAAACAATAAAAACGAGGTGACATTCATACTGAAATAATTCAACAACTTGATCAAACCTGGGATTTTGCACAATTTGATAATTGGGATTTCGATTCAACTTATAGACACTTTAACCAGCCTGATGGGATTGTTGATATGGTTTTCGTTGTTTGGCGAAATATTGCAAATGAATATTCAAATCCAGTACCTATCTATAATGCATTAAACATGGGCAGATATGGTGATTTAGGTTTTGGTTGGCCGGATATCTTAGTGGATAATGGTCAAAGAAGATTGAAGATGGGATTTTGGCCTAACATTTATTCAAAAGAACCCGGTGGTTCTGGTGCCACGCTTACAGACTGGTTTACAGAAGATATGTTCCGGTTTTGTATTCACGAATTTGGGCATTACCTGCAAGGCGGCAATGACCAGCACGTGGGTTTTGGCTTTTGGGGATTACTATCCGGCTGGGGTATTAAGAGCTACGTAGCAAACGCATTTGAAAGGTACCGGCTTGGCTGGATAAACTTAAATACAGTTCAATCTTCTCCGAATCAAACAATTCAAAATGCAACTTTACCCGATTACCTAACAACAGGTGTTGCCTATAGACTCGTAATTAATGCGGCGAATAATCAGTACTTTTATTTAGAGAACCATCAGAATCATAACCGATGGAAATACCCAGATGCAATAATCGAAGATGGATTATATGTCTTACGGCAGGATGGTGCTGGTGGAGATAATACATTTATGCAATGTGTCCCGGCGGATGGGAGATGGGACTGGACAGTCAATCAGCGCGTTCTAAATCCTTGGGGAACAAATCCACAGTATTTACCGGTATTCAAACGGTTAGGTGCAAACAGAGTAGATGGATATCACGACCTGCAAAGGATTCCCTGGAGTTGGAGTGGTCAGCAACAGCAGCCACACCATATTCATTTTACTGAAGATCCTAAAACAGGAAATGCAGTGCTGGATATTAGAGGTCAGGGAGATGGCAAGGATGCGTTCAGGATGGGTTATAATGAAGTGTGGTCTCCTTTTAGTAATCCAAATTCTCAAGATGTAAATAAAGCAGCAACTCCTTATGGGTTTAAACTTAATAGTTTAACAAATGGTGTTTACTCGATTGACATTTACGTTAATACATCGCTTGATGGTCCACCATCAAAGCCCACAGGATTTTCTGTTTCTGCAATAAACAATTTTGCAGTATTAAATTGGAGTGCAAATATTGAGAATGATTTGTGGTCAAACGGTAAATACAAAATATACCGGGCATCAACAACAGGTGGTGAACCAACTGTATTTTACCACATTACAACAATAAATGCATTTAACGGTAAATCACCGGTTACAAGCTGGACAGATCCTAACCCATTTGTAGGTACTGGCAGTGACAAATTGTTTTATAGAATAACAGCAGTTGATAATGGAAATCTGGAATCAGTGCCTTCAGATTATGATTGGGTATATTGGAATCAAGCTATGCAGAAAGGCTCTGGTTCAGAAGAATTAGCGATGAGCTTTGAGAATAAACTCCATACAAATTATCCAAATCCCTTTAACCCCTCAACTGCAATATTTTATTCAGTAAAAGATGCTGGATTAGTTTCCTTGAAAGTATTTGACATACTCGGTAGAGAATTAGCGGTTTTAGTAAACGATATTAATGATGCTGGTAATCATTCAGTAGAATTCAATGCTTCTAACTTACCAAGCGGTGTTTATATATACACATTACAAGTAAATGGTTACACTAGTTCGAAGAAGATGCTGTTACTTAAGTAAATTTCAGTTGATTACAAAAATCAGGGACGTATGAACTACGTCTCTGATTTATTTAAACAGCATACTAATCAGTTTTATCAAAAAATTTGACACAACGAAATAACAAATGGTATTGGTCAGCTTAATAAAGGTGATGCCGGCAACGGATTAGGACACAAAGATAATTCTATAGATGTCTTTAGGTTAATACGTTATAATGTTATTTTAACCCAGTTGTTATAATATTTAATGGACTTTAAAAAATGAGTAATGAAGCAAAAAGAGCTACCATATATCTGGATCAGGATCTGCATAGAGCTTTGAAGATTAAAGCCGCTGAAACCTCTGCATCTGTTTCGGAAATTATTGAAAGAGCAATAAGAAAAGAGTTATCAGAAGATCAGGAAGATTTGAAAGCATTCAAAGAACGTGAAAATGAAGGTACAGTTTCTTTTGAAAAAGTATTAGCTGATCTGAAACGGAATGGTAAAATATAAAATTGAGTTTAAGAAATCCGCAGTTATGGAATTAAATGAACTGACAGTAAAGTTATTAAGAGGATTATCAGCAAGATCAAAACACTGGCAAGCAATCCCAGATCGGAAGGCTGTATAAAACTAACTTCTGAAGAAAGATACCGTATAAGGATTGGCAACTACAGGATTTTGTATGAGATAATTGATGACCTGTTAATAATTTATCTCGTTAAAGTTGCTCACCGAAAAGATGCTTATAAATAACTCCAATAATTAATAGTTACATATTTCTTAAACAGAATTAACCACCAGCACAGGGCAGGTGCAGTTGCTCAGGATTTTTTCCACTCTTGGACCCATGTATAATTTATCTGCTCCGGGTCTTATGTCAGTTCCAAGAATAATCAAATCAAAGTTTTTTTCTGATGCCATCTTTAATATAACCGTATCAGGCTCTTCGCCTACTTCAATTTCAGTAAATGTATTTACATTTAATGATTCCCCGAGTTTTTTCAATTCTGCAACAGTCTGATGTGCGAATGTAAATCTTCGTTCTGTTAAACTGCCTTCAAAATCTATTGACGAGGAAAAATCTTTTCTCGCTTCAATTACATTGAGAATATGTACCTGGTCATAATCGTGATAAGCTATACCGAATGCTATTTCAGCTGCTCTTTTAGATGCAAGGCTTCCATTGGTTGGTACTAATATTCTGCTTGGTCTCCAGTCATCAGAAACATTACTGCTTTGAACAACAATACTAGGACACGGTGCAAATCTAACCAGATTATCTACAATAGGATTAAATAGAAGGTCCTGGTTTTTCTTTCGTTCAGTTGCACCGAGAATAAGCAGGTGAAAATCTTTTCTAACTTCCGCTAAAATTGTTTCCAGAGCATTTTTACTAACAACTACTTTTTTTGTTACAGGGAATTTTGTGAAAAATTCTGCCAAAGTATTAAGAAATTGCTGACTGCTTTGTTTTTCTGTTTCATTTGAAATAGTAAAAAGGGTAACGCTTAAATCTGTCTTGCGTCCAAGTCTTTCAAGTATTCTTGCTTCAATTAATTTAGATGGACTTGCCTGACTGATCTCCCGTTTCCTGACAGGCAGAAGAACCCTGTGAATCCTGTTTAAAATATTATCCTTTAGTAATTCTTCTTGCTGAAGTCTTTTTATCTCGGCTTCCTCAGGTTTAACACGTTTTAAAGTCCATCTTAGCATAACAGGAGCCATTAGAGAAGTAACAACAGCTGTTATAATAATTAATGAATAAATTTCCTGTGAAAGAATTCCGAATGAAAGTCCGATGGTTGCAACAATTATTTGAATTGCCCCTCTGGCATTCAGCCCTGCTCCAAAACTGAGTGCAGTCCAGTGATCAGTTCTTGCAAATAATCTTGCACCTATGTAAGCACCAATAAATTTACTGAATACTGCTACCGAGATAAGTCCAAGTCCTATGAGCATCAGTTCTGGTTTGAAGAGGTCTATTGCATTAACTTTCAGTCCTGCACTTGCAAAAAATATTGGTGCAAATATTCCAAAGGTTGTGCTTTCAAGTTTATTAATAGATTCTTTTGGAACTGAAGGCTGCTGTGCAAATATTATCCCGGCAATAAAAGCACCTAGCACTGCTTCTAAACCGATTGATTGCACAATTGCGCCAAGTGCAAATGTGAAAACAATGATTAATGTTAAAATTTTATCGCGTGAAGATATTTTGTTAAGTGTGAATTCCAGTAGATGTCTCACAATAAATTTGCCGATGAAAAAACTCAACCCAACAAAAAGTATAACCTTAAAAAAAGAAAAACTGATTGTACCCGCCGAAACAACTTCGCCACCAATTAGTCCTAGCACTATTGACAACAAAATCCAGGCGACTGTATCATCAAACATTCCGACTGCAAGAGTGATCTGACCGATATCTCTTCTTATCAACTTAAGATCCATCAGAACTTTTGCAATTACCGGTATTGCAGATAGTGATATGGCAATAGCTATGAACATCGCAAAAATCAGTCTTTGTTCCGGATCAACAAGTAAGGAAGTTGGAATTAAAAACCCAAATGCAAATCCGCATGCGAGAGAGAAAGGTAGTTCTCCTAAAGCAATACCAAAAGTTTTTTTTGCATGATGTTTTATAAGCTGAAGATCAGTTTCCAACCCGGTTATTAGCAACAAAAACATTGCACCAATTAATGTTATTACTTCTAGCAAACTCTTCTGGATTTCTGTAATTGGAATTACCCAGCCGTGGATAAAAGGGAAGAGGTTGCCAAGTAAAGATGGACCTAAAATAATTCCGGCAAGTATTTCACCTAATACAGAGGGTTGACCAAATCTTTGGGCGATTTCGCCAAAAAACCTTGCGGTTAAAAGAAGAATTGAAATTTGTATAAGTAACTTTAAAATATCATTATGGATTCCAGATAAGATTATTTCGCTGTAAACTTCCATAATAACAGAAAATGAAGCCGTGAACTTTCTATAAATTAAAAAAACTTTTACACGAAGCTAATTAAAACCGCAGTTAATATAAAGATTCAGTTTTGAATGGATTTGGACTTTTTTCAGGAATAATAATCAACCTTACAGCCGCAGCCATCCCACATTTTCTCATAAATTTCAAGACGCTGTTTGACCAGTTCTTCTGCTTCAGAAATACTTTTCATTCTGCGAATCAATATTTCCTGTTTGCTTGTGGTTTCCTGAATGAAATAACTTTCATCTTTTTTTAAAATTCTGATCTTGCCGGAAAGGATTGTGTCTTCTTCATAAAAAACTGAAAAATTTTTTAGTACTTCATTCAATTCCTGAGCCTGTAATGTTATGTAGTTGTTAACGTTAAGCTTTAATATGTTAATCATTATTTCCATAGCTGAAATGAATTTTATGTGATATGATGCCTGAGTTTATTAGCCGATTCAGAATCATTATTTAGATAGCGCATTCTTATTTCTTATCTTTGTAACATCAATAATTTATAATGTATGCAGGAAATTTTCGATAATATTAAAAGCTGGTTTCAGCAGTATCCGGTTTTATATAACAATTTGAAGTTCATAGGTGTATTCGGACTTGCAATTGCTGCCTACCTGTTAGTTAAACTGGTTGTCAATAAAGTAATAAAAAAAATTACATCGAAAACAAAAACCGAAATCGATGAAATAGTATTTAATGAAAAATTTGTAAAACGTATTGCGCTGATTGCACCTGTTTATGTATTAAACAGATTTTCATACCTTCTGCCCCAGTTTGAACAGTTTATACATTTGATTTCATCAATACTGATTGTACTGATGATAATGCTCATTATCGGTTCTGTGCTGACTTCATATAACGAGGTCTATGAAAGGCTGGGTAAAAGTTCTGAGCGACCTATTAAAGGATATTTGCAGGTTGCAAAAATATTTACTTATTTTTTTGGAACAATCTTTATTATAGGAATTGTAACAGGACAGAATGTATGGAATTTATTCGCTGGTCTTGCTGCCGCTTCCGCACTAGTCCTCTTAATTTTCCGTGATACCATTCTGTCTTTCGTTGCGAGCATTCAGATAAATTCTTATGATCTCATCAGAAAAGGGGATTGGATCGAAATGCCGAAATTCGGGGCTGACGGCGATGTTATAGATATTTCCTTAAATGTTATCAAAGTTCAGAACTGGGATAAAACTATAGTTGTTATACCAACTTATAAACTGCTTGAGGAATCATTCAAAAACTGGCGCGGTATGCAGATGACCGGCAGCAGAAGAATCAAGCGTTCAATCCTGATCGATGTAAACAGTGTGAAGTTCTGTGATGATGAGATGTTGAAGCATTTTAGAAAGTACCAGCTTATAACAGAATATATAGATTCCAAAATTGAAGAAATAAAAAAATCCAATGCTGAACATAATGTTGATGATTCCGAATTAATCAATGGAAGACGATTAACCAATCTTGGAACTTTCAGAAAATACCTTGAACATTACTTAAGAAAGCGGGAAGATGTAAATAAAGGATTAACATTTATGGTACGGCATCTTGATCCCGGTCCAACCGGAATACCAATCGAAGTATATGTATTCGCTTCAACTACAGAATGGGTAAAGTATGAAGGAATTCAGGCAGATATTTTTGATCACATATTTGCAGTCGTTCCTCAATTTGATTTAAAGGTATTCCAAACTCCCTCAGGATCAGATTTCAGGTATTTAAAAAGTTAACTGAATAATACCTGATGTATAAATAAATAATAACTGTTTTATTTAAAGCCTTTAAAATTTCCTGGCAATTACAAACAAAACACACCGATTGTTCCCCTTTTCACTTTAATTCTTTCATACTATTAAGTAATTTTATCAGGTTATTTTTTACAATTTATTTATAAAGAAAAAAGAAAGAATCAGGAGATAAAATGACAACAATAGTTGATGTTTATGCAAGAGAAATATTAGACTCAAGAGGTAATCCGACTTTAGAAGTTGAAGTTACACTTGAAAGCGGAATTGTGGGAAGAGCTGCCGTTCCAAGCGGTGCTTCAACCGGTGAGCATGAAGCTGTTGAATTAAGGGATGGCGATAAATCCCGTTACGGCGGTAAAGGTGTTCTTAAGGCAGTTGAAAATGTAAATGAAAAAATTGCAGATGAATTAATAGATTTTGATGCTACTGACCAGGTTGCAATAGATCAGTTTCTTATAGCGTTAGACGGAACTGAAAACAAAGGAAATCTCGGTGCTAATGCAATGCTTGGTGTTTCGCTCGCCTGCGCTAAGGCTTCGGCAGCACAATTGGGTATGCCGCTCTATCGTTATATCGGCGGAACAAATGCTAAAACTCTTCCTGTTCCTATGATGAATATCCTCAACGGCGGAAAGCATGCTGATAATAATGTTGACTTCCAGGAGTTTATGGCAATGCCTGTCGGTGCCCCTAATTTTGCTGAAGCGTTAAGGATGGGTGCTGAAACTTTTCATGCTCTGAAATCAGTCCTTTCTAAAAAAGGATATAACACTGCAGTTGGAGACGAAGGCGGATTTGCACCAAATTTGAAATCGAATGAAGAAGCAATTGAAGTTATTCTTGAAGCAATTGAAAAGACCGGATATAAAGTAGGTGAAGAAATTGCAATCGCGCTCGATCCTGCTGCAAGCGAATTCTTTATGAAAGAGAAAAAAGCTTATCATCTCTTTAAATCTGCACCAAACAAAAAAATACCTATTGAAAAAATGGTTGACTACTGGGCAAACTGGGCTAAGCAATATCCGATTGTATCTATGGAAGATTGTATGGCTGAGGATGATTGGGATGGCTGGAAAATGCTGACTGATAAAATCGGTAAAAAAATTCAGCTTGTTGGTGATGATTTGTTTGTTACAAACACCGAAAGACTTGCGAAAGGTATTGATCTTGGAGTAGCTAATTCAATTCTCATTAAAGTAAATCAGATCGGAACGCTCACAGAAACACTTGATGCAATCGAACTTGCAAAGATAAACGGCTATACAAGTGTAATCAGTCATCGCTCAGGTGAAACCGAGGATACTACTATTGCTGATATTGCTGTTGCAACCAATGCGGGACAAATAAAAACCGGGTCTGCTTCAAGAACTGATCGTGTTGCAAAATACAACCAGTTATTAAGAATTGAAGATGAACTAGATCTTACAGCGATTTATCCAGGTATTGACGCACTTAACTTTAATGGTTAAAATTTAATGAGGCTGTCTTAAAAGGTTCTCTCGATACATTTCATTACTCGAGAACCTTTTATTACGGCCGGTTTTCGAGCCTGCCTGCGGTAGGCAGGTGTTTTTCTGTCCCGATGCATCGGGACAGAAAAATTATCGAGAAAATATTGCCTATGAGACAGCCTCATTTTTGTCTTTATTAAAAAATATATTTGAAAACATACTTTATCCACAGGGGTACTTATGAAAAATAATCATCTCGAAGAAAGCAAAAACTTAATTAAAAAAAATAAGGTTGAGTTTATTGATCTTAAAGCAATCGATCTTACGGGAAGACTCCACCATATAACGCTTCCTTATTACGATAAAATTCTTGAGAAACTGCTTAAAGAAGGTGTTGGCTTCGACGGTTCCAGTTACGGATTCCGAAAGGTTGAAAATAGTGATATGATTCTTGTTCCTGACCTGGCAACTGGTAAAATGGATCCTTTCCGTGAAGCTCCGACTCTCAGCTTTTATTCGCATATAGTTCTCACGGATGAAAAAAGAACTCCTTTCAATCAGGATGGAAGGTATCTTGCAAAGCAGGCAGAAGCGCTTCTTAAAAAAACAACCGGCTGCGACCAATCATGGTGGGGACCTGAATTTGAGTTCTACATATTCTCAAATGTTGAGTATGATACTAGAACGGCATCATCGTATTATCGTGTTGAACATGCTGAAGAGTTTTATAAGAAAGCATATCATGCTGCAAATCCTTTTGATGAATATGATGATTTCAGAGATGAAGCGTGTAAGCTGCTAAGAGCAAAAGGAATTCACGTTAAGTATCATCATCACGAAGTAGGTGAAAGAGGTCAGCAGGAAATTGAAACTTACTTCAGTAACCTGCTCGATACCGGAGATAATATCGTTACTGCGAAATATATCCTTTTCAACTTTGCGAAGCAGAAAGGGTTGTATATAACCTTTATGCCTAAGCCTATGTATCAGCAGGCAGGCAATGGAATGCATCTCCACTTTTATTTAACGAAAAACGGAAAGAATGCTTTCTATAAAAAAGGTGAGTACGGGAATATCAACGAACTCGGCAGATACTTTATAGGCGGAATGCTGAAACACGGACCTGTACTTTCTGCATTTACTAATCCTAGTACAAATTCATACAAGCGGTTGGTGCCTGGCTTTGAAGCGCCTGTTGCATTAACATACGGACAGGGTAATCGCGCATCGGCAATAAGAATACCTAAATATATTTCGAATCCTGATGAAACAAGATTTGAATACCGCCCGCCGGATGCAACTGCTAATCCTTATTTATGCACTGTTGCAATGCTGCTTGCAGGAATAGACGGCGTTGTAAACAAAATCGATCCCGTAAAAGAAGGATTCGGTCCAATTGACAAAAACTTTTTGGCTGATGATTATAAGGAGAAAATTCATTTTCTGCCGAGGAATTTAGCAGAGGCCCTTGATGCACTTGCTGCAGATAATGAGTTTCTGAAAAGAGGCGGAATATTTACAGATGAGTTAATTGACCAGTGGGTGAAAATAAAAAATGAAGAAATTCATTCTATTGGAACAATGCCTCATCCATTTGAATACAAAATGTACTTTAGTTTGTAATCGAATATTCGGGGATGCTAATTAATAGTATCCCTTCTTAATCAAATAATACATTCAAGTTCAGTTTAAGAAACTCCTGCCAAGTCAGACTATCATTACTAATTAAAATTGATTTATATGGTTTATATTTTTTCTTGAACTCCTCAAGACCTTTATGAGTTTTGAATTTACCCGACTTAACTTCAATGCTGATTATCTTACTACCTTTTCGAATTATATAATCAACCTCGTTGTTGCCTTCACGCCAGTAATAAACATTTATACCCAGAATATTTGACTGATTTAAAAGATGTGCACCTATTGCTTGTTCAATTCGCCGTCCCCAAATGTCAGATGTTTTTTTAGTGGTTTTATAATCTATGTCGGCGTAAACGGATACAAAGGCGGTATTATATGCCAGCCATTTAGGTATTGATAATTTCTGAATGACCTTTGAACCTGAGAATTTTTGTAATCCTGAAATAAACCATACTTTGTCAAGAAGATTTTGATAGTGAGAAAGTGTAGTTGTGTTTCCTGCATCAGTTAATTGACCAAGAATTTTTGTGTAAGAAAGGATCTCACCATTGAATGTACACGCCAGTTCAAATAGATTTTTGAGTAATGCAGGTTTCTGAATATTTGTCAGTTGAAGAATATCTTTTGAAATGGTGGTTTCAATTATAGAATTCAGGATATAATCCCTCCATCTCTGTTCATCATTGATTAACTCAGCAGCACCGGGATATCCTCCGAAATAAACATACTCCTCAGGTGTAAAGTTAAAAGCATCTTTCATTTCAGACAGATTCCAATGGGGTAGTTTTGTAAGTTCAAACCTGCCGGCTAATGACTCGCTTAAGCCTTTGTCTATCAAGAGAGTGGATGAACCGAGTAAAACTACTTTAAGCTTTAACTTATTTTTTCTGTCTATATCCCACTCTTTCTTTACATACTCACTCCAATTATCAATTTTCTGAATTTCGTCTATTATAAGCAGGATTGAATTTTTGTTTGAGGATTTTAACTTAATTCTGGTTGCTTCCCATTGCTGTTCAATCCAGCCGGATGAAGATGATGGAACAGCATCTGCCGAAACATAGTTATGCTCTAATTCTGTTTTTTCAATTAATTGCAGTGCAAGAGTGGTTTTTCCAACCTGCCTTGGTCCTGTAATAACCTGGATCAGATTTTTGTTTTCAAGAATTCGTTTTTCTAATACTGATAGTTGTTCTCTTATATACATAATATTTTACTCAATTGACTGAGTAAATTTACTCAATGCATTGAGTAAAATCCAAAAAGCGGATTTGCTCAAATAGAGATTTGTTGGGAAAACTTTTGCTCAATAACAAAAAAAACCCCGTCAGTAAATATTGACAGGGGTTTTTGTTAAACAAATATTTTCCGGTTTTATTTTATCAGCACCATCTTTTTAACCTGAACGAAGCTTTGTCCTGCCTGCCCATTACGGGAGCCTGCTATTGGACTCACTGCCACTATTCTATAGATATAAGTACCACTTGATAAACTATTTGCATTAAATTCAACTTCGTGAATTCCCTGATCCTTTATCTCATTAACCAGAGTTAATACCTCTGAACCAAGTATATCGTAAATAGTTATAGTGACCTTGCTTTCTATGGGCAAATGGTATTTGATAGTTGTTGAAGGATTGAATGGATTAGGATAATTCTGAGATAATTCAAATTGAATTGGCAGTAATTCTACTTCCACAACAGCCGAGTATTCAAAACTTCCATCAATATCTATTTGTTTTAGTCTGTATGAAAATGTGCTGCCGCCAACAGGACTAACATCAACATAACTGTATGATTTTATAGTAGTGCTGTTTCCGTGTCCGTGCACAAATCCGATCTTTATCCATTCACCATCATTAATTTTTCTTTCAACGTCGTACCCCAGATTATTTATTTCGGTTGAAGTTTGCCAGGTTAAAAGAACTTTATTGTTTTCCGGATTAGCTTTGAAAGACATTAGTTCAACAGGAATGACATCATTCTGAAATTTCAGGATTGTTCCGTTTTCACCCCCGAACCAGCCGGTATTTTCATCAATGAAAGAAGCAGCACTTAAATTTACAGTAGTCAATCCTGAATGACATGTCCAATTATTACCCAGATCAGTAGAATTCAAAATTGTTCCATTTGCCCCAGCAATCCATATGGTTGTTGCATTTGTTAGTAATACTGAGTTCAGCTGAGAGGAACAACTGGCGCTTGAGAAATTCCAGATTTCGCCACCATCGGTTGTTAAAAGTATCGTGCCTTCATTGCCGACACATACACCGATATTACTATTGTAAAAATGAACTGACTTCAGATCAGCTGTTGTCCCGCTTATTTTTGCAAACCACGAATCGCCACCATCGGTGGATTTTAATATGCTTCCGTCAGAACCAACTGCCCATCCGGTTCCGGTGTTTAAGAAGTATATACTGCTGCTTCTGACAGAACTCTTCTGAACCCAGGTCGTGCCACCATTTGTTGATTTATATATTCCCAGTACTGAATGCGCTCCCCAGCCTGTATCCTGATCGATAAAAAATATTTTATCAAATGTATATGGCGATATCGTCCATGTAATTCCTCCATCAGTTGTTTTAAAGGTGGAATGATCAGATATACTTGCCCAACCAATACTTTCATTTACAAAGAAAATATCTGAAACATATCGATACCAATTATTTGTTCTTTCGAAAATCGTTTTCCAGGTTTTCCCCGCATTAGTTGTTTTTAAAATCATAGGATAAATCTGTGACCCTTTTCTCGAACCAGCAGCCCATCCTGTGCTGTCATTGATCATAAAGACTGAGGTGATTCTATCACCGGTCCAGCTGCTCTGAGTTCCGCTGAGAATTTGTGTCCAGGAAAATCCCATATCCTCAGTTGAATAAATTACACCGAAGTAACCAACGGCCCAACCGATTCCTGAATCATTAACAAATACTGAAAGTAAACCGGTCTGTTCATCATTGAAATATTTATTTTGCCAGGTAACACCGCCATTTGATGTAAATAATATACTTCTTTTCCAGCCGCTGAAAGTTCCGCCAACGGCATATCCGTGATTTGCATCTCTGAAATGTATCGAACGTATGCCGACTTGCGTGTCAACAAAACTATCGATTTCATGTTCATTATATAAAGAATCATCTCCTGAAACAGGTCTGTAAAGATTTATTGTTGACCAGCTATCACCTCCATCTGTTGTTTTACTGATCAAGCTGAAAGATGTACCTCCGCTTCCCCAGCCAAGACCTATCCATCCAACATTTTGATCAATGAATTCAACACAATTAATTGATGTTTCAAAACCGCCCAGTATAGATGTGTTTTCTAACCAGGTTAATCCGCCGTCAGTGGTTTTTAGAAATTTACTTTCATTGCGTCCGCCAACAGCAAAGCCTGTAATTGTACTTACAAAATCGACTGAATATAAATCGTAAGAAAGTCCGGATTTTTGAATTGTCCAGTTCAATCCTCCATCAGTAGTCTTCAGTATGGTCTCATTCAATCCCACCACATAACCAATTTCTGAATTGAGAAAATGCAAATCAGTCAGTAATTCATTCGTACCGGTAGACAGTTGAATCCAGCTTTGCCCTCCATTCGAAGTTTTAATTATTAGTCCGTAATCGCCGCAGATCCAACCTGTGTTAACATCAATAAACTGAACTGATTTAAGCGTGTGCGCTGTTCCGCTATTCTGTTCGAACCAATCAATACCGCCATTCGATGTCTTAGCTATGAATCCATTAGAACCAACCATCCAGCCTGTATTGTTATCTGTAAAATAGTTCGACCACAGATGATTTCCCTCAGGTACAACATTCTGATTAGTCCACTGTGAAAAGCTTAAAATCGAAAATGAAAAACAAAAAATTATGGATATTAAAAACTTAAACAATTTTTCCTCCGTGAAGTATTACAGGTTTTATGCCCTCAGGATCAGGATTCGGACAATCGTATATATCTCTATCTTTAATTCGAAGAATAATTTATTACTTAATTAAAATTTATTTTGCTTTAGGTTATGACAATCGTAGTGCCATTCAATATGATTGAAAAATGGCTTAAAATCTTCATTTTTGTGGGTACTTAATTAGAATGAGTATTATAATAAGACATACAGGAATCAATAATTTTTATTGATGCATATTGATATTTTACTATAGCGGATTTGCTGATTGATAGCGAATCAATATTAATATTGAGTTGAGGGGTAGTTCAGCAATAAATAATGAAAAAACAGAGAAATAATTTCAGGTGTTTATTGTGACTCAGTTTAGGTAGTTCATTTTACAAACTTATTATAATATTCATAAGTTGATTCATCAAAACAGACAAAGATTACTTTTTCGATTGAATCATTACTCTTAAGGAAAGTCTTTACTTCACTAACAGCTATTCTTGCTGCACGTTCAGGAGGAAAACTGTAAACTCCGGTGGAAATTGCGGGGAAAGCAATTGATTTAATTTTATTCTCTGTAGCCAGTCTTAGTGAATTCCGGTAGCAATCTGCAAGAAGTTTATCTTCATTATTGTTTCCTCCATTCCAAATTGGCCCAACAGTGTGAATTACATATTTTGCCGGAAGATTATATCCTTTTGTTATTTTTGCCTCACCGGTAGGGCAGCCATTAAGTGTTCTGCATTCTTCAAGAAGTTCCGGACCGGCAGCCCGATGAATCGCGCCATCCACTCCGCCGCCTCCGAGCAGGGAAGTGTTGGCAGCATTTACAATCACATCAACTTTCAATTTTGTTATGTCGCCCTGCTGTATTTCAATTTTTGCATTCATGATTACCTCATAAAATTTAGTTTCAGTTTGCTGCTGATAAATCTTTTTAGGATTTTTTGAACAGTCATTACAAAATTATAGGAGAAAAATTGAAATCTCACCGTCATTACGTATTGCTGTTACTTTTTATCATACTGAATTTTTCAGCATGCTCAACCTCACAGATAACTGTTGATACAGATATCAGTTTGTTTGATTGGCTCAGTTCGCAGCCCGATCTCACCATAAAAAAGATTGAGGGCGATTCTGCATTCACAGAAATTTATGAAATATTTATTGAACAGCCGGTCGATCATTTCAATCCGCAAAGCCCCGGGTTCAAACAGAAGTTTTACCTTTCGCATATTGACAGAAACAAACCAATGGTTGTTGAACTGGATGGCTATTCTGTAAGAAACAGACCGAATGAGTTGAGCAGAATTTTAAAGTCAAACCAGATGCTCATTGAGCACAGGTATTTCGGTGAATCTGTTCCTGAACCATTTGACTGGCAATACCTTGATATACGTCAATCAGCAGAGGATCATCACAGGATAATATCAAGATTTAAAGAATACTATTCCGGTAAATGGGTAAGTACAGGAATAAGTAAAGGCGGATCAACAGTTATATTTCACAGAAGATATTATCCGGATGATGTTGATGCATCTGTTGCTTATGTCGGACCTATTGCACGATCAATTGAAGACCAGAGAGTTTATGAATTTCTTAAAAATGTTTCTACACCTGAATGCAGGCAGCGGGTTCACGACTTTCAGGTTCATGTATTAAAAAATCGGGATAAATACTTCCCGATGTTCCTGAAAAATGCTGAAGAGAATAACCTGACTTATAATCTTGTTGGCGAAGAAGCAGCATTTGAGTATTCAGTTCTTGAATACTCTTTTGCATTCTGGCAATGGGATACTGGTGGATGTGAAAAGATTCCTGATGCTAATTCGAGTGATGAAGAAATATTTGAACATTTCAAAAAGAACAGCGGTGTAGATTATTTTTCAGATAAAGACATTACAGGTATTTTTCCATTCTTTTACCAGGCTTATAAAGATTACGGATACTATGCCTATGAAACAGAACCATTCAAAGATTATATCAGGTATGCCGATGGTCAAACTCCATTTTTCATTCCTGAAGGTCTAAATCTTATTTTCAATCCTGAACCAATGAAAGATATGAGCGACTGGGTAGAAAATGAAGGAGAAAATTTTATTTTCATCTATGGCGAACATGATCCCTGGACTGCTGCAGGTGTTTGTTTATCAGGAAAAACCAATTCAATTAAAATGGTTCATCCCGGCGGATCACACAGGACAAGGATAAGAAATTTTTCACAATCTGATAAAGAAATAATTTATTCAAAGTTAGAAGAATGGCTTGAAATCAAAATAGAAAGATGAACTTTGAAGCACTCAGAATCTAATCACTTAATAAACCGAGGTAAATTATGAAAAATTATATTCTATTTTTATTGATACTTTTATTCGTAATTGCATTTCCAAGCAAATCGATCATTGCCCAGGATAAACCAATACAGGTTGCGCTTTTCAATCCTGTTCAAATCTTTCCTGAAAATACATCCATCACCGGGTTACGCATTAACCTGATCTATGGTAAGAACGCTAATGTAAAAGGCATTGATTGGGGTTTCGTAAACTCAACTACCGGTAACCAGGTTGGAGCGCAATTTGGATTTGTAAATCTTGTTGATGGCGGATTCCTGGGATTCCAGAGTGGTTTTGTTAATATCACTGACAGCCAGTTTGAAGGCTTACAGTATGGCTTTGTTAATTATCACAAAGGAAAGGTTAGCGGCCTTCAGTTAGGCTTTGTTAACTATGCAGGAAGTATGTATGGTCTGCAGATTGGTTTGATAAACATAATCAAACAGGGTGGGGCATTTCCATTCTTCCCGATTGTTAACTGGTCGTTTTAAATCTTCATGATTAAAAATGCGGACAGGGCAAGCCCTGTCCCTGCATTTCAAAGATAATCTACCTTTTCAGTTACGGTATTGTAAATTTTCCAGGAGCCGTTTTCTTTTTTCAACTCGTGAATACCGGTCAGTCTGTTATTGCGAAATTCAGGTCCATTTAGTTTAGTTGTGCTTTGGATAAATCTTACCTTAGCTTCATCATCAGTTTCTTCAATAATAACCGCACTTTCAATCTTATATTCCAGATCATACATTCTGAATAGTTCTTTTACAAGATTTTCTGTTGCACTAATTGCCGGACTGGCAGAATATATAGTGTTCATTACTTCAGAGAGATTTTCCTCTGTCATGTATTTTGCATTTGCATAAATAACAGATTCCGGAGTTTTAAATTCTCTCTTTGAGCAGGATAGTAATAAAATGGTAACTAAAGTTAGTATGGCAATAATCAGTACTTTTTTATTCATGATATTCCATTCAATTGGGAAATAAATAAAAAGATTGTTAAACCATTACAAATATACCTGAAATAAGTAAAAAACTTAATTTAACACTCACTTTCTGATTATAATTTTTCATTAAATTTGATTGGTTAATTTTTAGTTTTCTCGTTATTCAAAATCAGAAGGAGAAAAACCTCAATGCCGAACAGCCAGCCGAACATGAAATCCTACGAAGAAGAATATCAAAATTTTTCATGGGAAATTTCCAGAAAAGAACTCGATTATAAAGATGGCGACATAATTAATATTGGCGAATACTGCACCGATAGAATCTGCCGAATGGGAAAAGCAAACAAACTTGCTCTCATCTGGGAAGGATTTGACGGTGAAGAGAAGAAATACACCTTTGATGATATGCGAATGCTTACGAATACTATCGCAGTATTTCTGCAAAAACTTGGAATAAATCCTGGCGAAAGAGTTTGTTTGTTCATGGATAAAGTTCCTGAACTCTATCTTGGATTTCTCGGCATACTGAAAATGGGGGCGATTGCTCAACCATTGTTCTCTGCATTTGGTTCTGAATCACTTCTAACCAGACTTGAAGATGCCGGAACATCAGCAATCTTCACTCAGAAAAAACATCTTGCTAAAGTAAGAAACATTGTTGATCAGTTACCTTCATTAAAACATATTATTGTTGTTGACGATGATGGCAGCAAACCACTTCGTGAAAAAGAAATTGCGTTTCATATGGATAAGGCAGAACGAGTAAACGATTTCAAAATTTATCCATCAAAAGCTGAGACTCCTTCAGTACTTCATTACACTTCTGGCACGACAGGAAAACCAAAAGGTGCTCAGCACGTACATTATTCTTTGATCTCTCAGTACATAACAGCAAAGTATGTACTTGATATTAAAGGTGAAGATATTTACTGGTGCACAGCAGACCCTGGCTGGGTAACCGGTACTTCTTATGGAATTATCGGAGCGTGGGTTAATGCTGCAACTCAATGTGTGCTCGATGCAGGTTTCAAAGCTGAAACGTGGTATAAGTTTATTGAGAAACATAAAATCACCGTTTGGTATTCTGCACCAACTGCCATCCGTGCTCTGATGAAGGAAGGAATTGAAGCTGTTAAAAAATTTGATCTCTCTTCACTTCGTCACCTTGCAAGTGTCGGTGAGCCGTTAAATGCAGAAGCGGTTATCTGGTCGAAAGAAGCTTTTGGTTTGCCTTTCCTTGATACATATTGGCAGACAGAAACCGGCAGCATTGTTATCAGCAATTATCCAGGTATGAAAATAAAACCCGGTTCTATGGGAAAAGCTTTCCCCGGAATTACAGCAACCGTAGTTGATTTGAAAACTCATCAACCTATAGAGAAAAGAGGAATTGTCGGAATGATTGCGCTGAAGCCCGGCTGGCCAGCAATGTTCCGTAATTACTGGAATAATAAAGAAACCTATGATAAAAAATTTCAAAATGGCTGGTATCTTTGCGGTGACAGAGCAAGTATTGATGAAGATGGCTACTACTGGTTTGTGGGAAGAGATGACGATGTTATAAACACAGCAGGTCATCTCGTCGGACCATTTGAAATTGAATCTGCTTTACTTGAGCATCCTTCTGTTGCAGAGTCTGCAGTTGTAGGTAAACCTGATCCGATGAATATGGAAGTAGTAAAAGCTTTCATTGCACTTAAGCCAGGGAACGAAAAAACGAAAATGCTTGAGCTTGAAATAATGAATTTTGTAAGGAAGAAACTCTCTGCCCTTGCAATGCCTCAGGAAATTGAATTTGTTGATTCACTGCCTAAAACAAGAAGCGGAAAAATTATGAGGCGTGTTTTACGTGCAAAGGAATGGGGCGAGGAGATTGGAGATATTTCGACACTTGAGAATGATATGTGAGCCAAAGGCAAATAACAATAACCAAATATCAAATAATATTCAACTATGTATATCGAAACGTTGATTAACTGAAGATAAATTTTTGTATTTGGTATTTTGTAATTGAAATTTATTTGGAACTTATAATTTGAGATTTGGAATTTAACCAGTCCGGTAAAGCGAGAAAAAATATTAATTAGAAAAATTATTTTTTGAAATAACTAAAGAACGGAGATAAAAATGGCAGACTCATTAAAAGACACAATCCTTCAATACGTAAAAAACGAGTACCTCGAAACTGACGACGACAGGGAAATAACTTACACAACTCCTCTTATCTCAGGAGGAATAGTTGATTCATTCTCGATGGTTTCATTAAAAGTCTTTCTGGAGACCAAATACAACATCCAGATTCCCGATGCGAAAGCTTCACCGGAAGCATTCGACAGCGTAAATAATATTGTAAATCTTCTTAAAGAATTTTCCGTTAAGGAGTAAATAAAATGGCATACAATGCAGAAGTTAGAAAACTCTATACCGATCAGCTTGAAGATTTAAAATCTCAGGGCATCTTTAAAGAAGAAAGAGCAATATGCGCTCCTCAGGATTCCGAAATTGAAGTTGAATTTCCAATCGGTTCGAAAAAGAAAAAAGTAATTAATATGTGTGCAAATAATTATCTCGGACTTTCATCTCATCCCGAAGTAGTAAAAGCCGCACACGATGGACTCGATGTAAGAGGTTACGGAATGTCTTCAGTAAGATTTATTTGCGGAACTCAGGATATTCACAAAGAGCTTGAAAGAAAACTAACCGAGTTTCTTGGAACAGAAGACACAATTCTTTTTCCTTCCTGTATGGATGCAAACGCTGGTGTGTTTGAAGCAGTACTAACTGATCAGGATGTGATGATTGCTGACAGACTTGTTCACGCTTCAATTATTGATGGAATGCGATTGTGCAAAGCACAGAATGATTCATTCAAACATTCCGACATGGCACACCTTGAAGAGAAACTTCAGCTTCATCAAAATAAAAGATTGAGAATGATAATTACCGATGGTGCGTTCTCTATGGACGGCGATCTGGCAAAACTGGATAAAATTGTTGAGCTCGCAGAAAAATATAATGCAATGGTTTTTGTTGATGACTCTCACGCAAGCGGCTACATCGGAAGAACAGGAAGAGGAACGCAGGAACATTGCGGAGTACTCGGAAAGATTGATATCATCACAACAACTTTGGGAAAAGCTCTCGGCGGTGCAAGCGGTGGCTGTGTTTCCGGTAGAAAAGAAATTGTTGAAATGTGTCGGCAGAAAGCCCGTCCCTATCTTTTTTCAAATACAGTTGCGCCTGTTATTGTTGAAGGTGCTTTGCGTGTTCTCGATATTATTTCCAGATCAACTGAAAGAC
>CAZXCP010000016.1:0-45608 GCA_964639355.1 uncultured Ignavibacteriaceae bacterium
TTGTATTTTGAAGATGATTTCCATACTGAATAAACAATCGATTTAACAGAAGGCAATATAGTTACAACTGAGTTAACTTCTTTCGCATAGCCGCCCTTCCTTCCAGCCAGTTTCTTAGTGATCAGAGTTCTAAGTATCGGCGAAATAAAGTAATACCATAAAATCATTATAAGGATAGAACGGGCTATCATGAAGATAATGTCTAAAACATTAAACCTGTCGGTGACCGGAAAAATATAGCTTATAATTATAATAGTTATACCCATTAGGAAAATTAAAACTGATGCAGGTTTGAAAAATTTACGACTCCTGCCTTTATGTGTTTTTTTCTCAAATGTACCAGCGTCAGTTACAGCTAGCCAGTCATCTTGATCAGATAATTTTGCTGTTACTGCTTTAGGTATTCTCCACGCCAGTAAACCAGCCAGGAATCCGATTAATAAATGAATGCCTGCATAAATACTAATGATTATAAAACTGAAATTCGTTTGCCCATTAGTATGAATGAAAAACCATTCCTCGACTATATAATTAATAAAATCATTAACAGTTGACCAGAGTGATGCACCGAATACTACTGTTAATACAAGTATTTTCTGGAAGCTGTTTAATAGTGAAACCGTAATTCCAAACACAAGAGTTAAAATAAACCTGAACCGTCTGGTAAATAGAAACACTTCGCCCAATAGTCCCTGAACTAGGACAGAGAAGAGAGCAGTTACAGGAGTATGAGGACTTATCAGTGCTTTAGCGGCTATCACTAAGATTGTCGACTTCAGGATTTGTCCCCGTGACCGTGAAAATTGTGCAATCATACTAATCAATACAATGGCGGCACTTGAAATAATCATACCCCTGAATGGAAATCTAAGTGCATGCAGCACTCCACCCAGCGCCGATTCACTCAAAGCCCACAGTGCTGTAAGCTTTTCTGTATTTGACGAATGAACGACCGGAATTGAGTTTGTCGGGTCGTATTTTTTATTATAATTATCTTTGAACAAATACTGTCCGGATTTTTAAGTTATATTCTTACTTCTGCTAATGAAATAAACATTCAATTGCCGGTTTGTCTGCTTTATCCCGGGTAAAATTATTTTACCATTAGTGATTTATAGGAAACTAGATTCATAAAATTTACTGTTCAGAAATTATTACATGTAAGATTTATTCACATGAGGCTCACTTAAAATATTTTTTTGATAATATCGAACATCTCAAAACGGCACAAATTTTTATGGTACTTTATATTATCAAAGGAGCATATATGACAAATAAAACCAAACTCATTTTTGGTGATGATATTTCGTATTCCCGCCGTTCCGATTTTGTTGATTATGGCAGTATTAAAATCAGAAGTTTTGATTCACTAAATGGCGGAGTAATAAAAAAAATTCTTGCTTACATTTATTTGTTCACCGTTGTAACAGGAGTAATTTTTTTCCTTAGCAGATAAACAAAGCAGCAAGTGCACTTCCACCTCCACATTTTTATCTGGGATTGAGCAGTCACCTATTAGTTTTATTATTGCTTTCCACTCTCAATAACAACTACCAAATTTACTTCAACAAACTTAAAGTTTAGTTAAACTTTCCTGATTTAACCAGTATTAACATATCTGTCCTGTATCTATCCAAAATAGGGTTTTATTTTCAACCGAATAAAATTCATTTGTGGCAAAGCCATCACTATGTGAAAATCTGCATCTATTCTGAATTTTAATTCAATTAAGAAATCTGTGTAAATCAGTTAAACCTGTCTGCCGATTGGCGGATCTGCGTTATCTGCGTTCTATTTTTTTTATAAAACCTACTTGTTGGTCAGCCCCTATTTCTTTTGTTGAAAGCACAGCCTATAAACGTTGCATCCTTTCAGGATGCACAAAATTATATTCCTATTAGGAATACTTTGCTGCAAATACAAAACCATTGATATCTAACCATGCAATTTTGATTGATGGCTAAGCCATCGCACGTTTATAGCATATAAACACAAGTGGATATTCAGATGCTGAAGGCATCGTACATCTGCTGAGCTTTGGTAATAAACAATAGTTTTTCCCCTAATTAATTGAATCTGGTGCAGATAAGAATGAACCCCTTATTTACAGTTTATTGACTTATTAATAACAAATATAATTGATATTTTAAATATCAAATTATAACGATTCTGATAAAGTGAAAATCATTCAAATAGTTATATTTATTATTTTCATTAATAATATAGCAATTGCCCAATCTGATATCTTATTGCCCAGGCAGCATTTATCTTTTTCTTTTGCCGGAGGAGCAAGTGTGGCTTTTACTGATTATAAGAATATTAAAATCGGACCGGCTGTCAGAACAGGAATTGAATACTCTATCTTTCCGCATCCTGATCACAGAATCGGGTTAGGATTTCAGTACAGCTATCAGAAACTGCAGGGAGCAGATGACAGGTTGATGGTTACAACAAAGGACGGACCCCGTGCAATCCCGCCGTCATTTTCTACAGTTATCCTTTCACCTGGTTTTTTTTCTAATTACAGTTATTTGATTTCAGATCGCTTCTCCCTGTTTGGCAGACTTGGTTTCACTTACAATGTATTCAATCCTAAAGGCAATTCAGGTGAAGATGCAGCGGGGTACACCGAAGGTTTATACAGTAATGATTTTTTTACAATCATTCCGGAAGCAGGATTCGGTTTTCGAATCAGTGAAAATTTTGGACTGTCCGTTGCATTTAATTATGCAATACCTGTCACAGATTACCTTGATGATATCGCAGCCTCTGTAAATAAAGATTCTTACTCAAATTTACTTCTGGAACTTTCATATTCTTTTATTGATGCTTCACAAAAATCAGCAGCATTGTATGATGGTATTGAAAAAGATAATAATACCAAATCAATCACAGAGGATGTTAAGAAGAATGAAGCGGATGAAAAACAGCCTATGGAAAAAATTGATTCTCGTTCCGGATACAAAACCTTACAAGAGACTATCAACGATGCTGAGAAATCCGGATCATTCAATGAGCTTTTAATACCGGCTGATGAAATATTTCAGAACGGAACTGCAAGATTTAAACAGGATGTTTATCCCGAACTTGATAGAATCATATCCCTGATTAATTTAGCGCCACAGACAAGATGGCGAATAGAGGGGCACATGGATAATAATGGTAATGCCTCTGAAATTAAAATACTTTCTCAGGAACGCGCAAAAGCGGTTCATGACTATTTTATAAGCAAAGGTATCCAGTCAGGTACATTGAGAGTTTACGGTTTAGCCGACAATTTCCCAATTGGTGATAATAACAGTATAGAAGGTCGGCAACTAAATAGAAGGATTATGTTGATCCGGGAAACACCGGCCCAGATATCTGCGAAGCAAGAGGAGGGAACATCCGTTAATTTGGAAGATTCTATAGCTGTTGTAGATACACAAAATATTAAAATTGAAAATGAAACTGATGAGGATAAAGCGACACAGTCCGGTGAAACATTTGATCAATTCATATTAAGAGGTGATGATACATTTGAAGGTCAATCTGCAAATCTGACGGAGATAGCAAAATTTTTACTGGATGAAATAGTAAAATATTTAAAGGAAGATCCCGGGGCTAAGTGGAAAATTGAAAGCTATATGGATAATCAGGGCTCAGCAGATTTTCTGAATAAACTCTCTGAAGAAAGAGCGAAAGCGGTATCTGAGTATCTTATAACAAAAGGACTGCCCGGCTCACAGTTAAATTTTGAGGGATTCGGCAGCAATTCCCCCATAGCAAATAACAATACCGAAGAGGGTAGAAGCACTAACAGGCGTGTGCTGATAGTACGAGTGGAATGACCTGATAAAAACTCTGTTCATCCACAAATGTTATTTTCTGTTATAAAGACAAATATTGATTTTATAAATAAATAACTGGTGTACTACTACTTCCTAATAAATCTTTAAAGCAAAAAAAAGCTGCCCTTTTGAGACAGCCTTTTATTATTATTAAAAACAGTTACTCTATAAATTACCGCAAACAACTGCGTGTGCAATTACGTATATATTACCGGTAATATTAATCGTGTTACTCAAACCTCTATAAGGATACTGCCCGGGTGCAACGGTGTTTTTCCCTTTTTTATTTTTAGGCACCTGAGTTTTGCCAACATAAAGATGAGTTTCTTCTACAGTATAGGCAGGATCGATATTGTAATTAACAATTGCCTGGGAACCATTGTAATTAACGGTTACATTCCCAACAAGGGTCCCATTATTAATGTTGCACTGACCAGCACCAGCATAAACCGGAAAAGTGTATGATCCGGCACTTAACGGTCCAATGCTCCATCCCCAGTTTCCAAACCCTAACTGGTTAAAACAAGTTCCTTTCAATCCATCATAGGCATAAGCTGTTTCGCAGCCGAATTGAGGAGTCGGATCAACATCAAATTTTATAAGAGTTTGTTTTATCAATGAAGTTATATGATGAGTATATAAGTCCGGCTTGCTTCCTTTAGAGTCGTCAGGTTCAATCTCTTGAAGATACGTATCCGCAAGAGCTGATTCACTAACAGTGTAAACTTGACCATTTAGTGTATATTGGATTTCAAGAAATGGTGCACGCCCGGATACATTTTCTTTACTGTCATAGATTGTTAAAATATGGGTCGAGGTGTTTTCCACCTGATTTAAAATAAATCCGTAATTGGGAACAGTTCCATTAATCCACGCGGCAACCGCACTCGATACATCAACACTATACCAGTCAGCTGTAGTTGGCGTAAATGACGCTATGGGTGTTGGATTAAATTGCGGACTGGTTTTGGCATAGAATGAATTGTATGTTTCAGCCTCAGTCCAGTCTACATTAACGTTATGAACATCAACTGTTTTCCCATTAGGAGTATTAACATAAATATTGAATGAAGCTGAATTAAATACAGCACCAGGGGGGAGTACAAACTTCGGAAGGGAATTATTATCCGGACTGACGGATGTGGTCGGTTCTTCATTACAACCTGTGAAAGCAAATGCAAACACAAATAAAACCGCAAGAAATGAATAACTTATTAGTTTCATAGCAGAGCTCCTTTGAATAATTAGATAATTGTTGATGAGTTATAATGGTCAGATATTTAAACTTTTGTATAAAATAATCTTGTATCTTTTCCGGATTCTAAAAATTTTAGTTCTTTTTTTACATATGCTGGTTTACCTGATAATGATTCAGCTTCGTTCTATTATATTGATAATTCTAACTTTTTTATACTTTTTCTTTTACTTCTTCCTTTTACATAATGTTAATACAGCAAAAAAAGGTTTAAGCACTCCTTTTTTTATTTAGAATAATATTTTTTGCCGCCTTAAAGAAATATATTGCATCTGTTTTAATAGGGTCCTTTTCATATGCATCCAGATATCTTTTTTCCGATAACTCAATTTCTTCAATTGTATCAGGCATATCTGCGTAAAACGGGGGGAAAAGCCCGGGCTTGAATTTACTTCTTCTATCCTGATGTTCTTTTGAGTATAAACTTAGATAGTGATTACTTATCGGTCTGACGCCTACAAGCTTCAGATCGCGTTTAGCCCAGTTTATCAGCATGGGCAGTTCATCAATCCACAGCTTTCTGAAAAGTCTGCCCCACGCAGGTACACGAAAATCATCCTTAAATTTTCCGCCGGACTCGAGCTTATTATGATTATAAACAAAGTCCTGAATAAATTCTGAATAAGGATACATCGTTCTTAGTTTATAAACGTAAATAGGCTTGCCGTCTTTACCGATCCGCTTCATTTTAAATATAGGACTGTAGAAAAATTTCTTCGCAGGCTGGAATCCGCCATTCTTAACAGCAGCGAAGTAAACAACATCATCAACAGCGGCAAGGTCAATTATTTTGAATCCGCAATACGCTAATCTTCCAAGTCCTTCTGCGAGGGAAAGAGCACGGTCCCGTTCTCTGCTGAAAGTTGAGTAAATCTCTCTGGAAACCGGAAGCTTTGGCAGGACTCTTTTCCAGATAAAATCCATAAAATAAATAATATTACCAAACCAGAATGAACTCTTCTTCAGAAACCTTTTATATCTGTAATGATGAGGCAGTAAAGCTCCGACGAAAACACCGCCTTTTACTAGTGCATTTTTTACATCCAGGATATATGTGTTGAGATGTTTTTGATCATTCAATACATGAAGATTAACAAGCAGTTGATAAAAATCTGACTTTCTGTTGGCGATATCATTCGGCTGGTCAGATTTAATTATCAATGATTTGCGGGTATCGAATGAGCTTAGATCCAGCATTGAATGCAGTACTGCAAATACTTCACTATATTCCTTCAGATATTCGAATTTAAATTCCTGGCTGGCAACTGACTCTGCTCTTCCATTGCCTTTGTATGCATACTTTGTGCTGCCATTGACATACTTTGACGGTGATTGCTGATCTTTTATTTCATATGCTTTAAGAAAGACCACGGTGGATTCATCGGTTTTATTCTTTATCTTTTCCGCAAATAAAAACATTGAAACCAATGATGATAATATTGAATAACCGATGAATGCTTTAACATATAAGCTGGAGATTTCAAAGCTGATGTCAAGAAAGATAACTGCCAGAATTATCAGTATCAGTATTCTGAAATAAAATTTTATCTGTAATTCTATAGCATTCCATCTGCTGTTCGAAACTATAGACGGTATAAACTTGTGCGTTGTTGCAGCTGAAATCATCCATGAAATATAGGTAACAGAAATTAAAATAAGCTCATGATCTAAAAAACTGATTGTAAAGTCTGACTTGCTTATCCCGAGATACATAAAAGAAGACAAAATAAACCAATCAAGCAGGAGATATTTTATTGAGAGTTTTTTGTGTTCCAGGAAACTAATTCCGCTTTTCTGATAAATTTTTAATAACATGTAATAATACGCCTCTACCAGAAGACCGAGAAACATTCCAATCAATGCATAATTGCGGATACCGAGAGGTATTTTAAAAAGTTCTAAGAATAAAATTAATATTATAAAGCTCAGTATAAACGAATTGAAAAGCGGTTTAATAGACCACTTAATATTATTTTGACCGATAATACGGTATTTTCCCGAAAAAATTCTTCCAATAAATGTTGATAGTAAAAGCAGTCCGGCGAAATTTATACTTTCACTATCGAGGACAAATGATTTTTCTTTTAAAAGATATGCGAGATAAAAAGTACTGAAGTAAATGAAGAATACAACAGAAAAATAAAGCAGAGTTTTTTTTGGAAACCCGGAATTTACATCCAGTCTTATTGGCGTTCTGGTTCCGCTGAATTTAGCCAGATTGATATCTATTTTTAATTCGTTTTCCAACTAAGGATTTACCTGAAATAGTTTTGCTGATGATAGTACCGTACTTTTACGCTATTTTTATGCCATATAAATATCGAAATACTGCTTGATTTATTAGATTTTATGGCATTTTTAGTATCTCAGAATAGGTGCTTGTCACAGAACAGTACAAATATTTTAGCTTCAAGTAAAGTTTTGAGAATTGTATATCCCGTTTTTGTCGGGAGGGTAAATCCTGGTTTAAGAAACTGTAAGAATTCTAATCATTTGACGGAACTCTGGTTATTAATTTTTCATTCTGCTTTAAAGAGTAATAACGTATTTTGTAATGATTCAAAACTTTCTGCCAACACTCTCTTAATGATACGTTCGTAAATACTCTGATTTGCCTATTTTAACCATATCTGTACAAAATAATATTGGCGGAATATTTCAAAGTCCGGTTTCAGCGATATATTGGAATAAATAATGTTCGATGCCTTCTGCACATATATTTTTTGTTGAAAGCACAGCTTATAAACATTTCATCCTTTCAGGATCTAGAACTTTGCTGACCTTATAAGGAATATTTTGCTGCAATACAAAACCATTGAAATCTAATCAGGCAGTTTTAATTGATGGCAAAGCCATCAAACGTATATAGCATATAAACGAAGGATGCATATTCCGATGCTGAAGGCATCGTACTTCTCCTAAGCTTTGGTAAATAAATATGGCTTTTCCCCTTATTAACCTGGTGCAGGAGATATTTCCGCAGTGGGAAAAAAATCAGGACAAAAGAATTCAACATAATATTCAACAGGGTTAATTTTTAATTGACTAAGAACACGAGGAATTTTCACTGTATTCGTAATTTATTTTGGGCATCAAAAATATTTTGGACAAAATTGATTTTAACATATAATACTTTTTCCCTGGATGTTTTGGCCTCATTCTTGTTAGTAACTAATTTCGTTAACTTAACTAAAATGAAATCACTCAATATGAAGCTTACATTGATCGCCGGTGCACGACCAAATTTTATTAAAGTTGCTCCGGTTATTAGAGCAATTAATAATTTTAAAACAGAAGGTCATAATATCGAGTATAGATTAGTACATACAGGTCAGCACTACGATAAATCGATGAGTGAAACATTTTTTAAAGAGTTGAATATTCCGGAACCTGATATCAATCTCGGATGCGGCAGCGGAACACAAGCTGAACAAACCGCTGCTATTATGGTGGCATTTGAAAAAGATCTTATAGCAAATCCATCCGACCTTGTTATAGTTGTTGGCGATGTAACCAGCACTATGGCATGCAGCATTGTTGCTAAAAAGCTCAACATAAAAGTTGCACATATTGAAGCCGGTATTCGCTCTTATGATCTCACAATGCCGGAAGAAATTAACAGGATGGTGACAGATTGCCTTGCTGATTATTTTTTTACTACCACACACTGGGCAGGAAATAATTTAAGAAAAGCCGGAATTCCGGATGACAGGATTTTCTTCGTGGGCAATGTAATGATAGATTCACTGCTGAGTAACCGGAGCAGATTCAGGAAACCTGTATTGTGGAATGAACTTAACCTCAAAGAAAAATCCTACATTTTGATAACATTACACCGTCCGGCTAATGTTGACGAAGGAAATAAATTAAAAAAATATATCAAAGCAATTCTGGAGAATGTTCAGGGTCTGCCGGTTATCTTTCCAATACATCCGCGGACGGCAAAAATATTCAATGATCTGGGAATCGATGAACCAAACTTAAAAATTACAGAACCCTTAAGTTACCTTGAGTTCAACTACCTTGTTGAAAGGGCAAAAGCAGTGCTGACAGATTCCGGAGGCATTACAGAAGAAACAACCGTAATGGGTGTGCCCTGTTTTACACTAAGAGCCAATACTGAGCGGCCAGAAACAGTTGAAATTGGAACCAACGAACTCGTTGGTGTTAATCCCGATTCGATCAAGCCTGCGCTGGAAAAATTATTTGCCGGTAACTGGAAAAAGGGAAGAATACCGGAATTATGGGATGGCAGAACAGCCGAACGGATAGTCAGTAATCTTATTGACATCTTCAGTTGAAACCCGTCAGCAGATTAATTCCTAGAAATTTTATATTTGATATTTTTACATAATAAATCAATTTTCAGAAATTCATCCAAAAATTTACAACATCTGTTAAAATTAGCTCCAGCCGGATAATAGAATATGCTCCGTTAGCAGTCAGAAAATCGCATATAACAAAAACAATGTTAATCTTCTTGGTTGCTCTTATTCATATTGCCTGAATAGATTTTAACTCTGAACTCCGAACTCTACACTCCGAACTCTAAACACTACACTCTAAACTCTAAACTCCGACCTAAAATAATTCCACAAAGTTATCATACAGACTCACGCTCATTTCCGTGATCAGATTAATCGTTAGCTCATTCCAGACTAATTTTGTAAATTCCTTTACGGGTAAATGAAATTCTAAATCTGCCGGACCCTGCATTCCAATAATGAAAAATATAGACGAAAATATTTTCCCCGATATGAGGAATGCGTGGTAAAAATTACCAGCAAAAATTGTCTCACTTTGATTGCGCCAAATTAATCAATGATTCAACGTGGTACATATTTTGCAAAATTATATAATCAAAATAAAAGTAAAAATCGAATAATATTAATTAAATAACCAGATGGAAATTATCAGAAAGTTAAACGTATGAAAACAATTATTATAAGCTTGTTACTCATTTTTACTGCAAACGCACAGAATATCTGGTATGTTAATGCAAACAACACATCAGGACCGTGGAATGGAAGGAGCTGGGCAACCGCCTGGAGGTATCTTGATTCCTCAGCTTGGGCAGGACCTAATGGAATTAATTGGGCTATTATTGGGAGTGGAGATACAATATATGTATCTGGAGGTGCAGACTCAACTGTTTACACGCCTTCTTTGGGAGCTAATAGTTCGTATGGATTATGGATTAGTCCTGATGTAGCAAAAACAGTTAATGGGAATCCTGCTGTTATAGCTCCGGCTTGGCACGAAGGACATAATGGAAAAGTTGTGTTTGCTACAAGCAGTAACAGTCAAACCCTTTTACGAATAAGGAATATTGCGAACATAAAAATAACAGGTTTTACTTTCAGGGATTTAAGAGGTCCTTATGGTTCAGCAGTAGTAATGGTAGGTGATAAAAGTAATCCCAGTTATAATGTATCAGCAAACATACATATAGATAATTGTACTTTCATTGCTAAAAGTCAAAGCACTATAATACACTTTGAGGTATTTAATTGGACTTTATCAAATTGTTATTTAGAACACGTTCTTAATGATGACCCTAAAGATTGTGACCCGATAACTTCGTTTTATGGTGGTGGAACTATATTGATTGAGAATAATACCGTTATTCAGAGAAATACGAATATAGGTACTGATGCGCATAGAGATATGTTACAATTTGGCTACTTTAACGAGGGAAGCGTTGTAGATATTGTTATCAGAAATAATCTTATTGCTCAAATAGGGCAGGGTTCAGGCTGGAACGCGGGAATTTACAACAGCATTTCATATAGAGATACAAGATGGTATATTTATAATAATATAATTGTCAGCCAGACAGCTGCTTCTTCGATGGGCGGTATATTTGTTTATAATAGTGAATCAAATAAAAGTGAAAATTATTGGGTATTTAATAACACGATAATTTTAAATAGCCCTCCATCAGGTAATTCAATGCCAATCAGTACGGGTAGTAATGTTAACACTGATACGGTGGTTTATAAAAACAATCTTGTTATAACAGATGCTCCTGTAAATTATATGTTCAATGTTCCTGCAAAATACTTTGGGGATTATTATCGAAAAATTGATTACAACGGATGGTTTGAATATGGCGGGTTATCTGGTAATTTTATGCCTGGAAATGCATTCGGTGCTTGGACTTATGCCCAATGGCGGGCTGATGATCCTGAAAATGACGCACATTCAATAACAGGAAATTCAACATCTGTTACTTTTCAGAATAAGTATGGAGTAGCGTTTGAAGACTATTATACCACGACAGGCAGAGGACTCGGTGTAAATATGGCAGTTGCTCACCCCGAGCTCTACGCAAAATTCCCGGATCTAGTCAATGATGCTTTTGGTAACCCAAGAGGCAATAATTGGGATATGGGTGCAGTCCAGTATCAGGGAGGTCCGTCCATTAATTTCCAGGGAAAGATATTTCTTCAGGGAGCATTCAACGGTAACTTGATGAGTACACAGCTTGCGGATAGCTGTTCCTGTATTCCTCTTCAGCAGCCTTACAATACCGCACCATGGAACTACGCCGGTAATGAAAGTATAGTTTTTCCCAATGGTCAGCCGGGTTCCGGATACATCGATTGGGTCCTCGTTGAGTTGAGAAGCTCATCCAATCCTGTCCAGGTAGTCGGTAGAAGAGCAGCAATTTTAAGAAACGACGGCAGGCTGCTCGATACAGATGGAACGACGGGAGTTAAATTCAGCAATACCAGTGACGGAGCATATTACGTTGCCTTATTTCACAGGAATCATCTTGCGGTTATGTCAGCAAACCCGGTACAGCTTTCTGCTAATTCTCAATTATATGATTTTACAAATTCTATGAATAAAGCATACGGTAATACTCCTATGGCAGAACTTGGAAATGGTATTTTCGGAATGCACTCCGGGGATGGAGATTCAAATGGCGGCGTAACAATTACGGACAGGAATGCTGTGTGGCAGGCTCAGAACGGCACAGTGGGTTACCTGAAAGGAGATTTTAATCTCAACGGCGGTGTTAATGCTCAGGATGCTAACGAATTCTGTACTCCGAATTTTGGCAGAATGACACAGGTGCCGTAAGGGAGCGGGTGGGGAATGGGTGGTTGAATGATTGAATGATTGGGTGATTGACAATCCTGAAGGATTTGCTCGGTTTTCGAGCCTACCTGCGGTAGGCAGATGTTTTTCAATCCCGATGAATCGGGATAGAAAAAGTATCGAGAAAACATAGGTAGTGAGCAAACCGCAATGCTCTTAAAACAAAATGATCAGTAGAGACGTTGCATCAAGTTCAGAAACCGGCGAAAGCAACGTCTCTACAGGGTTTTACGTTTGCGGTAATCTGATTTAAAAACAGACCTCTCTCTCATCTCTCTCCTGATAGGAGAGAGACTTGTTGTCAATAAAACAATAGATATGTTTTTGCTGTCAGAACATTATCAATAAAAAATCTCTGATAACTTGCTTTTTGAATAAACTGTTCTTGTCATTTCGACCAGAGGGAGAAATCATTCCTGTATTATGCTATGATCATAAGAACTTGTTTGCTTCAATAACTCGGAATTAATTATTCGTTGAGACTTTGTATTAAGATCGGAAACCGGCAGATGCAACGTCTCTGCAGACTGAAGAAAAAATTCTGACTTCAATATTCCTTGTTCATTATTCGTTATTCAAAAAGAGAATATCGAAATAATTTTTGCTATAATATTGTCTCTTACCTAACCCCGAAGGGGTTAAACGTTTATAGAATATTTGGTCGCAACCGATTATTAACAACCCTGAAGGGGTTGAACAAAAAGAATTTCTGACTTCAGTATTCCTTGTTCCTTATTCGTTATTCAAAAAGAATATCGAATATTGATTTGATTATCCATTTGTACATCAGAACTTACATAACCCTGTAGAGGTTGAACAATTCAATGTTTCTATCCATAATTTTACATTACCCGTAAATAAATATTGTAATAATTGCATCTATAAAATTTTTACGCTAGTTTTCATAAGACTTTTACAGGAGGAGAGCGTAATGGAAGAAAAAGAAAATCCTGGTTTCCGGGGTAGTTATAGAAAATTGATCGTTGTATTCATTATTTGTTTATCATTTTTCTTATTGGGAGTTATTCCCGGTATTGGATATTTTATATTAAATAACACAACCTTACCTGCCTGGCAGGTCCAAAATCCGGTTTCTAAAGTATTCGTGCTTGAGTCCATCCCCCCGACCAGCGGATCATTAGCCGCCGGTGATTCAACGGTGCCTAACGAATATTTGATCGATCCCGCAATTGATACTTTACTAATGCTTCTGGAAACAGAGGGAATTTATCTGCATCGCACTAATTCGCAGCCGACCGGTCTGGTTGGTGCAGATAATATAGTCATCATTAAAGGCAATTTTCAATGGACAGGCAGAAATACAACAAATACAGATCGTATCAAGGGTTTAATATGGCGCATTCTGCAGCATCCGGAGGGATTTAACGGAGAAATTATTGTATGCGATAACACACAAATTATCGGTACTGGGATTGACGACGGTGATAATAATTCCGATGATCCGCAGCAGTCTATTCTGGATGTTGTCAGTACATTTAAATCGAAGGGCTATCCTGTTTACTTAAAAGATTGGTTGGATTTCTGGGATGTAGTTGTTGATGAGTATTCCAGCGGAGATTCTTCTGATGGATTTGTTTATGATCCGTTAACGAAAGTTTCATATCCCAAATTTAATTCTCTCAGCGGCAATTATCAGATATCATTAAAGCACGGTATCTGGAACTCAAATACTTCAACCTATGATCCGGACCGTCTTTGCTTAATTAATTTTCCTGTATTAAAGGCACATGACTGGTCAGGCGCTACAATAGCTTTAAAGAATTGGATTGGAGTTCTAACAACAGCCTATGAAAATGAACGTTATGGCAGTCATCAGGCTATGCATGAAGATTATTTCTTTGGTTCATTTGCACTTGTGGCAAAAGTACTTGCAAGTACTTTTCCCGATTTAACAATTGTTGATGCAACCTGGACAAACACAAGGGATAATAACGGTCATTTAGATATAATAAATACCAAAACGCTGCTGGCATCAACTGATCCTTGTGCCGCATCCTGGTATGCAGCTAAATATGTATTAACGCCTATAGCATTCACTCCTGTTCACACTGACCCCGATCACATTGGAGGTAACTATAATAGTAACATCGTACCCTGGACAAATTGTCTTAAGGATTCGGGATTTGCTGTTACGATAGATTCATCAGAAATTTCCGTTTATAATCTGGCAACAATTCCGGTTGAACTTACCACTTTTACGGCTGAATATATTAATAATGAAGTACAGCTGAATTGGACGACATCATCTGAAACAAATAATCTCGGTTTTGAAATAGAAAGAGGGTCTGATAAAACTAAGTTTAGTAAAATAGGATTTGTACGGGGTGCCGGGACAACATTAGAAATGAAACACTATAATTTCGTTGATTTTTTGACAGCAGGTGCGAAGAATTTTTACAGGTTAAAACAGTTAAATTATAATGGCAGCTATAAATACTCAAAAATAATAGAACTGAATTTCAAGGTACCAACTGAATTTAATTTGTTTCAAAATTATCCAAATCCTTTTAATCCTGTGACCACAATTAGTTATCAAATCCCGAAAGAGTGTCATGTTAAATTAACCGTTTATGATTTATTGGGTAATGTAGTTGTTTCTCTGGTTAATAAGGAGCAGGATGCCGGATTTTATAGTGTGAGGTTCGATTCACAAAATTTATCATCAGGAACATACTTTTACAGGCTGGAAACAGAGTCATTTTTTGAAACCAGGCAGATGATAATACTAAAATAGTATTGGGGGTCTGATATTATTTTATTTTTGGATTTGTTATAAACTTTCCCAGACAAACAGACCTCAGTCCAGTCTCTCTCTAAGTGAGGAGAGAGACTGGATGTTAGTGAAACTGTATAATAGCCTTTGCTGTCAGAAGTTGATCCTTAGCTACAATTTCTAATGACATCTTCTCTGAACATACCGTTTTTGTCATTCTGAGTGCTGATCATCAGCATTGCGATTTCGTATCAGCACGAAGAATCTTCCTGACTATTCCCTTTAGATTCTTCACTCCGTTCAGAATGACGATATCTTTCTCTCGGCTGTCATTCTGAGTACCGATCATCCGTTTACTTACTATTATCGGTACGAAGAATCTTGGGTTTAACGAATTATGAATTGCGAATTGAAATTCGCTAACCTGTTAATTCGCTATCTGATAATTCAAACCAATCATTCAATCGTTCAATCAACCTACCTTAGGGAAGGTAACCGCTATCTGGCATCCGGTTCCCCTCCCGCTCTGCACCCAGCTCTCTGCCTACTATTTGCTACCTACTTCTTACTACCTACTGAGAACCTACTACCACACTGACCCCAGTATCCAGCATCTTGCATCCGGTATCGAGGATCCAGTATCCAGCTACCAGTCATTCGTTGTCATCCATTGTCATTCTGAGTTCTGATCATCAGTATTAAGTATTCTTATTAGCACCAAGAATCTCCTTCAACAATTCCCCGGATTCTTCACTACGTTCAGAATGACCCTTCCCTTTATCTTCCTGTCATTCTGAGTGCCGATCATCATTATTGAGCTTCTTATCGGTGCGAAGAATCTCCCTTAACAATCTCTTTGAGATTCTTCTCCCGTCTTGTCGGGATCAGAATGACGGTTCCCATTCTGCACTCAAATCTTTCCACCCCGGATTCACCGATTCAATCAAATCTATTTTCTTCTTTCTTAACCAGCCCTTAATTTGCTTCTCTCTTTGTATTGCCAATGTTATATCATTATATACTTCATAAAAAACCAGAATGTCAATATTATACTTTGCAGTAAATCCTTTTATGATTTTATTTTTATGTTCATATACCCTTCTATTCAGATCATTAGTTACACCGGTATACAATGTTCTTGATCTGTTGGTCATTATATAGACATAATATTGTTTCATAATTATTCTTATATCTTACCCTATTGTATTTGATTACTCAGTCTACTTGTCATTCTGAGCGCCGATCATTCGTATTGCGGATTCGTATCGGTGCGAAGAATCCCCCTTATCAATTTATTTGAGATTCTTCACTGCGTTCAGAATGACACTACCTTTTTTGCCTTGTCATTCTGAAGGAACAGAGTGACTGAAGAATCTTCCCTATAAGTCCCAAGGTTCTTCACTCCGTTCAGAATGACGATATCCTTCTCGGCGGTTGTCATTCTGAGTTCTGATCATCAGCAATTCGTATTTGTATCAGTACGAAGAATCCTGGGGATTGACGAATTGCGAATCTGCCTTCGGCAGACAGGTTGACGAATTTGCGAACCTGTCTTCCGTTAGGCAGATGAACGAATTGAAATTCGCTAATCCGTTAATTCGCTAATCTGATAATTCAAACCCAATCATTCTTTACTTTATTTACATCCAGATAGTAAAAACTAACCTGAAGATACGAAACACCTCAAACAGTTAATTTTTTTTACAGTACTGAAAAAATACTTGTCATTTAACAAAATATTTTTTTATTTTTAATCCCCAAAAAGTATTTTGTCTGAAAGCAACTCTTCTCTCGCAGATATGTTATATGGAAGTTCTGTTAAATTCTCTTACGCTTCCCAAAATCAAGATGATTTAGTAATTATTACCTGTTTATATTTCCTATGGAAAAAATAATATATTATTTCTCAAAAAAAAGATGTTTAATTCTTGGGCATCTAAATTGATATTATTTAAGCTGATTACGACGACCTCAGTAGTGTAAATTATTTTAACTGTTTGAATGGAAAAAGAAAAATTATTTGATCCATTGATAAATGAAAATAAATCCTGATCTTTCTTAATTTTTTGCTCGATACAAGAGGTAAGTAATTTAACGTTATCTCAGATTGATGTTTGGGATACGATCGAAACAGAAGGGGAATTTAGAATACGATTACTAATTGTTAATAACTATTACGCAATTTAAAAGTTCTTAATAAAGGTATGGATACAATGCTAATACAAAGACTCAAGGTGGGAATTGCTATATTACTTTTTACTTCAACTATTTCACCTACAAACGTAAACGGCAGATTTGTCGTTACAAACACTGACAGTTCAAAATTATCCGTCCTGCTGCAGGTAAATACTAATACCGGCACAGATGCTATGGGCGGGGCAACCATAGTATTTGGTTTTGATACATCAAGTATCAGCTTTACTTCAAATCCGGTAAAAGATGTTGATTACCATTTTCATAATTTCTGCAGCGGCAACTACGCTGTTGGCACTGTAACCAGACCAATGCAGGCAAGGATTTGGGTGAACATTGATCTGCCCTATAATAACAACAATAACGGAACCGTTGTTTCCGATACAAGCGGCTGGACAGATGTAGTTACAATATATTTTAACATAACCGATCCGGAAGGGATAGCTAGTTTATACTGGATTCCTACAAGCCCTTTCTGGGGAATCTATGATGATGATAATATGACATTGTGGAGTACAGGGCAGTTCCTCAACCAGGTGAATTTCCCGCTGCCTGTCGAGCTTGGTTCATTCAGCGCCTCTCTTATGGATAATAAACATGTACTGCTGAGATGGAGTACTATTAGTTCGGTGAACAGTTATGGGTTTGAGATTGAGAAATCAGTGGGCAGTAAGCAGTCTTCAGTAAGCAATAATCCAGAAACTTTATGGGAGAAGATAGGATTTGTTGAAAGTTTGGGAAATTCAAATACAATGATTGAATACAGTTTTACAGATGTAACACCGAATTATTCCCCTGTAATAAAATACAGGTTAAAGATGATTGATAATGATGGTTCATTTACATATTCAAATATAGTCGAAATAGATGCTGGCCCTGTCGCTTTTGAATTAATGCAGAACTATCCCAATCCGTTCAATCCCAGCACTAAAATAAACTGGGTGTCCCCGGAAAGTAGTCATCAAGTCCTTAAAATCTTTGACGTGCTTGGCAATGAGATCGCAACTTTGGTAGATGAGTTCAAAGAAGCCGGTAATCATACAATTGATTTCAATGCTGCCGGACTTGCCAGCGGAGTCTACATTTACAGGCTAATGGCAGGCAGCTTTGTCGAAACCAAAAAAATGGTCCTCCTGAGATAAGGCAGCGGCAAAGCGCAGAGTGCTAAGCGCCAGGCGTTCAAGAACAATGCTTATCCAGGGTTAATTTTAGTCATTGATTGTCATTCTGAGTACCGATCATCCGTTTCTTACTATTATCGGTACGAAGAATCTTTGGGATTAACGAATTATGAATTGCGAATCAGCCTTCGGCAGACAGGTTGACGAATTTGCGAATTGAAATCCGCTAATTCGATAATCCGCAAATCCGAAAATTTAAACCCAATCATTCATTAAGCAGGTTTTGCGCTTAACAACCTAGCATCCAGCATCCAGTATCGAGCATCCCTTTCCCCACCCGCTCAGCGCTCTGCCTACTATTTACTACTTACTACTTACCGATAACCGCTTCCCAACTCCCTCCAGCATCTAGGATCCAGCATCTAGTATCCGTTTCCCCTCCTGCTAGCTAACCCGATCAATCACTCAATCACCCAATCATCCCACTCGTCACGGCGAAGTAACACGAAGCCCGATCAATCCCGCCTTGCGCCCTGCGCTTAGCAGCCCTGTATCCAGCATCCAGTATCCAGTATCTTGTATCCGGCATCTGGCATCTAGTACCAGTCATTCCTGGTCATTGATGGTCATTTGTTGTCGACCCTTTTTATTCTGATCCTGATGAAATCGGTAGAAGAATCTCCTCTGATTGAATTATTATTATTTACTTTTCACAACATACTTCGCAACAATCACTCTCAATCCAATAAAAAAATATTTAACTTCCGATTAATCGCTAACTTTAATTAAAATCCAAATGAAAAATTAATAATCTTTCTCCTTTGCGTTTTTAAAACCTTGGCGCCTTTGCGTGAAGCTGTATTTAATTTGAAACGTAGCTATCAGTCTTACCTAGTTACAATCTTTACTTAGCTTAATATTCGATCATTCACCACCACCCAATCACTCATTCATTCATCAGACTTATCGCGCCGTGTTAAAACTAAGCGAATCAATCCCGCTTTGCGCCCTGCGCTTAGCCCCTGTATCCGGTATCTGGCATCCAGCCGCCTTGTCATTCTGAGTAACGATCATTTGTACTGAGCACATTATCGTACGAAGAATCTTGGGGATTAACGAATTGCGAATCTGCCTTCGGCAGACAGGTTGAAGAATTTGCGAATTGAAATCCGATAATTCGCTAATCCGAGAATTCAGATCCAGTCATTCTTTAAGAAGATTTCTCACTTAAAGGTCCAGCATCTAGGATCTGGCATCCCGTTCCCCTCCCACTCTACACTCAGCTCTCTTCCTACTATTTACTTCTTACTACATACTGATAACCGCTTCCCAACACTCCCTCCAGCATCCAGCTGCACTTTCTCCGTCATTCAACCACCCAATCACCCAACCTGCCCCGCCGCTACATGCCTGGATAAAAGTCTTGATACTGTCGTATTATGGACTTATATTTAGTCCCGAATAAAGACAATAAAAGGATACACAAATGAAGAATATCTTGGTTTCAAATGATATAATACCTGTTGGTCAATTCAAATCCGGGTTGGCTAAATACCTCAAAGAAATTCAGAACAAGCGTAATTCTTTGATTATAACACAAAACGGAAAACCCGCCGGTGTATTAATCTCTCCGGCAGAATTTGATGAATTAAGACAAACCAAACTCTTCATCGATTCAATTTCACGTGGTTTATCTGATTCTGAAAAGAGGGAAGTATTATCAACTTCGCAGCTTAGACGAGAATTGCATAAAACAAGATCTGTAAAAGAAAAATGAAACTGACCTGGACAAAAGAAGCACTAATCCGGCTACAGGAAATTGAAGAATACATCTTAAGAGATAATCCTGTTATTGCCATCGATTATGTTGACAGGTTGATTTCTGCTGCAGAGAAAATAATTGATTATCCGGAGAAAGGCAGAATGGTACCGGAATTGTCGTTGGAGAATATTCGGGAATTGCTATTCGAAAATTACCGTATTGTTTATTTGGTTAAAAAAAACTCTGTAGATATTCTTACAGTATTTGAAGGGCATCAACTAATAAAGAAAGAAGAAATATTGAAAAGTAAAAACTAAGAAACGCATATAACCCCACGCTGTTCTTTCCCTATGTCATTCTGAGTTCTGATCATCAGTACTGCGTTTCGTATCAGTGCGAAGAATCTTCCTTACTACTCCCCTGAGATTCTTCACTGCGTTCAGAATGACGATATCCTTCTCTCGGCTGTCATTCTGAGTTCTGATCATCAATACTGCGTTTCGTATCAGTACGAAGAATCTTCCTGACTATTCCCTTTAGTTTCTTCACTCCGTTCAGAATGACACTACCTTTTTTGCATTGTCATTCTGAAGGAACGAAGTGACTGAAGAATCTTCCTCACTACTCCCCTTAGATTCTTCACTCCGTTTAGAATGACGATATGCTTCTCGTTGTCATTCTGAGTACCGATCATCCGTTTCTTACTATTATCGGTACGAAGAATCTTGGGAATTAACGAATTGCGAATCAGCCTTCGGCAGACAGGTTGACGAATTTGCGAATTGAAATTCGCTAATCCGCTAAGCCGAGGATTTAAACCCAATCATCCCACTCGTCACGGCGAAGTATAACGAAGCCGGATCAATCTCGCCTTGCGCCTTGCGCTTAGCAGCTTTGTATCCAGCATCCAGTATCTATAATCTAGTATCCAGAATCTAGTACCAGTCATTCTTGGTCATTGATAGTCATTGATAGTCATTATAAATGTTACTATTTAACCTAAACTAAAATTTCAGATCAAAACTAAAATACTTCTTATAAACAGTATCAGGAACAATTCCGATTTTATTTCCCCAGGAAATTGGCTTTTTCATGGCTCTAACCAGAGGATAGTAGGATTTATAATCCATAAATGACTTTGGAGCTTGATTCATTATCCGTTCAAACTCTTCGTACGAAAGGTCAAGTTTTTTCAGACAATAATCCAGCGATTCCATTCCTCCTGTATAAGGATCTTTCTCAATTATTTCAAGAGCTTCAACACGCGTTAACTGTCCGTTCCTGACTTTTGCGGAGTAATGCAGCTTCCTTTTATCAATATTAAATTTCCTGGTAAGTATGTATGCCTGGAAAAAAGCCGTGTATTTTGATTCGTGATGTTTGTCCCCATAATTCTTCCAGCCAAGCTCGTTCTCGATTATGCGGAACACCTCTTTTTCATTGTAGGGGATATAATAAAGAATTCTGATCTGTTTAATCTTCTTAACAAAAGAGTAGTACAGGTACTTCATCATTGTCATATTCGGAAAACTTTTCAGTTTAAGCTTGCCGAATCTTTTCTGAACATCGTGAATGTATTTCCCATCCATATAAGTCCAGGTAATTGGTGTTGTACCTTCTGTTCGGAATGAATGACCATGCACGATATATTTGACATTATATCTTGCAGCTTCATCAAAAAGAACTGAGAAAATTACCCAATCGGTTGGCACTTCAGCATCCGGAACAGAAGCGAATAGAAATGATCTCTGCAAATCCTTAAACTCCTCCCAGTCTGCCACATGCGTATGAAGATCTACTCCGAGTTGCTTTGTAGCATTTTTAATGTTCTGAACTGCAATTTCCGAATTCCAGCCGTTATCGAAATGAACTGCAAGAGGTCTTAAGTCAAGCTTAACAGCATTATATAATGTATAAGTGCTGTCCCTGCCACCGCTCACACCAACTATACAGTCATACTGTTTCCCTTTACCATCAGCTTTTATTTTATCAACAAGGTCCTGCAGATGTTTCGGCGTTTCTTCATTCAGCGGATATTTCCGCTCAAGGTCATCATGAATTTTACAGAATGTACATTCGCCGTTTTCATCGAATGTTATACCTCTAACAGTATCATCTATGAGACAGCGTGAACATACTTTATATGCTTTATATTGATAGGGGAGTAATCGCATAATTCATTTAAAGTTGTATTGGTAGTCCGGGTCGCTTTTCATCACTTCAAAACTTTTTGGGTAGGATTCAAGGAACCATACCATAAAATCGGTCAGATTGATTGTACTGTCAAAGTATTTATCAGCATTCAACGTTGAAGTTTCTTTCAAATCCGGTGTATTAAGTAATTTTTTAATTTTGTTAATTGCATCAGATTCATGATTATAATAAAAAAGATTACCGAACCTGCTGATGTATTCGAAAACCCCGAAATATTTAGCACCTGAATTCACCATCACTGAAGGAGTACCAAGTATAGCTGCTTCTGTTGCCATTGAACCGCTTTCACTGATTAACATTGAGGCATTTTTCATCATTGAATGAATTTGATTTGGATCCCCCTTATAAAGATATTTTCTGAACTCTTCAGGCAAAGTGCTTTCTGAAGAAATTATTATTTCACCGTGCCGGGATAATATATCGAGTAGTTCGCTCTTACCTTTAAAAGAAAATCCGGATTGTCCTATATCGTGCGAAGCAGACCAGCTTACAAATCTTAAAAGGAAATATTTTTTATTATTCAACCCGGTCTTTTGAAGATATTCATTATTTGCAGTGAAGTACTTAGGATGAAGATAAGCCATATCCATACTTCCGGCAAACCTGATATGCTTATTGCCAAAGTTTTTCTTAAAAGCATCGGGTGTTAAAATGCATTTTGTGAATGGTACATAGAGCAGATGTTCTAATCTGGCATGCTCTGTATCATCAAAAGCAATATGAGGAACACCGATAAGTTTTGCAGCATGAGCAGCATACGAGGATCCGAAACTTAAAAACAGGTCGGGTTTGAACCTGATTCCGGCTTTAATCAAAGCGTAATCGCCTTTTAGCAGATAAAGAATTTTTCCGGCAGTTCCGGCTGCTCCTTTTCCCCTGCTTTGATAGGTGATCCCGTTTTTTTCCAGAAGCTGATGCGTAAATTCTTTTTCACGTGCTGTAACAAAAAACTTATGCCCCCTTTGCTCCATTACCTTAATAAAATTCCGGAAATAATGTACATGTGCAGGATGCCCGATATCAATTAGTATTTTCATCTTCACGAATATCCTTTTCAACCAGTATAGTAGGAGGGGTAGAATAAAAGAATTTTAGAAATCGCTCTGATGATTTATAAAACTTTTTAAATAAAGGCATAAATGACGGATAATCCCAGTAGTACTTATTTTTCTGATTCCAGATTCTTTGAAATTCTTCATTTGTAAGATCGAGTTTCTTTATAACAAATTCGCGGTCTCTTTCCATATCATCAGGATCGTAAGGAGGTTTTCTCATCCGTTCAAGCGCTGCTTCCCTTGTGAGTTCGCCATTCAAAATCTGAGCTGAAAGAGTTATTATTCGCTTATCTATCCCAAATTTTTTGGGCATCCAGTAGGCAATTGCAAACCTTGTAAAAATATTTTCGTGGTGATGCCCCCCATAGTATTCCCAGTTGAACTCTTTTGTAAGAAATTCCCTCGCTGTTATTTTTTGATATTTAATATAATTGAGCGGTGGATAATCCATTATTCTTTTTATGATCGGGGATCTAACTTTGTCGAATAATGTCTGGTAAGGGTAAGTATTTAAATGAATTTTTTCAAACTTTTTTACGAGGTACAGCATTTGTTTCGAGTCTGTGTAAGTCCATTCACTCGGCTGTTTACCCTCAGAACGGAAATCGCTTCCGCTGATAACGAACTTAACTTTTTCTCTTTCTGCAATGCTGAATAGAACAGCTTTAATAGCGTTATCGGTTGGACCATCAACCCAGGGAAGGCTGGCTTTCATATAAGCACGCAGAACAGCTTTAACCTCTTCATAATCGATAACATAAGTCTCAAGATCGATGTCCAGAGCTTTGGTAACTTTCTTAATATTCTGTACAGCGATCTCGGAACTCCATCCGTTATCAAGATTTACAGCAAGAGGACGAAGTCCGTAATCTTTTTTGGCAATATACATCAGGTAAGAACTGTCGGTACCGCCGCTCACGCCGATAATACAATCGTATTTCCTGCCTTTCCCCTTTTCCTTCATTTTATCGACGATGTTCTCCCAGTATTTTTTACCCTCTTCACCTTCAGGGAAAACTTCACAGAGCTTATCGAACATCTTTGCATAATTTGAAACCCCGTCTTCATCGAAAGTGATACCGGGAACTGTAGAGTCCCAAATCCCCCGTGTACATACCCGGTAGTCTTTTTTTGAAATTTTCATATTTAACTTTTATTTATTGAACAATTGAATGAGTTCATTTTTAGATGGATAATTTATTAATACCGCTCTTCTAGGACCGTGAAAAACAAACATACTTCCTGCCGCCAATGCATGCGCATTGCCGTCTGAATAACCTTTAAATAAATGTTCAGTATTTCCTGCCCCGCCGCATGCAACAACAGGAACAGAAACAAAATCAGAAATACTCTTTATCAACTCAATATCATATCCTGTCATCATACCATCAAAATCAATTGAGTTGATGATCAACTCACCCGCACCGGAGGTTTCTGCTTTTTTTGCAAGGTCAACAGGGTTGAGTTTAGAATTTTCACTTCCGTCTTTTATCCAGCACTCATACTTACCGAAAAAAGTTTTCTTTACATCAATCGAAACTACTATACTCTGACTGCCGAAAACTTTGGCTGCTTCTTCAATCAGTTCCGGTTTAAGTATAAAATTTGTATTTATAATTACTTTTTCAGCGCCTGCCTTTAATAGCTGTTCTATCTGTGAGATACTGCTTATTCCGCCTCCAACACCGAAAGGCATAAAAGCTTCATCTCCTATGTCTTTTACCAGATCAACTGATACTGTTCTGCCTTCCTTTGATGCTACTATATCAAGAAAAACAAGCTCGTCGGATTTTAAATCATTAAATATCTTAACTGCATTGATCGGGTCGCCTATGTATTTAGGATCCTTGAACTTTACAGTTTTAACAAGACCCTTTCCTTTTAATAGTAAGACCGGTATTATTCTTGGCAGAAACATTTTATAATATTAATTTATTGACATTGTTAATGTTAAAATTATTTTAACAAATTTACCTGATTGAGTAAACCGTTGAAACGGTTGTTATTTTTTGCTCTGTTTAATTAACCCACGGCTTAAGCCGTGGGTTAATTTGAAAATCTGAATTTACTTAACCGTTTTAACGGTTTTAATTTTCCAAACTTAACTTGAATTGACAGATAAATGTTATGAACATCCAAAATCAAAACCTTACCTTCGGCAGGAAAGTTCGGTATCCTAATTCAGGTATCCGGCATCTGATATCCTGCATCCAGCATCCAGCCTGCCTCCCGTCAGGGATTGTATCATTCGCTTTCACATCTCTGCATAATTCTTAAGTATCAACAATCCCATATTATGACTCTTCTCCGGATGAAACTGGCATCCGAAAATATTTTTCTTTTGAAAACAAGATACGAATTTATGTCCGTATTCCGTTTCAGCAAGAATATCAGTATCATTTTTACAAGATACAAAATATGAGTGCACAAAATAAAAGAAATTTTCCTGGCTTATGCCTTTTAATAATGTTTCATTACTTCTTATTGAAAGATTATTCCATCCCATATGGGGAATTTTCAATCCGTTGCCGTTAAAAACAAATTTTTTTGTCTGAGCTTTTATCCATCCGAATCCGCTGCAATTACCTTCCTCGCTGAACTCTGTCATAAGCTGCATACCAAGGCAGATTCCGATTATAGGTTTTTTCTTCTCGAGAACCATTTCATTCAGAAGATCGAAAAGCCCTCTGCTCTTCAGATTGTTTATGCCCTGCTGAAAGTGACCAACACCCGGCAAAACAAGTTTACTGGCTTTAGTAATATCCTCAGGGTCAGCAGAAATTTTTGCTTCAATCCGTACACGTTCAAATGCTTTTTGAACAGATCGTAAATTCCCCATACCATAATCTATAATTACTATCATTTTCTCAAACCGGCAATTTTACTATAAATATCATAAACTTTTTTTGCTACAAGTGCATTATCGAAGCTCTGTATATTCTCAAGTCCGTTCGTTCTTTTATTAAATTTCAATGCACAGTTTATTTTATCAGCCACATCATCAGCTTCATAAGAAGTTATATAACATCCCTCCGTTTCACTGATCACATCACGTATATCACCCACATCAGTAGCGACTATGGGGCAGTTGCAAGCCATTGCCTCCTTTATAACCTGAGGCGAACCTTCGGATTTTGAAGTCAGCAGCATCAGGTTACATGCATTCAGAAGTAAATTCACTTCTTCACGGCTTCTGTTTTTTAATTCAAGGAGTTCGCATTTCTCATCAAGCTTTTCAACAGCAGCAAAGGCTAGCGGAGCATTCTTAATAGTATTGCTGAAATGAGAGGCAAAAAGAATGTATTTCTTTGTCTGATCCAGATTAAGTTTTTCCCTGGCAGTTTTCATATCCACAGGATAAAAAGTATCCAGGTCAATACCGCAGGGAATTATGGAATACCCGGTTGTGCTGCTGATTCTTTTTTTTAGTTTATCTGAAACAAAAATATCATACTTAGACCGTGAAGACGCAAGCCTGGATAGGCGGGTCAGCTCCGGAAGATTTGCATCGCTGCCGTGAAAGGTAACTAATGTTGGAACTATTCTCTGGAGAGTAGCCAGCAAACCGGACAATCCGAAATGTGCATGCACAAAATCGGGTTTGTAACTCCTGATCTTTCTTTTCAGCTTATTCAGATTTTTCAAATAGCCAAGGATACCTTTTCCCTTAATGAAAAAAGTATCATACTCAACATTATACATTTTTTTTATTTTTTCTATCTGCTCATACACAAAAGCATGATGAATTATAAAGTTGAAATTTTCGACATTGCCGCTGCAGACAATTAATACTTTCATAAATTATTACAATAACGAATAAGTTTTTAAATATGTATTTGTAATTTTGTGCAAACCGAACTTTTGAACAGCCTTTTCAGAGATAGAATTGCGGTCTTTCATTTTTAATGTGTTCAGTTCATCAATTTCCAGTTCATCCAGCCTATTAAGAACTATACCACAGCCCTCATTTACTATATGATCTTTTATCATATCTACAACCTGATTGGAAATCACAGGAAGCCCGCAGCAAATATATTCACTGAACTTTACAGGAGAGGCAACCTTATTAACTATGCTTTCTTCCCGCCAGATAATAGCTGCATCCGCAGCACAGAGATAAGAAGGCATTAATGCATAACTGACAAACTTATTAATAATATTTTTATGTGCAATTTCTTTTTTTGAAAGATTAAGAACTTTTATACCTCTCTCTGCTAACATCATCAATACATCGTTATTCTGCCAGCCTGCACTACCACCGCTCGAAAATACAATCAGAGCATCCGCCTCATTAAGGTTTAATTCCCTTCTAACTTTTTGTCGCAGCTGCCTGTTAAATATAAAATCTTTTCCAGCCAGACTGGGTGTTATAGATATCTTTTCCGGATTTACATTATAGTTATATATCAGATACTCCTTTAGTGAGTTGGAAACAACAGAAATATTTGTGAAGTTATTTAAATTTTTAAGGGCTAGTTTGTTATTATACACTTTAAGAAATTTTTGAAATTTATTAAGGTTATAAAATTCTCTGATTTCTTCAATACTTGTTCCCCTTATATCCGGTAAAATATATTTGTTGTATTCTTTTCCAATTATTTGGCTCAGATGCCAAGCGGTCAATTCACCTCGTGTATGAAATATTACTTTATGCAGATAAATACCTGAGTTTTTTATCGCACTTCTGATGCTCTTACGAATTAATGAATTAAAAAACGGGTAGTTTGGATAAGTTATAAAAAATGCCAATTCAATCCCGGAAGAACCGATCTTTTCAATAGCCTGAACTTTCTGATTTTCATTTCTGATTCCTAAAAACAAATATACTTTGTTAAAAAGATTCTCTTCGTTTATAGCCTTTAACAAGCCCAGCACCTGTGAATCGAATACTGACCCGATACCATCACAAAAGTAAAAGAGGTATTTATTATTCATATTTCCAATCAGTGCTGAAATATTTTAGGAATTCAGATAGTAAAAATCTGCACAGTCAGTTCTATAACTTCGGAAGCGGTTTAATTATATTTAAGTATTCAGCCCAGTTACCGATATCTGTAAGCGATTTCTCCCCGACAGGGAAGACTCCTACCTTGCCTTTTCTCGCTAACATTTTATCTATAAGATCGGTGATATTAAATAAGGTGTCTTCAGGAATTTCTTTAAAGAGATGCGGTTCAATTATGTACATTCCTGCATTAATAAAATATGTAACTTCAGGTTTCTCGTCAATTTGAATTAGCTCGCCGTCTTTTCCTACATTCAGGGTTCCGTAAGGAATGTTGTAAGTTTTGATAGATGATACCAATGTTAATTCATTCTGGTATTCTAAATGGAAATCAAGAATCTCTCTGTAATCCTGATTAATTAATATATCGCAGTTCGTCATAAAGAAACGGCTGTGGATCTTATCGGAAATCAGCTTCAGACTGCCGGCAGTTCCTAAAGGTTTGTCCTCCAGTATATATTCAAGATTGTAATTTTTATCCGGCACATTTTCAAAATAGTATTTTATCATATTGAACTTATAATTTGCCGACAAGTATATATCTTTAACTCCAAATTTTACAAAGCTGTCAATAATATCTTCGATAATCGGTTTTTCATTTACCGGAATCAGGGGTTTGGGAATTACGTTAGTAATAGGTCTTAGACGTGATCCGATACCTCCTGCCATTATGACCAGCGGCAAATCCAGTTTTCTGTCATCCAACTTTGTTTCCTGGTCAAAAAATTCTTCCCAGAAATATACATCGGTGAGATTCTGATCCTCATCAACAACAGGCATCATTTCCATTCTGTATTTAAGCATTTCCTGCATTATCTGGTATAAAGGCACACCAGGACTTGATACTTTTATTTCTTTACGGGTGATATTAACTACACTTTCAGTTAAAGGAATATTCCTTACGATTGCCCGCTGAATATCACCGATGCTGACCAAACCTTTAAACTTGTTATGTTCAACTATAATCAGCAGTTTAAGATAAGTCTGATCCATTATCTTCAATGCATCGAGGATTGATGCATCAGATTTAATAGTTCGCTTTTTAATTTCTTCCTGTTTATTCATTTTTATTCTTAGTGATTTTATAAACGTCTAATTTATAACCATCCAGTTTTTTATAGTGCAATGATGGTTCTGTTTCAAGAACTTTAGCTAAAGCAAAACCTTTTACTTTTGCTCCCTGGTCTTTTGTAAACTGACTGAACAGCAGTTTTATATTATCATCGGGCATACTTACGCCAGATTCAAGCAAATATGCCGTATGATTTTTATTAAAAATATCCTCCAAATCTGTAGGAATATATCCAGGGAGGTCTTTTGCCATCTTGAATTGATAATCTGAAAGTATATCAAATACCTCAAGATCAGGTGCGTAAATATCTTTTAATGGTTTACTTGCCTGGTAAACAAAAAGTACTGAGTTCTTAACAAGATCATCATTTAATTTAACGTACGTATCTTTTAAATCTCTGAAAAATGATCTTTCTGTAATAACCAAGCTGATATTTAAAACAAGATAGACTACTATAGTTGTTAATACAATAACTTTTCTACTGGTAAATAAAGCACTTAAAAAATAGCCGATAGAGATTGCAATAATCGGGTAAGCAGTCATTTGGTAACCCCCGTATCTTGCCTCCGGTATTGCAACAGGCAGGTGAATTAGAATTGTTAAAATAAAAACTAATAATAATTCCTTGTTGTATTTATACAGGTAATATAAAGTAAATGGTAAAAATAATAGCATAATATTAAAAGAACGTAAATAACCGTAAATATATATAGCAGCGATCCGTAAAAAATTAAGATCACTGATTGCATCTTTATAAAAACTAAAAACCCCTCCATAAGACCATTCACCGCTTATAGTTTCTTTATACGTAAAAAGATTTACTGCAAAGTAAACAGCAATGGTACCTGCGGCAAAAATAATGTTTTTCCTCTGAAAAACATTTTTAAAAGAGGAAAACAGTAAATACATAGGTGCGAAAAGAACTATAAATGGCGACGTGAGCAGACCGAAACCAAACATAATACCTGCAAATAAGTTTTTTCCCGCAGAATATAAATAGAGGCTTATAAGTCCGAATGATGGTACCAGTATAAGATATTCAGCCTGGGCAGAAAACCGGAATACACCGCTGGCGAATGAATAAATTAGCACTGTAATAACAGCCTGCTGAACATTATTATATTTTTTTATCGTAATCTCATAAAGTGAGAACGCTGCTGCTGCACTAAAAAATGCAAGCATGATCTCAACCGACGTAACAGCGCTAAAACCTATTAGTTCAGAAAACAATAAGTAAAAAATGATTCCAAACAGATGAAAAGAGAAATGTGAACTCCTGCTCAAGAGATCCAGATTAGTGATCTGGTAAACGTTTTCAACCGAATCATTTGATATAGTTACACCATAACCAAATAGGATATAAATAATTGATATTAAAAGAAAAATGACCAGACCAGTGTTCTTATTCATTCTGTTTTCCTGAGAATATTTATTTTAAAGTAATATGATGTAAGTTGTAAAGTCTGTTAATATAATTTATAAATTCGCATTTTTTCTCATTTCAAAATTGAATTTCTCAAAGCGCACAATTGTATCAAGGATTAATCCAATAGCAAAAAATAGTAGTGAAAAAATCATCATACCGGTTGCAAGTATTGCGGTCGGCACTTTATACACATATCTGTATTCGATGAACTCCATCACAGGTTCAATACCGAGCAGAACGCCTCCTAAAAAGAAGAATACTGATAATATTGAAAAGAAAAGCAGTGGTCTGTAATCTTTAAAGATGTTAAAAATTGTTTTTAATACCCTGAATCCATCTGAAAAAGTATTGAGTTTTGAGAAGCTCCCTTCCATCCTGTCCTTATATACAATAGGTATTTCAATTATATTAAATTTTTTATCAAGGCAGTGCAAAGTCATTTCCGTTTCAATTTCGAAACCTTCGCACATTATCGGGTAATTCTTTACAAAATTTCTTGAAAGCACCCTGTAGCCGCTCATCACATCTTTTAAGTCTGCCTTGAATAACATATTAATAAGCTTCCGAACAAGATTATTTCCAAAATTGTGAAAGCGTCTTTTATTCTCCTTCTCATATCCTTCCTCTGTGAACCTGTTTCCGACAGCCAGATCGTATTCGCCTGAGACAACAGGAGCTAAGAGTTTATTTAGATCGCTTCCGGGATAAGTATTATCGGCATCAGCCATTACATAATTATCTGCATCAATTTTGGAGAAAGCTGTTTTCATTGCATTTGCCTTGCCTTTTCGCCGTGCAAAAATCACCCCGCCTTTTATATTGTTGACTTTAATAAGTTTGCTTGCGATTTCATTCGTTTTATCGGAAGAATTATTATCGACCACATAAATGAGTGCATCGGGTGCATTCCGATGAAAATCGAGTATGGTTTTTTCGATTGTTAACTCCTCATTATAAGCGGGTAAAATGATCGCTGTTTTCATAATCATATCATAGATTGTTTACTTTATATAGATTTAAATTGGTATGCACTTTACCTATATTATTCAAATTGAATCTTTTACTCCATTCAATCGTTTGGTAGTCTTCCTCCCTGTATTCTTCTGCTATTGGTAAAATAAAAAAGAATACCATATTCACAGGAAGAACCTCAATGTCATTTAATAAATCTGAACTGATTACAGCAGCTCCGGCATACTGACTGATCCTTACCGATCTTACAGTTAAATCATTATCTATAAAAACAGGTAACTTTCCCGCGGATTGCTCGAGTTTAATGTTGTCATAAAGATCTTGTAAATCTCGCTCGGGTACTTCATAAACACTGGCTTCAAATGAGTATTTTCCCCAATGATCGGCTGTTATATAAATGTTTATCCCCAGGTTGATCAATATTAAAATCATCAGGAATGATTTAATAACGTTAATAACTTTTCCGTCAATGTGTTCTGTTTTAATGAATAAAAGCATGACCACAATTGCAGCGACTGATGTATACACAGCACTCATATACCGGGGGTCTCCGATGTGTGTCCAGTTAGGCCGCGGAATTTCATGATACCTCAAGGTGAAGTAAAGTAAAAAGATTAGTATCAGCGCAATGATCATAAAGAAAGGAATGAAAAACTGTGATGTTTTTTCGAACGGCAGAATTTTATTTTTACTTAATCTAGCATAAAAGAGAATTATCAGAAAGAGTATTGCGATCGAAATGAGTTGGTATGCTAGAAATATTATTAAAGGCTGCTGGCTATTCCATACATAATCAACAAAGTAAGAGGTTTTAAAGAATGCATTCACAAAGATCGGATCGGTTAATAAAAGATGTTCAGGGTAAAACCCCGCATCCCATATATCGGGACTATCCATATAGTTTATATTTCCGGTAGTAAGGATGTTATATAAAATAACCCCTGATACTATTGCTAAACTTATTGTAAACGAACCCGCTCCAGTAATCAAATAATCTTTATCCTTTTTCATTATAAATAATAGAAGCATCACTGCAGCAGGGTAAAATGCAGCAAAGAAATAACTGTAATGAGTCCAGAACAGCAAGGCGGCGAAAATTGCTGAAAGTATTATGTTCATTCTGGATTTTTCTTTAAACATATAAGCAAAAGTAAAATAAAGTGAAACCGAAATAAGCAGCAGTGCAAATACCAGGATGGTATTTATATTATTGAGTATTGATGTTGATATCAGCAGTAATGACATGAAATAGAAGAATGCTTCTTCAGAAACATAATTCCTTAAAAGAAAAAATGTTTTTCTCCATGCCACCACCAGCAGAATGAGAACAACTGTTTGAATTATAAAACTTGACAATAGAAGATTTGAAGTGATAAAGCTTACCAGTGCTAAAACCAAGGGATATAACGGAGGCCATTGTATATGGGTCTCGTAATAAATTTCAGCCTGGGAGTTCAGATATTTGAATGAAAACCCGTTCCCATCCATAAAACTTTGAGCCATTGCCATCTGTGAAATATGATCTGTTGATAGATCAGGCTGAGCAAAATAATATGATATTCTGACTATTACGATCAGTATTATTAAAATATTTAATAAACTGCTTTTCTGCACTATATTTTCCTTGCTTGTATTTATTGTTTCACTTGCACAAATAAACTTAATAATAGCAGTACCAATACAACATAAAATTATTGCCTAGCAAATTATGCCAAGTTTTTATTGCTGATTAAAGAACATAGATGAACTTAATTATTGATAGTAAACCTTGATTAAAAAATTTCCTTTTATTCGACCAGATTTATAAATTAAATTCAGATGGACATCTGAGTTGATTAATATCATATCAAAAAGAATGAAACGGAGATACAAATTAAAAGTTTATTAAATAATGGTCATTATTTTTCATTTTTTTTCTTCTAACATCTTAATTATTGTATCCCAATTATTATTGAACTTGATAGCACGATCGTCAATCCAGACATCTCCTATAGGTTTTCCAAGAATCAGTTGATGATATTTAACTCCATTTTGGTTCAACCAATGTGATGTAACTTCATACTCCATCCAACTGCGGGCAGAATAAATAATTATTGTATTACCTTTTTCATAAAGGGAATTAATTGATTCTACTGCTCCGGCTATAGGTTTGGCCAGGGATCTGCTGAAAGTTTTTTCTTCAGTACAAATTGTCCCATCAAGATCTATAATAATCTGCAAAAAATACCTCCTCAAATGATCTTGTCATTAATAAATTTTCTCTCCAATTATTGACAGTTGGTATATGTAAACCTAAGTATTCCTGAATAATATATAATGGGATATTAAAACCAGCTTCGATTGAATTTATAACGCCGCCTCCTAACCGCGGATTAATTTCCATAAGATAATTTATACCCGTTGTTTTTTCCTTTAAGTATTGAATTGTAATCGGGCCTCTAAAACCACCTGATGATGATACAAATTCTGAAATATTTATTATTTCCGAATCTCTAACGGTTACTGATTTTATAACTTCGCCGGCAAAAACTTCCATGCGTAATCTTGGGACAGCCCCGACAAATTTCCCATCATTATTGATATATGCATCAACAGTATATTCCTCAGCATTTATAAACTGCTGGATTATATAATCGATCGCATCATATTTTAAATTAAACAATTTAAAATCTTCTTCAGATTCCAACTTTTTTATACCAGCAGAAGCAGAGCCTTTTCTGGGTTTTGCTATCATGGGGTAATTGAGATCTGTTGATGGTAATTTAATATTTAATTTCTTCAAATAATTGTTACATTCAACCTTATCAAACATAGTAGTGCAAATAAACGATTCTGAAACCGGTATAAAGCATTCACTCAATATTTGTCTTAATTTGCTGGCAATTATAATCGCAGGATCTACACACGGTAATATTATATTAATATTTTTCGATTTTACCACCTTTTCCAGATGTAATAAAATATCAGGGGCATTCCATAGCTTTCCTAAAATAACTTCCGCTGTTTTGTATATTGGTACCTCATTATTCAGTTCATAAGAAAATATGTTAACCTTTTTATTAAGTTTTAAACCTGCCTGGATAAACCTTAGGGCAAGTGAGACTCGTTTAGCACCTCCAAGTAATAAAATATTAATATTTTCCATTGTTTCTAAATCCACTTGGTATATTTACAATTCTGTCTTCCAATAATTGTGCGTTGAATAAATCGTCAGTTTGACTGTTTTTGAACATTATTAATTTGTTCATTAAACGCCATACTGGTCTTGTCATCACGTCATTTAGATTTGAGTATTCAAGGAATGAGTCGCGCTCATTTCTATTATTGAATTGAATTACATTAAGCCAGTAATTTGATTTAGCATCTTTAGGTTCAGAAATGGTCTTTATATTTCCATCTTGGAAAAAATTTTGATACTTAGAGGCAGTATCTCTTTTATTATTTATTATTTTATCCAGGTATTCCATCTGTGCAACACCGAGTGCTGCATTAATGTTTGTAAGCCTGTAGTTATAACCTATTTCATCGTGTATATATTCCCATTTATGCGGGACTTTAGCAGTTGTAGTAATGTGCCGGGCTTTTTTTGCCAGATGTTCATCATTGGTTATTATCATCCCGCCGCCGCCGGTGGTTATTGTTTTATTTCCGTTGTAACTTAAAATTCCAGCAAAACCGAAAGTTCCGGTATGCTTTCCTTTGTAAGTACTGCCTAATGACTCTGCAGCATCCTCTATTACCGGAATTCCATATTTTTCTGCAACCTCAACTATTTCATCTATCCGGCAAGGGAAACCGAAAGTGTGCATTGGAACTATGGCAGAGATTGGCTGTTTGGTTGATTGGTTGATTGTATGTTTGGTTGATTGGTTGTACCTGGTGTTTTTAAGCAGCCAGTCGTTAAGCTTTTCGGGAGACATTCCCATAGTGTCAATATCAACATCAACGAATACAGGTTTTGCACCGCAGTGTGATATAGCATTGGCAGTGGCAACAAAAGTTAGCGGCTGTGTTATTACTTCATCACCGTAGCTGACACCGGCGAGCTGCAGCGCTATCTGTAATGCCGCCGTTCCGTTAACCACGGCAACAGCATACTTTGCACCGGTATACTCTGCAGTCATTTCTTCAAATCTGTTTACATATTTTCCAACATACGAAACATAAGTCGAATCAATACAATCCATCAGGTATTCTTTTTCTCTGCCTAGAAAAACAGGTGCATGAAGATGAACAGGATTTTGATCCGGATATAAACTTTTTATAAAATGTATAATATTTTCAAACATTGTACATATCAGCTTTAAACAAACTAAGATTAGATTTGATCCAGTTTATAGTTTCATTTAATCCACTGTTCAAATCATATTCAGGGCGCCACCCGGTGTTCTCAACCAGTTTTCTGTTATCGCATTTTAATCTTTCTACTTCACTGTTTTCAGGTCGTACCCGTTGTTTATCTTCATTTACGGAAACACTCAGATTTAATAAACCGGCAATTTTATCAACAAGTTCTTCTATGCTGATCTCCTGATTCATACCTATGTTCGTTACCGTTCCGGTTAATTTCTTACTGTTAAATATTTCTATGAATCCATTAACAGTGTCCTTTACAAAAGTCAGATCCCTTGTGGGTTTTATATTTCCAAGATTAAGTTCTGTTTTCCCGAGCAGTATTTGTGTTATTATCGTAGGAATAATTGCACGTGCCGATTGTCTCGGTCCATAAGTATTAAATGGTCTGGCTATCTTAACCGGTAAACTAAAAGATTTATAATAACTCAATGCGATCTGGTCGGCTGCAATTTTGGAAGCCGAGTATGGTGACTGCCCTATTAAAGGATGTTCCTCATTTATCGGTACAAATTGTGCCGTGCCGTATGTTTCGCTAGTAGATGTAATAATAACGCTGTTCAGTTTTCTTGTTTTTGCTGTCTCTAAAATATTATAAGTGCCCTCTATATTCGTTTTTATATAGGCAAGAGGAGAAACATAGGAGTATGGAATACCGATTAATGCCGCAAGATGGAATACAGCATCGCATCCTGCGGTAGCTTTATAAACAGAATCATAATCCCTTATGTCCCCGGTAATTATTTCGATATCATTTTTAACATCTGAGGATTCGAGCCATCCCCATGAGTTACGTGAGTTATATCTGACAAAAGCTTTCACATCGTATCCTATTTCAACCAGTTTTTCTGTAAGATGCGACCCGATAAAACCGCCTGCACCAGTAATTAATATTTTGTTCATTTTTTCAGCTGCTTTCTAAAATTTTATAATGGTTGAACTCGTCACTATTAAATTTGAAATAAAAGTAAAAATGAATTAGTATAATAAAACACACGATAACCATAAGTGGTAACTTGTAAATAAGAATTGTCATTATTACAATCAATAACATACTTAATAAAATAAATCTTCTCAAAGAAATTAAATTATACGTAAGTCTGACTGCCACTTTAAGTAAACGATAAAAATTAAATTTACTTTCTCCTAAAGTTCTTTCAGGTGCAGTGAATTCCAAAAATATAGATTTGATTTGATGACCTTTAAAATTTACTCTTACTGAATACCACCATCGTTTATTATTAATAAAAATATCCGCTGCTTTTCTATCCATCAGGCGAAAATGCACATTTTGCCTTAAAAAATTTACACCGGACAGCAAAGAAAAAGTACCATTAAATAAATAACTGAAATATTTACGAAAAAGATTCTCTCTGTCGTAAACCATTCTATGACCCTGAACTACATTATAACCCTCAAGGAATTTCTGTGCCATTAATTTAACAACCCTTAAAGGATGGCTGCCATCTGCATCCATAGTAATAACAGCATCGGCATCCGACATATTTATTCCAAAAGAGAGTGCAAAGCCTGGTCCATAAGGATTTAATAATGAATAGAATTTAACTCGTTCATCTGAAGATGATAGTTTTCTTAAGATCTCAATTGTATTATCGGTGCTTCCATCTTCAATAAATATTAGACCAAACTCAAATCCGCTAACTTGTAATTCAAGGAACTCTTTAAATAATGTAGGTAGATTCTCAGCTTCGTTTCTTACAGCAATTATAAGGTCTATTTTTTTCATAAATTGCTTAACCTTCAATAGTTTCCAGTTTACCGGAATACTTTTTAAGCTTACCAATTTTAATGCCTTCAGTATAAGACGAATATATTCCAAGTAAAATACTTATCAGGTAAACCGGTAGCTGAGAGATTATCGAAAAAACGAGTGCTTCTTCTTTACTATAACCCACATCTAGAACTTCAAATGCAAGAATACAGGCGTATTGATAAACCCCGACATTGCCCGGCGTTGATGGAATCAGAAAAGAAATACTTATGAATAATAGTGTGAGTGTTGCCGCCTGCCATGAATAAATCGAAGGATGAAGGTTCTCAATGATCAGGAAGCCTGAATACAAATAAGTGAACCAGACCATAATAGTCAGAAAAAATAAAACCGAGGTGAGTTTTACATTAGTTAATAAATTGCTGTAAACTGAAATTTTATTTGTCTTCACCAGTATCCAGTTCAATATATTTTTACTCTCATATTTATTTTGAAAACGGGATAGTATGGAACCGCTTTTTGCCAGTGCAATGAGTGCCGAAAACCCGGCAAAGCAAATCAATAATAATATCAAGCCGCCCTGTAAAGCATATGCTGGTAAATTTAATATCAGCAATGCTAAAATAAACAGCGATCCCATACCGGTAAGATCAAATAATCTTTCAACTATTACTGAAGCCATTGTGTCAGTTCTGCTTACTTTTAATTTATTTGCAAGCAAATAAGATTTTACAAAGTCACCAATTCTGGCGGGCAATATATTGTTCAGCAGGTAACCAATATTAAGATAATTAAATGTATCCTTTATATTCCGTTTATTTGTAAAAGGCAGCAGCATATACCAGCGGTATGTCTGTAGTAGTCGACCTGCAAATGCTATCAAAAATAGGAAAACTATAATTGAAGGATTGAAGTGCCTAAAGATCTGAAGAATATCGGTAAATTCAACTTTTCTTAGTGATAAGTAAAGAAAAGTAATAGAAATAACTATTCCGATTATGGTCTTATATTTTATTAAAAAGTTTTTCAAGGATTTTGTAATGAGTTTATCAGTTTCTGGTTAGTCCTGTCAATTTGTCAAAATTATTTGACGCAGATACTTAGATCTTAAAATTAAAATTATCATAAATTGAAATAGTATTGTTCGATGCTATGGCAAATTCCAAGCCAAATACCCGCTAAAGCTAAGTTAATTTATATCGAAAAATCCCGAGAACTTAAGCTAAGCCAGGAAGTCTTGTATTGAAATGAAACGGATTTTATTAGATGACACACAACTATCTATAACCTTTATCAGTATATAACTAAACATCTCACTGAAATTGTTGACTGTCGTCAACCGATTTATCCATGATCGTGATAAATTATTCAGCCTCTTGTAAATTCTGTTTCCCTTTGGCTGCTTATAATCACCCGATCCGCTTCCTTTTCTTTCACTTTCAAGATCAGAATATTTTTGACTTTTTTAAGAAAGAAAAAAATAGATTCATTACCGCCGGTATTCTGACTGTTGTAACCGGTATTTCAGTAATACTTCCTTTTTAATTTATTATTCCGGGACTTCTATCGAAATTATATTTCTTAACTGCAGGATAATTTCGAAAGTCATAAGCAAAAATATCATTATCATTATGTACCCCGGGACACACCGAACTATCAACTGATATCCCATTTTCTAGAAAGGCATCTCTTAATTTTTCAAAAGGTTCTATAAGGTATCTACCTGCACGAAATGAAGATACTTCATAATCCTGTATCACTTTTCTGACAAGATTTTGCATAATATTTTTGGCATGGTAACACAGCCGGCAATTGAATTTATGTATTCGTTGTCACTATCTGCGGACAAATTGTGAAGTTTGAATTTACCATAATCAGGGAACCATTTTCCATCATTGTAAACAGTATCTAATCAGTGAGGGTGTAAGTACAATTGAATATCGTGTCCTTTTACTGCTAACTCTAAAATCTGGTTTTCAATCAATATTCTGTCCTGTTTTAATTCAGAAAATTTATTCTAAAGCGTAAGCAGCCGGTAGTAGTGAAGAACATCTAAGAACCCTGTCATTTTTGAATCATTCATTGAAAGAATTGAAATTAATTTTTCAGTTGGTTCAATGATGCATCCTCTTACAGTTCCTTTTTTAGTGCCAATGAATAATTCATAATCAATGGTTAAAATATTTTTTTTCATTTTTAATCAAATATTTTATCCGCAATTCCTTTTTTTCCGCGTACACCATCTAATATACCAGAATAATAAAATTTAACTATTGATATTGATCCAATTTTAAAGAACATTTTTAACTTGATCGGGAAAGTAACTAGTTGTAAAAATATATCAATTAATAGTTGAGGATAAAACTTAAATTTCTTAAAGTAGAGAACTCTATTCCTCATCATATAGTAATACATGAATTTATACCCGGAAATGTTTTTTGGGGACCAGTCATGATTATGCCAGATTTTAGCCTTATCTGTAACATAATAGTCGTAACCTCCTTTTTTCATTCTGTAACCAAGGTCAATTTCATCGTTGTACATAAAATAATCGGGATCAAAAAGCCCATATTTTTTGACAAATTCAGATTTTATCATTAATGCAGCTCCGGAGACATAATCAACCTTCTCAATTTCTTTAAGAGAAATATTCTCATAAACAGAATCGGCGAAAAGAATATCTTTAGTCTGCCATTTAAAGTTTGCCCTTACTCCATAAGTTTGAATTCTGTTTTCTCTTTTATCCTTATTCCAATAGAATAAAATGGGACTAACAGCGCCAGCATTCTTTTTTGATTCAATCAGATTTAGTAATTCCTGAATACAGTTTTTTTCAAGCTCAAGATCATTGTTCATTATAAATAAAATTTCAAAACCCTGCTCTAAGGCTTTTTCAGCCCCTATGTTATTTCCCTTAGTATAACCTGTATCCTCAAATAATTCGATGTATTCGATCTCAAAACCATAAGTTTTATTTAATTCCTTTGCAAAAACAGTGGAATCATCTTTTGAGTTATTATCAATAAAGAATATTTTAAACCGTTTGTAAGTCTGAGCTGCAAGAGAATTGAATAACAATTCAAGATTGTGTTTCTCATTATGTACAACTATCAACAGGGCTATTTTTTTATTCATTTTAATATAAAAATGTTCTGTAGTAATCTACTAATTCATCCCATGATTTTTCTTCGCTCCAATCATTCACATACTCAATTGCAGGATCGTTGTTTATTCTGAGTATGGGTTCTGAAAATTCTGATTGATTTATCAGTTCAAAAGAAGTATTAAGATTAAGTCTCTTTTCAATCTCTTTTGCAAACCGTTTTGTAAACTGACCCTGTGATTCAACATATCCGGAAGGATTGATTTTATCTAGTAATAAATCTCTGTCGCCAAATTCAGTACAAAACTTTGCATAACAAGCAGCTAGCAGAGATACATGTATATTATCCCGAATATAAAGCGGGGTTTTAATTACAGGTTTTTCTCCTTTGATCCAAGATTTTAATAAGAAGGTTGTAAACCTTTCTTCTTCGAAAGGTCCGAACGGGTTTGGAATAACAAACTTTGCAAGCCGAACGCCAATAGAGCTGCAATAATATTCAAATGCTAATGAACTTAATTGCTTGGATAGTCCATATGGTGAAAATGGTAATGACCTGCCGCTTCCAAGTCCTTCATTTCCTTCGAATACACTTCCGGTTATAATAAGTTTTGAGTGTTTTTGTTTAATTAGTTTTAATACCTGAATGATGTTGAAAGTATTGTTTTCATACGCTGAGGAAACATTAAACTCAAACGATCGATAATTCGATACTTCTGCACCATGATGGCATACCAAATCGAAATTTTCGTTATTAATCAGGTTAAGAAACTTTTCATTGCCAAAAGAAACTCCAAAAGCCGAAAGAACTTTGTTTTGCAGTTTTTCTATCCTGATTTTTCGTAGTCCATCGTATTCTTGTAAACCTTTTTTTGTAAATGTGGCAACTATAGAATGACCATTGTTTATCAGATAATTGGCAAACCAATAGCCTGTAAACGAGCTTATCCCTGTAAATAAGATTTTCATATCAAATGTATTTTAATGTTAAAATCAGGATGATTTTTATCTTTCTCGGAAATTATTTCTGGATTTATTGGCCATTGAATTCCGATCTTCGTATCATTCCATCTAATACCTCTTTCATTTTCCGGGGAGTAAAACTCGGTAACAAGATATAAAGCTTCGGTGTTTTCACTAAGAGTAATAAATCCATGTCCGAAACCTTTTGGAACGAGCATCATCTTTCTGTTCTCTTCATTCAACTCAGCACCATACCATTTTAAAAAAGTTGGTGAGTCAACTCTAAGATCAACTATTACATCCCAGAGACTACCTCTTATGCATCTTACAATTTTTGTCTCTGCCTTCGGTTTTAGCTGATAGTGAATTCCTCTTAAAGTTCCTTTGTCTTTTGAGAGTGAATTATTTATTTGAACAATTTTCGAATCAAGGTTTAATGCTTCAAATTCTTTAATACAAAAGAATCGTGCAAAGAACCCCCGCTCATCGCCCCTCTTTTCTAATTCAATTGTATAAGCCCCTTTAAGGGGTGTTTCATTAAATATCATTGCAACCTCAGTGTGTTTAATTTGTTATTTAATGTTCTTATCCTTACAAATTTGTCACCCTCAAAATCTGAAAGAGAAAAATTTAGCTCGGTGAATTTTTCAAATAACTCGTACATACCATTTTCTAAACTGTATTCTAATTTGAAGTCTGGAATAAGCTTATTCAATAAATCAAAGTTCACCCTGTAGTTTCTAGGATCATTACCAACTTCACCGGTGAATACAATTTTTGAATCAGGCAGTAATTGTTGCACAAAATCAGCAACATCCTTCACCTGATAGTTTTCTTTATTTGAACCAATATTTACAGATCTCTTATGAACATTTTGAAGTGGTGCCTCTGCAAAAGCTAAGAAAGCACGGGCTATATCCTTGCAATGGATTAATGGTCTCCAGGGAGTACCGTCACTCATAATTCTTATTTCACCTTTTGTAAAAGCACAAGCCAGTAAATTATTTACTACCAGGTCAATTCTTAACATTGGTGAGTAGCCGTAAGCAGTCGCGTTACGTAGAATGGAAGCCGAAAAATTTTCATCGGCTAATTCAAGAATTTTCTTCTCAGCTTCTACTTTCGAAATTGCATAAGCAGAAACCGGGTTAAGTTTTGCATTTTCATCAAGATCTAGTTTTTCACCTTTCCCATAAACGGAGCAGCTGCCCGAAAAAAGAAATCTTTTTACTTCTGCAGCTTTAGCAAGTTTAGCTAAATTTATTGATCCATTAAGATTAACGGAATAAGTTAACTCTTCAATTAGATCACCCATAGGATCATTTGATATTGCTGCCAAATGCATTACTATATCATGCCCGTATATATCATTTATTTCTAAACTTCTTATATCCTTTATGATTTCCACATCAGGTTTTATATAGTTTTCCCATTCACAGCCGTCAAAAAGTCCGAGGTCACATCCGGTAACATAATGACCGGCTTTCTTGAGCAAGTCGACGAGATGAACACCTATATATCCTCTATGACCGGTTACAAAAATTTTCAATTTAACCTCCTATAATTTTGACCAGGGTGCATTGCCTGCATCCCAAATTTTATCCATGCTTTCCTTATCTCTTTGTGTATCCATACAAGCCCAGAAGCCTCTGTGTTTAAAGATACTTAATTGCTGATTTTTTGCCAGATCAACAAGCGGTTGTTTTTCTAAAACGCAATCAGGATTAACTGACAGATATTTTAGAAAATCTTTCTTAAAGAAGAAATAACCTCCGTTTATCCAATCATCAGAAAATTCGGGTTTTTCTTTGAATGACTCAACAGTCGAACCGTTAATGAGTAATTCTCCAAACCTTGAAGGCGGATTCACTCCCAGAACCGTACCGATTTTTCCTTTTGAAAAATGGAATTCTAATTCTTGTTCAAGATTTACATCGGTTAAACCATCACCGTATGTAACGGCAAAATGCTTTGCATCCCCTAAATATTTCTCTGCAGCAATTGCAACTCTTGATCCGGTCATATTCTTAATACCGGTAAATGCTACAGTAACCTCCCAATCCAATTTATGATCAACAGAATGTACGGTAATTTTACTGTTGGAAAGATTTACTGTAAAATCACTATTGAGTGAAGGATAATTAAGGAAATATGATTTTATTACCTCGGATTTATATCCTGTGCAAATAATAAAACGCTTAAATCCATGCAAACTGTACTTAAGCATTATGTGATATAAAATAGGATAGTCACCTATTGGTACCATTGGTTTAGGAATGAAATCAGTCATTTCTTTAATTCTAGTACCAAATCCTCCTGCCAGTATGAATACAGGCAAGCTTTCTAATTCTACTTTTTTTCCCATCAAAATATTTTTATTAATTTTTTAATAATTATTTATTTCTATTATAATTTTTCTTTTATTATGAATAACCCAGCAGGGTTGTTTAATAAACTATACTCGATTCTAAGTTACAGAGTTTAGAATTATTAACTTAAGCTGTTCTAAATAAATCTTAATATTATTCCGCACTTTTTCTTAAAAAGATTCATTATTAAATTTACCCGTTTTTTCTGTGTTCGGAAATCAGCATTCAAACCGTAAGTGTGTATAATTTTTTGCGATTCATAGCCGTATAAGATAATTGGTTCGATAACTCCAATCATTTCATCAGATTTAATCCTTTTAACTAAAATGTCAATACCTTGCTCTTCTAGCTGTATATTGGGATTTACTATGAATAAAAGATCACAACCTTCTTCCATTGCCCTTTGAATACCAATGTTGTTACCGTGGGCAAATCCTTGATAATTCTTGAGGAAATTATATTATTGATGTTTTAGATTAATAACTATGTGCTATATATAGTGTTCGATACATTGAGTTACTATCAACAATATAAACAACCATGTTTTTATAGTTCTGGATTATAATTGAATCCAGCAGCCTGCCAATATCTTTTTGAATGTTATTTGTAACTATTTTTATTCCAACTTTAATAAAATCTACTAACGCATTTGATTTACTTAAAAAATTTTTATAAAAATCTTTCTTCCCACATGCTTAAAGATAATGCCCGCAATTTTTTAGAGTTAATTTTTCCATTTACTATTATGTTTTTTTCTTTAGAAGAGATACTATCAGACAAAAGACTAGATTTTATTAACGTATTATTCACTCTGTCTTTGTGAATTCTATCAAACCAAAGCTCATCTGCATTCGGCCATCCTATTTTCTCTTTTCGCCATACAACTTTATCCGGTAATAAACCAGACATCGCTGTTCTTGCTATGTATTTTGTCCATCCAAAGGAAATTTTGTAACTCTGATTAAGATTAAAGACAAATTCTACCAATCTGTAATCCAGGAACGGTAGTCTGGATTCAACTGAATGGGCCATAGATAAAAAATCACCGTAACGAAGCAGGTTGCTCAGGTTATTTTCCATATCAAGTGCCAGAACCTGGTTTAAGGGTAAATCAATTACTTTTTTTATGTTTAAATGATTTATGAGAATTGACCTCAAATTTCTAGGTAAGCTTCTAATAATTTTTGTAGCAATTGCCTTTTTTACGCTTAAATCCGAATAAATACTTTGAGTACATTTTAATTCTTTCAAAAATAATCTAAGTTTTAAATCTTTTAAATGAGCTTAATAATATGAATTATAACCAGCTAAAATTTCATCAGCTCCCTGTCCGTCAAGAGTT
>CAZXCP010000017.1:0-44336 GCA_964639355.1 uncultured Ignavibacteriaceae bacterium
AATAATTTATAAATGGGTTTAATTAATTTTAACCATGGGGGTCTTTGTTTTTAACATCAGGTCAAGATTAGTTCTGTGGGGGGGGACTTTTCAAAATAATTGAAGATTAAGTAAAATGATCTTTGATGTGAGGGAGAAACTTTATAAGTGCGGTTTACAAACCGCACTTATTCATAATAATAAAAGTTTGTCAACAATTCTCTTTTTCGAATCAATATACTTTATAAAAAGGTTGAATTGTGTGATTAACCAGAAATCAAGTAATTGTATTTGTATAAAATAGAAATTAAGTGGAGTGAAAATAATATGGAAGAATTAAAATTTGTAGAATACGAAGAAAAAAAAGATACTGGAATTTCAATTAATTTTATAATTTTCTCATCAATTGTTGGACTGTCAATTATAGTGGTTATGCTATCTACGTACCTTTTGATTCTTTAAGTATTTTATCCAATGGATACAATAAGTTATCTTTAATAGCTTAAATTTATAGTCTATTTCTTCTAGTTAAATCTACAAGACTTAAAAAGAGGTTGTAAAATTTAAACTAAATGATGATGGAATATTGGGATGAACAATTGTTCCTATTGAAACATTCCAGCTTTGTTCTTCAATTCTACTGTTATATTTTGATACTAATCTTACAGCATTTACAGCACTGGCTAACCTGTTCAATAGCATTGCCCCTATTACAAATCTGATGTCATTGAATGTTTGTTCACTCGATAACCACATATCACGATAAGCTCTTCGGTCCTCTGTACTGCTCCATTTCCAATAATATTGCTGAGGATCATACATTTCATCAAATTTTCTTTCCAGCGCTTTTTCATTATTATATTGGTCTATATTTGAATACAGGCTGATTCTTGAATAATAATCTTTATCTTTTCCATTTCGATCAATGCCTGCGCCGGAAATTGCATAACTTTCATATCTGTTTTTTTGCCAGTTAGCATAAGTATCCATTCCTATGTAAGTGCCCCATAAAACGCCTTCGGCTATGGTAAAATACATTCCACTTTCATAAGCTTCAGCGTATAATTCACCCATTCCGGGTAATAATAATGAATACAGAATAGCAAGACCGGAGTTCTTTTTGCCGGACACCAGTTTTGCTGATGTTAAGTTAGAATGTCCGGACATTTCAGAGTCCATTTTTTCTGTGATAGAGTGTTTTAACTCGTAGAAGGATTGAACATATTCAGGTTGAGCTTTCAGATTAATTGAAAGCAGAAAAAATAAAAGGCAGAGAATTTTCATAAAGTTTTTATGCTATTTTAGAATTAAGTAATCTATAAATCAACTGATTTTTTTGTATCTATCAAAATACCTTTACAAAGATTTTCATCAACAGTTGTAACCCTAATAGAAGAAAATTCATTGATTAGTGATGGATCAAATTCATTTTGAACTCTGACATAGTTGGTGGTAAAACCTTTTATCCAACTATCAATATTTTCCGCTTCAAATAAAACTTCAAGTTCCTTACCTACCATCTGATTATAAAAGTATCGTCGCTTTTTTTCACTTAAAATTCTTAACATACTATTTCTTTTTTTTCTTTCAGTCATCTCAACTTTATCTGTGAGACCTACAGCTTTTGTATCAGGTCTTTCAGAGTATGTGAAAACATGCAAATATGAAACCGGTAAATCCTTAAGAAAAGAATAAGTTTCCATAAAATTTTCTTCACTTTCACCCGGGAAACCGACTATTACGTCAACGCCAATTCCAACATCCGGAATACTTATGTTAACTTTATCAATAATTTTTTTATAATCTTCTATGGTGTATCTGCGTTGCATAGCTTTAAGTATTGCCGGACTTCCGCTTTGCAATGGGATATGAAAGTGATTGCATAATTTTTCACTCTTAGCCGTAATGCTGATGATTTCATCAGTTAAAAGGTTAGGTTCTATGGAACTGATTCTTATTCTGAATTTTCCATCAACCTCAATTAGCTTTAAAATTAATTGGTAAAGATTAGTACCGAACATCTTACCATAGTCACCAACGTTAACACCTGTTAAAACAATTTCTTTATACCCTTGCTCCACCAGTGATTTGAATTCTGATATCAATGCTTTCGGATCCATACTTCTGCTAAGCCCTCGAGCGAGTGGAATAGTACAAAACGAGCATTTATAATCACATCCATCCTGAATTTTTAAATATGCCCGAGTTCTAGAATCAGCTTCAGATGAAGAAGCGAATCCAAAGTGATCATTTAATTCAGCAGTCGGGGAGACGTATATGCAGGAAAGTTCACGTTTTTCGAAATCATCTAGAAGAGAAAAGACTTTGAACTTTTCATTACTGCCTAAAACTGCATCCACACCTTCAATTTCAGCTATTTCATCCGGGCGAAGTTGAGCATAACAACCTGTAACTATAACAAATGCAGCAGGGTTACAACGGAGTGCACGTCGGACTAATTGACGGCACTCACGTTCAGCATTTTCAGTTACGGTGCAGGTATTAAAAACATATACATCTGCTTTGTCTTTGAAATCAACAATCTCAAATCCATTTGAGAGAAAACTTTTACCAATTGTTGAAGTTTCGGAGAAATTTAGTTTACACCCTAGAGTGTGTAATGCAACTTTTTTCTGCATACAATCAGATAATAAAAAAGGTTGATTGAATTATAATTGATCCAATCAACCTGTGAATGTTTCTTAAAAAGATTACTTACTTTCTTCCTGCTTTGATTGTGTGGATTCGGATGCAGGAATTTCAGTCGGTTCCTGTTCCGGAGTTTCGAAAATTGGAAATTCAGATGGATCGATTGAACCCATTTCTGCAGTTTTTATGCTTTCAACAGAAACCCTGTCGAGTTTATGCGAAACAAGATAATCTTGAATTTCCTGTTCAGATTTTTCTTTCAGAGCAGCTATTGCACTAAGAACAATCTTTTTATTTTCTTTATCAAATTCTAATACCTTTAAAGGTATAACTGAATCAATTTGAAAATGATTTGCCAGGTTTTTAATCTTATTAGTAGATAACTGATTGCCGGGAACGAAACCGTCAACTTTATCCGGTAACTCGGTTATAATTCCTTTTTCAATTATTCTAACTACTTTACCTTCTGTAATTACACCGACAGAATATGTTTTTTCAAACAGATCCCATGGATTTTCAGTAATTTGCTTATGACCCAATGAGATTTTTCTCTGATCAACATCAACACCCAGAACAATAACATTAAGTCGTTCACCTTTTTTTACAACTTCTCCGGGATGTCTTATTTTCTTTGTCCAGGACAAATCAGAAATATGAACGAGTCCATCTACACCAGGTTCAAGTTCAACAAAAACACCAAAATTGGTTAGGTTTCTGGCAACACCTTCATGTTGTGAACCAACCGGATATTTGATCATTAAAGTTTCCCAGGGATCGGGTTCAAGTTGCTTTATGCCAAGTGATATTTTTTTATCTTCTTTATCAAGACTGAGAATTATTGCTTCAACCATTTGGCCCATTGCCACAACCTGTGAGGGATGTTTGATATGTTGAGTCCAGCTCATCTCAGAATTATGAATTAGTCCCTCAATACCCTTTTCAATTTCAATGAATGCGCCATAATCAGTTAATGATACGACACGACCTGAAACTTTATCACCGATTCTGAATCTTTCTTCAATATTTTCCCACGGGTGAGGAAGAAGCTTTTTAAGGCTGAGAGAAATTCTTTTCTTTTCCTCATCAAATTCAGTAACAACAACCTTAATAACTTCATCAAGTTTTACAACTTCATTTGGATGATTAATTCTTCCCCAACTAAGGTCTGTAATATGTATGAGACCATCCACGCCGCCCAGATCAACGAAGACACCAAAATCTGTTATAGCTTTTACGGTACCTTCAAGTATTTGACCTTTCTCAAGGCTATGGAGAATCGCATCGCGCTGATCAGCTATTTCTTCTTCAACAAGTACTTTATGAGATACGACTACATTTTCTGTAGGTACATTTACTTTAACGACTTTAAAATCCATGGTTTGACCAACAAATGCATCAAAGTCGCGTATTGGACGAATATCGATTTGCGAGCCCGGCAGGAAGGCTTCCATACCGAGGAGATCAACAACCATTCCGCCTTTTATTCGTTTAACAATTTTTCCTTCAATTATTTCACCTGTTTCATAGGCTCTTAATACCCGTTCCCAAATTCTTAGAAAATCAGCTCTTTGTTTACTAAGAACAAGATTGCCTTCCTGATCTTCAACACTTTCAAGAACAACTTCTATTTCCTGTCCAATTTTGGGTTCAACACCTTCAGGAAATTCATTAATTGGAATTGAACCTTCTGATTTAAATCCCACATCAATAATAACATTATCACCCTGTACCCGAACTATTTTCCCCTTTATCATTTCACCTTCTTTTACATCTCTGAATGAATCAGTGTAAAGTTTGGCTAATGACATGAATTCTTCCTGAGAGTACTCATCGTCATTAAATTTAGCTTTAGCCTTCTCAAAATCATCGGGGGTCAAAGCAAATGGTTTCGTTTCTTTTATTTCTTCGGACATTAGTCCTCCTTCATACTATTTCTCTGTTTAATTGGTTTAAGCCGGAAAGACCAGGTAAACAGAACAATTTAGTTTTACAATTAGATTTAGCCGGCTTTAATTAGAGTCTACTGTTAAATTTTTATTTTTTGCTATTTTATAAACGATACCGAGAATAATATTAACCTGCTCATCAATGGTTACATTTGAAGTATCAACCACAATTGAATCAGAAGATTGTGTTAAAGGACTTACCTCACGGTTAGAATCAATTTGATCTCTGCGCTCTAAGTTCTCTTTTACCTTATCAATTGGCAGATCAGTACCATTTTGTTTGAATTCAAGAGCCCTTCGTTTAGCTCTTTCATCTAATACTGCAGTCAAAAAGATTTTTACATCTGCATCAGGAAAGACCACCGTGGTAATGTCTCTGCCCTCCATGACTACTCCACCGTTTTTGCCCATTTCTTTCTGTTTCTGAACGAGAATTTTCCTTACGCCTTCAATCTTACTTACATCACTTACATTCTGATTTACTTCAGATGAACGAATATCCTGGGAAATATCTTCACCGGAAACTGTTACTTTTGTTTCCCCATCTATGAATTCCAATTGAATATCCAGTTCAGCAGAAAGCTTTACAATTTCATCTATTTTATCGAGCAGATTATTTCGAATCGCGAACAGGGTTACAGTCCTATACATAGCACCGGTATCGATATAGAGATAATTAAGTTTTTTAGCTAATAATTTTGCTGTTGTACTCTTCCCGGAACCGGCTGGACCGTCTATTGCAACGATTAATTTTTTCTGCATAGGCAACAAAAATAGATATTAATCCCTTTTAATCAAAGTATTTACGGATTCCAGGCTATGCAGAATTTATCATAAATCAAGCAATTTCTTCAGCACCTAATTCTTCTATAATCATTTTTTCCATTGGATCAGAATGGTCTGCAGAGGCTGATTTTGGTTTGTTTTTATATGATTTGATTTCTTTCTGACCGGAGAATTTCAAATTTAGTTTTTTGCCGAATACTTGAACAATTTTCTTCTCTACATAATCTTTATGTAATGAAAAATCGTTTTCTACTTGTTCTGAGGTTGCAGCAAGTGTCAAATCCTGGCCCTTGTAGTCAACCAGATGGAGGTTAGAAAACAGGTTGCCAAGCAACAATGAACGTTCCTGTTGTACTAAATCTATTAAAGTTTGCCATTTAAGGGAGATATTTTCAAAATCCTCGGATCCTGAGGAAGGGAGACTCTGTTTTTCCCCGAGTGTACTTGTATTAAGAAGCGAGCCTGACTTTTTTTCTGATATTGGTTCGGGTTGTTCAGTATATGAAAGATTTGCTTTTCTCTCATTTATATTTTTTTTTTGAGTTGTAGAAAGAATATTAGATTGTTTTGCAATTTCCTGTCCTGCATCAACAGAAAATAACAATTCATTGAGAGTATGGGATTTTTCCATTCCGATTAGGTGGGTCAGAGCAATTTCAATTTTTAACTTTTGATTCTGAGAAAATCGAATTTCCTGCTGCACTTTATTTATGTAACTCAATATCCTTAACAGATCGCCTTTTGAAAAACTGTCGATGTATTCAATGTATTTTTGTTTAAATATTTCTGCAGACTCTATCAGATCTGTTTTCTGAGTAACATTAGCGGTTAATACATTTCTAAAATGTTCGGCAATTCCATCAAGGAAGTCAATAAAATCCCAGCCATTTTTATAGATAATTTCAGTGGTCTCGAATACAGCTTTAAATTCCTTACTTAAAATTGCATCAGAAACTTTAAAATAAATCTCTTCATCAATCAAGTTTAACATTTTAGAAACAGTCTCATAATCTATTTGCGTTCCACAGAATGCAACAACCTGGTCAAAATAACTTTCGGCATCACGAAGAGCTCCGTCAGCTTTTTTTGAAATGACGGTTAAGGTTTTGTCATCGATGTTAATTCCTTCAGCTTCGGCTATCATCATAAGCTGCTTTTTTATTACATCAAGCTGAAGTCGCCTGAAATCAAATCTCTGACATCTTGAAATTATTGTAAGCGGCAGCTTATGGACATCTGTTGTCGCGAAAATAAAAATCGTATGAGGGGGCGGTTCTTCGAGAGTTTTCAAAAAAGCATTAAAAGATTCCTTAGTAAGCATGTGGACTTCATCGATGATATAAACCTTAAATTTGCCGCGGGTAGGGGCATATTTAACCGATTCTCGCAAGGTTCTTATTTCATCTATTCCGCGATTAGAAGCCGCATCAATTTCTATAATGTCCATGGTTTGTGAATTAGAAATCGACTCACACATTGAACATTTGTTACAGGGTTCAAAGTCCTGTAAGTTTTCACAATTAAGTGATTTGGCAAGTATTCTGGCAGTAGTGGTTTTTCCGACACCTCGCGGTCCTGTGAATAAAAATGCATGAGCAATTCGGCCGCTTTTCAATGCGTTCTTAAGAGTAGAAGTAATGTGTTCCTGACCTACAACTTCATCAAATTTTTTCGGTCTCCACTTCCGTGCTGTTACCTGATATTCCATAAGCAAATTATATTATTTCGTTAACTAAATATTTTACAATTTCTTCCAGATATTTCTGGTCAATCTGATTAAATGCATTGAGTGATGCTGAATCGAGATCTAAAACGCCAATAAGTTTTTCGTCTTTAATTATAGGTACTACTATTTCGGATTTCGATTCAACATCACAGGCAATATGTCCCGGGAACTTATCAACATCCGGTACTATCAGTGTCTTTCGTATTTCAGCAGAAGTTCCACATACACCATTACCAATCTTAATTTTTGTACAGGCTACTTTCCCTTGAAAAGGACCAAGATATAATTTTTCGCCGTCGTAAAGATAAAATCCAACCCAACTGATTTTTTCAAATGTTTGTTTTAAAGCAGCAGTAAAATTGGAAAGATTGGATAAAAAATTATCATCTTTATCTAACAATGATTTTAATTGTTTAACCAGAAGCTGGTACTGTTCCTCTAAAGATGCTTCCTTATTTAATAATAATGTTTCAGCCAAGTCTTAGTTTTTTTTCTTTTTTGTTTTTGAAACGCTGCCAATTTTATTTTTAAGTTTCTTCGAGCCGGGGAATACGTAAGGTATTGCATCTTCAATTTTATCGATACAAATAATTTTTAGTCCTTCAGAAACTTTTTGTGGTATCTCTTTTAAATCAATTTCATTGCCTTTTGGAATTAAGACGTGTTTTATGCCATTCCTTTTGGCTGCCAGAAGTTTCTCAGTTAATCCGCCGATTGTAAGGATATTTCCTGTTAATGTTATTTCACCCGTCATAGCTACATCATTCGAGGCAGGGCTTCCGCTTATGGAAGAAAGCATAGCCATAGCCATTGCAATACCCGCAGAAGGTCCGTCCTTTGGTATCGCACCTTCAGGAAGATGAACATGAATTTCTTTACCTTTGAAGAAATCAGGATTTAATCCCAGATATTTTGCCTTAGAACGAAGGTAGCTTAAAGCCGCATGGGCGGATTCCTTCATAACATTTCCAAGCTGACCGGTAAGAGTTAGTTTACCCTGACCGTTCATAATTGTAACATCTACAGTAAGGATTTCACCACCAACGCTGGTCCAGGCCAGGCCTGTAACACTTCCGATTCTGTTTGATTTATTATGACTTAAGCTCCGGTACCTGGGAACTTTCAAATATTCTTCTATTTTTTTCTCATCCACTGTGTACTTGGATTTTGATTTATGCTTGCCGTTTCTGGATTCCTTAACAACAATATCACGAGCTATCTTTCTGCAGATTGTAGCCAATTCTCTTTCAAGGTTTCTTACGCCTGCCTCTCGTGTATATTCTGCTATAATCTTTTTTATAGAAGCATCAGGAATCTCAATGTTTTTCTTATCAAGTCCGTGGGCTTTAAGCTGCTTAGTAAGAAGATGCTTTTTTGCAATCTCCATTTTATCATACTCAAGATAGCCCGGCAACTCAATAATTTCCATTCTATCCTGTAAAGGTAAAGGAATGTTGTAACGGACATTAGCAGTTGTTATGAACATAACATTACTCAGATCATAATCAACCTCTATGTAGTGGTCACTAAAAGTATGATTTTGTTCAGGGTCAAGAACTTCCAGCATTGCTGAAGAAGGATCTCCTCTGAAATCCATACTCATTTTGTCTATCTCATCAAGCAGAATTACAGGGTTCACTGTACCGGCTTTTTTCATGGACTGGATTATTTTTCCAGGCATTGAACCAATGTAAGTTCTTCGATGGCCTCTGATTTCAGCTTCATCTCTAACACCACCCAGGCTTATTCTTACAAAGTTTCTTCCGATAGCACGAGCAATCGATTTTCCGAGTGATGTTTTTCCAACGCCCGGAGGACCAACTAAACAAAGTATCTGACCACGCATCTGTTTTACAAGATTTAAAACAGCTATATGCTCTATGATTCTTTCCTTTGGTTTTTCCAATCCAAAATGATCTTCATCAAGAATCTTTTGAACATGTTTAATATTCAATTTATCTTCAGTTCTGATCGACCATGGAATTTCAAGCAGCCAATCGAGATAATTTCTAATAACTGTTGATTCAGGCGACATAGGAGGAGTTTTCTTAAGTTTTGTCAGCTCCTCAAATGCCTTTTCCTCAACATCTTTCGGCATCTTAGCCTTTTTAATATTATCCCTCATCTTCATAAATTCGGGTGAACCATCCTCATCTTCGCCAAGTTCATCCTGAAGAATTTTTATCTGCTCCTGAATAATAAACTTTCGTTGAGTCTTAGCTATGTTTTCCTGCACTTTTGTGTCTATCTCTTTTTCGATTTTCAGAATATCGATTTCAGAGTTTAAAATTTTAACAATTTCAAAGTACTGTTCTTTTAAGGTAAACTTTTGAAGCAATGATTGTTTTACTTCAATCGACTGAGTTATATTCGCAGCAGCATAAAACAATTTACGGTCAGGCTCATCGATATTATCAAAAGCTGTAATTGTTTCATTCGGGACCTGTCGGCTGATTTTAACGTAATCTTTGAACAAATGACTCATCTGTCTTACGAGTGCATTCATTTCATGATCATTTACCAATCTGCTGATAATTGGTTCAATATCTGCTTCAAAAAATTCTTTACGATCTGTGAATTTTTTTATTCTGCCCTGAAGCATACCATCCACAAGAATTTTCATTAAGCCGTTAGGTAACTTCAATATCTGAACTATCTTAGCTATCGTTCCTTCAGTATAAATGTCGTCACTATCCGGATCTTCTATATTTGATTTTTTCTGGGTTGAAAGAAAAATGTATTTGGTCGATTCTACTGCGTAATTTGCTGCGCGGATTGATTGTTCTCTGCCAACAAGAACTGGAAAAATCATATATGGAAAAATCACTATATCTCTTAGCGGAAGCACAGGCAGAACTGCCGGAATCTCATCGATTAAAGTTTTTTCGTCACGTGAATTAATTTCTATTTCTGTTAAATTACTCAATATTGCTCTCCTAAGTTTCCTTTTAATATCAATCAAATATAGCCAATAAGTGGTGTGCTATCAAGGAATGAAAAGTTCACTTGATATGGATTTTAATTTGTGGAATACATTTTCTGGTACGCTATATTTACAATTAAAAATAAGGACAATTATGGTTAATGATCTTATACTTATAGCAAGAGAAGCCGGTGAAATCATCAAAGAAGGATTTGGAAAAAACATATCAATTGAATACAAATCGGGTGAGAATAATATAGTTACTGAAATTGATAAAAAATCAGAACAGCTTATTATAGATTTCATCCAGAAGAAATATCCGAAACATAATATCTTAGCTGAAGAGAGGGGGGAACTTAAAAAAGAATCTGAATATTTATGGGTTATTGATCCTCTAGATGGTACTTCTAATTTTGCGCATGGACTACCAATTTTTTCCGTATCGATTGGCTTACAGCAGAACGATGTAACAATTGCCGGAGTAATTTATGATGTTATGAGAGATTTGTTATACTATGCTGAACTCGGCTCAGGTGCTTTCGCAAATGACAACAAAGTTTCTGTAAGTAATACAAAAAAAATATCTCAATCGATGCTGGTGACTGGTTTCCCTTATAATGTAAAAGAGAATCCTGAGCATGCATTTGAAAGATTTGAGATTATAACTAAAAATGCCCGGGCTGTAAGAAGACTCGGTTCCGCAGCAATAGACTTTTGTTACGTTGCTGCCGGTGTATTCGATGCATTCTGGGAAGTTCATCTTCATCCATGGGATATCTGTGCTGGAAAGCTGATTGTAGAAGAAGCTGGTGGTATTGTAACAGATTTCCGCGGTGAAACTATTGGGATAGATTCAAAAAAAATACTTGCAACGAATTTGTTGATACATCCCCAAATGATTGATCTTTTAAGGATTGATTAACGGCTAAAATAATCAACCTCATAGCAAAGTTTATTCTGAATTACAGGTAAAAATTACCTATTATCAGAAAAATTGTTGCATCAAAATCGCTTCCTCCACGGTTCTGCTTAGGTATTGAAAACTTTAAAAATGGCATAAAATTTCTTCGTTTTTTCCTGTTTTTAAACAAGTTTTCGGATTAAAACTCGCAGCTATGGATCAAATTTCTACACCGATAAATTCATTGTCAGATAAAAATCTAATGATCAAAATTAGTGATGCCGATAAAGAGGCTATTGAACTACTTTATGATAGATACTCACAACTGCTATACGGCTTAATACTAAAAATAGTTGAAGATGAAGAAACTGCAGAGGAAGTCCTTACCGAAGTATTTCAAATTATTTGGACTAAACCTGAATATTTTAATTCCGAGATTACAAATGTTTACACATGGATGGCTATGCTTGCCAGGAAGAAAGCAATAGACACAATAAGACGAAAACGTGGCGATGAAGGAATTCCGGAGTATAATGATCAGTACGAATTACAAAGTATCATACCCAAACTATCACCAAAGATAAAAATACTCGAACGGGAAAAAATTATCACAAAGATTGATAAAATCTCCAACCTTTTGAATGTATTGTACCCCGATCAAAAATTAATTTTAACCGAAGCATTTTATAAGGCTTCGAGTGATAAAGCTATAGCACAAAAATTAAACATACCTGTTGCGGCAGTAAAACTAAAATTGCAATTTATTTTAGAGACGTTGATGCAAAGACTTTATAAATAAGGACCAAATATGGAAAAGGAAATTGCAATAGAACTAATTAAACTAGATGTTTTGGATAGAACAAGTGCCGAAGAGACCGAGGCTCTTCAGTTTTACAGAAACGACAAAGATTTTCCTTCTGAATCATTAGGTAATTATCAAAATCTTATTTCAATTATTGCAGCAACTGCAGGTTTAACAAATCCACCGATCGAACTTAAGCAAAAGATCTTCTCGAAGTTGTATAAACTGAGAACCCATAATGAGAAGTATGATCATGAGAAAGCAATTAAAGAATTGGAAGAAGAGATAAAACAGTCTCAGAATATCGATGTTCATCTTGAAGATCAAACTGAATTGGTCGAAGTTGAAACTGAAATAATCAATCATCATGAGTCGAGGAAAAAACCTTCCATTGAAGAATTGAAGTTAAGTAAAGGCGGTATAAAACTTAAAGACCCCAATTTTTCAAATATACACCTGATAATGGAGGATAGAAAAAGTAAAATTCCCAGGGAAAAGGAAATATCTGATATACAAACGGATTCTAATAAAATTGAAGTAGTGGCGAAAACCCCGACTGAAAGAACAGAAAAAGAAGATAAAATCACTGAAGAATCAAAGGTCGAAATTAAAACAAAGCGTGAAACCAGAATTGAATTAACAAAGATAGACCGTCGTTCCTTAAGAAAAAGAAGATTATCAACAGCCGCAAGAGGAACTTTCAGAGAAAGAGATAGAAGCAAAGTATTGATTGCAGCTGCAGCGTTTTTAATAATTGCTGCAATCGTTTACCTGATAATACCTGATAGTCAATCAAATCCGGTTGAAATCGCCGAGAGCAAACCATTGTCGCAAAAAACAGTAGTTGAACCCATCGAAGTGAAGTCAGAATCTGCAGAAGTTGAAGTAGGAAGACAGGAAGTACAGCTTAAAAGTGATCCCATAAATGAGCAAAAAGTAGTTGAAGATATTACACCTGCATTACCAGAACCTCCGAAAATCATCGAGACACCGCTTGATGAATTGGAAGACACTCAACATAATATTGTGGATGTTAATATTAAGGAAAAGAGTGTTGAAATACCTGTTACTGCGCCTTTAGAAATTAAAAAAGTTGAAATTGAATCACCATACTTTGTAGCTGTTGAAGAAATGCCTGAACCAATTGGTGGTATTACCGCCATCCAGAACAAAATTGTATATCCTGAAATTGCAAGAAGAGCAGGGGTAGAAGGGAAGGTGTTTGTTCTTGCGTATGTTGATGAAACCGGGACTGTAACTAAAACTGAAATAACCAAAGGAATTGGATCGGGTTGTGATGAAGCTGCAATGGATGCAGTTTTAAAAACAAAATTCAGACCGGGAGTTCAAAGAGGTAAACCCGTTAAGGTAAAAATAACAATTCCCATTGTCTTTAAACGTTAGATGAATAAATTCAGTGGAAAATTAAAAAAGACCTCCAGAATTATTTACACTCCCATAATACCTGAAGGTCTCTTATTTTAATCTTTTGATGATCGTTCTAAACTCTTATACATCTGTTCAATAAGATCCTGATATCTTTCCTCTATAAATTTTCTTTTGACTTTCATACTTGGCGTAATTTCACCTGATTCAATACTAAACGGTCTATCAAGCATCACAAATTTTCGTACTCTTTCAAAATTGGCTAGTTTCTTCTGAAACTGATCCATATCCTTTTCTAATAATTTATAGATATCATCATCTTTTGCAAGATCTTCGACAGTGGAATATTTAATATTGTGAGAGTCTGCATATTCCTTCAGTGCCTCAAAATCAGGAACAATTAAAGCAGTAAGGAACATTCTTCTGTCACCTATTAAAACGAATTGATCGATGTACTTACTAGCAAGAAAGATGTTTTCAATGGGTGTAGGAGCTATATATTTACCGGCAGATGTTTTAAATAAATGTTTCTTTCTATCGGTTATCATTAAAAATCCATCCTGATCGAAAACGCCTATATCGCCGGTATATAACCACCCATCTTTAATGGTTGCTTCAGTTTCCTTTTTATTTTTATAATATCCCTGCATAATATTAGGACCTTTTGCAAGTATCTCACCATCTTCAGCTATTTTTACTAAAACCCCTGGCATTGGTTTGCCAACAGTACCGAATTTATAGGCATCTAACCGATTAGCTGCAATTACGGGTGAAGACTCGGTTAAACCGTAACCCTCAATAATTAAGATTCCCACTGTCTCAAAAAATTCACCTAATTCTCTCGGTAAAGCGGCACCGCCCGAGATGAAAAATCTTAAATTTCCTCCCGTTCTTTCCCTTAGTTTTTTAAATACAAGTTTGTCAGCAAGTTTCTGTTTAACTGAAAGTGTAATGGGGATACTATTATTCTTTTTTGCCTTTGCATATTCGCGACCCACCTCAATAGCCCACCAGAAAATTTTCTGTTTCTTTTCGGGTTGGCTTTCAACATTCTTAATAATTTTTGAGTATATTCTTTCGAAGAGTCTGGGTACCGTTGTCATTATAGTCGGCTTAACTTCTATAAGATTCTGCGCTACTGTTTCAATACTTTCTGCATAACAAATTGTACCACCACTTGAAAATGCAGTATAATAACCTGCCATTCTTTCGAAAATATGACATAAAGGTAAAAATGAAAGAAATACATCATCTTTATTTATCGGGAAAGATTCTAAAGCTGCTTCAACATTTGATAGAATGTTATGATGTGTTAAAACCACTCCCTTCGGTTCTCCGGTTGTACCTGAAGTATAGATTATTGTACAAATATCAGAAGGTTTTGCAAGCTCCATGTTTTCAGAGAAGAAATTAGGATTATCTTTTCCGAACTTCTTACCTAATTCCTGAACTTCATTAAATGTATGCAGATCTTTTACATTCGGATCGAAATCTTTTTCGTTAAGAATTACAATAAATTTAAGACTTCTGCATTTATCCCTTATCTTTAAAAGTTTATTCAACTGAAATTTATTGGAGACAATTACGCTTTTTGATTCCGAATTATTAAGGATAAACTCAACTGAATCTGCTGTTAAAGAAGGATATAAAGGCACATCAATTGCACCGAGACCAAGGATTGCAAAATCACTATACACCCATTCCGGTCGGTTCTCGGAAATGATTGAAACTTTATCATCTTTCTTAATTCCCAAATATGCCAACCCAAGCGAAAAGAATTCTGTTTCCTCACGCATTTGATCGTATGTAATACCAACATACTTGCCATCCACTTTATGTTTAAGAATGTAACGACCAGTACCTTTACCAAAGTCATCGGTTAAGTATTTAAATAAATGAGGAATAGTTTTAAAGTTAGTTTGCATAGCGAGTTCTCTCCTTAATATTACTTGATTTTCAAATAACCTTGACCTGCTGTGAAGTTATATCCACTTTGTTATTCAAATTTAAATGTAAATTAATACCGTTTAATTTAATTCCAAATAGGCAGGTATAAAATAAGCTGAAGAAAGGGAGCGGTTTTTGAATTTGCTACTTTTTTTAAGCTTATAAGGTTTCAATCGCATCAGACCTGATTTTTGTTTGAAAGTTAAATATTTCAATATTTGAATGCCTGAAAGTGCTGCCATTGCTATCGCTCTGCAATAAATCAATTGTTCAGCAACAATACCGATTAAATTAGTCGGAGACAGTACAATATTATTAAACTCCTTCCCCAAAATGCAGACTGATTACCGACAGTTTAAATTGATTCTCAAAACCAAAAACGGTAATTTTAATAATACAATTTTTAATTATGAGGAAATCAGATGTCAAACGCATATTTCAATGTACCACAACCAATAAATGAACCAGTAAAAAGCTATAAACCAGGCAGTCTGGAAACAGTCGAAGTAAAGAAAAAACTAACCGAACTAAAATCCAAACAGATTGAAGCTCCATTAATAATTGGCGGTGAGGAAGTACGAACCGGTAATACTGAGGAAATTAGAATACCACACAATCATAGTCATGTTCTTGGTGTTTACCACAAAGCTGGTAAAAAAGAAGTCGATTTGGCTGTTGAAGCCGCTCTTGAAGCCAGAAAAGAATGGGCCGAGATACCATGGGAACACAGAGTGTCTATTTTCCTAAAGATTGCAGATTTGTTGGCAGGTCCGTGGAGATCAACTATTAATGCTGCTACAATGCTTGGTCAGTCTAAAACTGTTTACCAGGCGGAGATTGATTCAGCCGCTGAACTGGTTGACTTCTATCGATTCAACAGTTACTATATGGCTCAATTGATGCAGGATCAACCGTATTCAGGAAGCGGAATGTGGAATCGTGTAGAATATCGCCCTCTTGAAGGTTTTATCTTTTCAGTTACTCCTTTTAATTTCACCTCTATTGCAGGTAATCTTCCTACTGCTCCTGCAATTGTTGGAAATGTAAGTTTGTGGAAACCAGCATCAAGTGCTGTGTATTCTGCTTACTGGTTAATGAAATTATTTGAAGAGGCCGGATTGCCGAAAGGTGTAATTAATTTTGTTCCCGGTTCCGGCGGACAAGTTGGAACTCCTGCGTTTACGAACCCGAATCTTGCAGGTGTTCATTTTACCGGATCGACGGAAGTATTCCAAAATATGTGGAAAATGATTTCCGACAATCTAAAAAATATGAAATACTATCCACGTATCGTAGGTGAAACTGGCGGTAAGGATTTTATATTTGTTCATAATTCCGCAGATGTTGATGCTCTTGTCGTTGCTGCATTACGCGGTGCTTTCGAATATCAGGGACAGAAATGTTCTGCAGCTTCAAGAATGTATGTTCCTAAATCTCTGTGGAAAGAGTTTAAAGAGAAGTACGTAACTGAGGTCGGAAATATTAAAATGGGTGACACAGAGGACTTTACTAACTTTATGGGCGCTGTTATTGATAAAGGCGCATTCAAATCAATAACCGAGTATATCAAATTTGCGAAATCTTCTAGTGAAGCTGAGATAATCACAGGCGGCAACTTTGATGATTCAAAAGGATATTTTATTGAACCGACAACTATTGTAACAACCAATCCGAAATTCAAAACCATGGAAGAAGAAATATTCGGACCTGTAATGACTATTTATGTCTATGACGATAACAGGTTTGATGAAACATTGAAATTATGTGATGAGACTTCCCCTTATGCTTTAACAGGTGCAATCTTCGCCCAGGACAGAAAAGCAATTGTAAAAATGTCGAACTATTTGAGAAATGCTGCAGGCAATTTCTATATAAATGATAAACCAACAGGAGCAGTTGTAGGTCAGCAGCCGTTTGGCGGAGGAAGAGCTTCAGGTACGAATGACAAAGCCGGAAGTGCAATGAATATTATGCGATGGATGACTGCCAGAACTATTAAAGAAACTTTCGATCCTCCGAAAGATTGGCGATATCCGTATATGAGTGAAAAATAAAATAGAATTATGTTATTCATAGTAAGTCGAAGGATTAGTTCATAATATAATTGTTATTGTCACATTTCGATAATTTTAGTGTGACCATCATAAATTAAAATAAGTAAAGGATTAGAATGAAAATTCACGAGTATCAGGCTAAAAATATTTTAAAAAAATTCGGAGTACCTGTTCAGGATGGAATTGCTATTAAGGAGATATCAGAATTTGATAAAGCAATTGATCAACTTCAACAGAGAGGTGTAAACCAATATGTTGTTAAATCTCAGATACACGCCGGCGGACGCGGCAAAGGGAAACTTTATAATCCCAACAACCGCAATGAATTGGTACTTGATGGTGGTGTTAAATTCAGTCCAACTGTTGAAAAAGCAAGAGAATATGCTGAAAAAATTCTTGGCAATGTACTCGTTACACATCAATCCGGACCAGAAGGCAAACTGGTAAAGACACTTTTTATTGCTGAAGGGCTAAATATCCAAAAAGAATACTATCTGGGAATTTTACTGGATAGATCAGTTTCAAGAAATGTAATCATGGCTTCTACCGAAGGAGGTGTTGAAATAGAAAAGGTTGCTGAAGAAACCCCGGAAAAAATCATCAAAGAATGGATTGACCCGGCAGTTGGATTCCAAACCTTCCAGGCAAGAAAATTGGCCTTTGCTCTTGGTATGGAAGGTGCAGCTTTTAAAAGCTTTATTCCTTTTATTAAGGCACTTTACGAAGCTTATGAAAAAACTGACGCATCCTTACTCGAAATAAATCCACTTGTGCTAACTGATGATAATAAAATAGTTGCACTTGATGCAAAAATGAATATTGATGATAATGCATTATATCGCCAGCCCGAAATTTACTCTTTCAGAGATATTGATGAAGAAGATCCGCTTGAAGTTGAGGCATCTAAATACAGTCTTAACTACATCAAGCTCGATGGCAATGTTGGTTGTATGGTTAATGGTGCTGGACTCGCAATGGCTACAATGGACATAATTAAACTTGCCGGAGGTGAACCTGCTAATTTTCTTGATGTTGGAGGCGGAGCAAATAAAGAAACAGTTGCTAACGGATTTAAAATTATTTTGTCTGATCCAAATGTTAACGCAATTCTGATTAATATTTTTGGCGGTATTGTAAGATGTGATCGTGTAGCTCAGGGAGTTATTGATGCTGCAACCGAAATGCATGTTTCTGTCCCAATTGTTGTACGACTTGAAGGTACAAACGCTGAAGAAGCCGCCGAGCTTCTTAATCAATCTGGACTAAACTTTGAAGTTGCACAAAGTCTTCAGGAAGCTGCCTTAAAAGTAACTTCAGTTTTAAGTTCTGTTAATTAGTCAAAATTTCTAAAGGTGAAGCAAATAATTCTCGCTTCACCTAGTATAATTTTTCTTAATGTTTTTTTAATTTATTTCCAACTAAATCCTATCTTGATTTTATACTTTATTAGCTTTAGATTTTTCTTCAGATAATAGTATTTATTGGAGTACAAAAATTTTATGTCATTTTCCGATTCCGATCAGTTTGAAGAAGAATTTTCTTTCTTCGATAACCTCGATGATGAAATACAATCACTTAAAAATTTAATTGATGACGGAAATATTTATGAATTAATTGAACGTGTTGAAGAAATGGTTCAAAGTTGTATAGATGCTTTGAGACCTGAAGACGGACTTTTTTTTGTTGAGAAACTGCTGTCTATCTCTCCTTATAATTCCGAATATTGGTCCAGGAAGGGTATCATTTATAACGATATGATGAAGTTCCAGGAAGCACTGGAATGTTTTGAACATTCACTGTCATTAAATCCAAACGATACTGAAGTCTTACTGGATAAGTCTTCAGCCGAAGAGAATCTGGGTCTTTACATACAAGCCGAGGAAACATTAAATAAAATTCTTGAATTTGATCCTGACAACGAAGACGTTCATTTCAATTTAGGATTACTTTATGAAAGACAGGGATTTTTTAATAAAGCAGCGGATTATTTCTCTGCAGTAATCAATAAGGATCCTGAATATTTAGAAGCACACTTTGAGATTGGTTACTGTTTTGAATGCCTGGGAGAACAATCAAAAGCTCTGGAGGCATATGACAGGTTTCTTGAGCTCGATCCCTACAATCCTACCGGTTGGTTTAACCGTGGATTAGTTTTAGCAAAACTAAATCAGCCTGAACAAGCTATAAATAGTTATGATCTCGCTACATCTCTGTTCGATCAGTTTTCAACTGCCTGGTTTCATAAAGGAAATGTATATGCAGATCTCGGACGATTTCAGAACGCGTTGGAGTGTTTTAAGAGAGTACTGGAAATCGATAATGAAGATGAAGCTGCTGCATTCAATCTCGCAAACATTTATGAAGAATTGAATGACCTGCCGAATGCAATTAAGTACTATAATAAAGCTATTAAAATTGATGATGAATATTTCGAAGCCTATCTTGCAAGGGGTTTCTGTTATGACCTGCAGGGGAAATATAAACTTGCCTTAAAAGATTTTAATAAAGCCATTTCTTTATCAAGCGATTCATTCGAGGCATGGCAGGCTAAAGCTGATCTGGAATACTCGCTGGGGTTCTTGAAGGAATCGATTAAAAGTTACAGAGAAGCACTCAGAATTGATAATGAAAATTTTCAGACCTGGTATCATTTAGCCGAAACATATTTTGAAATTGGTGATTGGTTGTCGGCTCTAACAGCTTTCGATCATTGTTCCAGTCTGGATCCTTTAGATGCTTCTTGTTATTATAATAAAGCTAAAGTTAATTTCGTATTGAACAGAACTCAGGATGCTGTTGATTGCCTTAAATTAGCCTTTTCATTGGATCCCACTTTCAGATCTGAATTTGAAAAGGAATATCCTGAAATAAGATCGTCGAAATTGTTTTTAAGATTATTAAAAGAAATCTGAAAATAGGAGAAGTCAAATCTGCTGCTGCCATGAAAAACTCATTTCATAATTCAACTGAACTAATTGGACTGATTGGGAACCCTATCAAACATTCATATTCACCATTTATTCATAATGTTGCAATAGAATTAACCAAACTCAATTATATTTATCTGCCATTTAATGTACCGTCGGCTAACTTACGAAATGCACTAAAGGGGATGATCGCTTTGGGAATTAAAGGATTTAACGTGACTGTTCCGCATAAGGTGAAGATTCTTGATCATATCTCCGAATTATCTGAAGAGGCTGCTATGACCGGTGCAGTAAATACTGTTGTGAACGAGCATGGAAAGCTTGCCGGTTACAATACAGATGTAAACGGAGTTATTGCTACACTCATCCCATTTAAAGATGATATCACAGGTTCTGAAGTTACAGTTTTCGGTGCCGGAGGAGGTGCACGTTCTGTAATTTATGTGTTGATAAGAAATTTTAAACCAAAAAAAATCAACCTTGTCAACAGGACTGAACATAGAGCATTATCAATACGTTCTTACTTTGGAGATAAGATGAAGTATGATTCATTTCATAGCTTCGAATTATTTCCGCCGCAAATCGTAGATCTGATCGCAAACTCAAAACTGGTAGTCAATGCTACACCAATTGGTATGTATCCTGATATTGATGATAATATTACAACCATTCCTGAATCTTTTAACAAAAACCAGATAGTTTTTGATCTTGTTTATAATCCTGTTAAAACCAATTTACTTAAAATTGCTGAGTCAAGGGGAGCAGTTACTTTAGACGGAATTAATATGCTTGTACATCAGGCAGCGAAATCCTTTCAATTGTGGACGGGTTTAGAAATGCCGGTTTCCGAAGTCTATAAATCTTTAAAACTTTTTATTGCAAAGTAATATTTACTGTAGCAAAGCTAAAGCTTTCCTCATTCTTATCATTGCCTCTTTAAGATGATCCATTGAAGTTGCATAAGACATTCTCAGGTAACCTTCCTTACCGAACGCACTTCCCGGCACAACAGCAATATGGGCCTGATAAAGCAAATGCATTGCCAGATCAAATGAATTATCAACTTTTAGCACATCTGTTTTTTTGTGGAAATATTTTGAGATATTAGGGAAAAGGTAAAATGCGCCTTCGGGCTTATAACAAGTTATTCCATTTATGGATGTCAGAGCGTTATAGAAGAATTCTCTGCGGTTCCTGAAATCATTCAGCATTTCATGAATTACATATTGCGGACCCGCCACAGCTTCAATTGCTGCAACCTGTGAAACTGAAGAAGGATGGGAAGTACTATGACTTTGAATTTTATTGATTGCACCTATAATCTTTTCGTTTGCAGCAGTATATCCTATTCGCCAGCCAGTCATTGCATATGCTTTAGAAATTCCGTTTACCAGAATCGTTTTATCTTTTAATGCTGGACCGATTGATGGAAAGCTGACAAAATTAAAATCATCGTACACCATTTTCTCATAAATTTCATCTGTAAGAACGAAGAAATTATTTTTCAAAGTGATTTCAGCAATTGCTTCTAATTCCTTTCTGGTATATGCTGATCCTGTCGGATTTGAAGGATTACAAAGAATAAACATTTTTGTTTTTGGGGTTATGGCAGCATTTAATTGATCCGGTGTAACTTTAAATCCTGTTGATTCATCAGTATCAATTACTACCATTTTCCCCTGAGCAAGACTAATCATTGCAGGGTATGATACCCAATAAGGATTTGGTACGATTACTTCGTCACCCGGATTGACGGTTGCAAGTATGCTATTATAAACACTCTGCTTAGCACCGCTTGAAACAATTATTTCACTTATCTTATAATCCAGATGGTTATCCCGCTTAAGTTTTGCTGCAATTGCAATTCTTAATTCATTAGTTCCGGGATTCAGAGTGTATCTTGTATGATTTTCATCGATTGCTCTTTTACCTGCATCTTTAATGTTATTTGGTGTATCAAAATCAGGTTCGCCCATACTAAGATCAATCACATCTACACCCTCAGATTTTAATTTTTTTGCTTCAGCAGCAACCATCATAGTGGGGGATGCACCAATGTCTTTCACTCTTTCAGCTATCAATGAATTACTCCGTTTTTAATATAAATTTAGGTAAGGTTGGCGCAAATATAAGTGCGTAACGACAATTATAAAAACAAAAATATTTTATTGCCTCCGACTGCTAACAATATTCCTTATGTCAGACTTTATTCGTATTAATTTTTGTCTAACGTGTTTGGAATCGTTAATGGTCGTGTTTTTGAAGATGATCTAATGATAGATTGAAAAGCTTATCAGCGTAAGCAATTAATTCCTTTATTTCGGATTCTTGTAACTCTGTACGCTCTCCCTTTACAATAATATCAGAATCAAGTACTTCGCTGCCATCTAAATAAATTCTTTTTTCAGCCGGCTTTTTAACTAAACCCGATTCTTCAGGAATATAACTTAAACTTCTTGAATCTAAATGTATCAATTTGCTATTATCAAAGTAGTAAAAGTTTATAAAATGTCCGGTAGGTATAAACAATTCCTCATTAATATATTTTATTTCATTATCAATAATGTAATATGTAAATCTTGTTCGTTTATCTTCGTCGGCTATATATATACTTTCACCCTTTACATTTTTTAGTGAATCGCTTATTACGTTTACGATCTCTTTTGCCCGTGCAAGTTTTTCTTCACGACTGGCACAAGAAACTAATATTGTTGATGTGATGACGAAAATTAGTATTAAATATTTCATTTGCAGTTAAAATAATTGATTGATATATAAAGCTACATCAAACAAAAAAAATATACAATACATTAAGTTTATTCAAATTTAACTTTTATGATTTAAAATTTTGACTTATTTTCAGCCCCTAATTCATATCAATTAAAAAGGAGTGAAACATGAAATTATTTCTTTGTTTTATATGTCTATTAATGCTGAATCCGGTATTAATAATTGCACAAGACAATAAATCCTGCTGCAGTACCGGAAATAATAAAGAAGCAAAAGTGTCCTTTGCATCTTTTGGAAGTGATGAGAGGTTCAGAGAAAGTCATCAGTTGCCTTCAGATTATAAGTTGGTAAATCCGCATGGTAAAATGATAAAATTCTCTACTGTTTCAGGAAAAGATGCAAATGCTTACTTTATTGAATCAGAATCAAAATCAAATAAATATATACTGGTGATTCATGAATGGTGGGGACTGAACGATAACATTAAGCGTGAAGCCGATGAACTAAAAGCAAAACTGGGCAACATTAATGTGTTAGCTCTTGATCTTTATGATGGCAAGGTTGCTACAAAACGTGAAGATGCAGCACAGTTGATGCAGACTGCTGATGCGTCAAGAATACGTGAAATATTTGACGGAGCTGTAAAATACGCGGGTCAAAATGCTGAGTTTGGCACTATTGGCTGGTGTTTCGGTGGCGGATGGTCTCTCCAAATGAGCTTGTGGCTTGAAGATAAAGGAAAAGCCTGTGTAATGTATTATGGAATTATTGACAATGACCAGGATTCATTTAAAAAATTAAATGCTCCTGTACTTGGTATATTTGCAAAACAGGATGGCTGGGTAAATCCGGAAGTTTACGGTAATCTTGAAAAAAATATTAAGTCAGCAGGAAAATCGGTTATCATTAAAGAATATGATGCTGACCATGCATTTGCAAATCCGAGCAATCAATACTTCAATGAAGAATTTGCAAATGATGCTAAGAATCATGTGATTGAATTCTTCAAAACTAACTTACTGAACAAGTAAATCTGATTTTAATAAAACCAAGAGGCTGTCTCAGTAGCAATGTTTTCCCGATAAATTTTTCTGTCCAGATGCATCCGACAGAAAAACACTCAAAAACCGGTTTAAACAAAAGGTTCTCGAGTAATGAAATGTATCGAGAGAACCTTTTGAGACAGCCTCTTTTATAATTACTTCTTTAGTAAATCTCTGATTTCAGTCAATAGCTTAACATCAGCCGGAGGTTCAGCCGGAGCAGCCGGTTTTTCTTCTTCTTTTTTCTTGAGACGATTCATTGCCTTGATGGCCATAAATATTGCGAATGCAATAATTATAAAATCAATTACTGTATTAATGAACATACCATATTTTAAAGTAACAGCTTCAATACCTTCTGAAGCCTCTCTTAATGTGATTGATAGTTCACTAAAATCCGCTCCACCCAGCAGTACACCGATAGGCGGCATAATTACATCACTTACAAAGGAGGACACTATTTTGCCGAATGCACCTCCAATAATGATACCAACCGCCATATCAACAACATTGCCTCTCATTGCAAAGGCTTTGAACTCCTGTAACATTTTCATATCTGACCTCTTTTAGTTTTTTAGGAAAAAATTATTTATAGGGGATAACCATTATTTTTTAATTAATGAAATTGCAAGCCATTCGTCAGCTTGCTTTTTTTCGAGAAATTCAAAACCGTCATTTTCGTAATGCTGTAATATTTCTGACTCATCGATATGCAGAATGCCGGATAACAACAAAGTTCCATTCTTTTTAATTCTTAAAGCGATTTGAGATGAAATTTCTATCAGTACATTTTTCTGAATGTTTGCAAAAATTAAATCAAACTCTTTTTCTCCGATGTCATTTATGGTGCAGATTCTTAACTGAACATTTTCCGATACATCATTTAATTCTGTATTTTCTCTGCTATTTTCAAAACACCATTCATCAACATCAAATGCAATAACTTCTGAAGCTCCAAGTTTAACAGCAGTAATAGCAAGAATACCGGTTCCGGTACCTGCGTCAAGTACTTTCATTCCCTTTCTTACGTATTTTTCAGCAAACCTGATCATAAGTTTAGTTGTTTGATGCTCTCCTGTACCGAAAGACATCTTCGGATCAACTGTTATAACAATTTCATTTTCCTGTGCATTATAATCTCTGAAAGTTGGTTTGACTACTATTCTGTCTGTTATTCTGATTACATCACGGCTTTTTTCCCACTCCTCATTCCAGTTACGCTCTTCTATAAAATTCTCCTCCACTGCGAAGTTTAACAAAATTTTATCATCAACAAGCTTTCTACATAAATCTTCTATTTCAGTTTTGGAGACTGATTCAGAGAATATCTTTAAACAATTTACTTCTTCGCTGATTCCAGTAATATCTAAATTCCATAAAAAACCGCTGAGTAAATCGGGATTAAATGGTTCGGCTGTAATTAAAAATTCCTTATAAATCATCATTATTATTTATAATCAGCTAAAATTCTGCAAATCTGATCCTGTATTTCTCTTGCTTTAGAAGTTTGTCCTACGTGATTCTGAATCAATATAGAAAAAGCTATTAAATTTCCATTTGCTGCAGTAACATAACCTGAAAGGGAACTAACACCGCTTAATGTTCCTGTTTTAGCACGCACGTTTTTGTAAGCAGCATTAGTAGTCATTCTTTTGGAAAGAGTTCCATCAACACCGGCAACTGGTAAAGTTTCATAAAGATATAAGAACACTGACTTTTCATAATTATAAATATACTTAAGAATATCGCATAACAATTCAGCAGAGATAAGATTGTAATGAGATACTCCCGAACCGTCAACAATTCTGTATTTTTCCGGGTCCTGTCCGGTTAATCGGATTAACTCATTTATGATTTTTATTCCATTTAAAGCTGTAGCGGGTCTGCCAAAATGTTTTTCTGCCAGAGCATATAAAAGCATCTCAGCACTAAGATTATTGCTGTTTTTATTGACGTTCATCAAGACGGTCATCAGCGGTGTTGGAACTGAACCGACATATTTGTTAAATGCAGGTAAATTCTGTATTCCCGCTTCGCCTTTTACCAATATTCCATTTCTTTCCAGCATTTCCTTAAAAAGGGTTAAGAAATAAAATTCCGGATAGATTACATTTATACTTTTATCACCTGTCGGGTTATTTACTTTTCCCAGACTTACTCTGCCCGCAGCAACTATTTCATTCTTTCTTTCGATCCAGTTTCTTGTGATAAAAAAATTTTCCTCTTCTTTGTTAAAAACTGTAAGAGTTCTATTGCTAATAGAAAAAAATGAAGATGGAGGGTCAAGGATTATATCGGCAGGTTGCCCGACATTGCCTGAAGCCAGTGTAACTTTTACTGCATTCCCATTTATGTTTAAGGCGCTCAAATATGGTGCATCCGTCGATGGATCATCATCCCACATCCATCCAACCCCCCAGTAGATTGAATCCTTAAATGAAACATCTGCATAAATATTTCCTTCAATTGATTTAATGTTCAGCTCTTTGAGTAAAGTAACAAATCTCATCAAATCCTGCTGCTTGAATTCAGGATCACATCCTCCTTCAATATATAAATTACCATAGAGCGTGCTGCCAACTATGTCACCATCGTAGTATAATGAAGTAATAAACTGATAATCAGTACCAAGAGATAAAAGTGCAGCTACAGAGGTAAGTAATTTCATATTTGAAGCGGGATGTAAAAGCAGTCTGGAATTTAATCTGTATAAATAACTGGATGTTTTGAGATCATAAATATTTGCTGCGATGATAGAAGTTTGAAAGAATTGATCTTTAAGTAAGGAATCAATTTTGTCTTTAACAGACTGGGAATAGGAAAGAAATACACTATTTAGAAAAACCAGGTGTACGAGAATAAGTCTGAAATATTTCATCATACTCTTTACTTTAAAAGTATTCACGAATTCTGAATTCAGCGCCGATTTCTTCTTCTACAACTTTACGCGATCTCTCGATTTCTACTTCATCAATTGAAACAACACTCATTACAACTTTTTGAACGTATGGTTTAGCAAGTTTTGCGAAATTTATCATTTCGTAAAAATGTTTTTCATCAAGCTGCATAAGTGCTGCATACTGTGCAGGATCGAATGAATTAAAACTAATTGAAACTACATCAATCAAATCTTTCATTTCCGGAGTTATATCACGATGATTGATCAAATTACCATGACCATTGGTATTCAATCTTGTTCTCCCTCCATGAGCTTTAACATACGTTGCTATTTCCTTCACAATGTCCCATCGAATCGTAGGTTCGCCGTATCCGCAGAACACAATTTCCTCAAATCTTTTTGGATCGGCAATTTCATTAATATAAACCTTTGCAGGTGGTTCTTCCGACTTTTTCATACCGAGATTAAAACCTCCGATCATCGGATAGCTTTTTCTCCTGCAGAAAGTACAGTCGGCATTGCATCTATTAGTTACATTTATATACAATGATTTTGCGAGCGGATATGTATAGCTGACTCCGGGTGTTTTGCCTAAGCCGAACAAACGAAATGCATTGTAAGAAGTTATATTTGCAACTTCAGCCACAGAGATATTATGGATTTCAGAGATCTTTTCAGCAATGTATTTAACATAAGCGGGTTCATTGCGTTTACCTCGAAATGGAGCGGGGGTCATAAATGGTGAATCTGTTTCAAGCAATAGATTTTCAAGACTGACTTTCTCAAGTACAGATCTTACATCGTTTCTGTTTTTAAAGGTTATATTACCTGTAAATGAAATGAAATGATTCATTTTAATTAATTCAAATGCGTCGTTAAGCGAAGCATTGAAACAATGAAATTGAGCTTTCAATCCTTTACCGCAATAGCTTGTTATGATGTCCATCATATCTTTATCAGAATCACGGTTGTGAACCACTATCGGGAGATTTAAATCCAGTGCAAGTTCTATCTGCGATCTGAATGCCTTAATCTGTTGTTCAGGTGGTGAAAAATCGTAATAATAGTCTAATCCTATTTCACCGATGGCAAGTATTTTTTTATGCTGAGCCAGCTGATGTATTAATGGTATCTGGTCGTCAGACCAGTCTTTTGTTTCGTGTGGATGAACGCCCACTGTACCGTAAACGATGGAATATTTATCACAAAGCTCAATTGTTTGTCTTGCAGTATCAATATCAGTTGCAGGCACAATAATAGCATCCAAACCATTATCCATTGCTCTCTTTATGACTTCGTCTAAATCATCCGCAAAATTAGGATAGAACAGGTGTGAATGTGTATCAACAAACATAGATTAAACCACTTCCCCTAAAAGCAAAACGTGTTCTTTGATATCGTGAACAATCTGGAAGGTCTGTGCTTCATTATCCTTTGAAACAATGGCAATCAATCCGATACCAAGGTTGAATACTTTACGCATTTCTTCCTGTGATATGTTTCCGGTTTCCTGGATCAACTTGAAAATTGGAGGCAATTCCCAGTTTCCCCAGTGTATTGATATGTTTAACCCATCGGGGATAATTCTGATGGTATTTCCAATTATCCCGCCACCGGTGATGTGTGAGAAACCTTTAACATTATTATACTCAGTTAGCTTCAAAATAATGTTCAAATATGATTTATGGATTTTTAAAAGTTCATCTTCAAGAGTTGTTCCCAACTGGTTAATATGTTGACCGAGATTGTATTTAGACAGCAAAACTTTTCTTGCAAGTGAAAATCCATTTGTATGAAGCCCGTTTGATGGAAACCCTAAAAGTAAATCTCCCTTTTTTATACTGCTGCCGTCGATGATCTTATCTTTATCAACAATTCCGACTATTGTTCCTGATAAATCGTATTCACCATCCTGGTAAAATCCCGGCATCTCAGCGGTTTCGCCTCCAATCAATGCACATCCGTTTTCTTTACAGGCAATTGAAAAACCTTTAATAACTTCCGCAGCAGTATCTGGGTTAAGTTTACCCGTTGCATAGTAATCTAAAAAGAACAGGGGTCTGGCACCGCAAACAGCTATATCATTTACACAGTGATTAACCAGATCCTGACCGATAGTAGTATGTCTGTTAGCTTCGAATGCAATTTTAAGTTTTGTTCCTACACCGTCTACACTGGATACAAGAACCGGTTTCTTATAATTCTCTAAATCCAGTTCATAGAATCCACCAAAAAGTCCAATATCTGTCAATACCTGCTTATTGAAAGTCGATTTGGCATAGTCTTTTATTTTTTGCACAGTTAGTTCCCCGGCTTCTATATTGACGCCGGATGATTTATAAGTTTCCTCCAAAAGAGCTCCGATCAAATAAAATGAAATAGTATTTAATTTTTAGTGAAAAATTAAACATTATCGGATGCATTATCAAAAAGAAATGTAAAGAACCCGATTACTCAGGCAACAATATTTAATCGGCAAAGTTTTTGAATAATTGATATATTTGCAGTCGCAATTTCAGGTATTATAAGTAATTATGTCAGAACGAGAATTAAACGAACGCGAGAAAAGTATTTTAAGATCGATTGTGCAGCAATTTATTCTTACGGCATCACCTGTCGGTTCCAGGTATATTGTTAAAAAGTATGATATAGGATTTTCACCTGCAACTGTCAGGAATATTATGTCAGACCTTGAAGAATCAGGTTTTATAGATCATCCTCATACTTCAGCAGGAAGAGTACCGACTGATAAGGGCTATCGGTTTTATGTAGACTCTTTGATGGAAATACCAGAATTGAATCAAGCTGAAAAGGGAATAATTAATCGAAGTTTTAAGCATGAAATTTCTGAAACAGATGACATACTGAGAATAGCCTCGAAATTAATGAGTCAGATTACCAAACAGATAGCTTGTGTAACTTATCCTAAACTTGATCATGGAATTCTTCAGAAGCTGCAGCTCGTAAGTTTGTCTTCCACGAGGCTGCTTATTGTCTTAAGCATTAAATCCGGGCTTGTTAAAACAATTACACTTGAAGTGAAGAGTGAAATAAAAGATTCTCAGCTGTCTTTTGTAGAAAATTTACTGAATGAGAGATTAAGCGGATTAACACTTGACGAGATACGTAAAACATTTAAGGCTAGATTCAGTGATGTAAGTGACAATGATAAATCCATTATCAGAATATTTATTGATTCCGTTGATAAAATCTTCGTAGATACTAAAACCAATGATCGCGTTTTTATAACGGGGGCAAAGAATGTTATTCAGCAGCCTGAGTTTGAAAATCCCGAGAAGTTCCAGAGTGTAATTGAACTGATTGAAGATAAGGATATAATAATCCACATAATGGAAAAAAAGGATAAAGGTACTGATGATATTTTAATCTCTATTGGCAAAGAAAATTTAAATCAAAAACTACAGGAGTATAGCCTGATTACGAAAGAGTATAACTACGGGGAAACCTCGGGAACTCTTGGAATCATTGGACCAAAAAGAATGGAATATTCCAAAGTTGTTGCAATTGTAGATTATATTGCTAAAATGTTATCAGATGTTTTAAAACCAGCTAAATAAAAAGGAGACATAACAATTTATGAGTAAAGAAAAGCTGAATGAAAGTTTGAATGAAAACGATGAAGAACTTAGTACTGAAAAAAATAATAGTGATGAAGTAAAAGATGATTCGGAAAATCAATTGCCCGAAAAAATTAAAGAACTCGAATCAACCATAAATCAGTGGCAGGATAAATATCTTAGAAAAGTAGCAGAATTTGAAAATTATAAGAGACGCTCTGAAAATGATCAGTTAAATCTAATTAAATATGCCGCTGAATCTTTCATTATAAAATTATTAGACGTGATCGATGATTTTGAACGCTCACTTTCACACATAAAAGATGCAAAAGATGCCTCAACCATTGAGGAAGGTATCAGGCTTGTTTACAATAAATTGATGAAATCACTCGAAGAGCAAGGAATAAAAAAGATTGATGCAGTGGGACAGCCTTTTGATGTTCACCTTCACGAAGCTGTTATGCAAATGCAGAATGATTCGGTTCCGGCCCATACAGTGCTTGAGGAAGTTCAGTCCGGCTATATTTATAAGGATAGGGTCATCAGGCACTCGAAAGTTATTGTGAGTGACGAATCAAACAGCGGTGATAAGGAATAACAATCGCATGGCAAAACGAGATTATTATGAAGTTCTAGGTGTTGGGAGAAGTGCAACCAAAGATGACATGAAAAAAGCTTACCGCAAACTTGCAATGCAGTATCATCCTGATAGAAATCCAAACGACAAACAAGCTGAAGAAAATTTCAAAGAAGCAGCTGAAGCTTACGAAATACTTAGTGATGATAATAAAAGGGCAAGATATGACAGATTTGGTCATGAAGGTGTTAAGGGAAGTGGATTTGGTTCGCCTGGTTTTTCAGACATCAACGATATATTTTCACATTTCTCAGATATTTTCGGCGGCGGATCTATATTTGATGAATTTTTCGGCACTTCATCAAGATCAAGAGGCAGACGCAGAGGAGGCGGTATACCCGGGGCAGATCTTCGTGTAACTCTTAAGTTAACACTTGAGGAAATTGCAGCCGGTGTTTCTAAGAAAATCAAATTGAAAAAATTCGTTCCTTGCGATCAGTGCAAAGGAACCGGAGCTGCCGATGCATCCAGTAAAAAAACTTGTCCTGTCTGTCAGGGATCAGGAGAAATACGCAACGTATCAAGATCAGTTTTTGGTCAGTTCGTTAACATATCAACCTGTAATAATTGTGATGGTGAGGGAGAAGTAGTTGACAGTCCTTGCAGAAAATGTTCTGGTGACGGCAGATACCAGGACGAAGTTACCGTGAATATAGAGGTTCCTCCCGGAGTTCATGAAGGAAGTTACATGAGTTTAAGAGGTGAGGGGAATGCAGGAAAAAGAGGCGGTTCATCAGGCGATATTATTGTTGTTTTTAAAGAACAGGAACATGAATACTTTCAAAGAGAAGAAAATGATATTGTCTATAATCTCATTATCAGTTTTCCTGAAGCTACACTTGGTGCAGAAGTCGATGTTCCAACACTAAATGGTAAGGCAAGATTAAAAATTGATCCGGGTACACCAAACGGCAAATTATTAAAAATGACAGGTAAGGGGATAAAACATTTGAATCATTCCGGATTCGGTGATCAAATTGTTAGAGTTAATATTGATGTTCCAAAAAAACTAACATCAAAAGAAAAAGAATTACTCAAAGAATTAATGGAATTACCAAACTTCAAAGGTGATATTAAGGATCAGGAAAAAGGATTTTTCAAAAGATTCGGCTTGTAGGATTATTTTAATCCACAAGTCTTTTATTGTTCAAATAATAGATTTAATTATGCTAAATTAAACTTCGAGACTTAAACGACTTATTTATAAATTTAATTGCGGGGAAATATGTTGGAAAGAATCTCTAAAAAGTCAGGATTTACAGTTCCGGAACTTAAAGTCATCCTGTTTCTGTGTTTCACACTGATTGCAGGATTTTCATATAAAACCTTCATCAAGGAAAAGAATGACGCTGCTGAGGTTGAAACTTTCGACTATTCATCAGAAGACAGTTTATTCCACAATCCACCGGGGGATATTACTGCCGATTCTTTAATGATGAACATGCAGAAAGAGGTTGACTATAAGCAGGAAGTTTTGAATTTTAACCCACAAAGTTTTAAGAAATCTGAAAAAAAAACTTTACCGGCTGAAAACAGTATAAATCTTAATACTGCAAAATTGGAAGACCTGACAAAACTGCCGGGAATAGGACCTAAAACGGCGCAGGCAATGCTAGACCTGAGAAGCAGATTGGGTAACTTTAAAACGATCGATGATCTTCTTCAGGTTAAGGGGATAGGAAAAACAAAATTAAATAACATAAAAAAGTATATTTTCATTGAGTAAAGACTTTAAATTCTTCCGGAGGAAAAATGAATTCTCAATCTAATCAAGATCCCTGGTACATACATGCGGGATTATATGCAGTTGTGGTTATTCTGGTGCTGATCCTGATCAAGGTAGCTATTATTGACCCGCGTGAGATAGTTGCAACTGAAAAATACAATAGATCTGAAACTCGTCTTAGAATGACCAACTTGAAAGAAGCTCAGATACTCTGGGAGAAAAAGCATGGAAGGTTTACAGATAACCTTGATAGTCTTATTATGTTCATTAAATCTCCTTATGTGGATAGCGTACGCAACGCATTTGATTCACTTACAATGAGAATATCTGATCCGTTTACAAAGCTTACTCACGGAGAATTTACTCCTGAAAGTCTGTATACATCCACAAAATCCAGACAGAGATTCATAATGGCAGTTGATACGACAATATCGGTTGATTCGGTCTTTACAACAAGGAACAGATTCTTAAGGGTTGATTCTACTTTGAAAATAGGTACCAGATATATCATTGAAGATCCGGATGGATATGGAACGATAGGTAGTCTGGAAAGTGATGCTTTAAAAAACACCGCTTCCTGGGAATAACGTATAATATCAGAATGACCGGATTTGAAAACCATGCCGGATTCAATGTTTCAAGTTCAAAACTTCAGGTTGTTGAGGTAAGTCATGCAGGAGAACAGTTTAAGTTAGTCAATATAGATGAAGCTTATTTCAATGATCCGATAGACCTTGAAAAAGATAAAGATACTAAAATCAGCGCCCTGCTTCAGGGCGCTTTTGATGAATTGCTGATTAAGAAACCCCTTAGAGCAACTTCCATTTCATTCACACTTCCTTTCGAACTCTTTCACTTTATTCAGGTACCATACGATAATACTTTACTTTACCAGGATATGATTGAGCAATTCAGATGGGAATATTCGGTGCTTTATCCTTATATATCAACAAAAAATCTGGTTATACAGTATTTCGAAATCGAAAAAAGTGTATTCAATATTATGCCATCTTCAATGGTGTTCGGAATTCAAAGGAAATACCTTCAGATGCTTCATAGTTTTTGTGCTGCAAATAATCTGAAGTTAAAGTTTATTGATAATCTTCATATAGCTGCCGAGCGGGCTTTATCGGTTTGTAATGCTCTGGTTTATAAAGGTTTAACTCTCAGCATTTATTTTAATAATAGATTTCTTTCTATTCTCTATGCATTTAATGGTAAACCGATAAGCTTTAAAGTAATTCCGCTTAATGATGCGAGTGAGATAATGGAGCATTTGCTCAGAGAGACGAAACCATCACCTACTCTTAAAGTAGACCGAAGTCAGATAGAAGCAGCTTTTATTTGCGGTGATGAGATTTCAGGATCAGTAGTTCAAACATTAAATAAAACATTGGGATTGAATTTTATTTTGTTTAATCCGTTCGATAAGATCAAACCTTCCCCGACTCTCTACGACAATAAATTTTATCTTGAAAAATATAACTCCTTTTCATCTGCTGCCGGTATAGCTTTCAGGCTCGCCTGATTCACGATTGGATTTTATTATGCGAATGAGAATTATTTCAGGTGAATTCAAAGGCAGATTTATTAAAGTTCCTCAATCTGATAAAATCAGACCAACAACCGACAGAGTCAGGGAAACACTTTTTAATTTACTAAATAACAGAATTTCATTTGAAGATATTAAAGTGCTTGATATTTACTCCGGCTCCGGTTCACTCGGATTAGAATGTATCAGCCGCGGTGCTTCGGAAGTTCATTTTATTGAAAGCGATAAATTTATTTATTCGAATCTTTTAGAAAATATAAAATCTCTCAGCGTTGGAGGCAGGTGTAAGGTGTTTAAAACAGAAGCAGTCAGGTTTACTTCAAAAGTAGCAATGTTCGATTACGATTTGATTCTTGCTGATCCGCCGTTCTTTAAAGACGATATCTATATTGTTGTTGAGAATATTAAAAATAAAAATTACCTTGGAAATAATGGTATTATGATTATTGAACGATCTGTTCAAACCAGGGAAAAAGATATTAACAATTTTAATATCGAGCCCTTCAAAATAATAGGTGATGCTTGTCTTTATTTAGTTACTTCAAAATAACATTATTCATTTCAATATTAGTCCTTTTATATTTTCCAATTACTCTAGCTCAGGGATACGAAAGATTAATTGATTATCCCACTGTGAGTGGTATAAATGGATTTTATAATAATCCATTCTCCGGTGGATTTAATAATATCGAGCATCAGTTCATTGATATTGATAATGATGGTGATTATGATTTGTTTTTTCTGAACAGCGACGGTACATTCGGTTGGTTTGAAAATAAAGGCAGCAAATTTCTTCCGGAGTTTAAATTGAGCACTGACACTATCCCGGGTTTATTTTTTTCTGATTGGTTTTTCTTTCTGGATATTGATAATGATGGAGACTATGACCTGTTCACGGGAAATTCAGAGTATGTGAGTTTCTTAAGAAATGTTGGTACTCAGGAATTACCTTTATTTATTGTTGAGCAGGATACATTGAAAGATGATAAGGGCAATCCCATATTAAGTGAATTCGGAAGTAATCCTGTTTTTGTAGACATCGATTCTGACGGTGACTTTGATTTTATTTCCGGAAACTCTGCCGGTACGGTTACCTATTATGAGAACATCGGCAGTGCAGAAAATTTCAACTTCAGATTTATAACGAACTTCTGGCAGAATATTCTTATTATCGGCGGAGGTGAAGATTTACGACACGGCTCAAGTTCATTTGACTTTGGCGATATCGATGGTGATAGTGATATGGATTTGATATGGGGGGATTTCTTCAGTAAGAGTTTATACTTTTTGGAAAACCAGGGCACTCCTTCCGAACCAGTTATACAGCTTGTATCAAATGTATATCCCATTAATGCGGATAGTGTTTGGACAAGCGGCTTTAATATGCCCCGGTTAGTTGATATAGATGGAGATGGAGATCTGGATATGTTTGTTTCAGTCTTATTCGATCCCACCGTACCTCAATCATTAATGTATTTTGAAAATACCGGCACATCACAGGTTCCTGATCATATAAAAATTACAAATGATTTTCTTTATACTCTGGATGCAGGCAATAACAGTCATCCAGTATTTGTCGACATAGATGGTGATGGCGATCTTGATATGTTTATTGGTTCATTAAATAATCCGACAGGTTCCTTATACTACTTTAATAATGAAGGGTCTGCGTCAAATCCACTTTTTGTTTACACTGATTCTTTATTTGCAGGTATTCAATCAGATCTTTCGGTTGTACCGGCTTTTGGTGATCTGGATGCCGACGGTGATTATGATCTTTTAATTGGAAAATTTGACGGAAGGATTTCTTATTACCGCAATGATGGAAATAAATTCAATGCACAATTTATATATGTTGCAGACTTAGTAGATGTGAATCAGTCCATTATTGATATTGGAACTTCCGCTACACCGTTTCTTATTGATATTGATGGAGATGGCGATCTTGACCTGGTTATTGGTGCATTTAACGGCAGATTTTTTCTCTACAAAAATACCGGTAATCAGAGCAGTTATTCCTTTGAACTCGTTCCGGATTATTTTGCAGGATTAGATGTAGGAGATAATTCCACACCTGTACTTATTGATTATTCCGGAGATGGTAAGCTTGAACTTTTCTCAGGCAGCAGGCATGGCGACATATTCCATTATATTAACACAGGTACTTCAGAGCAGCCAGAATGGAATCAAAGCACTGATCAGTTTCTTAATCAGAACTTTGGAGGATACTCAACAATAGCCTTTATTGATATTGACAATGATTCAGACCATGATTTAATACTTGGAAATGTAAAAGGTGGTTTATATTTTTACCGCAACTTATCTGTAAGCAATGTTAAGGATGATGAAATAAATCCAGTCAGCTTTTCAATGATTGAATCATTTCCCAATCCTTTTAATCCAAATGTAAATATTGTTATCAGTCTTGAATCTTCAGGTTCAGCTGATGTAAAGATATTTAATTTGCTTGGGGAAAAAGTTAAGGATATATATTCAGGATTTCTTGATGCCGGGAAGCATCTTTTCGCGTGGGATGGCACGAACGATAGCTACGTTTCTCTTCCTGCCGGGCATTACTTCATCTTGTTGCTAACAGATGAAGCTAAATTTGTCCATAAAGTAACTTATTTAAAATAAGCTGCACTAATTACAATAAAACTTTTTTGCAACTCATCTTTCTGTTTCATAAATAGAAAACAGGAGTAATTTTTATTTAACAATTAAGGAGAACGTATTGAAATTCAAATCACTTTTATTAGGAGTATTTTGTTCAGTCAGTTTATTTGCACAACTAAATGTTCAACTTGTATCAAATCTCAATCAATATCCATCAATTGGTTACAATGATATATGGGGATATGTTGATCAAAGTGGTACAGAATATGCGCTTTTGGGTACACAACACGGTACATCTATTATAAATCTGTCTAATCCTTCTAACCCTGTTCAGGCTGCTTTCATTCCGGGTCCTAATTCTATATGGAGAGATATTAAAGTTCACAGTCATTATGCCTATATTGTAACTGAAGGAACAAGTACAGGCAATGGATTGCAGATAGTGGATCTTTCTCAATTACCTAACTCAGCAACTTTGGTTAACACAATAACTACATGGTTTTCCAGAGCGCACAATATTTTTATTGATAATGGTTTTGCTTTTGTGGTTGGAACAAATGGAGGGGGAGGAATGCATATACTTGACCTATCTAATCCTGTAAACCCGGTGAGAACTGCTTACTATTCTCAGAGCGGATATATACACGATGTGTATGTATGGAACGATACAGTTGTTGCAATGGCAGAAAGTACATATGATTTAATAAATATTTCAAATAAAAGTAATCCGCAATTGATTTCCGTTTCTGCGGCACTGCCCGGTATTTATGCACACAGCGGCTGGATGACTGAAGACAAAAGATACTTTATCGGAACTGAGGAATTTGATGTAAGAGATATTACGGTTTGGGATCTTCAAGACAGATCGAGCTGGGACCTTGTCATACCATCATGGCAGATGACAGGCAGTACGGGCAGCGATCCTGTTCATAATCTTTTTGTTAAAGGAAATTACGCGCATATATCTTATTATAAGCAAGGCTATGTCGTTTTAGATATTTCTGATCCATCTAACCCAATACTTGCCGGGCACTATGATACATATCCATCCAACTCAGGTACTTACAATGGTGCATGGGGCTGCTATCCATATTTACCATCAGGATTGACATTAATTTCGGATATACAAACTGGTCTGTATGTGCTTCAATTTAATGATCCCTTACCGGTTGAATTAAGTGCATTCACTGCTTCTGCCATTAATCAGGATGTTACACTTAGTTGGTCAACTTCTTCTGAAATAAATAATTTTGGATTTGAAATTCAGAGGAAGTCTGGTGACTGGTTTACTACAGTCGGATTCGTTGAAGGCAACGGAAGTACAACTTTAACAAATAATTATAACTATCTCGATGAAAATTTGCAGATTGGAACATATGTTTACAGATTAAAACAAGTCGATTTTAGCGGTGATTTTAGTTATTCAGATGAAGTAACTGTTGATATTACCACTATATCACAATTTGTTTTAAACCAGAATTATCCAAATCCATTCAATCCATCTACTACAATTGAATTTAATTTACCGGCTACAGAATTTGTAACACTTAGAGTTTATAATGCATTAGGCGAGGTGATTGCGGAACTTATCAATGAGACTAAATCTGCTGGTGTTTACAATGTAGAGTTTGATGCAACCAATCATTCATCCGGTGTATACTTTGCTCATATTACGGCGGGTAATTTATCTAAGACAATCAAAATGAATTTATTAAGATAAGAGTTATATATGAAAAAGTTTTTTATTATAGTTATATCTGTTTTAGTATTAGCAGTATTCATATCATGCAGCGAAGATGTTCAGGGACCAGTTGTTGATCTTGAGAATAATGGCTATGAAAGAGTAGCAGTTGCTGAAGTGCTGGTAAAAACTTGTGCAACTTCGGGCTGTCACGGTGGTACCAATCCTGCCGGCGGACTTTCGACTGAATCCCACTCTCTGCTTATGAAAGGCGCTATTAATCGCGATCCGGACAAAGGAACAGGTTTTGGCGGTGAAGTAGTTATTCCATTTAGTTCTGAAAAGAGCCTGCTTTACCAGCTTCTTAAAGGAAATGTTACACCTTCCGGTTCGCATCAAAGTGTTAATGTTAGTGAAGACAGAATAAATATTATTAAAGACTGGATAGATCAGGGAGCCAGAGATTTTAATGGTGTTGTGCCTTTTTCAAATTCAACTTACAGGGTATTTGTATGCAACCAGGGAAGCGACATTGTATCAGTCGTTGATGGTGATAGCTGGGTTGTTTCACGAATCGCAAATGTTGATTTCAACCCTACTATAGATGCTCCGCATATGGTAAAAGAAAGCGGGCAATACTTTTACGTTACATTAATATCTGCAAATAAGTTTTTGAAAATCAGAAAATCTGATAATATCATTGTTGGTGAAACCAATGGAATCGAACGTGCCGGTATGATTCAAATTAATTCCCAGGGGACAGTCGCTTACGTTTCCAGATCTTCCACTTCACCCGGAATCTATAATAGTGTATTTGCAGTTGCACTTGACAACATGAACATACTCAAAGAGATAAGCTTACCTGTAACCGGCGTTCCGCATGCAATCGCTTTAACACCTGATAATAAAAAACTATATGTAGCAAATCTTACCAAGGACAGGATCAGCATTGTTGATACAGAAACAAATGAGTTTGTAGATGATATAGTACTTCCAAATGGTACAGAACCAATGGAAGCAATGATATCTCCAGATGGTAAATATTTATATATCTCCGGTATGGGTACTCATCAGTTGATAGTTATTGATACTCAGACAGAGCAGGTAATAACTTCGGTTGAAGTAAACCATATGCCAATGCATATAGCTGTTTCAACTGACGGAAATAAAATCTATGTGGCAACCATGATGATGAGTACTGTTGATGTTGTTGAAAAAAACGGGAATACATGGTCACGAACGGGAAGAATTTCACATCCCGGATTTAATATGCTGCATGGGTGTGACCTTAGTCCTCACGATGATTATTTGTTCGTATCAAGCAGAAACCTCGATGGACTATACAAACCTAAAATTAAAATTAGTGGTGAAGGCAACAACGGAACACTTGGAATAATAAATACTCAGACTCTTGAGGTTGTAAAAATCATCGACCTAAAAGAATTTCCGTCAGGTTTAGTAGTTGAAGCACATCATCATTGATTATTGTAATTTTGGTGCAGGGAATCGGGGATAGGGTTTAAGTAGTATAATCGGTTAACAAAAAACATAAATTTTGCTCAATCAAAATTTTTGATTGATGGATTTTACGTTGTATCAGTTATAATCAGAAATAACATTTATTATTAGAAAATTAATTCCTTACACCCTAATACCTTTTTACTAAGGTTATCAAAATTTCAATCCAATCAGTCACAAGCCAAAATTTTACACGTCAAATATTCTTTTTATATTTAATCATCAATTATTCAAAAGAAAGAGACAGTATGAAAAAAGTAATCTATCCGGGTACATTCGATCCGGTTACTTATGGACATATTGATATTGTAAGACGTGCAGTAGACTTATTTGATGAAGTAGTAGTTACAGTTGCCATTAATCCTTCCAAGAAGCCTCTATTTACAACCGAAGAACGTGTGGAAATGCTTACGGTCTCATTGAAAGAATTCAGCTCTAAAGTAATTATTGATTCCTTTGACGGGTTATTAGTGCAGCACGCAAAGCAAGTTGGCGCAACTGCTATAGTCAGAGGTTTAAGACAAATAAGTGATTTTGAATTTGAGTTTCAGATGGCACTTATGAACAGAAAACTTTCCGGTGATATAACTACAATTTTTTTAATGCCTCACGAGCGATATACTTACCTTAACTCAACAGTTATCAGAAACGTTGCATCTCTGCATGGTGATGTCAGCAATTTTGTTCCGCCAATTGTACAGGAAGCATTAAAGCGAAAATTCGGATAAAATTGAATAATCCATTTCTTAAAAAGCTCTTAACCGGAATTCATATTTTACTACTAATTTTATTACTTGCTATTACATTCCTCGAACCCGATGAAATGATTATGGTTACTGCTTTGCCAGTATTGCTAATCCTTTTGATTATTATTTTCCTTTTATATGAGTCCAGGTTCATTTTGATTCCTGCGGTTTTACTAATCTTTATTTCAACTATTGCTTTTGCCATGATGGTTGTTGGAAATATAGTCTGGGCTGAAGGTACAGTGCTGTTGGTAATTATAATGTACTTATTGTTTCTTGTCCTGGAAATTTTTACGATTGTTTTTGCAATGCAGAACTTCAAAAAGCAGTAATATTTTTTTCATCCAATCATCTTTCCGATAAACTGCTATTGAATATTAAAATAATATGTGAAGGGATTACAAAAAACGTTAATTACTCCCGAATTGTTTCATTTATTCACTTACTTTTTCTTGCTTATCATCAATACTAAAAATAATTTACAAGTGTAAATATTTTATTACTTTATACAGGGGTTCCTATGAGTTTAAGTTTAATAGCCAAATCGATTAAAGCCTCTCCGACTCTCAAGTTGAATGAGAAATTCGCCATTTTAAAAGAAAAAGGTGATCCCGTAATTCACCTCGGAGGCGGAGAACCAAAAAGTAAAGCTCCGATGGATGCAATGCTTGCTGCTGTTGGATTACTAAATTCAGGTGAAGTCCGTTATGCACCGGCAGACGGAATTCCCGCACTTAAACAGGCAATAATCCGTTACACTGAAGAGTATTATGAAAGAAAGGTAAAACCCGAACACGTAATTGCATCAGGCGGCGCCAAGCAGGCAATTATGGTTGCGCTTCAGGCAATTCTTAATCCTCAGGAAGAGGTGATTTTTCCGGCTCCTTATTGGGTTAGTTATCCTGATATGGCAAGATTGATCGGAGCTATACCTGTTCCTGCACTTCCCGAAGATGGATCATTCTATCCAAGATTTAAAGATATTGAAGACCGTGTAGGATCATACACAAAATGTGTTATAATTAATAGTCCTAACAATCCCACCGGTGCCATGTATTCTGAAGACTTCATTGCCGATGTTGTAGAGTTTTGTGAGAAGAAAGACATCTGGTTAATCATGGATGACATTTATCATCGATTGATATTTGATGGAAGAAAACCAATCAACTGTTACAATTACACAAAAAAGAAAGATGAAAATTCAAAGCTTGTCGTAATAAATGGTGTATCCAAACAATATGCAATGACCGGTTATAGAATAGGATGGGCCATTGGTAATAAAAAAGTAATCGAAGCGATGAGTAATATTCAGGGACATCAGACATCGGGTCCTTCCGTGGTACTTCAAAAAGCTGCAGTTGGTGCACTGAACGGTATCCAATCCGGAGTTGAAAGCCTTAGAGTCACACTCGAAAACAATCGCAATGTGATGATTGATCTTCTTAATTCATTCGAAGGTGTTAGAGTAACAAAACCGGATGGAACATTTTATTGCTTTGCCGATTTCTCAGCATATGAAAAAGATTCAAACAAGCTTTCCGAATTTCTGATCGATAAGGTTCAGGTTCTTACAGTACCCGGAAAAGAATTCGGATTAGATGGTTTCTTAAGACTTAGTTACTGCGGAGGCATTAAAGATATCCAGGAAGGAATTGAAAGAATGAAATGGGCTCTTGATCCTAATTCTCCAAATGAACTTTATATTGGCGACAGAAAATTAGTGAGGGATTGGTCATGAAATATTTAGAATTCAATACTCCCGCAACAAAACAGGCAATGGAGCTTGCCTCGGATTTCAGACTGAAGAATCAGGGTTTAACCGATCTCGACAGGGTGTTCTGGAATTTACCCGATGAAGCACTTTATGAAGAAATCATTTTCAGAAATGAAGGTAAACTTAGTAAACAGGGACCAATTGTTGTTAATACAGGCAGGCATACTGCACGTGCTGCTGCCGACAAGTTCGTAGTTCAGGAACAAAGCACAAAGGATAATATCTGGTGGGGAGTGTATAACCGTCCTTTCTCCGCTGAAAAATTTAATCAACTTATGGGCAGAATTCAGTCATTCTGCCAGGGAGAGGAGTTGTTCGTTCAGGATTGTTATGCAGGTGCAGATCCGGAATACAGAATGCCGATAAGAATTATAACTGATAAAGCCTGGCACAGTTTGTTCGCAAGAAATATGTTTATCACTACAGACAACAGGGATGAACTTAAGAAATTTATGCCGGACTTTACCGTTCTTACCTTATCAGGATTCAAAGTTGATCCGGCGATCGACGGAACCAGAACAGAAACTGCAATAATTCTTAACTTTGAGCAGCGAACCGCAATTATTGCCAATTCACTCTACGGCGGTGAAATTAAAAAATCTATTTTCACTGTGCTTAATTTCTTGCTTACATTTCAGGATGTACTGCCTATGCATTGTTCCGCAAATGTTGGAAAGACAGGGGACGTTGCTTTATTCTTCGGACTCAGCGGAACAGGTAAAACAACTTTGTCTGCCGATCCTAACAGATTGCTTATTGGCGATGATGAACATGGTTGGAGTAATAACGGAGTATTTAATTTTGAAGGCGGTTGTTATGCGAAAGTGATTCGTCTTTCTGCTGAACACGAGCCTGAAATTTATGCTACTACAAGAAGGTACGGAACAATTTTGGAGAATGTTGTATTCGATCCGGTAAGCAGAAATATTGATCTGGATGATGATCATATAACAGAGAACACGAGATGTTCATATCCACTTGAGTTCATTCCGAATATTGTTCCGGATGGTTATGTCAATTCACATCCTAAAAATATTATCTTCTTAACCTGTGATGCATCCGGCGTAATGCCTCCGATCGCAAGATTGAGTCCGGAACAGGCACAGTATCATTTTATAAGCGGATATACATCTAAAATTGCAGGAACAGAAATAGGATTGGGAATTGAACCTCAGATAACATTTAGCGCTTGCTTTGGTGCACCGTTTATGGTGCGTCATCCATTTGAATATGCAGCAATGCTAAAGGAAAGAATGTTGAAGCACAACGCAAACGTATGGCTTGTTAACACAGGCTGGGTTGGCGGAAGATTCGGAGTAGGGAAGCGAATAAGCATTCGTCATACCAGAAATCTATTAAACGCCGCTTTGGACGGAAAGCTTGATAACGTCAAGTACAGAAAAGACAAACTGTTTGGATTTGAAGTACCGCTCAGCTGTCCTGATGTACCGGAAGATGTTCTTGAACCATCAAATTCCTGGGGAAACAAAGACGAGTACTGGAAAAAATACGATGCTCTTGCAGCAAGATTCAATGAAAACTTTAAGCTCTTTGAAAAAGGTTGTTCTGATGAAGTAAAAAAAGCAGGTCCAAAGAGACTGTAAAAAGTTAATTATTTGTTAGGGGCTCAGGAGTTTTTCCTGAGCCTTTTTGTTTTAAAGTTGATATAATATTATGATTATAAAACCCGACATACAAAACTTTCTTAATACTCTTCGAAATAAAAAATCATTATCTGTTCCTATCGCTGAACTTGGTGTGCATCCTTTAATTAAACAAAAAGTGTTAGGCAGAGAAATTCTTGGCTTAA